>NZ_KI519606.1:18284-537095 GCF_000483465.1 Pseudomonas sp. LAIL14HWK12:I7
GGCCTCTTCGCAGCACAAGGCTGCTCCTACAGTGGCTCATGTGCTGATCTAGAACGGCACCGCGACAGTCAGCTGGCTGTAGACGTTGGTGCCGTTGCCGCCCACCTGATTGCCGCCGTTGCGCTCGTCCTTGCGGGGCTGATACAGGCCCACCAGCGGGCTGATGATCACGTGGTCGTTGACCGCCCATTCCAGGTAAAGGTCGAGCTCCCGGGCATCGAGGTTGAGGCTGTCGCGGGTACGCACCGTGTCGAAGTCGAAATACAGCGCACCGACCGTGAGGTTTTCCAGCGGTGTCGCCTTCACGCCGACATGGTGGATGCCGGTGTTGCTGTTGAAGGGCCCGGCATAGTTGGCGGCGACTTCACCCTGGAACCAGGTGCCATAGCCACTGGACAGGCCACTGAACAGCGCGTCCCAGCCTGCCGAGTAGCGGGTGTAGCGGTAGGTCACCTGGGGTGCCCAAGGCAGGTCGGCGAAGGTATAGCCGGCCTGCAGGTACCAGGCTTTTTCCGGGCCGCCTTGCTTGTCTTGCCACGCGTATTCGAAGGCGAAACTGGCATTGTCGATGCCGGCGTTGCCTTCGCCACGCAGGCTGTAGACGTCCATGCCCTCACGCGCTTTCTGAAACGCGCTGGCCCATTGGTCGGTGACGTCGATACCGTGCACCCAGGTCAGCCCCAAGGTGCCCAGAGCATGGGTGTAGTCCAGGGTGCCGGCGGCCAGTTCGGTTTCGGCCTGCGCGCGGTTATCGGACTTCAGCCACAGCAGGCTGCCATGCAGGCCATCCTGCCCGCCCAGGCGCAGTACTGCAGTGCGGTCGAAGGCGTGACGCGCCGCCAAGTAGTAGGCGCCGCCGCGGTCCAGGTGGCCGTCGGCCACGCCGTTGCCCAGGTTCGGGCCGTCGTCGTTGATCAGGAAGCCGCTGCCCAGGCGGACCACCTGCCGCCCTCCAGAAAGGTCTACGCCATCCTTGCCCAGCCAGGGCAGCAGGTCGCCAGAACGCCAGCCCAGGTAGGCGTCCTCGATCTTGGTGGTGCGCTCGGAACCATCGGTGTTGCCGGCAGCATCGCCATCGCCCCAGGTGGCGGAGCTCACCCAGTTCAAGGCGCCATAGAGGCTGCCGTTGCCTGCCAGGCCCTGGTCACCGCTCAGGCCATACTTGATGAAGCCCTCGCGCCAGGTCGAGCCACCGGCCGTGCCGTCATAATTCTTGCGGCTGTTGAACATGCCCCACACCGCGAGCATGTCGGCATTCACGTGGCTGTCTTCGTCGGCGTAGAGTTCGTAGGCCGGCGCGGCCTGGCTGGCCAGCAGCGTGGCCAGGGCCAGGGTGGACAGCCGTTGCGGTTTGAACATTGCACTTCCCTCGATTGTTCTCGGCACCTCGCAAGGCGGCCTTTGTTGTTCGGGGGCAGCCTCGTTGGGGCGAGGCGCCGTCGCGGTTGGCTGCGACGGCCTATTAGTGCGTGGATGGCTGGGTGGGGTCTTGTTCGTGGCTGCCAAGGCGCTTGCCCGCCTTGGCCAGGTGCATGCAGCAGGGCGCTTCAGTAACGGATCATCACCGACTTGAGCTCGGTGAAATCATCGATGAACGCCGAGCCGAACTCGCGGCCGATGCCGGACGCCTTGATACCGCCGAAAGGCACGGCGGGGTCGAGCAGGGTGTGCATGTTGACCCACAGCGTACCGGCCTGGATGTGCGGGACCATCCGCATGGCTTTGCCCAGGTCGTTGGTCCACAGGCTGGCGCTGAGGCCGTAGGGCGTTGCGTTCATCAGGTGCAACAGTTCGTCTTCGTCGTCGTACGGCAAGAAGGTCGCCACCGGGCCGAAGGTTTCCTGGTTGAGCAGGGTGTCGCTGGCGCCCTTGGCGAGAATCACCGTCGGCTCGACAAAGCAGCCTGGGCCATCGCCAATGTGCCCACCATGAATGATCTGGCTGCCTTCGGCGCGTGCGGTGGCGAACAATTCGGCCAGCTTCTGCTGGTGTGGCTTGTTGGCTACCGGGCCGAACTGGGTCGATTCATCCAGCGGCGAGCCGACCTTCAGCTGGCCCAGGCGTTGGCACAGTGCGTCAAGCAGTGGGTCGATGCGCGAGCGGTGGACGAAGAAGCGCTCACCGGCGGCGCAGATCTGCCCGGAATGCAGAAAGCCAGCTTCAATGATGCCGTCGACGGCTTTGTCGAGCGCTACATCGGGCAGGAACGCTACCGAGTTCTTGCCGCCCAGTTCCAGTGTCGCACGGGTCAGCTTGGCGCCCATGGCGGCTTGGCCGACGGCGATGCCGGTGGGCACGGAGCCGGTGAACGAAACCTTGTCGGTACCGGGGTGCTCGACCAGCGCCTTGCCCACCAGGCCGCCGCCGGTCAGTACGTTGAGGGCGCCCGGTGGCAGGCCGGCCTCGCTGGCCAGTTCGGCGATGCGCAGCAGCGTCAGGGGCGTGAACTCGCTGGGTTTGAGAATGATGCTGCAGCCGGTGGTCAGCGCCGAGGCCAGCTTCCAGATGGCGATCATGGTGGCGAAGTTCCACGGCACGATGCCCACCACCACCCCGATCGGTTCGCGCAGGGTGAAGGCGCTGTAGCGCTCACCGGCGAACGAGGGCAGGGACGGGGTGATGGTTTGGCCGGTGATCTTGGTGGCCCAGCCTGCGTAGTAGCGCAAGAAATGCGCGGCCTGCTCTACCTCGAACGCGCGCGCGATGCCGATCAGCTTGCCCGACTGCAAGGTCTCTAGCTGGGCCAATTCTTCGCGGTTGGCTTCCAGCAGGTCGGCCAGCTTGAACAGCACGCCGGCGCGGGCGGCCGGGCTGGTGCACGACCAGGTGCTGAAGCCTTGGCGCGCCGAACTCACGGCATGGTCAATGTCGGCCTGGTTGGCATCGGCGATGCGCGCGAGGGTTTCGCCATTGGCCGGGTTGACCACGGCAAGGGTCGAGGAAGATTGGCTGGCGACGGAGTGGCCGTGAATGAACACGCCATGTCGGCGGGCCAAGAATGCCGTGACCGCGGGAAGAAGGGTAATGTCGCTCATGCTGGCTCCTGAGGCAGAGGAACGCGGCCTGACCGGCCGCCAAAGCGTCGAGCATAGTGAACGGGCCCGGTGCTGATCTTGCATCTCCCTGACGGCGGCATGACGCTGCCTGCCAGGCATGCAGGTGCTGGCAGGCAGCAACAAGGGCCACGGCAGCCATGGGCAAGACGCCCCGCCGGCTGCGGCGCACAGTGATGACGCAGGGAGGCAAACAACAGCCGTGCGTGCAGGTTCACTTGCCGCGTTCAACGCCACAAAAACAAGCCGGGGCATAACGATGTCACTCAACAATAAGCTCACCGAGCATCTCAACCGGGGCAGTGTCGGTTTTCCTACGGCGCTGGCCAGCACCGTCGGGCTGATCATGGCCAGCCCGGTGATCCTCACCGCGACCATGGGGTTTGGCATTGGCGGCAGTGCCTTCGCCTTGGCCATGGTCATCGCGGCATTGATGATGCTGGCGCAGTCGACCACCTTTGCCGAAGCGGCCTCGATCTTGCCAACCACAGGGTCGGTCTACGACTACATCAACTGCGGCATGGGCCGCTTCTTCGCCATCACCGGCACGTTGTCGGCCTACCTGATCGTGCACGTGTTCGCCGGTACTGCCGAAACCATCCTGTCGGGGGTCATGGCGCTGGTGAACTTCGAGCACCTCAACACCCTGGCTGAGTCGGCGGGCGGTTCGTGGCTGCTGGGTGTCTGCTTCGTGTTGGCGTTCGCCGTGCTCAATGCCTTCGGGGTCAGTGCGTTCAGCCGGGCCGAAGTGATCCTGACCTTCGGCATGTGGACCACGCTGATGGTGTTCGGCGTGCTGGGCCTGATCGCCGCACCGGCGGTCGAGCTGGAAGGGCCGTTCGGGGCGTCGCTGGTCGGCACCGACCTGATGACCATCCTCTCGCTGATCGGCATGGCCATGTTCATGTTCGTCGGCTGTGAGTTCGTCACGCCGCTGGCGCCGGAGCTGCGCCGTTCGGCCTGGGTGTTGCCGCGGGCCATGGCGCTGGGCCTGTTTGGCGTGGCCAGCTGCATGTTCATCTATGGCGCAGCCATGAAGCGCCAGGTGGAAAACGTCGTGCTCGATGCTGCCAGCGGCGTGCACTTGCTCGACACACCCATGGCCATCCCGCGTTTCGCTGAACAGGTGATGGGCGATATCGGCCCGGTGTGGCTGGGTATCGGCTTTTTGTTTGCCGGCGCCGCCACCATCAACACCTTGATGGCCGGGGTGCCTCGCATCCTGTACGGCATGGCGGTGGACGGCGCGCTGCCCAAGGCTTTCGCCTACCTGCATCCGCGGTTCAAGACGCCCTTGCTGTGCATTCTTGTGGTTGCCCTGATCCCTTGCCTGCACGCCTGGTACCTGGGCGGCAACCCGGACAACATCCTGCACCTGGTGCTGGCGGCAGTGTGTGCCTGGAGCACGGCATACCTGCTGGTGACGCTGTCGGTGGTGATCCTGCGCATCCGCCGGCCCGACCTGCCACGGGCCTACCGCTCGCCACTGTTCCCGCTGCCGCAGATCATTTCCAGTGGCGGTATCGTCATTGGCATGGCGTTCATCACCCCACCAGGCATGAACCCGGCCGACATCTATGTGCCGTTCGCCATCATGCTGGCCGGCACCGCTACCTATGCGCTGTTCTGGACGCTGTGCGTGCAGAAGGTCAACCCGTTCAAGCCGGCGCGGGTCGAGGATGTGCTGGAAAAAGAATTTGCGGCAGAGCCGGGCCATGCAGTGGAGCACCTGCACCATGATCAGACGTTTGCGTGATCGCCTGCTGGCGCCGCGTGCCCCGGCCGGCTACCGGCCCGGGGCCACGCTGGGGCTGCTGTCGCGTAACCTGGGGCAGGTGCACATGCAGTTGCTGGAACCCGCCCGCGGCGTGATCGACAACCCGGCGCTGGGCTGGCGTGCCGAGGTACGTGAGTGTGTCGAGGCACACTTGCTGATGCATGTGGTCACCTGCGAATTCCGCCTGTGCCTGCCTGCCCTGCAAGGGGGCGGGGTAACGCTTGAAATGCGTCATGCGGGTGCAATCCGTCGTACTGGCCTGGCGTGCGTGTACCGCAGCGGCGACAAGGCGCGTTTCACCCAGGTACGTGAGCAACTGCTGAACAATGCGCAACTGACCGCCGCCCTGATGCCGCTGGATTTCAAGCGCCTGACCCTGGAATGCCGCGCTGGCCACTGGTGGCTGACCTTGGAACACATGGGCGGCAGCGAAGTGGTCAACCGCATGCCAGCGTTTCGTCGCTACATTCAGATCAGCCCGCCGCAACGCGCGCACCTGATGGCCTGCCTCGGCCTGTTCGGGCAATCGCTACCCCGTCTCTAAGCCTTTTTTGGCACGTGCCTTGCTCAAGCTTCAGACGAGAGATCACAGTTGTGCGGCCATTGATAACATGTTAACAATGTCTGCATAACAACAAATTCTGCGTCGAGGGCATCCATGCACACTCAACAACCCAACCGTCAGGGTCTGGAACGCTGGACCACGGACATGCAGCAGATCTGCGGCCGTTTCGAGACCGAGCTGGCCTCCAACCCGGCGTTGTTCATCGGCGAAGTGTCGACGTTTTCCCGTGCGGGGTTACCACTGGCCAATCTGCGCACCAATGCCGGCAACATCCGCCGCCTGGGCGAAAACCCGACCCTCGACGACGACCAGCATTGCTTTCTGGTCAGCCAGCGCATGGGCTACTCGACGGTGGCGCAGGGCGGCATGCAGGTCAGCCTGGCGCCGGGCGAGTTGCTGCTGATGGACTCTGTCGGGCGTTGCGAGATCACCCCCAGTGGGTTGATCGAGCATGTTTCGCTGGCCCTTTCCCGCGAGCAGGTGCGCAAGCATGTGCAAGGCAGCGGTGCGATGTTCGGCAAGATTTCCTCATCGAATGCCTGCGGGCGCATGCTGCATGTTTTGATGGACCAACTGTGCAAGGACGACCATGCCAGTGGCGATGGTGCGCAAGGCGATGCGTTGCAGACGGCATTCATTGCGTTGCTGGAGCCCGGTTTCGAGCGCAATGGCGACTCGCCGCACACCCTTGGCCCGCTCAGTGGGGCCAACCTGCGTAGCTATGTGCAGCAGGTGATTGACGAGTCCTTGTCACAGCCCGGGCTGACACCGGCCAACCTGGCCGGCCGGCTGAACATTTCGGTTCGGCATTTGTACCGCCTGTTCGAGGAGGAGGGTGACAGCGTCTGCCGCTACATCCAGCGTGCGCGCCTGAAGCGCAGCGCGGACGACCTGGCCAACCCGTTCTTCAAGCGCGAGTCGATCACCTCGATCGCCTACAAGTGGGGCTTTACCGACTCGGCGCATTTCAGCCGCTCGTTCAAAAAGCAGTTCGAGCAATCGCCCAAGGACTTCCGCGCCCAGGCCATGGCCTGACACGCGCTTACCGCGACCCAGGTAGGAGCAGCCTTGTGCTGCGAAGAGGCCGGTGAAAGCAGTGTAAGTTCACTGTGTTTTCACCGGCCTCTTCGCAGCACAAGGCTGCTCCTACCCAGGTCGTGTCAATCCGGGGGCAAACCTCAGGCCACTGCCAGGTAATGCTTGACGAACGATTCGCTCAGCACCTCCCACAGCACCGGCGTACCTTTGCTGACGAACCAGGCATCACCGGCCTTGAAGCGGGTGACTTGCCCCGTGGATTCATCGGTCAGCTGGATTTCGCCGGTGACGATCACCGCCTGCTCGTCGAACGGGTAGACCATGCGGAACTTGCCACGCGTGGTGCCGAAGTAGGCGCTGCTGACCGGGTCAGTCGGCGCGCCGTGGGTCATCTTACCGAAGGCGTTGACATCGCCTTCGAGAATCTCCGAGCCCAAGTCAGCAACGCTGCCCCACGGGTCGAGTTCGGACAGTTGGACGCCTTGTTTGGCGGCGGTGAGGGTCATGGCAGTGCTCCAGTGATGAGAGGGAAAGGTTTAACGGCGGCCGTTGAAATAGCCCGACAGCTGGTGCGCGGCCTTACCGGCGGTGAGCAGCAGCGGGCGGAAATGGTCTTTGCCAAGGATTCGCGCATGCTTGACCGAGCTGAGCAGGCCATAGCGTGCGGACCCTTCGTGCATGCCTTCGGCGAGGATCTTGCAAATGATGTGGCTAGGCGTGACGCCAAAGCCTGAATAGCCCTGCACATAGAACGCATTGGGGCGGTTGCTCAGCGTGCCGATCTGCGGGAACAGGTTGGCGCTGGTGGCCATCGGGCCGCCCCAGGCCAGGTCAATGCGCACGTCCTTGAGGTACGGGAAGATCTTCAGCATCAGTGCACGGTTCCACGCCTTGAGGTCCAGCGGGATATGCTCGATGCAGGACGTGGCAGCGCCGAACAGCAGGCGGTTATCGCGGGTGACCCGGTAGTAGTCGATCACCGGTCGGATATCGCTGTAGGCACCGCGGATCGGGCTGATGCGGTCGATCAGCGCCTCCGGCAGAGGCTCGGTCATCATCTGGAAGGCGTAGGTGTTGATGGTGCGGCTGTGCAGTTCGGGCTCCAGCTTGTTGAGGAAGCTGTCGCAGGCCCACAGCAGCTTGCTGGCGCGCACCGAGCCGCGCCCGGTACGCACCTTGATACGCTCACCGTAGGTCACCTCCAGCGCCGGGCTGTGCTCGAAGATGCGCGCACCGTGGCCGACCAGGGCCTGGGCTTCGCCGAGCAGCAGGTTGAGCGAATGCACGTGGCCACCGCCCATGTGCAGCAGGGCGCTGCTGTAGGCGTCGCTGCCGATGATCTGCCGCACATCCGAGCCGCCCAGAAAACGGATCTCGTCGTGTGGGTTGATGGCCTTGAATTGCTTTTCCCAGGCGCGCAGGGTCTTTTCCTGCCGGCTGTTGAAGCCCATGTAGCCATAGCCGTGGCAGAAGTCGGCGTCGATGTCGTAGCGGGCGATGCGTGCCTTGATGATGCCGGCGCCCAGTTCGCTGATCGCGAAGATCTCCTGCAGGCCCTTGTCGCCGACACTGCGCCGGATCTTCTCAAGGTCATGGCCGATGCCCGCCATGATCTGCCCGCCGTTGCGCCCGGTGCCGCCGTAACCCAGGTAGCGCGCTTCAAGCACGACGATGTTGGTCACGCCTTTTTCCGCCAGCTCCAGCGCGGTGTTGATGCCGGAAAAGCCGCCCCCGATGACCACTACATCGGCGTCGATGTCACATTCCAGCGTGGGGAAGTTCAGGTTGTACTTTTTGGTCGCAGAGTAATAGGTCGGGCTCTCGAGGGTGATCATGACGCCGCCTGCTGTATAGAAGTGTGATAGGGCCGTTTGGCAAGCGCTCTGGCACATGAGGCCATTGAGCGCTTGAACATTGGCGGGTGTCTTGTCCTTGCCTGCCAGCGAGTGTAACCAGCCTGCCAGTGCCACTGGCAGCGGTTGCACAGGGCTGCCAGCGGCTGATTGGTTAATGTATTAATGAGCCCGGGCTGGCATACTGGCCTGCTCGCCACTTTCCATGATGCTCGGGCACGCATGACCACACCAAGACCCTCTCTGACCCTTACCCTGCTGCAGGCTCGCGAAGCCACGATGGCGTTCTTTCGGCCGGCATTGAATGCCCATGACCTGACCGAACAGCAGTGGCGGGTGATTCGTATCCTGCACCAGCAAGGCGAGCTGGAAAGCCATCAGCTTGCCGAGCTTGCCTGCATCCTCAAGCCCAGCATGAGCGGTGTGCTCAAGCGGCTCGAGCGCGATGGGGTCGTCGCCCGGCGCAAGTCGCCAGAAGACCAGCGCCGGGTGTTCATCAGCCTGACCGACAAGGGGCAGCAGGCGTTCATGGCCATGAGCGAGGAAATGGCCCGCAACTATGAACGGATCCTCAGCCAGTTCGGCGAAGACAAACTGCAGCAACTGATGCAGCTGCTCCACGAAATGAAAAAGATCAAACCGTGACCCGCCAGAGCCCACCGCACCTCGGCTGATCAACACCATGGAAAGTGCAATTTTCCCGCCGTAACGTGCATTTCGAGGCGCACTCGCACCTCACATACTGAACGTGTCTTTACTGACTTGCCGGCTGTGCCATAGCACCGTAACGCCTGTGCCACAGGGCGTGCGCAGCCGCAGCTGACTCTCCAATAATAAAGAGACCGTTCATGAAAAAGCCAAATCCCCTGCTGGAAGACCTCAAGTCGATCCTGCCGACAATTGCTGCGAATGCGGTGCGTGCAGAGCAAGATCGCAGTGTCCCGGCAGAGAATATCGCGCTGCTCAAGAGCATCGGCATGCACCGTGCCTTTTTGCCTAAACACTATGGCGGCATGGAGATCTCGCTGCCGCAGTTTGCCCAGTGCATCGCCTTGCTGGCAGGCGCCTGCGCCAGCACCGCGTGGGCCATGAGCCTGCTGTGCACCCACAGCCATCAGATGGCGATGTTCTCGCCCACGCTGCAGCAGGAGGTCTGGCAAACCAACCCGGATGCCACGGCCAGCAGCAGCATCGCGCCCTTTGGCCGTACCGAGGAAGTCGAAGGCGGCGTGACCTTCAGCGGCGAAATGGGCTGGAGTTCCGGCTGTGACCATGCCGAGTGGGCGATCATGGGGTTCCGCCGCAAGAATGCCGAAGGTACGCAGGACTACTGCTTTGCCGTTCTGCCGCGCAGCGACTACGAAATCCGTGATGACTGGTATGCCGTGGGCATGCGCGGCAGCGGCAGCAAGACCTTGATCGTGCGTGACGCCTTCGTGCCGGAGCACCGCATCCAGAAGGCCAAGGACATGATGGAAGGCAAGTCGGCAGGCTTTGGTCTGTACCCAGACAGCAAGATCTTCTTCGCCCCGTACCGCCCGTATTTCGCCAGTGGTTTTTCCACCGTCAGCCTCGGTGTCGCCGAGCGCATGCTGGAGGTGTTCCGCGAGAAAACCCGCAACCGCGTACGTGCCTACACCGGCGCCGCAGTGGGGGCTGCAACCCCTGCGCTGATGCGCCTGGCCGAGTCCACCCATCAAGTGGCCGCCGCCCGTGCCCTGCTGGAAAAAAGCTGGGATGAAATCGCCGAGTACAGCGAGCGCCACGAATACCCCACACGCGCCACACTGGCGTTCTGGCGGACCAACCAGGGTTATGCCGTGAAGATGTGTATCCAGGCGGTAGACCGGCTGATGGAAGCGTCCGGCGGCGGCGCCTGGTTTGAAAGCAACGAGATGCAGCGGCTGTTCCGTGATGCGCACCTGACCGGTGCCCACGCCTACACCGACTATGACGTTTGCGCGCAGATCCTCGGCCGCGAGCTGATGGGCCTGGAGCCTGATCCGGCGATGGTCTGACCCTCGCGCGGGTCAATTCCCCTTACAACCACAACAACAAACAGGGCGGGCCCTTGGCCTGCCCGGGAGTCTTGCATGTCCACTGAAAACACCACGGCCTTCGATAGCCGAGCCTTCCGCCGCGCGCTGGGCAACTTCGCCACCGGCGTCACCGTAGTCACCGCCGCTGGCGCCAGCGGGCGTAAGGTTGGCGTCACCGCCAACAGCTTCAACTCGGTCTCGCTGGAGCCTGCGTTGATCTTGTGGAGCATCGACAAACGCTCCACCAGCCATGAAGTATTCGAAGAAGCGTCGCACTTCGCCGTGAACATTCTGGCGGCGGACCAGATCGAGCTGTCCAACAACTTCGCGCGGCCCAAGGACGATCGGTTCGCAGGCATCGATTACCAGCAAGGGGCGGGGGGCGCACCGCTGTTGGCTGACTGCTCGGCACGCTTCCAGTGTGAGAAGTTTCAGCAATTGGACGGCGGCGACCACTGGATTCTGGTGGGCAAGGTGGTGGCGTTCGATGACTTCGGCCGCTCGCCGTTGCTGTACCACCAAGGCGCCTATTCGATGGTGCTGCCCCACACGCGCATGACCCAGCGTGCAGAGGGCCAGGCGCCGAGCAGCCACTTCCAGGGCCGCCTGCAGCACAACCTGTACTACCTGATGACCCAGGCGTTGCGTGCCTACCAGGGTGATTACCAGCCACGTCAACTGAGCACCGGGTTGCGTACCAGTGAGGCGCGCATGTTGATGGTGCTGGAGAACGATGCCGGGCTCAGCCTCAACGACCTGCAGCGCGAAGTGGCGATGCCTGCGCGTGAGATCGAGGAAGCGGTTGCCAACCTCAAGCGCAAGGGCCTGATTGCTGACGATGAGGGGCGGGTGCGGCTTTCGGTGAAAGGTGTGGATGAGACCGAGGCGCTGTGGACCATTGCCAGGGAGCAGCAGGACAAGGTGTTTGGGCAGTTCAGTGAAGAGCAGCTGGATACCTTCAAGACGGTGTTGAAGGCGATCATTCAGATGTGAGCTGTTGATAACCAGGGGCCGCTTTGCGGCCCATCGCCCCAGGGATCACGCGGTCCCTGAGCGAGCTCGCTCGCGAAAGGGCTGCAAAGCAGCCCCATTGCTGTTCAGTAAACCCCGCCCCCGTCACTCACCGACGCCGACGTACCTTTGAACTTCCCCGCCAGATCCTGCAGCCCACGCATCAGCACCGTGGTATCCACCCCCACCGCCACAAACGCCGCGCCCAAGGCGATGTAGCGCCGCGCCAGCGTCTCGTCCGCACTGAGAATACCCGCCGCTTTGCCTGCCTTGCCGATGCGCACGATCGCGTCCTCGATGGCTGCCTGCACCTCAGGGTGCCCAGGGTTGCCGCGGTGGCCCATGGCGGCGCTCAGGTCGGCCGGGCCGATGAACACGCCATCGACGCCCTCGACCGCAACGATCTCATCCAGGTTGGCCAGCCCTTGTTTGTTCTCGATCTGCACCAGCAAGCACATCTGCGCGTCGGCTTGGTCGAGGTAACCCGGGATGCTGTTCCAGCGCGACGCCCGCGCCAGAGCGCTGCCCACGCCGCGTATACCCTTGGGCGGGTACTGCATGGCCTGCACCAGCTGGCGTGCTTGCGCGGCGGTTTCCACCATGGGTACCAGCAGGGTCTGCGCGCCGATATCCAGCACTTGCTTGATCAACGCTGTGTCACCAATGACCGGGCGAATTACCGCCTGGCTCGGGTAGGGCGCCACCGCCTGCAACTGCGCGAGCATGCCGCGCAGGTCGTTCGGCGCGTGCTCGCCGTCAATCAGCAACCAGTCGAAGCCGGCATTGGCCGCCAGCTCCGCACAGTATGCATCGGCCAGGCCGAGCCACAGGCCAATCTGCGGCTCGCCACTGCGCAGGCGTTGTTTGAAGCGGTTGACGGGCATGTCCATGGGCAAGTCCTCAAACGAAACGGCAGGCAATCGAGCCGAGCAGGTCATAGTCGACGTGGAAGGTGTCGCCAGGCCGTGCGGCTACTGGGCGCGTGAAGGATCCGCCGAGGATGATCTGGCCCGGCTGCAGGGTGACGTCGTACGCGGCCAGCTTGTTGGCCAGCCACGCGACACCCTTGGCCGGGTGGTTGAGCACCGCGGCGCTGACCCCGGACTCTTCGATCACACCGTTGCGGTAAAGCACGGCCGGCACCTTGCGCAGGTCGATCTCGGTGGGGCGTACCGCGCGCCCGCCCATGACCACGCCGGCGTTGGCGGCGTTGTCGGAGATGGTGTCGAACACTTTGCGCGTGGCCTGGGTCTGCGGGTCGACCTGTTGAATGCGCGCGTCGATGATTTCCAGCGCCGGGATGACCCACTCGGTGGCGTCCAACACGTCGAACACCGTCACATTCGGGCCCTTGAGCGGCTTGCCGAGAATGAAGGCCAGCTCGACCTCGACGCGCGGCACGATGAAACGCTCAAACGGAATGTCGCTGCCTTCATCGAACAGCATGTCGTCCAGCAGCGCGCCGTAGTCAGGCTCGGTAATGTTCGACGAGACCTGCATGGCGCGTGAGGTCAGGCCGATCTTGTGGCCGACCAGCTTGCGCCCGGCGGCGAGCTTCTTGGCCACCCAGGCACGCTGGATGGCGTAGGCATCTTCGATAGTGATGGCAGGCTGGTCGAGCGAGAACTGGCGCACCTGTTCGCGCGAGCGCTCGGCCTGGTCGAGCCGCTCGGCGGCCTGTTGGATGAATGCGTTATCGAGCATGGTTGAAGTCTCAAGGTTCAAGGGTTGACGATGGCGGCGCGGGTACGCAGCACCAGCAGGCCGCCGAGGGTGATGAACGCAGCCAGCACATACAGCGCGAGGCTGGCGCTTTGCGTGGTGTCGCGGACCCAGCCGATGAAATAGGGCGTGGCGAACGAGGCGATGCTGCCCAGCGAGCTGATCAGAGCGATGCCGGCAGCCTGGGTGCGGTCATTGAGAAACGCCGTAGGCAGTTGCCAGAACATCGGCAGGGCGGCGCTTGCCCCCATGCCTGCCAGCACCAGGCCGGCCAATACGGGCAGTGCCTGGTTGGGCGCGAGGGCAGCGATCGCGATACCGGCCGCGGCCATCAGCAGGGGGATGGACAGGTGCCAACGGCGCTCGCGGTGGCGGTCGGACGAGCGTCCGCAGGCCAGCATGAACACGCAGCCGGCCAGGTACGGCACGGCGCTGAGCAGGCCGACACTGGCGTCGCTGCCGATGCCGGCGGTGTGGATCAGGCTGGGCATCCAGAACGCCAGCGTGTTCACCGCCAGCATGACTGCGCAGTACACCGCCACCAGTAGCCACACGGCAGGGCTGGCGAGGATGCCGGCGAACGAGGTGACCGGCTTGCGCTGTTCTTCCTGGCCGAACTGGGCGCGCAGGGCGGCCTTTTGCTGGGCGTCGAGCCAGGCCACCTGCTCGAAACGCTCGGGCAGGACCGCCAGCACCACCAGGCCGAGCAGGATCACCGGGGCGCCTTCGATCAGGAACATCCACTGCCAGCCACGCAGGCCCGCAGCGTCATGCATGAACGCCAAAATGCTGCCCGACAGCGGCCCGCCGACCACGCCTGCCAGCGGCACGGCAATGGCGAACAATGCCGTGACCTGGGCACGGCGGCCCGCGGGGTACCAGCGGTTGAGGTAAACCAGAATGCCTGGGAAAAACCCGGCTTCCGCCGCGCCCAGGGCAAACCGCAGCAGGTAGAACGCGCTGCTGCTCTCGATCAGCAGCATGCAGGTCGACAGTGTGCCCCACACCACCATCAGGCTGGCGATCCAGCGGCGCGGGCCGACGCGGTCGAGCATCAGGTTGCTGGGTACGCCAAACAACGCATAGGCGATGAAAAACAGCCCGGCGCCCAGCCCGTAGACCGTGTCGGACAGGTGCAGGTCCTGGCTCATCTGCATCTTGGCGAAGCCGATGTTGATGCGGTCCAGGTGGGCGAACAGGTAACAGACCAGCAGCAACGGCATCAGCCGCCAGGTGACGGCCCGGTGTGTACTGTCCATGAGTGTGGCTTGCGCCGTGCTGCGCGAGGCGTGCTCGAGTGTGCTCATATTTGTTGTACTTGTTGTGTGATGAGACGGTGAAAGGTGTCGGCCGTTGGCTCAGGCCGGTTTGTTGAACAGCGGGTGCAGGGTGCTGTGCTTGGCGTCGTAGACCTGCGCGTTACTCTCGTCGATCTGCAGGGTGATGCCGATGGGGCGCTGCTGGAGCAGCGCGTCCAGGTGCTGTTTGAGCACGTGCAACAGGCTGTCGCCGACCGCTTTGTGAACCTCCGCGGAGCGGCCGTTGGCCATCCGCAGGTTGGCGTACAAAAAGCCATAGTCGCCGTTGCCATCCGCCACTGCGCAGTGCGCGGCGGGGTAGGCCAGCACGCGGGTACCGCCGGTGGGGAACACGGCCTTGCCGGCGGCATCGCGCTGTTCGAGCATGGTGTTGGCCAGCGCACGGCACAGGCCCGGGATGTCGGCGTCTGTTTCCAGGTCGGGGGTGTAGAGCAGAACCAGGTGTGGCATGAAGGGCATCCTCTTGGCAGAAACGCCTGGCCGCCCGGCAGAGCGGCCAGGCAGCGGAACTACAGGCGGCTGGTGGACACCACCGCGGCCGGGTTGGCGGCCTGCGCGGCGGGGATGGCAGCACCATCCTGCGGGGTGACCGGGAAGATCGCGTTGATCTGGCCGGTGCCCGACGAGCCGAAGTAGGGCGTTACCACGTCGGCCTTGCCGTCGTACTTCGACCAGCCCAGGGCTCCGAGCAGCATCGCGGTGTCATGCATGAACCCTTCACCGTGGCCCTTGGCGGCGTATTCGGGGAGCATGCCGCAGAATTCTTCCCATTCAGCGTTCTCCCACATCTTCACCACGCGATGGTCCAGGGTTTCCAGGAACGGGCTCCACACCTTGGTGGCGAAATCCGGCGCCTGGCCGTTCTGCGCAAAGCGGTGTGACAGCGAGCCACTGGCCAGGAACGCCACGGTGCCGTCGTAGTGCTCTTCCACGGCCTTGCGCATGGCCCAGCCGAGGCGTGCGCTGTCGGCCAGGTAGTGGGAGGTGCACAGCGCCGAGACCGAAACCACCTTGAAGTGCTGGTCCTGGTTCATGTAGCGCATCGGCACCAGGGTGCCGTACTCAGGGCCCAGGGTGGTGGCGTGGTGGGCCATGGTCTCGACGTTGAAGCGGTTGCATTCGGCTGCCAGCAGTTGGCCGAGTGCAGTGTTGCCCGGGAACTCGTATTCCATGTTGCTGATGAAGTGTGGCAGTTCGTTGCTGGTGTAGACGCCCTTGAAATGCGGGCCGCAGAGCACGTGGTAGTTGGCATTGACCAACCAGTGGGTGTCGAACACGACAATCGTGTCGACCCCGAGCTCACGGCAGCGTCGGCTGATCTCGTAGTGCCCGTCGATGGCGGCTTGCCGAAAGCCCTGACGCGGGCCAGGCAGCTCGGACAGGTACATGGACGGTACATGGGTAATCTTGGCAGCGAGAGCGAGTTTGCCCATGGAAATCTCCGGTAAGAGGATGTTGTTAGGGTGTAGAAGCCTGTGAGAGCGGGCTTGCCCGCGAACACGGGCGCAGCCCGTGCCATGCACCGTGGGCTCCCACAGGGTTACCCGCTTGATCGAGACGGTTTTATACACCCCAGCGCGGGATGTGGTGGCTGCCCATGGAAATGCACACGTTCTTGATCTCGGCGAACACTTCGAAGCTGTATTGCCCACCTTCACGCCCGGTGCCGGAGCCTTTTACGCCGCCGAACGGCTGGCGCAGGTCGCGCACGTTCTGGCTGTTGATGAAGACCATGCCAGCTTCGATGCCACGCGCCAGGCGGTGCGCCTTGCCGATGTCCTGGGTCCAGATGTACGAGGCCAGGCCGTACTCGGTGTCGTTGGCCAGTTGCAGTGCTTCGGCCTCGTCCTTGAACGGGATCAGGCACACCACTGGGCCGAAGATTTCTTCCTGGGCGATGCGCATGCTGTTGTTCACGTCGGCGAACACGGTGGGCTGGATGAACTGCCCCTTGGCCAAGTGCGCCGGTAGGTTGGCCGGGCGCTCCAGGCCGCCGGCAACCAGGCGTGCGCCTTCTTCGATGCCGATGCGGATGTACCCGGTGACCTTGTCATAGTGCTGCTGGGTGATCATCGAGCCAACTTGCGTTTTCGGGTCGGTCGGGTCACCCACGATCAGGCGCTTGGCGCGGGCGGCGAACTCGGCGACGAACTGCGGGTAAACGCTTTCCTGGATGAAAATGCGGCTGCCGGCCGTGCAGCGCTCGCCATTGAGCGAGAAGATGGTGAACAGCGCTGCATCCAGGGCGCGTTCCAGGTCGGCGTCTTCGAAGATCACCACCGGCGACTTGCCACCCAGCTCCATCGAGTATTTTTTAAGGCCGGCGGTCTGCATGATCTTCTTGCCGGTGGCGGTGCCGCCGGTAAAGGAAATCGCACGCACATCGGGGTGACGCACCAGCGCATCGCCGGCGGTGGCGCCGTAGCCCTGGATCACGTTCAGCACGCCGTTGGGGATGCCGGCCTCAACGGCCAGGCGGCCGAGTTCGTTGGCAGTCAGCGGCGACAATTCGCTCATTTTCAAGACGGCGGTGTTGCCCAGGGCCAGGCACGGCGCAGTCTTCCAGGTGGCCGTCATGAACGGCACGTTCCAGGGGCTTACCAGGCCGCACACACCCACCGGCTGGTACAGGGTGTAGTTGAGCATCTGGTCGTCGACCGGGTAGGTGTGGCCATCCATGCGGGTGCACACTTCGGCGAAGAAGTCGAAGTTGTGCGAGGCACGCGGGATCAGCACGTTCTTGGTCTGGTGGATCGGCAGGCCGGTATCGAGGGTTTCCAGCTCGGCCAGTTTCGGCACGTTCTGGTCGATCAGCTCGCCCAGCTTGCGCATCAGACGGGCACGTTCCTTGGCTGGGGTGTTGGCCCATTTCGGGAAGGCTTCCTTGGCCGCCGCAACCGCCTGCGCGACCTCTTCGGCACCGCCGCTGGCGACTTCGCAAATCGCGTCACCGGTGGCTGGGTTGTAGTTGACGAAGGTGTCTTTGCTCTCGACCTCACGGCCGTTGATCCAGTGCTTGATCATGCTGCTCATGCCTTGTTGTTCTTGAAGAAGTCAGCTTCGCTGACGATGCGGTTGACCAGGCGACCGACGCCTTCCACTTCCACCACCACTTCATCGCCTGGCACTACGTCTGCCAGGCCTTCTGGGGTGCCGGTTGCGATCATGTCGCCCGGTTGCAGGGTCATGAAGCTGGAGAAATATTCGATCAGGTAAGGGATGTCGAAAATCATGTCCGAGGTGCTGCCTTCCTGTTTCAGCTCACCGTTGATCCAGGTGCGCAGCTTCAGGTTGGACGGGTCTGGCACGTCGGCCGCATCGACGATCCACGGGCCGACCGGGGTGGTGGCGTCGCGGTTTTTCACCCGCAGGTTGGGGCGGTAGTAGTTTTCCAGGTAGTCGCGGATGGCGTAGTCGTTGCACACGGTGTAGCCGGCCAGGTACTGCAGGGCGTCTTCGCGCTTGACGTTACGTGCCTGCTTGCCGATCACCGCCACCAGCTCGCACTCGTAGTGCATGTAGGCGACGTTGTCCGGGCGCCAGGTGACCTGCTTGTGGCCGGTGTAGGTGCCCGGCGACTTGATGAACGCCAGCGGCTCGGTGGGCGGCGTGAAGGCGAGTTCCGCAGCGTGGTCGGCGTAGTTCAGGCCCAGGGCGAACATGCTGCCGGTGGCCGGTGGCAGCCAGGTCACCTGGTCTTCATGCACCAGGCGGCCGTCGGCCAGGCGCAGGTGGTCGTCTTCGACGGTGACGTTATGGACCTGGCCGTCGAACTGGATACGGGCGTGTTTCACAGGTGCAGTCCTCATTCGGCGACGATGTGGTTGGTGAGCGTGCCCAGGCCATCGATCTCGACATCGACGCGGTCGCCTGGCTGCACATTGACGCGCCCCTCGGGGGTGCCGGTAATGAGGATGTCGCCCGCATGCAGGGTCATGAATTCGCTGATCTCGGCGATCAGCTGGGCAACCGTGCGCACGCAGTTGGCGGTGGTGTTCTGCTGGCGCACTTCACCGTTGACCCGCAGGCGCAGGCCCAGGGCGTCGGGGTTGGCCACCTGTGCAGCCGGCACGAGGGTGGGGCCGACCGGGCAGAAGCCATCGCGGCACTTGGCCTTGACCGCAGGGCGGTAGTAGCTGGTCTCAGGCAGGCTGACTTCGTTGACGATGGTGTAGCCCGCCACGTAGCCCAGCGCGTCTTCGGCGCTGACCCGGCTGGCGTCCTTGCCGATCACCACGCCCAGGGCAGGGCCCGGTTGCAGGCGCTCGACACCGGCCGGAAACACCACGTTGCCTTCATGGTGGTTGCGGGTGTTGGGCGTCTTGACGAACAGCACCGGCTTGACGGGCGGTTGTTTGTAGGGCGCTTCGTGAAACGCCGCTTCGTGCTGCTGCAGCAGACCCTGGTAGTTCAGCGCAACGCCGAACAGGGTGCCGGTCGCAACGTCATGCAGGGCATGGCTCATGCTTTTCTCCAGGCGGTGCAGGGCGAGGGTCGTCCTGCCGAGATTGTTAATGTGTTAATGTTATAGTTAATATGTTAACGAAGGTCAAGGCTTCACCCAGTGGCATCTGCCAAGCAGCCGGGGCACCATGGGTGATCGTCAATACGGGCAAGCGCTTTGCGGGTAAGCAGTCATGAGTGATCGGCATCCCATTCCGAACATCAACATCGGCCAGGTCTATGACCAGCGCTACAGCGACAGCGAGGTGCACTACGACCGGCTGGGCAACCTTGCCGGGTTTTTCGGGCGCAACATGCCCGTGCACCGGCACGACCGGTTTTTCCAGGTGCATTACGTGAAGTCCGGTACGGTGCGGGTTTACCTGGACGATCAGCAGTACATCGAGGCCGGGCCGATGTTCTTCCTGACGCCGCCGACGGTGGCGCATGCCTTCGTCACCGAGCCAGACAGCGACGGCCATGTGCTGACGGTGCGTCAGCAACTGGTCTGGCAGCTGATCGAAGCCGACGCCAGCCTGTTGCCGGCCGGGGTGCAGGTGCGGCCTGCCTGCGTTGCCCTGGCCAAGGTGCCGGCTGCGTACAAGGCCGAGGCGCGCAGGCTCGAACGCTGGCTGGAAGCGCTCAGCGACGAAGTTGCCACGCCCCATCCGGGGCGCGATGCGGCGCTGCAGTCGCTGACCCGGCTGATCATGATCAGCTTGCTGCGGCTGTGCCCCAACTCGCGCGAGGCCACCCCGGCCAGGCACGAAGACCTGAAAATCTTCCACCGCTTCAACGCACTGATCGAAGCGCATTACCTTGAGCATTGGCCCCTGGCGCGCTATGCGCAGCAGATCGGCGTGACCGAGGCGCGGCTGAACGATGTGTGCCGGCGCATCGCCGACTTGCCGTCCAAGCGCCTGGTGCTTGAACGCGTGATGCAGGAAGCCAAGCGCCTGCTGTTGTTCTCCGGCAGCACGGCAAACGAAATCTGCTACCAGCTGGGCTTCAAGGACCCGGCCTATTTCAGCCGGTTCTTCAACCGTTACGCCAAGCTCACGCCCGGCGAATACCGCCAGCGGCAAGCGGAGTTGTTGTGAGAGGGCCATGGCGTACCGCCCGGATCGCGTCGTTGTTGTTTGATCCGGATGGTCGCAGCTTGGCGGGCGGCCTTGAATGGGTTTTCCATGGAAGAGCTTGCACTTTCCAGGCGCCTTGTCCCTTTTTGCCTATGCCCCTAATCTTGCCAGTCGTACCCCAATCACAGGCGCCCACATGACCAAGACGCAACCCTCGCTGACATTGAGCCTGCTGCAGGCCCGGGAAGCGGCAATGGCATTTTTCAGACCGTTGCTGAACGAACACGACCTGACCGAGCAACAGTGGCGAGTCATTCGTATTCTTAGCCAGCAAGGTGAGTTGGAGAGCTACCAGCTCGCCCACCTGGCGTGCATCCTCAAACCGAGCATGACCGGGGTGTTGAGCCGTTTGGAGCGCGATGGCCTGGTGCGCCGGCAGAAGGCGGCGCAGGACGCGCGGCGCGTGTTGGTGAGCCTCACCGAACGCGGCGAGGCCTGTTTCGAGTCGATGCGCGAGGGCATGGAGGCCAACTACCGCAAGATCCAGGCGCAGTTCGGCGAAGACAAGTTGGCGCAACTGATGGGGTTGTTGAACGAGCTCAAACGCATCGAGCCGTAGGCCGGGCTGCGGGGGAGGGCCGGTGCAACCCGTGCACCGGCCTTGGTATTACAGCACTCAGTATTCCCAGAAAATCCGCTGCAGCTCTTTGCTGTCCTGGGTCTTGGTCATTGCGACCATGGCCAGGATGCGGGCTTTTTGTGGGTTCAGGTCATGGGCCACGACCCAATCGTTCTTGTCGTCCGGCTGCTCGGCGTTACGCAGTACGAAACCGCCTTGGTTGACGTGGGACGAACGGATGATCTGCACGCCGTTCTTGCGCAGCTCTTGCAGCGCCGGTACTACCCGCGACGACACCGAACCATTGCCGGTACCGGCATGGATGATCGCCTTGGCGCCGTTCTGCGCCAGTGCCTTGTAGGCGGTGTCGGTCACGTTGCCATAGCCGTAGGCGATGTCCACGGCCGGCAGGCTGCTGATCTGCTTGATGTCGAATTCCGAATTGACCGTATGGCGCTTGGCCGGCAGGCGGAACCAGTAGGATTTGCCTTCAACGACCATGCCCATCGGGCCCCAGGCGCTCTTGAACGCTTCGGTCTTGATGTTGACCGACTTGCTGACATCGCGGCCAGACTGGATCTCATCGTTCATGGTCACCAGCACGCCCTTGCCACGCGACTGCTTGTCGCTGGCCACGGCCACGGCGTTGTACAGGTTGAGCATGCCGTCTGCCGACATGGCGGTGCCAGGGCGCATCGAGCCGACCACCACGATTGGCTTGTCGGTTTTCTCCACCAGGTTAAGGAAGAAGGCGGTCTCTTCCAGGGTGTCGGTGCCGTGGGTGATGACGATGCCGTCGACGTCGTTGCTGTCGGCCAATTCGGCGACGCGCTTGCCCAGTTTCAGCAGGTCTTCGTTGGTGATGCTTTCGGAGGCGATCTGCATCACCTGTTCACCGCGCACGTTGGCCAGGTCGGCCAGCTCGGGCACACCGGCGATGAGCTTGTCGACGCCCAGTTTGGCCGCTTGGTAGGTGGCGCTGTTGGCCGCGCTGGCGCCCGCACCGGCAATGGTGCCGCCGGTGGCGAGGATGACCACGTTGGCCAGCTTCTGTTGGGTTTCGGCTTCTTTGGCGGAAACGGCGGTCGGCAGGATCAGCAGCAACGCGAGTGCGCTGGGGGCGAAGGATTTAAGTGCAGCATTCATAGTTATTGTTCTCTCTCTTCCTATTGAGGCGATTGCTGTATCGCACAAGAAACAACGCATGTTTCGTACCATTCCTGGCAAGAGCCCGTATTTGCCTGCGCAACCCTGCACCTGTGGGAGCGGGCTTGCCCGCGATGGGGCTCGCAGCGGCCCTATTCATTCGGAATCCCGAACAAGCATAGGAAAACCTGTTCGGTTTTTCGGAAAAATTCCGGATAATCTGCGCCAGGCGTGACTCGCCCTTAAGAGCCAAACGGATTTGACAAAACCAGGTCCTGTTTCCATAGTGAGTCAACGCAAACGTTTGCGATCCGATAAAAAACACAAGATTCGGAGTCATCGTCCATGAAACTGCCGTTCCCCGGTCGTCTGCTGGCCCTCGCTGTCGTCTCGTCACTTTCCCTGGCCTTGCCGCTCAGTGCTGCACACGCCGAAGAAAAGCCCAAAGTCGCCTTGGTGATGAAGTCTCTCGCCAACGAATTCTTCCGCACCATGGAAGACGGCGCCAAGGATTATCAAAAAAGCCACGCCAATGATTTCGACCTGATCGCCAACGGCATCAAGAACGAAACCGACACCGGCGAGCAGATCCGCATCGTCGAGCAGATGGTCAACGCAGGGGCCAAAGCCCTGGTAATTGCGCCAGCGGACTCCAAAGCCCTGGTTTCAGCCGTTAAAAAAGCCATGGACCAAGGCGTGGTGGTGATCAACATCGACAACCGCCTAGACCCCGAACTGCTCAAAAGCAAAGGCATCAGCGTACCCTTCGTAGGCCCCGACAACCGCAAAGGCGCCCGCCTGGTGGGAGACTACCTGGCGCAGCAGAAGCTCAAGGCCGGTGACCAAGTCGGCATCATCGAAGGCGTGCCGACCACCACCAACGCCCAGCAGCGCACCGCCGGCTTCAAGGATGCGATGGAAGCCGCGCAGATGAAGATCGTTTCGGTGCAGTCCGGCAACTGGGAAATCGACAAAGGCAACGCCGTTGCCGCCTCCATGCTCAACGAATACCCCGAGCTCAAGGCCCTGCTGGCCGGTAACGACAGCATGGCCTTGGGCGCCGTGTCGGCCGTGCGCGCCGCAGGCAAGGCCGGCCAGGTGCAAGTGGTCGGTTACGACAACATCAATGCCATCAAACCCATGCTCAAGGACGGCCGCGTACTCGCCACGCTTGATCAGGCCGCCAGCCAGCAGGCGGTGTTCGGTATCCAGGCGGCGCTGAAGATGATCAACGGTGAGAAGCCGGGCGTGGATGCCGACAATGTCATCCAGACCCCCGTCACGCTCATCACCCAGCCCTGATACCCGCCAGGAGAGAGGGCCATGCCTGCAACGGCCAATGAAGTGGTGCTCGCCGCCAGCGGGCTGGGCAAGACCTACGCCCAGCCGGTGCTCGGTGACGTCGGCCTGAGCCTGCGCGCCGGTGAAGTACTGGCCCTGACGGGCGAGAACGGTGCTGGCAAGAGCACGTTGTCCAAGCTCATCAGTGGCCTCGAGGTGCCCACCACCGGGCACATGACCTACCGCGGCCAGGCCTACGCGCCCGGCAGCCGCAGCGAGGCCGAGCGCCTCGGTGTGCGCATGGTCATGCAGGAACTCAACCTGCTGCCGACCCTGACCGTGGCCGAAAACCTGTTCCTCGACAACCTGCCCAGCCGCTTCGGCTGGATCAGCCGCAAGCGCCTGCGCCAACTGGCCACCGCTGCCATGGCCCAGGTCGGGCTGGACGCCATCGCCCCGGACACCCTGGTCGGCGAGCTGGGCATCGGCCATCAGCAGATGGTCGAAATCGCACGCAACCTGATCGGCGATTGCCGTGTGTTGATCTTCGACGAACCCACCGCCATGCTCACTGCGCGTGAAGTGGAGCTGCTGTTCACCCAGATCGAACGCCTGCGCCAACGCGGCGTGGCCATCGTTTATATCTCCCATCGCCTCGAAGAACTGCAGCGCGTGGCCCAGCGCATCGTCGTGCTGCGTGACGGCAAGCTGGTGTGCGACGAGCCGATCCAGCGCTACAGCAGCGCCGAGCTGGTCAACCTGATGGTCGGCCGTGAGCTGGGCGAACACATCGACCTGGGCCGCCGCGAGATTGGCGCGCCGTTGCTGAAGGTCGACCGGCTTAGCCGGGGCGACAAGGTGCGTGAGGTGTCGTTCGAGGTCAGGGCAGGGGAGATCTTCGGTATCTCTGGCCTGATCGGCGCCGGCCGCACCGAGCTGCTGCGCCTGATCTACGGTGCCGACCGCGCCGACAGTGGCAGCATCGCCCTGGGCCAGCCGCCACAGGCAGTGACCATCGACTCACCCAAAGCCGCCGTCAAAGCCGGTATCGCCCTGATCACTGAAGACCGCAAAGGCGAAGGCCTGCTGTTGACCCAGTCGATCAGCGCCAATATCGCCTTGGGCAACCTTGGCGCGGTATCGCGCGCCGGTGTGCTCGACAGCGAGGCTGAAATGGCCCTGGCCGAACGCCAGATCCAGGCCATGCGCATCCGCAGCGCCGGCCCGCACCAGGCCGTGGGCGAACTGTCCGGTGGCAACCAGCAGAAGGTGGTGATCGGCCGTTGGCTGGAGCGTGATTGCCAGGTGCTGTTGTTCGATGAGCCAACCCGAGGCATCGACGTTGGCGCCAAGTTCGACATCTACGGTTTGCTGGCCGAACTGGCGCGCCAAGGCAAGGCCTTGGTGGTGGTGTCCAGCGACCTGCGCGAACTGATGCTGATCTGCGACCGCATTGCCGTGCTCTCGGCTGGGCGCCTGATCGACACCTTCGAGCGCGACCATTGGAGCCAGGACCAACTGCTTGCCGCAGCCTTTGCCGGCTATCAAACACGTGACGCACTGCTGCATGACGCAGCACCCAGGATGGATGCATGAAAACCACTCCCCTCGACAGCCAAAACGCCGCCCCCGTGCGCCGCAGTGGCACGTACTTCGGCCTGGGCACTTACCTGGGCCTGGCCGGCGCGCTGCTGGCGATGATCGTGCTGTTCTCGTTCCTCAGTAGCCACTTCTGGTCCTATGCCACCTTCAGCACCCTGGCCAACCAGATCCCCGACCTGATGGTGCTGGCGGTCGGCATGACCTTCGTGCTGATCATCGGCGGCATCGACTTGTCGGTCGGCTCGGTGCTGGCGCTGGCGGCCTCGACGGTCAGCGTGGCCATTCTCGGCTGGGGCTGGGGCGTGCTGCCCTCGGCGCTGCTCGGCATGGCCGTGGCAGCCCTGGCCGGGAGCATCACCGGCGGCGTTACCGTGGCCTGGCGCATCCCCTCGTTCATCGTTTCGCTCGGTGTGCTGGAGATGGCCCGCGGCCTGGCCTACCAGTTCACCGACTCGCGCACCGCCTATATCGGCGATGCCTACGCCTGGTTCTCCAACCCGATCGCGTTCGGTATTTCGCCGGCATTCCTCATCGCCTTGCTGGTGATCGTGTTGGCCCAACTGGTGCTGACCCGCACGGTGTTCGGCCGCTACCTGATCGGCATCGGCACCAACGAAGAGGCCGTGCGCCTGGCGGGCATCGACCCGCGCCCCTACAAAGTGCTGGTGTTCGCCTTGATGGGGCTGCTCGCCGGCCTGGCTGCGCTGTTCCAGATTTCGCGCCTCGAAGCCGCCGACCCCAACGCCGGGTCCGGCCTTGAGCTGCAGGTGATTGCCGCCGTGGTGATCGGTGGCACCAGCCTGATGGGTGGCCGCGGTTCGGTCATCAGTACCTTCTTTGGCGTGCTGATCATTTCAGTGCTGGCCGCAGGGCTGGCGCAGATCGGCGCATCGGAACCCACAAAACGCATCATCACCGGGGCGGTCATCGTCATCGCCGTGGTGCTCGACACTTACCGTAGCCGGCGTGCAGGCCGGCGGAACTGAAAACATGGCAACCATTAAAGACGTCGCGGCACTGGCGGGTATTTCTTACACCACCGTGTCCCATGTGTTGAACAAGACCCGCCCTGTCAGTGAACAGGTGCGGCTCAAGGTCGAGGCCGCCATCGTCGAGCTCGACTATGTACCCAGCGCGGTGGCGCGCTCGCTCAAGGCGCGCAGCACCGCCACCATCGGTTTGCTGGTGCCCAACAGCGTCAACCCATACTTCGCCGAACTGGCGCGAGGGATCGAAGACGCCTGCGAGCGCAACGGCTACTGCGTGATCCTGTGCAACTCTGACGACAACCCGCAAAAGCAGCGCAGCTACCTGCGTGTGCTGCTGGAAAAACGCATCGATGGCCTGGTGGTAGCGTCTGTAGGTGAAGACAGCGACCTGTTGCAAAGCCTGGCCTGCGTGCGCACGCCCATGGTCATCGTCGACCGCGAGCTGGACGGCGTCGACGCCGACCTGGTGCGCATCGACCACGAGCACGGCGCTTACCTGGCCACCCGGCACCTGCTGGAGCTTGGCCATCGCGACATCGCCTACATCGGCGGCCCGGCCGAAACCGGTGTCAGCCAACTGCGCCTGGCCGGTTTCCGTCGCGCCCTGCAAGAGGCTGGCGTAGCGGTGGAGCCCAGCCGCGTGCTGCATTGCGATTTCACCAGCCCAGGCGGCCACGGCGCGGCCGCACAGTTGCTGGACGGCAACCGGCCGACGGCGATCTTCGCCGGTAACGACATGATCGGCTTTGGCGTGCTGCGCGCCGCCGCCGAGCGCAACATCAACGTACCGGGTGAACTGTCGGTAATTGGCTTCGATGACATCGAGCTCAGCCGTTACGTTTACCCGCCGCTGACCACCGTGGGCCAGTCGATCCGCGAGCTGGGCGAAAACGCCGCCGCGTTGCTGCTCTCGCGCATCGCCACGCCTCGGCAGGGTTCGGCAGAGCAGCGCATCGTTGCCCCGCGCATCGTGCAGCGCGAGTCCACCGGGCCACGCCCGGACCTGTTCAATGATTACCGCTAAGGAGCGCTTATGCATGCCAAGGTAGTGGTGGTCGGTAGCCTCAACATGGACTTGGTCGCCCGCGCCCAGCGTTTGCCACGGGCGGGCGAAACCTTGCCTGGCGAGGCGTTTTTCACGGCGCCCGGCGGCAAGGGCGCCAACCAGGCGGTGGCGGTGGCACGGTTGGGTGGAAGTGTGGCGATGGTCGGCAACGTCGGCGATGACGCCTATGGCCAGCAACTGCGCAAGGCGCTGGAGCGCGAAGGCGTTGATTGTCAGGCGGTGAGCGTGTGCGAAGGGGTTTCCAGCGGTGTGGCGTTGATCACCGTCGACGCCGCCAGCCAGAACTGCATCGTCATCATCCCGGGTGGTAATGGCCTGCTGACGCCGCAGTCGGTGCAGCGCTTCGACAAGTTGCTGCAGGCGGCCGACGTCATCATCTGTCAGTTGGAAGTGCCGGCCGAAACCGTGGCCTGGGCCTTGGCCAGGGGGCACGAACTGGGCAAGCGTGTCATCCTCAATCCGGCGCCTGCTACAGGCCCGCTGCCCTCAACCTGGTTTGGCCATATCGACTACCTGACCCCAAACGAAAGCGAGGCCGAAGCACTGACCGGTATCACTGTCACCGACCAGGGCAGCGCCCTGCGCGCCGGTGAGCGATTGCTGCAACTGGGTGCTGGCAAAGTGATTATCACCCTCGGCGCCCAAGGCGCCCTGTTGGTGACCGCGCAGGGCCATCAGCACTTCCCCGCGCCGGTGGTGCAGTCGGCGGACACCACGGCCGCTGGCGACACCTTCGTGGGTGGTTTTGCCGCAGCTTTGGTGCGGGGCCTGGAGGAGGGCGAAGCAATCGCCTTCGGCCAGCGCGCCGCGGCATTGTCGGTCACCCGCGTGGGGGCGCAACCGTCGATTCCCTACCTCTCGGAGCTGCAGCCATGAAAAAGACCGCGCTGCTCAATATCGCCCTGTCACGGACCATTGCCGGGTTGGGGCATGGTGACATTCTGGTGATTGGCGATGCCGGGCTGCCGGTGCCGCCTGGCGTCGAGCTGATCGACCTGGCGCTGACGCCGGGCATACCGGACTTTGCCAGTGTGCTGCGGGTGGTGCTGAGCGAGATGCAGGTAGAGCGGCATGTGCTGGCCGAGGAAATGCAGAAAGTGGTGCCACCCGGGCTGGTCGAGATTGAGCGCTTGCGGGGTAAGCTGGGCAAGCGGGAGTGGATGAGCCATGAGGAATTTAAAGTGCTGTCGCGCAGTGCGCGTGCCGTGGTGCGCACGGGGGAGTGCCAGCCGTACAGCAACATTGCCCTGATATCCGGGGTGACCTTCTAGCCGAGGGCGCTGCCCTCGATCGCCGGCAAGCCGGCTCCCACAGGTCCTGTGCAGTTTGCCGAAGTATTCACAATCTCTGTAGGAGCTGGCTTGCCGGCGATTAGGCCGCAAAGCGGCCCCGCAACCTTTAACCAAGGCAACAGGAGTGCCCCATGCTCAAACCCCTGCTACAAGGACTCACCCTCATGGCCGCAGCCACCACCACCACCCTCCAGGCCGCCCCGCGCGACCTGATCATCGACACCGACCCCGGTGCCGACGACGTGGTCGCGCTGTTCCTGGCCATGGCCTCGCCCGATGAGCTGAACATCCGCGCCATCACCACCGTGGCCGGCAACGTGCGCCTCGATAAAACCTCGCGCAACGCCCGCCTGGCCCGCGAATGGGCTGGCCGTGAAGACATCCCCGTGTACGCCGGGGCCGGCCGCCCGCTGGTGCGCACGCCCATCTACGCCGCCGAAGTGCATGGCGAAGAAGGCCTGACCGGTGTGCAAGTCCACGCGCCGCAAAAGCCGCTGGCCCAAGGTAATGCTGTGCAATACCTGGTCGACACCCTCGGTAGCGCACAACCCCACAGCATCACCCTGGCCATGCTCGGCCCACAGACCAACCTGGCCCTGGCACTCATCCAGCGCCCGGAGATCGCCCAAGGCATCAAAGAAGTCGTGGTCATGGGCGGCGCCCATTTCAACGGCGGCAACATCACCCCTGCAGCCGAATTCAACCTCTACGCCGACCCGCATGCCGCCGAGGTGGTGCTGGCCAGTGGCATACAACTGACTTACCTGCCGCTGGACGTCACCCACAAGCTGCTGACCAGCGAAGCACGCCTCAAGCAACTCGCGGCGGTCAACAACCAGGCCAGCAAGCGGGTCGTGGATATTCTCAATGCCTACATCACCCACGACATGGACCTGTACGGCATGCCTGGCGGCCCGGTGCACGACGCCAGTGTCATTGCCTACCTGCTAAAACCCGAGCTGTTCAGTGGGCGACGCATTCACATAGCCATCGACAGCCGCGAGGGCCCGACCTTTGGCCAGACCATCGCCGACTGGTATGGCGTGCTGAAACAGCCCGCCAACGTCATGTGGGTAGAGGAGGGGGATGCTCAGGGCTTTTTCGACCTGCTCAGCGCGCGCCTGGCTCGATTGCAATAGGGGAATGCCTGGCGAAGCGCTCGAACGCTTGGTCCATAAAGCTGCGCGCCGCTTCGCTGCCGCGGTCGCGCACCAGCAGGTCGATGGCAATCAGTAGCAACTCCTCCGGCGTGCTGGGGCTGTAGGCGCTCTGGCCCTCCGCCCATTTGACCTTGATATCGGCGTCGATGCTGTGGCTGCTCATGAAAGGCTCTCACTGGGGGCCTGGGACGAAGGGGCGAACACCGGATCCTGATGTTCGAGGGAGGCACGGCGCGCTCCACTTCTTGCAGTAAATCATGCCTTTGCGTCAATGACTCTGCGACATAAGAATAAAAAGCTTTGCGCGGCAAACCAAGCGTATTGTGCAAAATCCAGTCACGATTGCATTTCGCCTCCACCGGCATGTTCAGGCAGACTTGGGCGGTTTTGCAACAAACAATGCGCGCAGCTGTCGGATCAGACAGTGCCCAGATCGATTTTAGGAGGATTCATGTTCCGTACCCGTGCTTACCTGGCGACCCTGGCGGTGGCTGCTGTGCTGGCTGGTTGCAGTACAGGTGGCAATTCTGCTGGTAGTGCGCCTGCCGCACCGGCAGGCAACGACGGTCGCTGCGAAGCCAGCGGTGCCGATTTTGCCATCGGCAAGCCGGGCAGCCCAGACCTGCTGGAGCAGGCCCGCAAGGCCAGTGGCTCGCAGATGGCCCGTATTCTCAAGCCGCACGACGTGGTGACCCTGGAGTACCGCTCCGAGCGCCTTAACCTGAATGTGGATGAGCAAGGTGTGGTAACCCGCGTCAACTGCGGCTAAGCCGTTGCGAACCCCATAAAAAAACCCGCCACTTGGGCGGGTTTTTTTACAGCTGTCCGAATTACTCCGGACGAACCTGTGCAGCCTGCATGCCTTTCTGGCCTTTTTCGGCCACGAAGGAAACAGCCTGGCCTTCTTTCAGGCTCTTGAAGCCGTCAGATTCGATGGCCTTGAAGTGTACGAAGAGGTCGTCGCCGCCGCTTTGTGGGGTGATGAAGCCGTAGCCTTTTTCATCATTGAACCATTTGACGGTGCCGTTTTGGCGATTGGACATGGGGTGAATCTCCAGACATTTGATTTTTTCAGTGGTGCGATGTTGCCGAGGCTCCGAAGCACCGGCAACATCATAGTCTAATTCTGCGCATCTAGCGCCTTTTACGTTCGCCAGATGTTGATCCAGCGCAAACAATGGGTGTCGAATCGCGGCTTTATGGTTTCAGCCCTTCATGCATGCTTGCTGCACAACCGTTTGTGCTTTCTGCATCAGCTTGGCGTCAACGCCATCCTTGCTGTCTAGGTCCTTGATCTGCTCATCGCTGAAATTCTTTTCAATAGCCGTTGCGCCACAGCTGCAGTGCTGCTGCGCCGCCTTGGCGTCCAGGCCCTGGGCGGTGGCGGCCTCGATGCACTGGGACATGTAGTTTTGCTTCGCGCCAGCCGGGAACGAACCCGCGTTGGCCGCAACCGGCAGCAGCAGGGCGCCAGCAACGCTCAGGGCCAGAAGAGACGGAAATCTCATAACCAGACACTCCTTGGTTTAGGTCTCATCAAGAGTAGGATGCTTCCCAAAGTCTGATAGGAATTTTTCCGCGTAAGTTCACCCCGGTTGTGTAATTTCCAAATATTTCTGCATCGTGCCCAACCCCGCGTGCTAGCATGCTCGGCTTGTAGCTGACAACGTGCAGCTCACCTGTTTTTTACCTTCCAGTCACTCTGGTTCGCCCCTGGTAAGCCGAAAGGCTTCTGCCACTGTGAGGCAGGCTTTCTCTCGAGAAAGACAGCGCGGATCTTGTACTGGCTCATCCCAACCCACGTGACCTTTGGTAGGGGTCACCACTAGGAGAGGAGGCGCCATGCCCACTATTACTCTTCCCGATGGCAGTCAACGTTCGTTTGATCACGCCGTATCCGTAGCCGACGTCGCCGCCTCTATTGGTGCCGGCCTGGCCAAGGCCACCCTGGCCGGCAAGGTCGACGGCAAGCTGGTCGACGCCTGCGACCTGATCACCCACGACGCCACCCTGCAGATCATCACCCCTAAAGATGAAGAGGGACTGGAGATCATCCGTCACTCGTGCGCCCACTTGATCGGCCACGCGGTGAAACAGCTGTACCCGACCGCCAAGATGGTGATCGGCCCGGTGATCGACGAAGGCTTCTATTACGACATCGCCTATGAGCGCCCCTTCACCCCAGAAGACATGGCCGCCATCGAAAAGCGCATGCTGCAGCTGATCGAGAAGGATTACGACGTCGTCAAGAAGATGACCCCGCGCGCCGAAGTCATCGACGTGTTCAAGGCCCGTGGCGAAGATTACAAGCTGCGCCTGGTCGAAGACATGCCGGATGAACAGGCCATGGGCCTGTACTACCACGAAGAATACGTCGACATGTGCCGCGGCCCGCACGTGCCGAACACGCGCTTCCTCAAGGCATTCAAGCTGACCAAGTTGTCCGGCGCCTACTGGCGCGGCGATGCCAAGAACGAGCAGCTGCAACGCGTCTACGGCACCGCCTGGGCCGACAAGAAGCAGCTGGCCGCCTATATCCAGCGCATCGAAGAAGCCGAAAAACGCGACCACCGCAAGATCGGCAAGCAACTCGACCTCTTCCACCTGCAGGAAGAAGCCCCAGGCATGGTGTTCTGGCACCCGGACGGCTGGACCGTCTATCAGGTGCTCGAGCAGTACATGCGCAAGGTTCAGCGCGACAACAACTACCTCGAAATCAAGACCCCGCAGGTCGTTGACCGTATTCTGTGGGAGCGTTCCGGCCACTGGTCCAACTACGCCGAGAACATGTTCACCACGTCGTCGGAAAACCGTGACTACGCGGTCAAGCCGATGAATTGCCCGTGCCACGTGCAGGTGTTCAACCAGGGCCTGAAGTCGTACCGCGACCTGCCGATGCGCCTGGCCGAGTTCGGTGCTTGCCACCGTAACGAGCCGTCCGGCGCCCTGCACGGCATCATGCGTGTACGTGGCTTCACCCAGGACGACGCGCACATCTTCTGCACCGAAGATCAGGTGAAGAAAGAAGCCGCCGACTTCATCAAGCTGACCCTGGACGTCTACAAGGACTTCGGTTTCAGCGACATCGCCATGAAGCTCTCGACCCGCCCAGCCAAGCGCGTGGGCTCTGAAGAGCTGTGGGACCGCGCCGAAGGCGCCCTGGCCGATGCCCTGAACGAGTCTGGCCTGGAGTGGGAATACCAGCCGGGCGAGGGCGCGTTCTACGGTCCGAAGATCGAATTTACCCTGCGCGACTGCCTCGGCCGTAACTGGCAGTGTGGTACCCTGCAGTACGATCCGAACCTGCCAGAGCGTCTGGACGCCAGCTACATCGCCGAAGACAACAGCCGCAAGCGCCCGGTAATGCTGCACCGCGCCATCCTCGGTTCGTTCGAGCGCTTCATCGGCATGCTCATCGAGCATTACGCGGGTGTGTTCCCGGCATGGCTGGCGCCGACCCAGGCAGTGGTCATGAATATCACCGACAAACAGGCCGATTTCGCCCTTGAGGTTGAGAAATCTCTGAACGGTAGCGGTTTCCGTGCCAAGTCGGACTTGAGAAATGAGAAGATCGGCTTTAAAATCCGCGAGCATACTTTGCTCAAGGTCCCGTACCTTTTGGTTATAGGGGACCGCGAAGTCGAAACGCAAACCGTCGCTGTGCGTACTCGCGAAGGCGCAGACCTGGGCTCCATGCCCGTCGCGCAATTCGCTGAGCTCCTGACACAAGCGGTTTCCCGGCGTGGTCGCCAAGAATCGGAGTAATGACTATTAAGCGTGAAATGAGAAACGATAAACGTGCTGTACCGAAGGCCCCGATCAACGAGAATATCTCGGCCCGCGAGGTTCGGTTAATTGGCGCAGACGGCGAGCAGGTTGGCATCGTCTCGATTGATGAAGCGCTGCGTATCGCTGATGAAGCGAAGCTGGATCTGGTGGAAATCTCTGCAGACGCGGTACCGCCGGTCTGCAAGGTCATGGACTACGGCAAGCACCTCTTCGAAAAGAAGAAGCAGGCTAACGAAGCCAAGAAAAACCAGAAGCAGATCCAGATCAAAGAAATCAAGTTTCGTCCAGGGACGGAGGATGGGGATTACCAGGTAAAACTACGCAACCTGGTACGTTTCCTTACCGATGGGGACAAGGCCAAGATCTCTCTGAGATTCCGTGGTCGTGAGATGGCCCACCAGGAGCTGGGCATGGAGCTGTTGAAGCGGGTTGAAAATGACCTGCTTGAATACGGCACCGTTGAGCAGCATCCTAAGATGGAAGGACGCCAGCTTATGATGGTCATCGCCCCCAAGAAAAAGAAGTAATCTCCCGGGCACGGCAGGCCTGATGATTATGTGTAATTTTATCGAATGCGGAGTTCCAACATGCCAAAAATGAAAACCAAGAGCGGTGCTGCGAAGCGTTTCCTGAAAACAGCTTCGGGCTTCAAGCACAAGCACGCTTTCAAGAGCCACATCCTGACCAAAATGTCGACCAAGCGTAAGCGTCAACTGCGTGGTAGCAGCTTGCTGCACCCGTCTGACGTCGCGAAAGTCGCGCGCATGCTGCGCGTTCGTTAATTCTGGTCAAAGATAGAGGAAGTTACTCATGGCTCGTGTAAAGCGCGGCGTTATCGCTCGTAAGCGTCACAAAAAAATTCTGAAACTGGCTAAAGGTTACTACGGTGCACGCTCGCGCGTATTCCGCGTAGCCAAGCAGGCTGTCATCAAGGCCGGTCAATACGCCTACCGTGACCGTCGCCAGAAGAAGCGTCAGTTCCGCGCACTGTGGATCGCTCGTATCAACGCCGGTGCCCGCACCAACGGTCTGTCTTACAGCCGTCTGATTGCTGGCCTGAAAAAGGCGTCGATCGAAATCGACCGTAAGGTTCTGGCCGATCTGGCAGTGAACGAAAAAGCGGCGTTTGCTGCGATTGTCGAGAAAGCTAAAGCCGTTCTGGCTTAAGTACCCGCGACAATCACCCGGCGGCGCTAGCGTCGCCGGGCATTGAACGTCATCGATAGGGGAAGAGCCTTCAAAGCTCTTCCCCTATTTTCGTATCTGGAGTCTGTACATGGAAAACCTGGATGCGCTGGTCTCCCAAGCCCTTGAGGCCGTAGAGCGCGCTGAAGACATCAATGCCCTGGAACAGATCCGGGTTCAATATCTCGGCAAGAAAGGCGAGCTGACCCAGGTGATGAAGACCCTGGGCAACCTGCCAGCCGAAGAGCGGCCGAAAGTCGGCGCGCTGATCAACGATGCCAAGGAACGCGTCACCGAGGTGCTCAACGCACGCAAGGCCGCCTATGAAGAAGCCGAGCTCAGCGCTCGCCTGGCTGCCGAATGCATTGACGTCACCCTGCCAGGCCGTGGCCAGACCACCGGTGGCCTGCACCCGATTACCCGTACACTCGAGCGCATCGAGCAGTTCTTCACCCACATCGGCTACGGCATTGCCGAAGGCCCAGAGGTCGAAGACGACTACCACAACTTCGAAGCGCTCAACATCCCCGGCCACCACCCGGCGCGGGCGATGCACGACACCTTCTATTTCAATGCCAACATGCTGCTGCGCACCCATACCTCGCCGGTGCAGGTGCGGACCATGGAGTCCAGCCAGCCGCCCATTCGCATTGTCTGCCCGGGCCGCGTCTACCGTTGCGACTCGGATATCACCCACTCGCCGATGTTCCACCAGGTCGAAGGCCTGCTGATCGATCGCGATATCAACTTCGCCGACCTCAAGGGCACCATCGAAGAATTCCTGCGCGTCTTCTTCGAAAAAGAACTGGCTGTGCGCTTCCGCCCGTCGTTCTTCCCCTTCACCGAGCCGTCCGCTGAAGTCGACATCCAGTGCGTGATGTGTTCTGGCAAAGGCTGCCGCGTCTGCAAGCAGACCGGCTGGCTCGAAGTCATGGGCTGCGGCATGGTCCACCCGAACGTGCTGCGCATGTCCGGCATCGACCCTGAAGAATTCCAGGGCTTCGCCTTCGGCATGGGCGCCGAGCGCCTGGCCATGCTGCGCTACGGCGTCAACGATTTGCGTCTGTTCTTCGACAACGACCTGCGCTTCCTCGCGCAATTCCGCTAGGTCAATGCCCGACGCAACTTTCAGGAGAACAGCATGAAATTCAGTGAACAGTGGCTGCGCGGTTGGGTAAACCCGCAAGTCTCCCGTGACGAACTGGTCGCCCGCCTGTCCATGGCCGGCCTCGAAGTCGACAGCGTGACCCCCGCTGCCGGCCAGTTCAGCGGCATCGTCGTGGGCGAAATCCTCGCCACCGAGCAACACCCGGACGCCGACAAGCTGCGCGTCTGCCAGGTCAGCAACGGCCAGGAAACCTTCCAGGTTGTCTGCGGCGCCCCCAATGCGCGCCCGGGCATCAAGATCCCGTTCGCCATGATCGGTGCCGAACTGCCAGGTGACTTCAAGATCAAGAAGGCCAAGCTGCGCGGCGTCGAGTCGTTCGGCATGCTGTGCTCGGCGGCCGAGCTGCAGATCAGCGAAGAAAACGACGGCCTGCTGGAACTGGCGGCTGACGCCCCGGTTGGCGAAGACATTCGCCAGTACCTGAGCCTGGACGACGCCAGCATCGAAATCGGCCTGACCCCGAACCGCGGCGACTGCCTGTCCCTGGCCGGCCTGGCCCGCGATGTCAGCGCCCTGTACAACGTCCCGGTCACCCGCCCAGTCGTCCCGGCTGTACCGGCTGCCCACGACGAAGTGCGTCCGGTCGAAGTGACTGCCCCGGCTGCCTGCCCACGCTACCTGGGCCGCGTCATCCGCAACGTCGACCTGTCCAAGCCGACCCCGCTGTGGATGGTCGAACGCCTGCGCCGCAGTGACGTGCGCAGCATCGACGCTGCCGTCGACATCACCAACTACGTGATGCTCGAACTCGGCCAGCCGATGCACGCCTTCGACCTCGCCGAAATCAACGGCGGCATCCGCGTCCGCATGGCTGAAGAGGGCGAAAAACTCGTCCTGCTCGACGGCCAGGAGGTCGCCCTGCGTGCCGATACCCTGGTCATCGCCGACCACACCCGCGCCCTGGCCATTGCCGGCGTCATGGGTGGCGAGCACAGCGGCGTCAACACCGAAAAAACCCGCGACCTGTTCCTCGAAAGCGCCTTCTTCGAGCCGATCTCCGTCGCTGGCAAGGCCCGTTCCTACGGCCTGCACACCGATGCCTCGCACCGCTACGAGCGCGGCGTCGACTCGCAGCTGGCCCGCGAAGCCATGGAACGCGCCACCGCGCTGATCCTGGAAATCGTCGGCGGCGAAGCCGGCCCGATCGTCGAAGCCGTCAGCGAACAGCACTTGCCCGACGTCGCCCCGGTAACCCTGCGCGCCGAACGCATCACCCAGATGCTTGGCATGGAGCTGGAAGCCGCCCAGGTCGAGCAACTGCTCAACGCCCTGGAACTGACCACCACGGCGAACGGGGCAGGGCAGTGGACCGTCAACGTCCCAAGCCACCGCTTCGACATCAGCCTGGAAGTCGACCTGATCGAAGAGCTGGCCCGGCTGTACGGCTACAACAACCTGCCGGTCCGCTACCCACAGGCGCGCCTCGCGCCCCAGGGCAAGCCGGAAACCCGCGGTGACCTGCCGAACCTGCGCCGCCTGCTGGTCGCCCGCGGCTACCAGGAAGCCATCACCTACAGCTTCATCGACCCGAAGTTGTTCGAGCTGTTCACCCCTGGCGTCGAGCCCCTGCTGCTGGCCAACCCCATCTCCAGCGACATGGCCGCCATGCGCGCGTCCCTGTGGCCGGGCCTGGTCAAGGCGCTGCAGCACAACCTCAACCGCCAGCAAGACCGCGTACGCCTGTTCGAAAGCGGCCTGCGCTTCGTCGGCCAACTCGGTAACCTCGAGCAGCAACCGATGATCGCCGGCGTCGTCACCGGCAGCCGTCTGCCAGAAGGCTGGGCCAATGGCCGCGACGGCATCGACTTCTTCGACGTCAAAGCCGACGTGGAAGCCCTGCTGGGTTACTCCGGCGCGCTGAGCGACTTCACCTTCAGCGCCGGCAAACACCCCGCCCTGCACCCAGGCCAAACCGCCCTCATCGAACGCGACGGCAAGCCCGTCGGCCACCTCGGCGCCATTCACCCTGAGCTTGCCAAAGCCCTGGGCCTGGATCGCCCGGTGTTCCTGTTCGAGTTGGTGTTGGGTGACGTGGTCGAAGGCCGCCTGCCGAAGTTCAGCGAACTGTCCAAGTTCCCAGAAACCCGTCGTGACCTGGCGTTAATTGCAGGACGTGATGTAGCTTCTAACGCGGTGCTTGAATTAATTCGTGACAATGCAGGCGAATGGCTCACAGACCTCAGGCTGTTTGATGTCTACCAAGGTAAAGGCATTGATCCTGATAGAAAAAGCCTGGCCGTCGGCTTGACCTGGCAGCATCCATCGCGCACTCTTAACGACGATGAGGTGAACGTTACCCTGCAAAATATCCTCACCTCGCTCGAACAAAGGTTGAACACCACGTTAAGGAAATAACGGCATGGGTGCTCTGACGAAAGCTGAGATGGCCGAAAGGCTGTACGAGGAGCTGGGGCTTAACAAGCGTGAGGCCAAGGAGTTGGTCGAGCTGTTTTTCGAAGAAATTCGGCACGCACTTGAAGAGAACGAGCAGGTCAAGCTGTCCGGTTTCGGCAACTTCGACCTTCGCGACAAACGCCAGCGGCCGGGCCGCAACCCCAAGACAGGGGAAGAGATCCCGATCACCGCTCGCCGTGTCGTCACCTTTCGTCCAGGGCAGAAGTTGAAGGCCCGGGTTGAGGCCTATGCTGGAACCAAGCCATAACGACGAACTGCCCCCCATACCGGGCAAACGCTACTTCACCATTGGTGAAGTCAGCGAGCTTTGTGCGGTAAAGCCGCACGTGCTGCGGTATTGGGAGCAGGAGTTCCCTCAGTTGAACCCCGTGAAGCGGCGGGGGAACCGGCGGTATTACCAGCGCCAGGACGTGCTGATGATCCGCCAGATTCGAGCGCTGCTGTATGACCAGGGGTTCACCATTGGCGGGGCGCGGTTGCGGCTCTCCAGTGATGAGGTGAAGGATGAGTCAAGCCAGTACAAGCAGCTGATTCGGCAGATGATTGTTGAGTTGGAGGATGTGTTGGTGGTGTTGAAGAAGTGATTTGCTCCGACGAATGGAAATTTTTTTGAGAAAAAGCTTTCATTTATCAAAAGGTTAGGGTAAATTGTTCGTCGTTCTCGGCAAGATTGAGAACATGCTTCAAAGCCCAGTCGGGGCGTAGCGCAGCCCGGTAGCGCACTTGCATGGGGTGCAAGGGGTCGAGTGTTCGAATCACTCCGTCCCGACCATTATTGAAAACGAAAAAGCCCAGTCGGCGACGACTGGGCTTTTTCGTTTTCAGAATTTTTAACGTGCATTGTCTTTTTGAGAATGTGTGTGCTATGTATCCCTCTATATTAGTAGCAGTCAGTTCTAGTAATTTGGCACGCTAAAATTATATGATGTCATTATGCTTGCATGCGCTCGATAGTCGAGTTGTTGAGTGTTGTTGTGAGCCAATCCAGTTATTAAGACAGGGATGGGTGGTTAATGAGAAAAATTCCATTCAACGTTTCCGCCAGGACTGCACGTTTAATTGGTAGGGAGAACGTTTCCTCTGCAGAGGGAGCTATAATCGAGCTTGTCAAGAACTGTTATGATGCAGATGCTAATTATTGCATCGTTTATTTCGATGATAGATTCACTGATTTGCCAGTTAGTGTCTCTCCTAAAGAATATAAAGAATTTCAAGAGCGCTTACATCAGTTAGATATCAGTCAACTCGGAAATTATTTTTCATATTGCAGTGAGCAAGAAGAGTATATTTTTTCAAGAGATTTATACGAGCAGGAATTGACTGAGGGCGAGAGGTTAGATCTCGAGTACAAACTGCAGAAAAGTGCGGAAATATACATAATTGACGATGGCGAGGGGATGACCGAAGAAATAATCGAAAAGGCATGGATGACGATTGGAACTGATAACAAGCAACAGAATTTCCTAAGCAAAAATAATCGTGTTAAGTCGGGGGCGAAAGGCATTGGCCGTTTTGCGTTAGATCGCTTAGGGGATAAATGCAGGGTGATTTCAAAGACTGAGTCCGCTGATAAGGCTCTCTTATGGAAAGTCGACTGGACAGATTTTGATAAGCAGGGTTTAAATATTGATGGTGTTACGGCGTCATTAAGGCCGACTAGGCTCTCGCTGCAACAGAGTATAGATAACTTTTTGGTCGTAGATGATAATAGGAAAACTAACTTCGATAACCCTGAAACTGGTACCCATATTAAAATACTTGGGGTTCGGGACTACTGGCGTTATGGCGGTATTGAGAAGGTTTACTCTGAGCTTGAATCTCTGGTGCCTCCATCGGAAGTAGGAGGCTTTGACGTTTTTGTATTTAGTCGGCGCTATCAAGGCAGTTTCGGGCAGGTGCTTCCAAACATTTGTGATGATTTTGATTACAAGTTAAAGGCATCCATGGATGATAGTGGGTTGATTAAAGTTAGTTTGACTCGTCAAGAGCTTGATGGAGGGCTTCTGCCTAAAGAGCTTTTGGGGCGGGAGTTTTTCAAGGCTGAGCGTTTCAATAAAAGGTATCTGCTTGGCAGTGCTTTTGAATACGAAAAAACAATTTATGAGTTGATTCCAGGATTAAAGGATGCAGATGCTAGTGCGCATAAAACAGTAGGTGCTTTCGACTTTACTCTGTATTTTCTTAAACGCACGACTAATAAAAAAGATATTGAGATATATAGGCATAAGGCTGTTGATTCAACCTCTCGAAAAAAATGGTTGGATTATAATGCCGGTATCAGAATATATAGAGACAATTTTCGTGTTCGTCCCTATGGGGAAATGGGTAAATCATCATGGGATTGGCTAGGCTTGGGCAGGCGACAGGCCGAAGATCCATCGTCTGTAAGAAGTGGTAGGTGGAAAGTAACGCCGAATAATATATCTGGGGTTGTTAGCATTTCTCGGATATCAAATTTTGGTCTTGAAGATAAGTCTAGCCGAGAAGGAATACAAGAAAATCACGCCTTCAGCTTGTTTCGTTCGGTCATGGAATCATTAATCAAAGAGTTTGAACAAGATCGAAGTAATATTTTCAAAGAGTTTTGGGCATATCATCAAAGCATTCAGGCTGCCCCTTCAGATGACGATTTGAGTATTAAGCAAGAAGAAGACGCAGAAAAGCTGGCTCAAAAAATCTACGAAAATATAAAGCAAGAAGCTGCTTCATCGATGGGTGAATCCGAGACACTTGCATTAGCCTTGCTAAAAGAAAAGGCTAAGACTCGTGAGTTTGATGATAGGCTTGAAGATATGAAGAAGGAAAACTCATTGCTGAGAGTATTTGCTTCAAGCGGTGTTACTATTGCTGCATTTACTCATGAGTTGGAAAGCTTGAATTTTAAGTTAGGTAATAGATTTGAAAAGCTTGAAAGTCTGATTAAAGAATTTGTTTTGTTGAATGATTTTGACCGGGTTAATGTCAAGGATCATAAAAGTCCTTACAAGAGAATCGAGATTCTAAGAAAAGATGATGAGCGCGTAAAGAATTGGATTAAGTATTCTTTGCGAACTATTCGTAAGGATAAGCGGAAACGGGTAAAAATCAACATAAAGCCATACCTTGAAACTTTAAGAGATGAGTGGAATAATACTCTTGATGAGCGCCAGGTTAAACTTACAGTTGATGTGCCTGAAACAAGCCTTTCCATGCGCGCTTACGAGATTGATCTTGACTGCATATTTAACAACTTAATTATCAATTCTGCTGATGCATTTAAGCGGACAGGCTTTAGCGGTGTTCGCAATATAAATATTCATGCTCGATCAGGGGCGGCTAATGTCGTTTTTACATATACGGATAGCGGTCCAGGTCTACATCCAGATATTCTGGAACCTAAGAACATATTTAAGCCGACGTTTACTACAAAAACAAACAGCTTAGGTGAAGAAACAGGGACTGGGCTCGGGATGTGGTTGCTTGAAAAAACTCTTGATGAATATAATGGCAAAGCTACGCTGGGAATGGGCCCAGGCTTTACCCTTGTTATGGAGATGTAATGATGGTGAAAGGAAGAATTATTTATGTTGATGAAGATCCGGAAGATATTATGTATTTCCAGGACTTTACAGAAGGAGTATTTGAGCTCGAGGCTATTCAAGTGATGAACGGCACGGCCTTGGATGAGTTAGTGGATGAAATATTAGACTCACCACCGGATGCAGTGGTTACGGATTTTATGCTGAACGAAAAAGCCACTGTAGGATTTAATGGACAAGGTCTAATTGAGGCGCTCCAAAAACGTAATAAACATATACCTTGCTTTTTATTGACTTCGCACGCTCCCGACGCAATAGAGGCTACCCATGATGCTAGGCTAGTTCAGGCTAAAGGTGTGATGCTTGGTGGAGATGAGCTCCGCTCGCTGTTTATCTCGCAAATAGCAAAGGTCATAAAGGACCACAAGGCGGAAGTCACTTCTGCTGAAGAAGAGCTCACTGGACTTTTGGGTGTGCAAAAAAATGCTCTCAATGCTGAGCAACGACAAAGGATTATTCAGCTAGATACTTATCTTGAAGAACACGGTTTGACTTCTGCTGCTTTGCCCGATGAGCTTAAAACTGATCGAAGCATTGAGCTATTGATAGAACTGATTTCTCAAGTTGATGTCATATTGAAGAGAGAGTAGTGGAAGTGCAATACCCTATACAAATTACTCGGCCTGTGAGGCGTTTAGGTCTTCCTTTACGTTCGAAATATAGCTTGTATAAAGACGAGCTTCGCGAGGATTTTTATTCCCGCTGCGGATACTGTGATACCCCAGATTATTACTCTGGAGGGAAGCGAGGCTATCATATTGATCATTTTGCGCCCAAATCAAAATTTGATTTTTTAAAAAATGACTACAGTAATTTGGTATATTGTTGCCCGGTTTGCAATATAGGAAAGAGTAATGATTGGCCAGGTAAGGATCACGCGATCTCGGTGCTGGATGATAAAGGTTATGTCGACCCATGCAATGAGGAGTACCAATCTCATTTGCAAAGATCCTCAGATGGATTGATACACGCGATCACACCTCTGGGAAGCTATATCCATAGAAAACTCAAGTTGAATTTGAAAAGAAGACAAATTTGCTGGTTGTTGGAGCGAATGGAGATCCAGAAAACGGAACTCGCGCATAGGATTCTAAATAAAGATTTTGGCGAAGATGACCGTGAGCAAGTAAATAAACTTTGCGAGCTTGTTGTGGCCTATTTTAAATATGTTGGGATGCTCAAGCGTGAGTAATGATTTTTTGAGCGTGATCGAAAAGAGTCGACGGGAATGCCTAGATCGTATTGAGGCTGAAAAGCGTAAATTGTCTGAGCAATATTTCACGCCTTTTCGTATTTCACATTTGATGGCGGGCATGTTTTCGGCAGTTGCAAGTAACGAAAAATTGAGTGTGTTAGATCCGTGCTGCGGTGTTGGTAATCTCGCTGCGGCAGTATTAAAAAGAAGTGATTATTCTTCTGCCGTAGCGGACTGCCTGTTAATTGAGCGTGATAATTCTCTTGCCTGTGTAGCTGCGGAAAACTTCAAGGCTGAAGGCAGCGTTTCCGTTATTGCAAATGATTTCTTTCAAGTTTATGATGAGCTTAAGTTTTATGATAGGATTATTATTAATCCCCCTTATGCGAAAATTCTAAATAAAGACCCTGTATACAAGACTTTAAAGGAGCGGCTCGGCTATGGCGAAACTAATCTCTATACAGCTTTTTTAGCATGTTGTCTGGGGCGGCTTTCGGAATGTGGTGAATTAGTAGCAATCATACCTAGAAGTTTTTGTAATGGCCCCATGTTCAAAGGCTTTAGGAAGTACTTGCTTGGATCGTTTTATATCAATGAGATATATTTATTTGAGAGTAGAGAGCTCTTTTCTGAGTCCGGCGTTTTGCAAGAAGTTCTTTTGCTTAAGGTTTCTAGGGCACCATGTGAGCAAGTTTTAGTATCCCATGAGTCGAAAGATGGGTTGGTTAAAACTCGTGAGGTGCCGATCTCTTTGATTTGTTTTGAAGGTGACTTGCAAAGTTTCATCCATGTGCCACTAATGGAGGGGGATGAAAATTTGCTATCAAAAGTTTCCAGGTACACTGACACTTTGTTGAGTCTGGGGTTTCGTGCGTCGACAGGTAAGGTTGTCGACTTTAGAAGTTTGGAATACCTTTCTGATGTTGATGGTCCTGACAAAACCTACTTGCTTTATCAGCATAGTGTTACACTTGGTGGTGGATTGAATTTCAAAACAGGCGTTTCAGCAAAGCCAGGTTATATAAATGTCTCTTTTGGTTCGAGATCGCGGCTATTAGACTCAGGCAATTTTGTAGTTGTTAGGCGTATTTCATTTAAAGAATCTAGAACTCGCATTGTTGCTGCTCCTTTACTCAAAAAAGCGATTAATAGAAGCTGCATTGCACTTGATAATCACTTGAATTATATATGGGGAGAGAGTGAGCGGTTGGATGAAGACTTGTCTAAGTCAATCTATGCTTACTTGTCTACGTCTACAATAGATAAATTTATACGACGGTTCTCTGGTCATACACAAATTAATGCGACAGATTTGAACTCTTTGCCAATCCCATCAATTGAAATGTTGAAGAGCTTCTATCGAATCAATTCAGGTGCTCAACTTGATGTCTTGCCTGAGCTTGCTGAGGAGTTCTTTTTCGGATGAGCTGTTTTGTTTTTGTGCAGCAATGTATAAGCCGATCTCTGTAGCGGGCTCTCTGCAGAATCTGCCCGCATGAGCTTTCTCTAAATTCTTGCAATTGAATCAGTACTCTAGTTGAGTGTCGTGTGACAATATTTGCTAAAAATTAAATGAGGTCGTAGCGAGGGCGCTTGTATTTCATTTTCAAGCCGGGAGCTGCCAAAAGTAGTTTAGTCAGTTGCTTCATACTGTTGGCTATCGCGATCATTCGGTCCATCGCGATGAGGGCTCAACAACCTAGCCGACGCTACGCAATTGCGTCTGCCCTGGCCCTTTTCAAGTTCGATTACATCACACGCCGACAGCGCCTTAATTAACGGGGTGCAGTGTGACACGTCCCAACCCTAGCTACGACACCAAACGCGAATGATCAGCTGCGCCAGGGCCGGCAGCAGGTTGGCATGCATGCTAGTCTCCGGCTCCGCCCGCTGAACGGTCCTCCAGGTGGAGCATTGATCTCCATGCGACTACCAGGAAACGCGTCATCCAATCCTGCTATTAGATCTTCAACCGTAAGCGATCCATAAACCCCACCCGTTACATGACGGACGGGGAAATCAGGTATTCGAGTCGGGCGCTTGCCCCGCTTGAGTCCTTAACCCGAACAATTGGTCAGCTAGCTGACGGCCTCGCTCCAGTCCCTCCGCAGTCAACCAAATGGATTTGTTTCTGTTAACAGGATCACTGATGAAATCCTGTTCATGCAGTCGATTCATGACCTCGAAGTCGAATCCTTTCCACGCGTTACCTTTGTTGGAGCTATAGGCTGCCAACAGGGCAAGCACTGCGTCTTCAATCAGCCTATCGTCGTATTCCATGGTCGTTACTCCGCTCTTGTTCTTCAAGGCTCCAGCTCACCCGCGATGGGCAGAGCACTCAGCTATGTATTTTAGGCGTGCAATTCCACGGCAGCAGCGCTTCGTAGTCCTCTACTGAGGACGCGAGCGGCAGGTGCTCCAGTGCGTGGCGCAGCCACGCATAGGGCTCCTGGCCGTTGGCTTTGACCGTCTCGACCAGGCTGTAAAGTTGCGCACTGGCCATCGCCCCTCTAGGCGTGTCACTGAACAACCAGTTCTTTCTGCCGATGGCAAACGGGCGGATCGCGCGCTCGGCGGCGTTATTGTCGATCGGCAAATCTCCCTGCTCGACGTAGCGTTCCAACTTGCTCCAGTTGCTGGCCAGATAACCGATGGCTTTACCCAACGCATTCTGACTCGTGACCTGTGGCTGCGTCTTCTCTATCCAGCTATTCAACTGGGCCAGCACCGGTTGACTGCGCGCCTGGCGGGCTAGCTTGCGATCTTCATCGCTGGCTTCCTTAAGATCGCGCTCGATGCCATAGAGCTTGTTGATAAAATTCAGTGCTATGTCTGCCCGCCCGGTTTTGCCCTTGGGTTGCACTTTCTGTGCTTCAACGAACTTGCGCCGTGCGTGCGCCCAGCAGCCCAATCGCTCCACGCCGTCCTGTGCGGCCAGCGCGTTGTAACCGGCGTAGTCATCGGTCATGACATAGCCGCGATAGCCATCCAGCAGGCGCACGGGTACCTCCTGCGCTCGGCTGGTGGTGGAGTCGAAAAGGATCACCGGGCGATCAGGTGGGCCGCCGGTTTGCACCCACATCCAGGATTGGCTGCTGGGCTCACGACCAGGCTCTTTCAACACCTGCACACGGGTTTCATCACAGTGGATGATCCGACTGCTCAACAGGCTTTCGCGCATCAGATTCAGCAGCGGTTGCAAGTGCTCGCTGCACTGAATCACCCAGCGTGCCAGGGTTTGGCGCGGGATATCGATACCGTGGCGCCCCAGCACTTTTTCGAAGCGGTGAAGCGGCAAGCCGTCTACGTACTTGGTGGTCAGCAGCATGGCCAGCACACTCGGGCTGGCCATGCTTTTCTCGATCATCTGGGCGGGTTTGTCCGCCGTTACGGGCGCTGATTCACAGTCGCGGCAACCGTACACCTTGCGAACATGCTTGATGACGCGAATCTGCATCGGGGCGATTTCAAGCTGTTCGCTGACTTCTTCATCGATGGCATGTTTGCGGCAGCCGCAAGCGCAAGTCAGTTCATGCTCGGGCAGTTCGTGGACAACTTCGATACGCGGCAAATCAGCCGGCAGCGACTTGCGTTTGCCACGGCGCTTGGTCGGCGCAACGACTTCTTCGTCGTCAGCTTCATCCAAGGGTTCTGCCAGGCTTTCCGCTTCGTCGAAGAGCGGCAATTGTGGCGTCGCCACATCGCCTGTCTGCTCGGTCTTGCGCCCGAACAGGCGCTGGCGCAACAGCGCAACCTCCTCTTCGAGATGAACGATCTTGCCCTTGTCGGACGCGCGCTCGTTGATCATCTGCTCAAGCAGTTGCTTGAGCAGAACAGGATCGTCAGGGAGGTTTTCGGGCATGGAAATCATGCCGCGGATTATACCGAATCAGGCGACGAAACGAGGGGTCAAGACCTCATGCGGACGGTTACGCCAGAGGTCGAAGCCGTCGAGTAGCCAGTTCAGTTCCTGGACGGTCAAGACAATGGCTTCGTCAGTGACATCGGGCGAGGTTTTGAAACGTTCGGACTCCAAGCGTTTGAGCCAGAGGCAGAAGCCGTTGCGCTCCCAATACAGGATCTTCACGCGGTTGCGCGGCTTGTTGAGGAAGACGAAAAGCACCGGGTCGAACACCGCCACCTTGATATCGAGTTCGACCAGTGCGGCCAGGCCATCAATGGATTTTCGAAAGTCGACGGGCTTGGGGTAGAGGTACACTTTTTCGACTTTGGCGTCGGGTCGCATCATGGTCAGCGAGCTCCAGAAAGAAATCGGGAGCACAGCATCGGGGATCAGGTAAGCGCTTTGAATGTGGGGTTCATGGAGCGCTTACCTTCAACCTCACCAATCTCGATGATGGTCTGCAATGCCGATTCAAGGTTACGCCCATCTTGATGCAGCACAGGCGAGCGAGTCCCCAACTGCGTTTGAAGACAGGACGCGTCGCAGTCGATACGGAAGTGGTAGTAACACCGCCAGCTATTGATGAGCGCCCTCATCTCACCAACCGGTCACCAAGATGAGTTGGCCCAATGGAAACACAAGGTGGTTGATCGAGTGGTAGTTGCCGCTGGCGAAGGGGTGAGTATGTTGGAAATCCCAGCTTGAACCGAGTTGCCGATCGTAGCGGAACTGGAGCTGCCTTACTAAAGCTCAAAATGGTCTAAAAGCGCACGAACCATCGTATTGATGTGATAGGACGCTGCGACCATTTGGTGGTCGCCCAGCATGACGCCGGTGTGGTTGAGGTAGCGGGCGCAGTCCATCAATTTGAAGGCTTGTTCTTTGGCTTGTTTGGCAGGTATCCCGGGGACGACGGTGAAGAGTCGTTGGGGTACGCCGTAGAGATGATAGGGATTGCGTTCGCGAGCGACGGTTGTGATGTCGTCTTTGGGCATTAATGGAGGCTCCTGGATGTCTGCGATTGTGCTTGGATCGCTGGGGCCGCTTTGTGGCCCTTTCCACTGGTCCGGCGCCCCGGCAAGGCCGCACCTATCAAGGCCGCACCTATAGTGGAGGCGTCGGGCCTGTGGAGGGGCTTGTAATCAAGAGGTGGCCATCATTCCAAGTTCAGCATCGTCGAGCAGGGCCTTGGCCAGGGCGCAGAGGTAGTGCGAGGCCCAGAGCAGTTGGGGTTTGTCTTCCATGAGGCCGTCGATGGAGAGGTCGCGGGCATAGCCCATCAGTTCCGAGGCTTGTTCGCGGGCGCTTTGGCAGGGGATGCCGGGTTCGATGCGGAACAATGGGTGGGTCTGGTTTTCACCTTGGTAGAAGGTGGTTTTACCGACAGTGAATTTGGTTTCTTCGGTGGCCATGGTTTGATCTCCCTTCAGTGCTGGCTCGTCGGACCCGTCGGCATTTGCAGCTGTGCCAATGCCACTTCAAGCATTCTGCGCAGGGCTTCGAGTTCATGCACTGAGGCCATGATCAACAAGGAGGAGGGCGACTTGGGTTGCATCATCATCGCCTGCTGGGCAACGGCTTCGGCACAGAGTGCGTAGTCCGCAGCCATCATTAGCGTGTCTTCCAGGGAGTGGAAGTTGTGGGGTGGATCGGGGACTATCTTCAGCATAAACCCTCTCAGTACCTTCAAGGGCTGCCGCAAACCCGCTGTCAAACGGAAGGGTGGCAGCTGTGTGTGGGTTGACAGACCGAGGGTACTGAGAGTCCCGGCGCACACAAAGGTGCCCCACGCACAGCTGCCATAACTGGCATTGCACATGCACTCAGTGACCCACGGTCTGTCAAAACCGTATCGCCGATTAGCAGCGACAGGCCGAGACTATGACTCACGTTTTGCGTGCGCAACGAAAAATAGGCGTCGCGAGTATCTTTGGGAAATGCCCTACAAGAAAGGGGCTAAATCTGATTTTTCAGCGGTTAGGCGTAACTACATGTATCGCGCTCACCGCACAGGGAAACGTAACGCCATGTGAGTGCACGGATATTCAGAATTAGTTTAAAATTCGCGCCTCTACCATCTCAAAGGACTGAATTTGTGGTAAGTCAAAATGCCATCACCTGCCCACACTGTCAGGGTCAAAACGTACAGCTTCTTTCTGTCATTCATGCCGCCGGAACCTCTCATTTCCAAGCCACTCATGAGGCGCACTCAGGATTCGGGCCGCGTGTAACTGTTGAAACGACCGGGCGCCAGCAGACTAACTTGAGCGCTAGCGTCGCACCTCCAGGCGCTAAACGTCTGCGTGGCCCGATGGTGCTTACAGTGGTGGGGGGCATCATCCTTTACGATGGGCTCAAATTGTCCTGGGAAGTGGACTGGACCAGGTTCTTCATTGGTGTGACGTTCATCACCATCGGTGTGATTGGATTTGTGCGGCACTGGCGGCACAACGTTGTGCAATATGATCAGTACGAAGAGTGGCGTCGTACCTGGCTGTGCCATGCCTGCAACACGAGATTCCAGCCTTCCTAACGTACACCTCAATAGTCGTTAGAGCCCGCCTAGTGCGTAATGCTGTTCAGTTAAGTTATTCATCGCCTGTAGTGGGGCCGCTTTGCGGCCCATCGCGGCACAAGGCCGCTCCCACCCGAACTGTGTAGCCTCAAAGGCTAGCGCCGCACCTGTGGGAGCTGGCTTGCCAGCGATGAGGCCGGCACAAGCACCACAAGACAGTTGCTCCCACAACGATCGCTTCATTCTCCCCGCGCCCCTTCAGGGTGCAAAGTGGCCTGAAATAACAGCCTTTATGCACCATCAGTAAGCGTCCAGTGCTAGCTACTACCCCTCAATACGCTTGGATTACAGTTGGCGTAGAAGTTGCTGGCATTTTGGCATCTGTGTCGCTTATGGTGAACTTAATGTCGCTTTCAAGTAGTTCCATGCAGTTGTCATCGAGCGAGCGGGGCTGGCTGCCCTGGTTCGGCAAAGCCGGCAAGTTCAGCATGGGGTGGGCGTGCCGCCTCAATCGTTCGAACTATGGAGAAATCGAGCAGACATTCGAAGCCATTGCCCAAACGCGGGTGCAGTTGCTGCACAACTGGGCGCGCGAACAATGGGATCACCTGGCAGAGTTGGCGGAATACCTGGCAGCAGACTTCGCTCATGTGCAGCCTTCGGCATTACTCGACAAGCTGGCACAGGCCGAAGACTTTTCCGAACTGAGTGTGATCGACTGCACGGGCAACGTCAGGGTATCCACTTGGCCAAAGCGTGGCAGCATGCAGATCGAGCAGCTCGCGGCGTTGGCCCATGGTTTGAAGGCGCCGTTTCTTCACGGGCCTTACAGCGACCCATTGACCTTGCAGATCGGCCCATCCTCGTCGCGTTTTCACGATGAGGTGACGCTGATGTTCTATCAGCCGATCAGGCACGCGGGCAAAGTCTTGGGCTGCCTGTGTGGCCGGGTCCCCAATGATGTGCTGGGCGACCTGATCCAACGCGAGGCCGGGCATATCTATGCCGAGTCGGGCGACAATTACCTGTTCATGGTGCAGTCACGCTTCGACCCGACCGTGCAGCCAGGCACCGCCTTGTCCCGTTCGCGCTTCGAAGACGGGACGTTTACCCATGGTGAAAACCTCAAGAGCGGCGTGCGTACGCCCTGGAGCACTGTGCAGGTGCAGCGCCATACCGAGTTGGAGCTGCGCTTCACCGACCCCGCGACGCGTGAACTGCACCCCGGCGTGCGGGAAACCATACGGCGTGGCGCCAACCTGTTCGTGACGTACCCGGGTTATTCGGACTACCGCCATGTGCCGGTGGTCGGCAAGGGCGTGACCTTCCAGTTACCAGGGTCGCCCGACCGCTGGGGCATGATGTGCGAGGCAGACTTGGAGGAGGTCTACCGCCGCCGTTCGCTGAGCTACCGGTTAATGAAACCCTACGTGGCGACCATGGTTGGGCTGTTCGGCTGTAATTACCTGGTGCAGCATTACGCCGGATTGCCACAGGGGGTGAACGACGCCATCCAGGCCCTCAGCATGCTCGGCGCTACGCTGCTGTTCGGCGTGCTCGGGCCCAGGCGCCTGGCGGCCAGGTTGAACGGCATGAGCGGTGTGCTGCGTACCATCGCCGAGGGTGAGGGCAACCTGCGCCAGCGCCTGGACACGGGCGCCCTGGCCAATGACGAGAGTGGCGACATGGCGCGCTGGATCAACAGTTTCATCGACCGCCTGGATGCCGTGGTGGGGCAGGTGGTCAAGGCCAGCCGCACGGTTGGCAGCACCAACCAGATGATGCTCGGGCGCAGCCAGGAAGCGAGCGTGAGCTCTGTCGAGGTGGCCGATGCGGTGCACCAGATGATGATCATCATGGAGGAGCAACTCGGTGAGCTGCAGCAGGCGTCGGTCAGCGCCGAACAGATGAAGCAGGCCATGGACGAGGTGGTCAGCCGCGCCCGCGAGCAGTACCTGGCTGTGCAGGCAGGCACCCAATCGATTCGCGATGTGGTGGCCCGCTCGGCCTCGAGTGTGCAGCTGCTCGACAGCCGCATGGCGCAGATTGGCAATATCACCGGGCTGATCAGCGACATCACCAACCAGACCAACTTACTGGCGCTGAATGCCGCCATTGAGGCGGCACGGGCGGGCGAGCATGGCCGTGGGTTCGCGGTGGTGGCCGATGAAGTGCGCAGCCTGGCGGCCCGCACCGCGCGGGCGGCCGACGATATCCGGCACATGGTTGAAGGCCTGCAGAACGAAACGCAGCTAGCGGTGAGTTTTATGGAGGAGGGCGTGCAGAACGTCGATGATAGTTTGCGCCTGGCCGAGGATGCATCGTCGGAGAACGTGCAACTTCATCAGGCGGTGGAGGGCATGTTCGCCATCATCCAGCAGCTCAACCGCCGCAGCATCGAGTACGGCAAGACCATCGAGCAGGTTAACCACTCCTCCAGCGAGATGCGCCAAACCGCAGTGGTGCTGCAAAACAGCGCGCAGAAGGTGAAGGTGGATGCCGGCAAGCTGCAGAAGCTGGTGGGGCAGTTCGAGGTCAGCGGTGATGGCGAACGGGTCGCTGCCGCTTGAGCGCCGACGGCGCCTCACTCAACTCACCCAGAATTCGCGTAAAAGTGCGAATTCTGGGTTGTACGCTTCCAATTAGAAGTAGGTAGTTACCCCGGCGAAGTACGCCCGACCGGGTACATAAAAGCTGGTCGAGTCATCACGTGGATCTTCATCCAGCAGGTTCTGCACGCCGACGTTCAGGGTCAGCCAGCGGGTGGCTGACCAGTTGGCGGTCAGATCGTACGTGGTGTACGACTTGACGAAGTCGGTGCCCAGGCCGCGTTGCTTGCCCACGTGCTGAGCTGACAATTCTGTGCCGATCCGTTCGGTGATCTGCCAGTCGATGGCGCTGAACAACGACAGCTTCGGCGAGCTGATCAGGTCTTCACCGGTCGACAGGTTGCGGCTTTCGAGCATGTAGGTGGCGTTGGTGCGCCAGCTGGCATTTTCCCACAACGGCACTTTGGTGCTGCCTTCCCAGCCGCGGGTGCGGGCCTCCTCAGCATTTTCAAGCATGGTCCACCAGCGGCCCTGGAAATACCCCAGCGGCGCGTACTCGATTTTGTCCTCGAAGTCGGTGTGGAAGTAAGTGAGGCTGGCCTCCCAACCGTCGCGGTCGAAGGAGACACCAATCTCCTTGTTGGTGCTGATTTCTGGGCGTAGGTTCGGGTTGCCGGCCATCCAGCAACTGCCGGTGACGTAACCCAGCGGGCGTAGCGATGTACAACCGCGACCGCCCGAGTTGGTCGCCGCGCCAGCACTGCCTTCTTTCAGGCTGGGGGCACGGAAACCTCGTGACACGCCACCGCGCACCGTCCAGTCAGGGTGAGGGTGATAGACCAGGTAAGCACGTGGGCTGTTATGGTTGCCGTATTCGTCGCTGTGGTCGAAGCGGTTCCCCAACGTCAGCGATAGGTTATCGAGCAGAAACAGCTCGTCCTCGACGAACAGCGCAGAGTAGTCGCCCTCAAGGTCCGCGCCGCCCACCGCTGCCCCTTGGTAATCAACGGGTACGGTGCCCAGCGTGTCGGTGTTGGTCAGTTGCTCACGCTTCCACTGGCCGCCAACGGTGAGGCGCTGGTTTACCAATAGGTCAAACGGGATGTTAAGGCTACCCTCGACGATTTTTTCTTCCGAGTTAGCCTTGCCCTCGCTGAGGTCGTTGTTGAACTTGTTCAGGTAAGCGTCGATACGCGAGGTGCCAAAGCCCCAGTCGCCGTGGTGGGAGACTACGAAGCTATCACGGGTGAGGCGTCCGGCACCGAAGGCTTCACCTACCGTGTCACCCCAGTCGCCGTAGGTTTTCTTCGACGACCACGAACGCTCGACGCCTTGGATCGCTTCGAAGGACAACTCATGGTTTTCGTTGAACTGCCAATTAAGCAACGCGTTGACGCTGTGGTCTTTGGCGCCGCCGGCGCCGTCGTTGTAAACGAAGTCACCCAGTGCGTCGAGGCGTGGCGCGGCTTCGTCGGCAGCGCGCCGAGTCAGGTTGGCGCCCAGGCGCAGCCCCAGGGAGTCGGTGACAGGGCCAGAAAGGTTAACGCTGGTCTGGTTGGTCTGACCGCGGTCGGAGTCTTCCGGGATCGTGGTGTTGACGTTGAGCGAGCCGCTCCACTCACGGGACACTTTGCGGGTGATGATATTGATCACGCCGCCCATGGCGTCTGACCCATACAACGATGACATCGGCCCGCGCACGATCTCGATCCGCTCAATCATGTTCGGCGAGATCCAGTTGATGTCCTGGCGACCCAGATCACGGCGGTAATTCGTGTCGGCTGAACTGCCGACGCGTTTACCGTCCACCAGGATCAAGGTGTATTTGTCGTCGAGGCCGCGCAGCTTGATTTTCGACTGCTCGCCCACCGGGCCGTAGCCCCCGGTGACGCCGGGTATGCGGCGTAGCAGGGTGTTCAGGTCGTAGACCGGCTGTCGCTCGATTTCTTCCCGGGTAATGACGCTGACACTGGCCGGCGCGTCGCGCACATCAGTGCCGCCGCCCGTGGCGGTGACGAACGAAGCTTCCAGTTCTGTGGCGGGGAGCGGTTCAAGCTCATGGGCTTCCTCGGCCTGGACGGCAGTCGCGGTGAGCAGCGCGACGGTGAGCAGGGCACGGGAAAAAGGTGGGCATGGCATCGTGAAACAGTCCTTGTCGAGCGGTTGGATTCCAGGGGCAGAATGCAATCGGGGCAGGACACTAACGCAAATGAGAATTGTTTAAAAGAAAATGTTAAAAATAATTTACTGAAAATTTACAAAAAATTGACCCAGCGAAGGGGCATTCCAGGCTTGCAGCCACGGCTACCTGACGGCAGGCCGTTACCGGCCCGCACACCAAGAATCTGACAGTCCCGAAAGAGCATTCAGGTCGCGATCAATCCACCCAGCGCCACAGCGGCTCATCTAACAGCCCAACACCGCGCAGCTGCGTTTGCCCCTGGATCTTCTCCAGCTCCAGCACATTGCAGCCATCACAGGCCGACAGCGCCTCTATCAACGGGGCGCTGTGAGACACAACCCAAACTTGGCTACGACGCGAAGCGCGAATGATCAACCGCGCTAGCGCAGGAAGCAGGTCAGCATGCAAGCTGGTTTCCGGCTCGTTCAGCACCATCAATGACGGCGGCCGTGGCGTCAGCAGTGCTGCCATCAACAGCAGATAACGCAGGGTCCCATCCGACAATTCAGCACCCCCCAGCGGGCGCAAAAGCCCATGCTGATAGAGCTGTACGCTGAACAGCCCACCCGGCGGTGCATCAATCGCCAGGCGACTCCCAGGAAACGCGTCATCCAGTGCCGCTACGAGGTCCTCAACCTCACCAATCTCGATGATGGTCTGCAATGCCGAGGCAAGGTTGCGCCCATCGTGATGCAGAACCGGCGAGCGAGTCCCGAGCTGTGGTTGACGGCAAGGCGCGTCGCGGTCGATGCGGAAGTGATCGTAGAACCGCCAGCTGTTGATGAACGCCCGCAGCTCCCCAATCTCAGGTGCTTGGCGTGGCCTGCCAACGATGTTGAAAAAGCTCTCACAGCTGTCGGCATGTTGATCGAGTACCGTCCAACTGTTTCCCTCCCGGGCACGAACCATCGCGTTTTTACGTTCAACCAGCAAGGACGATGGCCGGTACGCGCCGGCGGCCCAGATGGCTTCGGTTTTGATCTCGGGGTCGAGCATGAATGCGCTGGGATAGGGCAGGGGAATCGGCAGGCCGAGTGAGATGGCAAAGCCGAAATCTTCGGTGGCGAAGCCGAGCCGCAGGCGTTTGGCGTCGCTCGGGTGCTGGCCTTGGATGGGCACTTCACCGCGCTTCATGCGTGCGCTCATCTCAGGCCCCGCCCACCAGGTCGAATCCAGCCCGCCTTCGCGAGCGAGCGCTTCGATCACGCCGCCCTGAGCGGTTTCGGCGAGCAGGCGCAGGGCTTTGTACAGGTTGGATTTGCCGCTGCCGTTGGCACCGGTCACCAAGTTGAGTTGGCCTAATGGCAACACAAGGTGGTTGATCGAGCGGTAGTTGCCGATGGCGAGGGTGGTGAGCATGCGGGGCGTCCCAGCTTGAACTGAGTGGCCGATTGTGGCGGAACTGGAGCGGCCTTACTACCGCTCAACGTGGGCCTTTTCTTGAAACGCTGGGGCCGCTATGCGGCCCTTTCGCTGCACAAGGCCGCTCCTACAGGGGGCGGCGTTGAGCCTGTTATTCTGCCGTAATGCCGCCCCTGAAGCGGCGCCGACTCAGATCCACACGTCGTTCAAGGCTGTGCGCTCACCCCCTTCATGGCCGGTATTCAGCACGCCGCGTGGCTCGATCATCATCAGTTTCGCTTCGCCCTGGGCCGCTGTTCTGTGCTCCACCCCACGTGGCACCACATACAGTTCGCCCGGGTTCACATAGACGCAGCCCTCGGGCAGGTCGATGCGCAACGTGCCTTCAAGCACAAGAAACGCTTCGTCGGTCTCAGGGTGCGAATGCCAGATGAATTCACCCTCGATTCGCACGACCTTGAACTGGTAGTCGTTCATTTCGGCGACCACTCTCGGGCTCCACTGTCGATCGATCAGCGAAGCCTTTTGGGCCAGGTTTACAGGTTGCAAGTTGGTGTCGGACATGACGGATTCTCTGTAGTTGAGGTAGTCAGCCTATCGAACCCAAAGCGCGCGGCGCTTGTACGATCCTGCAAGTCAGCGCTTAGGCCGCAGCCGTTCCAGCCAGCGCAACGGCGACACGCCATAGCTGCGGGTGAAGTGCCGGGTCATGTGGCTTTGATCGTGAAAGCCTGCAGCCAGGGCTGCATCGACCAGCGTAAAGCCATCCAGCATCAGCCGCCGAACAGTGTCCAGGCGCCGCAGCGTGACAAAGCGGTAGGGGCTGGTGCCGTAAAGGGCGCGGAAGTCCCGTGACAAGCTCCACTGCTCGCGCCCGCTGGCCTGTTCGAGCATTTCCAGGGTGATGCCCAGGTGCAGGTGCTCCATGATGAATGCCCGGGCGCGCTCGGCCGAGCGGTAGTCCAGGCGTTTGCGACCGCGTGGCTTGCCGCCGACTGCACGCAAGGCCATGGCCAGGTCATAGACGGCGTCCTGCTCTTCCAGTGTTTCCAGGGGGTGGTCCAGTGCCTGCACGAAGGCTTCACTGGCGCGGTACAGGCGCGGGTCGCTGGACAGCCCGCCAGCTATGAAGGGTAACGGCTCACCGCTGAGCACGTTTTGGATCAGCGCCGGGTCGATGTAGGCCATGCGGTAGCGAAAGCCCGCATCCGTGCCGGCCATGCCGTCATGCACTTCGTCAGGGTGTAGGACCAGCGTATTACCGGGTACGCCGTGGCACAGTGCCCCCTTGTAGTGAAAGCTCTGCACGCCGGCGAGGGTGCGGCCGATCGAATAGGTGTCGTGACGATGCGGATCGTAGCCATGGCTACCGAACCATGCTTCGATCCGCTCTACGCTGCCGGGTTGAGCGCTGCGTATGACCCAGTCCGAGGTGGCTGCGTGGGCTGATTTACGTTCCATGGAAGGGCTTTCCTGTCGGGTTCCCTGCGTGACTGTCACTTGAAAACGGTTGCCTACTGATTAAAGCTGTACTCAGGTCAGAGGCCTGAACCCCTAAGCCAGATCGGGGGGCTAGCGTACAGAAAACGCGAACCAAGGAGGGGTATGCCCAACGTGAAATGCACCCAATCGCTTATGCTATTGCTGGCAGCGGCCACACTCGCCGCCTGCGTCCCCTGGAAGCGCGAGCGCCCCGCCTACGCAGACCTTTGCCAATCCGAATTCCAATTCAAAGTGCCAGGCCCGCAGGGGGAGACCACCCTCTACCTGGAAACCTACCTCTACGACCACGCCGCCCACTGGAGCGACCGGCCAATCGAGCAAGTCCTGCACGTCGAGTACCCCGGCGAGAAGTACGCGCGGCGTGAATTCTATGTGCAACTGATCGCTTACAACAAAAACCGCCAGCGTCCGTCGTCCAGCTCCACCCGCGGCGAGCCGCCGATCCCGATCCTCTACGACAGCCGCCAGGCCTCTATCACCTTCGAAGATGGCTCACGCCTGCAGGCGCGGCCCGAGGTGTACCTAGGCATCGACAAAACCTACGACTATCCGCTCGTTTACCCAACCGCCGCGCGCCCATCGCCCTACGACATCAACAGCGACGAAGTACACCGCAACATCCCCAAGATCACCAACAACAAACGCTACGGCTCCGCTTATGTGATTTTCCAGACGGACAAGTTCGATGCCAATGCCAAGTGGACCATCCACCTGGGCGCGCTAGAGGTTCAAGGCCAGAAACTGCCGATTCCCCCGATCAAACTCTGCTACCAACCTGTGAAGAAATGGATCGGTATCGAGCCTTTGATGCGGCCATGAGGTAATGCGTTTATCGGCATTCCACCGCCGTGGTGCTGCGCCCCTACATTTGAACTGCCCAACTGCAGGGGTGCCTAATGAACATCAACCAGAGGGCAGCACGATGACTGAGCGCAAAGACGACCAGAAGCAACAAAGCCAAGTACCGGCGCATTCCACGGAAGAGGAAAAGGCCAAGCTTAAGGACAAGAACAAGGATGGAATCCCGCCGGGTGCTGAGTGACGCCCGTTGGTTGCGGCGCGGGCACTGCGGCGTAAGGCAAGGGCTGCATCGGTAATCAGTAATTGACAGCGGCCCTACAGCTGACGACCATCCCCAAACAACGACGCCCCGCTGCACCCAGCTCCCCCTGCGTCAATCCATTCGTTTACGACCGTTACAGTGAGTGACGGTCCGCATCAGATCAGGACGATGAACGACTACGCCCTAAAACTCGCCACCTACTGGCGTAACTCCCTCGCTGACGCTGAAAACGGCAATGGCGCACTAACTTCCGATAAATCCAAGGCACTGACCCCCATCCTTTTGGAGCACGTCAACAAAGGCTGCCTGCCTGTGGAACTGGCAGACCCCTTGTTTACCAACGAGCCCGCCTCGACTGCGACAGTTAAGGTCACCCTTCGGCCTTGGGTATTCGAAGCGCAACTGGAACACGGCAAGACGCGTTCGGGTATACCAGCCACGGTCACGCCGGTGATGTGCACTGTGCTTGTTGCGCGGGATGGTCGTCTTTATCCAACCAGCCAGACCTTCGTGCCACGCGATATTCTCGAACCGCTCGACAGAGGCACGTTCTGCATCGGCGCGCAGTCGGTGCTTGATGAGTTCTTGAACGCCAGGGAGGTACCTGCCTTTTCCCCTCCCGAAGGGGAGCAGGTGCTGGATGCGCAGAAGCACCACGAGCAATGGCGCCTGTTCATGCGTTTTTGCTGGAAGATGTTGCTCAAGGTCGGCAAAGGCTGGGACCCAACGGCAGACGGCCTGAGTCGAGCTGAGCACGGCCTGCTGTTCAAAGAAGACAAAGCCGACGGCTTCAGCCAGAACATTGTCAACCTGTACGACTACCTGCGCCAACACAAGCCCGCCGTAGCGCTGTTCGAGCGCTTCGCCCAGCGCGCCCCAAGCCTGGACGAAGCCTGCCTGCCTGCCAATAGCCTGTTTGCCGCACGGCTTGGCCATGCGGGTGACGAATACGCACTGGCGCCGGCCCAGCGTGACGCCTTGGCTCATCTACTGGCAGGCGAGGCGGGCGAGGTACTGGCTGTGAACGGCCCGCCCGGTACGGGTAAGACGACGCTGGTGTTGTCGGTGGTCGCATCGCTATGGGCCAAGGCTGCCGTGGAGGGCGGCGAGCCACCGGTAATAGTTGCCAGCTCCACTAACAACCAGGCAGTCACTAATATCATCGCGGCTTTCGGCAAAGACTTCGCCGAGGGTAGTGGGCCTTTCGCGGGACGTTGGCTGCCCGACGTTCATAGTTTCGGTGCTTATTTTCCGAGAGCCTCGGCCGAAGCGGAAATGGCCACTGTCTTCCAGACCAAAAGCTTCTTCGCCGAACTGGAATCAGAGGCGTACCTGGAGAGGGCGCAGCAGGCTTATCTGGAGCATGCAGCGTTGGCGTTCCCAGGCGTTCAAGAGATGAGCGTGAAGGGTGCGGTGGACCTGCTGCGTCAGCAGATCGTCGGTCGTCAGCAGCAACTTGCTGTTATCGAACAGGCGTGGACTGCCCTGAGTTTGGCACGAGAAGCTGTCCAGGCAGCGTTGGGCGACGACCCGCAGGCTGATATCCAAGCACGAAAGGCGGCGCTGGCTGGCCATGTGCAGCCATTGGAAAACGTACAGAAACGGCTGAAAAATTTCAGACATTACCTGGCCCACGAGCCGCTGTTTTACAGCCTGTTCAGCTGGATCCCCCCCGTGGCGGCCAAGCGGCTTCGGCTGGCCAAGCTGCAGCTCGATGGCGCCGATACCCCGCTGCACAATGCCTCGAGCTTGAGTGAAATCGAAAGCCGTCTGGTGGCGGCCGAGAATGAAGCGCGTGCACAGCATCAACAGCTAACTGCCCGGTTACAAACTGCACAGCAACTGCTTGAGGCGCAACAGCGTTCGCTGCAGCACTGGCAGGGCGTGATAGGCCCGCTGGCCGGGTCGATTGGCAAGCCTGCAGCTGAAACCACGCTCGATGACTGCGACGGTTGGGCCGATACGACGTTGCGCTTCGACATTTTTCGGTTGACCACACACTACTGGGAAGGGCGCTGGCTGTTGGAGGTAGGCGAAGACCTGCCTGCCATTGTCAAAAGCCGCACGAAAACCGGCAGGAAAACCCTCGTCAACAGCTGGCGTCGCTGGATGAAGCTGACGCCTTGCGTGGTCTCGACGTTTTTCCGCCTGCCCAAAGAGCTGTCGTGCAAGCGCTACGATGACGGTGACTACATCGACGATTACCTGATCGACTTCATCGACCTGCTGATTGTCGACGAGGCCGGGCAGGTGTTGCCAGAGGTGGCTGCGCCATCGTTCGCCCTCGCCAAGCAGGCGCTTGTCATCGGTGACACGCAGCAGATAGAGCCCATCTGGTCGATCCCGGCCAAGGTGGATATCGGTAACTTGACGAACGCCGGGCTGATTTCACACAGCCAGGTCGATGAGGACTACGAGGCCTTTTGTGAGGGCGGGCGCAGCGCGGCGAGTGGTAGCGTCATGGCGATCGCCCAAGCGACCAGCCGCTATCATTACGATCCCGATTTGGCACGAGGCATGTATTTGTACGAGCATCGTCGCTGCTACGACTTGATCATCAGCTTCTGCAATGCTCTCTGCTACAAGGGCAAGCTGCTTCCACGGCGTGGCCAGAAGCCAGACGGGGGCTTGCCGGGCCTGGGCTACCTGCATATCGATGGCAGATGCCAGCAAAACAGCCAGGGTAGCCGCGACAACCTGCTTGAAGCGCAGACGATCGCGGCCTGGATACAGGCCAATGAAGCCGAGTTGAGGCAGCGTTACGAGGGCAAAGCGCTGTTTGAGATCCTTGGTGTGATCACGCCATTCGGTGCGCAAACCAGTGCCATCGTCGACGCCTGCACCGCGCTGGGTATTCACGCCGGTAAAGGGGCGGGCGAAATTACCGTCGGCACGGTGCATTCGTTTCAGGGCGCGGAGCGGCCTGTGGTGATTTTCTCAGCGGTGTATTCCAAGCATGCCGATGGTGGTTTTATCGATCGCCGAGATAGCATGCTCAACGTCGCCGTGTCGCGGGCCAAGGACAGTTTTCTGGTGTTCGGCGATATGGATGTGTTTGGCCAGGTGCCGGTCAGCAAACCGCGCGGATTATTAGCGAAGTACCTGCTGGCGGACCCTGCCAGCGAGCTGCAGTTCGAGTACCAGCCCAGGCTTGACCTGCAAACGGCCACTACCGGGTTGAGCCATTTGCATGAGTGGGAGGAGCATGACCGGTTTCTGATGCAGACGCTGAAGACTGCTCGCCAGCAGGTACAGATCGTGACCCCGTGGGTCAGGCTACACTGCTTGCAGACAACCGGAGCATTGCAGCAGATGCATGCTGCTGTGCAACGTGGGGTGCAGGTCGAGGTGTATACCGACTTGCTCTTGAACACGGATACCTCACGTCAAAAACCCAAAGGCGAGCCACAGAAAGTGGTTGAATTTGAGGCTGTGCTTGCTTACCTGCAGGCGCAAAATGTTCCTGTGCGTGTGGTCAGCAAAGTGCACAGCAAGATGGTCATGGCAGATCAGGAGGTGCTGTGTGTTGGCTCTTTCAACTGGCTGAGCGCCCAGCGTCAGGGTGAGTATGTACGCCACGAGACCTCGATGGTTTATCGGGGCCCGGATGTCAGCGAGGAGATCCAGGTCAACCGCAGCAGCTTGGCCAGTCGGGTGACTTCATATGGGGGAGGGGCCTGAGGCGCCGAAACCAAATGTCAGTAACTTTTCAGTCCAATAGCCTGGTCATCGACCTGGAAGTCGTCCCCGCCAAGGGGGACAAACCCGATCGCATCATAAAAGTCGGCGCAACAAGGCCTGACCTGGATAAACAGATAGATGTAGCGGTCAAACAAAACCTTGCGCAGGTACTGGCTGAGGTCGATACGCTTTCGCACGGTGCTGGCTACCTGCTGGGGCACAATATCATCGAGCACGACCTGCCCATCCTTCTGCAACAGGCACCGGCACTGGCCCTGCATGCGCTGCCGGTAATCGATACGTTGCGTCTGTCACCGCTGGCGTTTCCGCAGAACCCGTACCACCGGCTGGTCAAAGACTACAAGCTGATCCGCGACAGTCTCAACTCGCCGCTTGCCGATTGCCGTTCAACGCTGGTTTTGTTCAGCGACCAGCGCGATGCATTCGCGCAGTTGAACGAGGTCAACCAGGCCGAGTTGCTGTGCTATCAAGCGCTGCTGGCCCCAGGTCTGGACAGCGACCTGGGCACTTTTTTCGCCTCCCTGACTGGTCGGCAAGCGGTGTCTATCGCGCAGCTGCGCCAGCTGATTCCAGGCCTGTTGACGGAAACCGATGCGTCGACAGGTCGGGATCTGAAAGTGTGCAACACCCGTTTGCAGCAACTGCTGGGCACTGAGCTTGAACAGAGGGATTTGCACTTGCCTTTGGCCTACGCACTGGCGTGGCTACGGGTGTCGGGCGGCAACTCGGTACTCGCGCCGTGGGTTCGGCATCAGTTTCCGGGGGTGATGCGCCTTATTCGTGAGCTGCGCGATGTGCCTTGTGGCCGTGCGGATTGCCAGTACTGCCTCACCACCCACGATCCACGCCATGAACTCAAGCGCTACTTCGGTTTTGCGGACTTCCGCTACGAACGCCCCGGCGAGAGCCTGCAGCATGACGTGGTACTCGCTGGCATGCAGGGGCAGCATGTGCTGGCCATTCTAGCGACAGGCGGCGGCAAGTCACTGTGTTACCAGCTGCCCGCGCTGAACCGCTTTCATCGCAACGGTAGCTTGACCATCATTATTTCGCCGTTGCAGTCGCTGATGAAGGACCAGGTGGACGGGCTGTTGGAGCGCAGCGTGCAATGCGCCGCCACGCTCAATGGCATGCTGACGATGCCTGAGCGTGCCGATGTGCTGGAGAAAATCCAGATGGGGGATGTCGGCATCCTGTTGGTATCCCCCGAGCAATTTCGCAACAGGGCGTTTCGCCGTGCCATTCGGCAGCGACAGATCGGTGCCTGGATTTTCGACGAGGCGCACTGCTTATCGAAGTGGGGCAATGATTTCCGCCCCGACTACCTGTATGCATCGCGCTTCATTCGTGAGCACACGGGCGACCAACCACTTGCACCAATCGGTTGCTTCACGGCAACAGCCAAACCGGATGTATTGGCTGATATCCGGGCGCATTTCAGGGATAGCCTGGGCATCGAGTTCGCCCAGTTTCTGGGCAGCCATGAACGTACCAACCTGAGTTTTGAAGTACAGCCTTGCAGCCGCGACGAGAAGTGGCCGAGGATCCACCATTTGCTTGAAGCAGAGCTCGGTGGCCAGGAAGGTGGGGCGGTGGTGTTCGTTTCAAGCCGTAAGGGGGCTGAAAAGCTCTCGGACTTTTTGATCGAGCAAGGTTGGTCCTGCCGGCATTTCCACGCCGGCCTTGAGCCCAATGACAAGAAGGATATCCAGGACGACTTCAAGGCCGGGCGTATCCGCATCATTGTCGCTACCAATGCCTTCGGCATGGGGGTCGACAAGGCCGACATTCGGCTGGTTGTTCATGCAGACATCCCAGGCTCGCTTGAAAACTACCTGCAAGAGGCTGGCCGGGCCGGGCGTGACCAGGGCGCGGCACGCTGCGTGCTGCTTTACGATGCGCAAGACATTGAAACCCAATTCGGCCTCTGCGAGCGCTCCAGGCTCAGCCTGCGCGACATCCAGCAAATTTTGCGCAAGCTACGTTTTGAGTACGCCAGGCGCAAGGGCGGTGAATTGGTGATTACCGCAGGCGAAATCCTCATGGATGAGGACGTCGAAACCTCGTTCGATGCCGGCGACATCGATGCTGAAACCAAAGTGGTCACCGCCGTTGCCTGGCTGGAGCGCGGGCAATACCTAAAGCGGGAAGAAAACAGCACCCAGATCTTCCCGGCGCGTTTGAGCCTGAGCGAAGGGGAAGCCAGCCAGCGTTTACACAAGGCCAACCTGTCGAAGCGGCGCCATGAAGAGTTCGACGCGATCCTGAAGTACCTTTACCGCGCCGAGGCCGACGAGCGGGTCAGCACCGACAACTTGATGACACTCACCAGCCTCACCTCTGAAGAGGTCGTCAGCACATTAAGGCAGATGGAAGCGCTGGGGTTGCTGGTCAACGACACCCAGTTGACCGTACTGCTGCGCCATGGCGTGGTGGGGGCTTCGAGCCAGCGTCTGGCACAGACCCTGGCCTTGGAGGCGGCCCTGTTCGAATTACTCAGCGAACTGGCGCCGGACGCACACGATGGCAGCTGGCAAGACTTGAACCTCACTGCACTGACTGCGGGCCTGCGCGCAAGGCTGGAGCAGGAAGATCTTATCCCCCTTCAAGTGTTGCGCCTGCTGCATAGCCTGTCCTACGACCGCGAGAGCAACAGCCAGCCACGCAGCAGTTTCGAACTCAAGCAGGTCAACCATGACTACATCAAGCTCAGGATCCAGGGTAAATACAGCTGGGCACAGCTCGAACGCTTTGGCGAAAAACGACGGATCATTGCCACAAAGTTGCTGCAATTTCTGACCAGCAAGCTGGCGCCTGCTTCAAAGGGCAAAGATCTGATGGTGCAGAGTACTTTCGGTGAGCTGGCCGGCTTGATCGAGTCGGACCTCGTCCTCGCTCAAGCCGTGCAGGCCAACCAGCGCCAGAGGGCCATCGAGCACGTGCTGCTGTACCTGCACAAGCAAGAAGTGCTTACGCTTAACCATGGTATGACAGTGATGCGCAGGGCAATGACCATTGAGGTGAATGCCGAGAAAAAGGGCAGTTACCTTAAGGACGACTATTTGCGCCTGGACGAGCATTACAGCGAAAAGCGCATCCAGGTGCATGTGATGCGTGAGTATGCGCAGGTGGCCCTGGAGGCGATGGCAAGTGCGCTGGAGTTGGTACTGCATTACTTCACAGACTCGAAAGATGCTTTTTTACAGCGCTATTTCTCTGGCCGCGAAGAGGTGCTCAAGCACGCCACCAGCGAGGAGTCGTGGCGTTCGATTGTCGAAGACCTGAGTACTCAGCAGCGGCTTGTGGTGGTCGATGACGACGACATCAATCGCCTGGTGCTGGCTGGGCCGGGCTCAGGTAAGACGCGGGTCATCGTGCACCGCATCGCCTATCTGTTGCGCGTGCGGCGGGTACCGGCCCATGCGATCGTGGCCCTGACCTTCAATCGGCATGCTGCCAATGAAATTCGCAAGCGGCTTCTACAGCTGGTGGGTGCGGATGCTTACGGTGTCAGCGTAATGACTTACCACAGCATGGCCATGCGCCTGACTGGCACCCGTTTCGAGCGAAAGGACGGAGTGGATGAAGGGGCGCTCAAGCAGGTGCTGGAAAATGCCGTACTGATGCTGGAAGGCAAAGGCATGGCTGAAGGCGAGGATGACCTGCGAGATCAGCTATTGCGTAGCTATCGCTACATTCTGGTGGATGAATATCAGGATATCGACGCGCTGCAATACCGTTTGGTGAGTGCACTGGCCGGCAGGCAGTCCAGCGAGGAGGGCCGTTTGTGCATCTTGGCGGTGGGTGACGATGACCAGAACATCTATGCGTGGCGCGACACCAACAACCGTTATATCGAACGTTTCCGCGAGGATTATTCGGCCACCACCAGCTATTTGATCGAAAATTACCGCTCGACGCAGCACATCATCGCGGCAGCCAATCAGTTGGTAGGCCATAACCCCGAACGGTTGAAGGTTGACCACCCGATCCGGATCGATCGCAGTCGCCAGCCGAACCCTCCAGGTGGCGCCTGGCAATCGCTCGACCCAGGGCGTGCAGGGCGGGTTGCACGCCTGGCCATTGACCCAGGTGACAGTGGTGTTGGCAATGTTCAGGCCCAGGCCGCCATGAACGAGCTCAAGCGTCTTCTGGCGCTGGAGAAGGGCGCCTGGCACGGTTGCGCCCTGCTTGCGCGTACTCACCAATATTTGCTGCCGGTTCAGGCCCTTTGCGAGCTTGCAGGCATTCCCTATTTTCTGGCTGCCGACAAAGACAGCGGGTTGCCGATCACACGGCAGCGTGACTTCGTAGCGGTGGTTGATCAGCTGCGGAATATTGGCAAAACACTGACTGCTGCAGAGGCGTGGGCGCAGGTTTCGGTGAATGTCAGTGCCGCCTGGCGCAGTTTTTTTGACGAGGCCTTTACCCAGTTACACGTCGAATTGGGGGAATGCCAGCTTCGCTGCAGTGCGGTTGTCGAATGGCTTTATGACTACGCCCGGGAAATGCGCCAGCAAGCACGCAATGGCCTGTATCTGGGGACTGTGCATTCGGCAAAGGGGCTCGAATTTAGGCATGTGGTATTGCTTGATGGCGGCTGGAATACCCAGGCAGACGGGCTCAACGATGAACGTCGGCTGTTTTACGTAGGCATGACGCGGGCCGAACAGACGTTGACGTTGTGTGAGTTCAATGCGGCTAACCCGTTCAGTGGCAGCCTGACAGCAAACGTCGCACCCTTGGTGTTCAAGGGTGACCATGACCGGGCTTTGGAGCGGCGATTTTTGCAGCTCGGGTTGAGAGACATCGATATCGGTTTTGCCGGGCGCACTGCGTCGACGGATGTCATCCATGAGGCACTGCGAGGGTTGCAACCGGGGGATGAGTTGCAGCTTGTGAGGCAGGGTGACCGGTATGAGATACGCGATGGGCTGGGGCGTGTGGTTGGGCGAACCGCCAAGTCGTTTGTGTTGAACATTGAAGTGGAGCGATGCGAGGTGGCAGGGGTGCTGGTTCGGTATCTGGAAGATACTGAGGAGCAGTATCGAACGTGGCATAAATCTGAGCGGTGGGAGATTGTCGTACCGCGGGTGTGTGGCACGAACTGCATCGGGAGGCCATGAGCCAGCAGACTAGCCCACTTGCTAGAATGACAGGAGTCGTTGAAGTGGGCAGCTCCAGCGCAAGGTCTAGGTGATTTCACGCGATCCGCCTGAAGGGTCAAAGGCTGGAAGCGTTTTCTGCATGACAACCGTCCGCTCCTCCCCATAAAACGCATCCCGCACTGTGCAAAAGCCCAACCCTGCATAAAACCCTTCCGCCGTAATGGAGGAGGGCACACGCAACACCTTCAGCCCACGCGCAATCGCTTCATCTTCGATCACTGCCATCATCTGTTTCCCGACCCCAAACCCTTGATGCTGGGGTTCGACAAACACACTTCTGACCACATCCCCGTCAAGACTGGCCGTGGCAATCACCTCATCCTCAATCAATGCCACAAACACCAACCGCCGAGTCAGCATCTCAAGAATGTGCGCCGCACTGAAAGACGCCTCGATGCGCGAGATAGTCTCGGCATCATAATCAGCCGCGTTCGACCCGCGTAAGGCCGCTATCACGACTCGGCTTATGCCCTCGGCATCGTCTGCATTCGCCAAGCGTATAGGGCAACTCACTCTCGCGCCTCCGATGCACTCAACTGGGTTTTCTTCGCCAACTGAATAGCCGCATTGATCGCAGCCCGTGCCTGGGGGCTGTTCTTCCAGCATGTGGAGCCAACGGCCGCTGATGCCTGGGCCAAAATGTCATCGACATTCGCTTCGCTAAGCATCGCCAGCGAATCAATCCCCATCTGCTCAAGGCGAGCGACAACGGTTGGCCCTACGCCCTTGAGGGCCAGCAATGCTGTGTGTTCCGTCAGTGGAAATGGCATCCGTAAACTCCTGTTATCGGCAAATACTGCCGCGGGAGTTTACCAACTCGCTAGCCTGCTGGGGCTAATCAAGTTTCTCCAGTGCGTTGCCTTGTGAGGTTTCCACCGGCTGTTTCGAAAATCGCTTCGGCCCACTTCTGTTTGCCACCCCAAACGGCACATGCACCATCGGCAGGTCGCCGGCCGGTGATTGCAGGTGGCTGCGTTGATCATCGAAGAACACGTGGGGTTTGAGAATCGACAACACCCGGGGCTTTTCCATCCCGCCAAGGAAGAAGCACTCATCCGGCGACACGCCCCAATCCTTCAACGTGGTCACCACCCGCTCGTGCGACGGCGCGTTGCGCGCGGTCACGATGGCGATGCGCAAGATGCGTTTGTAGTTCGGGTCTTGTGCCAGCTTCTGGTCTTCGAGCGTGCGAATGTGGGAGAGCTTGCGGTACAGGTCCGCCAGTGGCCCGGGCTGGTGGGGGATGGCCTTGCGGGCCCGCTCGTGGGCCTGGAAGTCGTCCAGGTTGTCGTTCTGCTTGTACACGCTTTCCGCTTCGTCATCGGCGATCACGCCGTCAAAGTCGAAGGCCACGCGCAGCTCGGTGTCGATCTCATCGTCGTAAATGCGCGTCGGCAGCACCAGGCCAGCGGGGTAGCTGGCGTCGATGGCGCGCTGCACGTCGTCTTCGTTGGCGCTGAGAAACAACGAGGCGTTGAAGGCCGGGATGTACTCGTGGGGCGAGCGGCCGGACATGAAGGCGGCGCGGGTGATGTCCAGTTGGTAATGGCTGATGGAGCGGAACACGCGCAAGCCCGTTTCGGGCGAGTTGCGCGAGAGCAACACCACTTCCACGGGGAGTTGGTCGGGGAAGGCCTGGTTGATGCTGAGGAAGCGGCGAATGAACGGGAACGCAACGCCCCTCGGGAAGGGTTCATCCAGGTTTTGCTCTTGGTGCTGGCGGTAAGCCTCGACGCCGTCGGCCTTGTAGATGTCGTCAGACACGGTGAGGTCGAAAAGTGCACTGGAGGCCACGCCAATGACCAGCTTGTGTTCGATGGGGTAGGGCATTGAACGGGCTCCTTGAGGGGTGCAGGTGACGAGTATAGGGGTATGCAGGCGGGTGATGGTTAATTGGGGCCGCTCCGCGCCCCTTCGCGGGCAAGCCCACAGGGAAGGCGCATGCTGGCAAACGCGGCACAGATCATGAGCGTTGCCATCGTTAGGCTACTATGTATAATTCCGCCGAAACCCGCATTCCAGAGCGGTTAACCATGGAAAGGCAAGTTTCTTGATGCGTTTCTAGCCGATGCCCTCCAGCGGCACTGCCCGCCATTTTGCGCATTGCATTTACTCCGTTGCATCCAGGCCATTGCTGGGCGTTGGCGAAGCCATGCCCCGTAACAGGCTGCACGCATTTCAACAAGGATATTCATGAAAAAGCGTTTCGTTCTTTGTGCCCTGGCCTCCGCCTTGGCAGGTTGCAACTCCGAATACAACTTCGATGAAGTCACCAGCTACACCGGCACTGTCGGGTCGCCGCATGCGCTGTACCTCGAGCGCAAGTCGGGCGAGCGGCTGAACGGCACCGTGGTGCACAAAGTGGGTGACCGGGTGCTGCAGGCGTTCAAGGTCGAAGACGGCAAAGTGGTCGGCGAATGGAAGGAGTTCGACCAGGACGGCAAGCTGCTGGTAGAAGGCCAGTTGCAGGACGGTGCGTTTGTCGGGCCCAAGAAAACCTGGTGCAAGGGCGAGTTCGCCGAGCACCTGGACAACGTCATCACCCTCGAAGGCGGACGCCGCAGCGAGCAGCACTACGACTGCGCCACAGGCCTGCAGGTCAGTGACAGCACAGAGATCCCGACCGTTGATTTCCGCAAGCGCGCGATCCGTGTCGGCACCCAGCGCGAGTGGAAGGTGATCGATGGCCAGCAGAAGCTCACCCTGCTGGAGACCTTCGCCAGCGATGGCTCCGGCAAGCTCGATGGCCTGGTGGAACACTATGACTACCAGGGCACACTGAAGGACCGCGCGACCTACAAGGCTGGCGAGCTCGATGGCGTGCGTGAGACCTGGACGTCGTTCACGGATGGCACGTCGGTGCCGGCCACAAAGGTCGAGTACAGCGCAGGCAAAAAAAACGGCCTGTACGAGGTGTACTTCATTCGCGGCTGGCCTGCTGGCACGGTCTCCGAAAAGGGCAGCTACAAGGACGACAAGCAGGCTGGCGTGTGGGTCAACTATCAGCCTGGCTCGGCCCAGGTACGTGATGTCGACAGCCCGCCAGACACCTCGCCCATGGCCATGCGCCTGTGGGACGCCGCCCAGGGCCAGGCGCGTACGTCGGACTGGGCAAAAGAGATCAAGGACCTCGACGCCTTCGCCTACCTGCTGAAAAGCGCCGGCATCAATGTCAATCAACGCCTGCATTACGAGAACAAGCCGCTGATCACCGTGGTCGCCGATAACGCCTACGACTACCTGATCTCAGTTGGCGCCGACCCGATGGGTCGGGATATCAACGGCAACACGCGCCTGATGAACTGCCTGGCGGGCAGCGACTACAGCTCGTGCAGCTTCGCGCACATGATCACCCTGGCGGGCAAGGAAGACCTGAAGGCGCACAACGTCTACGGCGACACCGCGCTATCGGTGTTCTGCCAGAAAGCCGGCAGCCTGCAACGCCGCCATGGCGCCGGCCAGCAGCCTGAAGCGCTGTTCCAGGCACTGCTCAAGGGCAGCGACGTCAACGCCAAGGCCTACGGCGGCGAGACGGCCTTGCATGCCTGCATGGCCCAGCGTAACCACAGCTACGCCGAAGCGCTGGTCGCGGCGGGCGCTGACCTCAATGCAGCCGATGTCGATGGCACCACGCCGGTGGCCGCGGCCTTCTTCGGCAGTTACAACCTGGCGGCAGCCGGGCAGCGGGTGGGCTGGTCCGAGAACGTGATCCGCTTCGCTGCCAGCTACCAGGGCAAGTCCGACTTCACCTTCGACACGCCGCTGGCGGCGTTCGGCAAATCGATTCGCCAGCTGGTGCTGGAAAACGGCGACACGGCCTCGGCGATGTTGATCGATTCCTTGGTGGGCACCGCCAAGGGTTGATTGTTTCTTTCAGGATCTACAGACAAGGATTACCTATGCGTCACTTCAAATACGTGCTGGCAGCACTGCCGTTCTGTGTATTGGCTGGCTGCGGCAACGACGCGCTGGATGGCACCTACGAGGCCACGACCAGCGTGATGGGCTACAGCGCAGGCAAGCAGACGGTCGAATTCTCCAGCGACTACATCATTGCGGCAGGCAACAAGATCAAGGTCGACGAGTGGGAGCGCAAGGACGACGTGGTTGTAGCCCGTGATGCCAACGGTGTCGCGCTAATCAACGTCCGCGTGCTAGACGGCGGCAAGCGCCTCGAGTCGATTGGTGGCAATAACATGGCCAAGCAAGTGTTCGTGCGCGTCGACTGACCCTACCGGGCCGCTCTGCGGCCCATCGTCGGGTAGGAGCAGCCTTGTGCTGCGAAGAGGCCTGTGAAAGCAGCGAATATTCGGTGCGTTTTCACCGGCCGCATCGCACCACAAGGCTATTCTTATGCACTGCAAATACGAAGGCGATATCCCTCAGCTTTGACATTTGTTCAAGGTCATGTATACGTTACATTAACTCTTATTTGTTACGTATACAGAACATGGACCCCTCATTTATCGTTGTACGCCTTGGCCAGCAGGTTCGGCAGCGCCGCCGCAGCCTTGGTTTCACTCAAGCCAAGCTGGCGACGTTGGCCGGCGTTACTCGGCAGAAGGTTATCGCGATCGAGCGGGGCGACCTATCTGTCGGCATGGCTGCCTATGTGCGAGTGGTGGGCGCCTTGGACTGCGAGTTCGCGTTGGTGACCGCAGCCATGCCCACGTTAGATGAGATCCAGGGGGTATTCGAGTGAAGACGGCCACGCTGCGGGTTGCAACACCGGGAGGGGAAAGCGGGAAAATCTTCAATTCCGCTGGCGACTATGTGTTTCGCTACCACGAAAGTGCTGATGCTCATGCTGCGATCAGCCTTTTAATGCCGGTACGCCTGGATGATTACCGTCATCGGGACCTGCATCCTATTTTCCAAATGAACTTGCCTGAGGGCTATGTTCTGGAACAATTACGTAACCGTTTGGCAAAGGTCGCCAATGTCGATCCGATGTTGCTGTTGGCGCTTTCGGGCAGCAGTTCCCCTATCGGGCGCGTGGCAGTGAGTTCAGCTGAGGTGGATGCGCTCTTGCGCCGCCAGCAGTTTCCTGGTGAGCGACTAGAGGAAATTCTGACTTGGGATGGCGCTGACGATATCTTTGCTGGTCTGGTGGACCGGTACATCTTGCGTGCTGGAATATCAGGGGTGCAGCCCAAGGTACTGGTACCAGAAGCGCCGAGCAGTACACCGCAACGTTTTACCTCGAAAACCTCCGACCTGATAATTAAAAGCGGGCGCGACGAGTTTCCGGGGTTGGCTATCAATGAGTTCCTTTGCATGTCTGTGGCCAAGGATGTGGGAATTCCGGTACCCGAGTTCTACCTGTCCGATAATACCAAGCTGTTCGTCATGCGCCGCTTCGACCGTGATGAGCAACTCGACCCCATTGGCTTTGAAGACATGGCAGCGCTGATGGGGCTTGCCGCCGAGCAGAAATACAGCAAGAGCTATGCGGCAATTGCCAAGGCCATTCGCCTGTTCTGCACACCCGAGCAGGTGCAAGGTTCACTGGCGCAGTTGTTTGCCATGGTGAGCCTGTCTTGTATTGTCGGTAATGGCGATGCGCATTTGAAAAACTTCGGATTGTTGTATTCCGATCCGTCTCAACGGGACGCACGGCTGGCACCGGCATACGACATCGTCAATACAACAGCCTACATACCTGAAGATGTACTGGCACTGGACCTGTGCGGCAGTAAGTCATTGTTCGCTTCGCGGCAAGGATTGACGGACTTCGCTGATACCTGTGATGTGGCTCGCCCCAAGGAGATCATCCAGGAGCAGTTACAGGCGCTTGAGCGAGTTCTTGCTCGTTCTGCTGAACTCTGCGAGCAGGCTCCCAGTGTGGTGGGTGCCATTCGGCAATCTGCAGGGCCGTTCATCAGGACCTTTGGCTAGCCTGCCGCTCCCCAGGATTCCCTTCAAAACCTGACCTGAAGCAACGCCTCTTCCTCCATCCGCCACTATGCTGATCCGGGCATTCTCTCAAGCTCACTCAGACAGACACGGAGGTGTTTATGAAAGCTGCTGTCGTTGCCAAAGGGCGTCGCGTGGACGTGGTGGAGAAAACACTGCGGCCGCTGGCGCACGGTGAAGCGTTGCTGAAGATGCAGTGCTGTGGCGTTTGCCATACCGACCTGCATGTCAAGAATGGCGATTTCGGCGACAAGACGGGTGTGATTCTGGGCCACGAAGGGATTGGCGTGGTCGTGGAAGTGGGGCCGGGTGTCACGTCGCTCAAGCCGGGTGACCGGGCCAGTGTGGCGTGGTTCTTCCAGGGCTGCGGGCACTGCGAATATTGCAACAGCGGCAACGAGACCCTGTGCCGTGAGGTGAAAAACTCCGGCTACACGGTCGACGGTGGCATGGCCGAGGCGTGCATCGTGGTGGCCGACTACGCGGTTAAAGTGCCGGATGGGCTGGATTCAGCGGCCGCCAGCAGCATCACCTGCGCCGGCGTGACCACCTACAAAGCGGTGAAATCATCAAATATCCGCCCTGGGCAATGGCTGGCCATTTACGGCCTTGGCGGCCTGGGCAACCTCGCCCTGCAGTACGCCAAAAACGTCTTCAACGCCCGGGTCATTGCCATCGACGTCAACGATGATCAGCTGGCCTTCGCCCGCGAAATGGGCGCCGACCTGGTGGTCAACCCGCGCGACGAAGACGCCGCGAAAGTCATCCAGGCCAAGACCGGGGGCGCCCATGCTGCCGTGGTCACGGCAGTGGCCAAGAGCGCGTTCAACTCTGCAGTGGATGCACTGCGCGCGGGCGGTCGCCTCGTAGCTGTGGGGCTACCGCCAGAAGCCATGAGCCTGGACATTCCACGCCTGGTACTCGACGGAATCGAGGTCGTCGGTTCGCTGGTCGGCACCCGCCAAGACCTGCACGAAGCCTTCGAGTTTGCCGCCCAAGGCAAGGTGGTGCCGAAGGTGACCCTGCGCCCGATCGAAGACATCAATGACATCTTCGAAGAGATGCAAGAGGGCAAGATCAAAGGCCGCATGGTGATCCACTTCGCCGATTGAAGGCTGCTGCCTGCCCAGGTGAAGCCGGCCCGCGTGTGCGGGCCGTTTTCAGGGTGGGTTCAAGCCGATCGCTGGGCCCGCAACAGTAACGCCGCCACCGCGCAGCCTATCAGCGCCAGGCACGCCAGGTAGAACGCATCGCTGTAAGCCATCAGGTAGGCCTCGCGTCGAATGGTCGCCGCCACCCCCTCCAGCGCCTGCTGCTGGGCCGGCAGCCAGCTCTGCACGGTTTGGCTGATGCGCTCTTGCACACTGGGCGCAAACACCGTCACATGCTCGTGAATGCGCTCGCTGTGGTAACGCTCGCGCGTGGCCACGATCTGCGTCAGCGCGGCAGTGCCGATGGCGCCCCCGAGGTTGCGCAGCATGGAAAACACCGCCGAAGCGGAGCCCGCTTCTCGCTTTTCCAACCCTGCCACCGCCAGTACCGACAGCGCCACCATGATGAACGGCTGGCCAATGCCGCGTACCACCGTGGATGGGATGATGACGTTGTCGGCGCTGTCGGCTGTCAGGCTCGCACCCAGCCAGCAGCCGGCGGCCATGATCAGAAAACCGCTGGCCACCATGAACTTGGCGCTGGTCCAGGCCATCAGCCGTGGCATCAATGGCGCCAGCAGCAGTTGCACCACGCCATAGGCGATCAGCGCCACCCCCACGTCGCGGGCGCTGTAGCCCTGCAGTTGGGAGAGGTAGTTGGGCACCAGGAACACCAGGCCAAAGGTAGCCCCGCCAAAGATGAACATGGCAACGCTGGCCACCCCGAAGTTGTACCGCCCCAGCAAGCGCAAGTTGATGAACGCGCGTTGGCCGTACAGCTGCGTGTAGACGAACACCGCCAGCGCCAGGCCGGCGATGATTGACATGCCGACGATGAATGTCGAACCGAACCAGTCCAGCCGGCCGCCTTCTTCCAGCACGATCTGCAGCCCGCCCAGGCCAACGACCATGGCCGTGATGCCCAGCCAGTCGCCACGGCGCAACAGGGTCAGTTGCATGGGTTTGGCCTCGATCGACCAGGCGATGGCGAGCAGCAAGGCGATACCGGGGAACAGCTGCAGGTAGAAGATCCAGCGCCACGAATAGACATCGGTCAACCAGCCGCCAATGGAAGGTCCGGCCGCCTGGGCCACGCTGTTGGCCAGGCTGAACAGGGCCATGCCCATGGCCATCTTGCTGGCGGGCAGTTCGGTGATGATCAGCTGGAAGGAGAGGGGGATCAGCACGGCGCCGGCAGCGCCCTGAATCACCCTGAGGGTGATCATCGCCTCAAGGTTGGGGGCCCACGAGCAGGCGATCGACGCCAGCAGGAAGATGAACGAACCCGTCCACATCACCCGGCGCATGGAAAACACTTCGACCAGCCAGGCCGTCAGCGGAATCATGACGATTTCCGCCACCAGGTACGCGGTGGAAATCCACGAGCCTTCCTCGAAGCTCGCGCCCAGCGAGCCGCGGATCTCGGGCAGCGCCGCGCTGGTGACGTGCACGTTCATGCCGGCCATGAAGCAACCGAGCAGGCCGCCGAACACGGCCACCCAGGCGCGTAACGGTACGCGTTGCTCATTGCTCATCGGCAGGCTCCACGGGGCGGGTGTCGACCGTGGTCACCACCGACATGCCGGGCAATATCTGCAGGCCGTCTGCTGGCCGGTCGAGGACGATGCGCACCGGAAAACGCTGGACGATCTTGGTGAAGTTGCCGGTAGCGTTGTCCGATGGCAGCAGTGCGAAGACGTTGCCGGACGCCGGCGAGAAGCTGGCCACGTGGCCTTGCACAGGCTGGCTGGAAAAGCTGTCGACACGGACCTGCACCGGTTGCCCTGGGCGCATGTGTGCCAGCTGGGTTTCCTTGTAGTTGGCAACCACGTAGGTCTGTTGCAACGGCACCACCGCCAGCAGCGGCTGCCCAGGCACCACGTACTGCCCGGCGCGCACACGGCGCTGGCCGACCACGCCGTCGATGGGCGCGCGCAGGACGGTGTCCTGTGCGTCCTGGTCGGCCAGCGCCTGCCGGGCCTGGGCACGGCTCAGGCCTGCTGCCCGTTGCTTGATCTCGGCATCGGCCGCCAATGCCTGTGCCTTGGCCATCGCCAGCTGCGAGCGTTGTTCACGCAAATGTGCCTGCGCGCCTTGCAGCGCGGCACCGGCTTGCACGGCGTTGGCGCGGGCGGCTTCCAGGCGCTGCACGGTGGCTGCGTCATCGCGCACCAAGCCACGGTAGCGCTGCATGTCCAGCGCGCTGCGCTGGCGCTCGGCGCTGACACTGTGCACAGCCGCTTCAGCCTGGACGATGGCCTGCTGCTGCTGGTTGATGCGTTCGGCGGCCACTTGCTGGCGTGCCTGTGCGGCGGCCAACGCGGCGTGCGCTTCGGCCACGCCGGCAGTGGCCTGGTCGAGGCGGGCGCGGTAGTCGCGGTGCTGCAGGCGTACCAGCACATCGCCGGCTTTGACGGCCTGGTCGTCCTCTACTTCCACTTTGGCCACATAGCCGGCCACGCGCGCGCTCAAGGCCACCCAGTCGGCACGCACGTAAGCGTCATCGGTGGTTTCCAGGTAGCGCCCCGTGGTCAACCAGTACCCGCTGAATGCCAGCGCTGCCAGCACCGTCAGGCCACCACCGGCGTACAGCGCCAGGCGGCGACGGGTAGGCCTGGGGGCGCTGGCAACTGCCTGGGCCTGGTTATCGGGCAGCGGGTTCTTGCTGACGGCAACATTCATGATTGGCTTCCAGTCTCGGGGGTGGAGCGGTGCACCTGGCTTGGGGCCGGTGCTGGTGACGACTGCCAGCGCCCGCCCAGGGCGCGGAACAGGTTGATCTGGGCACGCGCCAGGCGGCCTCGGGCCACGACGTGGCTGGCCCTGACCTGGATCAGGTCGCGCTCGCTGTCGAGCAACGCCAATGCATCAACGGTGCCTGCCTGGTAGTTGCGTTGCGCAAGGGCAAAGCCACGCTCGCCTTGCGCCAGGGCCGCACCCAGGGCCAAGGCCCGTTGGCGCTCACCCTCAAGGCGCGCCAGCGCCTGGCGCACATCCTTGAGTGCCGCCAGCGCTACCCCGCGGTAATGAGCGACCTGCGCGTTTTGCAAGGCCTGGGCCTTGTTCACCCGTGCGCGGTTGGCTTTGATATTGGGGAACTCCCAGCTGATCAACGGCCCGATGGCAAACATCACCGCGCGGCTGCCACCCAGGTTGGCAAGGTGGTGGTCCGATGAGGTCAACGAGGCACCGAAGCTGACTTTCGGATACAGGTCGGCCTTGACGATATCGACTTCCAGGGCGGCAGCCCGCAGTTCGCGCTCGGCCTTGCGCACGTCGGGCCGGCGTTCGAGCAGGCGCCAGGCGTCGCCAGCGGGCAACGGCGCGGCGAGGGTCGGGATGCGCTGGCAGGTGTCAGTGTCGTCCGTGAGCGTTGTCGGGTCCTGGCCACTGAGCATGCTCAGTTCGTACAGCGCCATCTGCCGGCGAGCCTCCAGCATCGGCAGCTGCGCCCGCACCTGCTCGCGCAATCCCAGCAGGCGCACGCTATCGAGCTCCGTAGCGACCCCGGCCTGCCGCTGGCGGTCGCTGAGCTGCACGCTGCGCTCCAAGGTGCTTAGGGACTGCCTGGCCGCGGCGATGCGGGCACCGTACACGCACTGGTCGATGTAGGCCCGGGTGGTCTGGCTGACCACGTGCAGCTGCACCAGGTCCAGGGCATCGCGGCTGGCCTCGGCCTGCACCCGCGCCCGCTCGATGGCGGCGCGCACCTGGCCCCAGACATCGACCTGGTAAGCCAGCTCGATGGCCGGGTTGAAAGCCCATTGCGACGGCGCATGGCTGTCGGTCGCCTCGGCCAGGGTCTGGTCATCGGCGCTCTTGCCATAGCTCGCGCCCATGCCAATGGAGGTGGACGGCCAGCGCCGGGCATCGAACTCGCCAATGCCGGCGAGCATGGCCTGCACGTTGGCTTCGGCCTGCGCCAAGTCCTGGTTGTGCGCCAAGGCTTGCAGCACCCAGGCATTGAGCTGCGGGTCGTGGTACAGCGCCCACCAGCGCGCGGGCAGCGCCTGGTCGCTGACGCCGGCAGGCAGGTGCAGTGCAGGGGTTGCCTGGAATGCAGTGGGGGGCACGGCGTTTGTGGGGTGCCCGGTGCAAGCCGTCAGCACGCCGAGCAAGCCGAGGGCGGCGGCGCGCCCGGCAGGGCAGGAAAGGGATCGTATTGGCATCACGCAAAGTCGTATGAGGGGTCGTGAAGCCAGCTTATCGAGGGGCAGGGCGGCCCCGCTGCCGCAAGCGGGACAACCGTGCGCGCAACTGGGACAACCTCAGCCTCGGCGGTCAGTGCGTGGGCGCGGTGCCGGTGCCCAGCACGCTGATTTGCCAGGCGCTGGGGTTGTAGCCAAGGATGCGCTTGAACATTGCGGCGAATGCGCTGGCGCTTTGGTAGCCGTACTCCAGCGCCACGTTCAGGATTGGCTTGCCATCGGCCAGGCACTGCTGGCTGAGGATCATGCGGGTGCGGGCCCGCCACTCGCCATACGACATCCCCACCTCACGCTGAAACAACCGCGCCAGGGTGCGGGCACTCATGTTCAACTGCGCGCCACACTGCTCCAGCGTCAGGTCCTGGGCCGGGTCTTCGAGAAACCCCTCGCACCAGGCGCGCAGCCGCGCATGCTGCGGTACCGGCACATAAGCGTCGATGCGCTCGGCCGTCTCCAGTTCACGCTGGATCAGTGCCCGAGCGTGCTCGCCCAGCGGCTCGTCGCGTTGCAACATCCGTGACCCCGCCAGGATCAACTCGCGCAGCAGGCCGGAGACCGCGATCACATGGCAGCGAGTCACGTGCGACCCCAGCAGCAAGGTGCGCATCGACACTTCGCCTTGCATGCGCACTTCGTGGCTCATGCCGGCAGGTATCCACAGCGCCTGCCCGCGCGGTATCACCCAGTTGCCGCCATCGCTGCACACGCGCATCACGCCGTTGGCGGCATACATCAGTTGATCTTCGGCATGGCAGTGGCTGGCAACCACTTCGCCGTGTCGGTAGTCCATTCCCAAAGCTTGCATGCCAATCTCCTCGGGCCGTGTGTGGCGAGCAGGGGTAACGATTGGATCCAATGCTATCGCAAGGCGTTCAGGCGGGGTTGCTAAGTGTTCGCGTGCAACGCAGAAATATGCGCATGAATTGCGCTCAGGGTGTGAATCGTGGCGGTTCGTGGCGGGTTGGCCAGCCCTGGTGATGCTGGACCAGGAAGTCCACGAACACCCGCACCCGTGCCGGCATCGCCGGGCCACCGACGAATACGGCGTGTATCGGCTCGCGGTCACCGGGGTTGTAGGCTTCCAGCACGGGCACCAGTTGCCCGTTGTTGAGGTCATCGGCCACTGTGAAGGTGCCGATGCGCGCGATGCCGGCCCCCAGCCTGGCAAATTGGGCCAGTGCCTCTCCGCTGCTGCACTCCAAGTTACCGGTGACTTTCAGGGCAAAGGCCTGCCCGTCCCGGCGAAACGGCCAGTCGGCTTCAGCGCGGCGGAAGTTGAAGCGCAAACAGTTGTGGCGGGCCAGGTCTTCAGGTTCCACCGGGGTACCGCAGCGTTGCAGGTAGTCGGGCGAGGCGACGATCACTTGACCGGTGTCGCCAATGTAGCGGGCGCTCAGCGAGCTGTCCGGCAGGTGGCCGAAACGCAGCGCGACATCGGCCTGGCCGCCGGCGATGTCGACCACTTCGTCGCTTAAGGTAAGGTCGACCAGCACTTGCGGGTACAAGGCGCTGAACTGCGCCAGCAAAGGCACCACCGTCAGCCGCGCATGGCCCAGTGCGGCACTGACCCGCAGCCGGCCCCGCGGTACACCTTGGTCGGTGATGGCATCCTCGACCTCATCCAGGTCGGCCAGGATGCGCCGTGCGCCGCGCAGGTAGGCGTCGCCCTCTGGGGTCAGCGTAATGGCGCGGGTGGTGCGCAACAGCAGGCGAGTGCCCAGGCGCTGCTCGGTACGGGCGATGATCCGGCTGACAGCTGACGGCGTCAGCCCCAGCGCACGTGCCGCCGCAGATAAGCTGCCTTCTTGCGCCACCTTGGCAAAAATCTCCATCTCTCCAGACCTTCCGGTGAAGTCCATTTGTGCCTCGTGCGCAAAGGTGGTTGGCAAAAATGCAGACTAGTGCCCGCATGAAACGGATCGTAGCATTTCAGGCACAGATAAGGAGCCGTTTCATGCGCATCAATCCACCCCTCGTCGCACTCGCCATCGGTGCCTTTGGCATCGGCGTCACCGAGTTCGCCCCCATGGGCATGTTGCCCAGTATTGCCACTGACCTTGGCGTGTCGATCCCCGCAGCCGGGCTGCTGGTCAGTGCCTACGCTCTCGGCGTGCTGATCGGTGCCCCGCTGATGACCTTGGCCACCGGCAGGGTGCCACGGCGTTACCTGCTGATCGGGCTGATGGCCATTTTCACCCTGGGTAACCTGATGTCGGCCCTGGCGACCGACTACGCCAGCCTGATGGTTGCCCGCGTGGTGACCTCGCTCAACCATGGCGCGTTCTTTGGCATTGGCTCGATCGTCGCGGCCAGCGTGGTGCCCCCTGAAAAACGGGCAGGGGCCGTGGCGGCCATGTTCATGGGGCTGACACTGGCGACCATCGGCGGTGTGCCGCTGGCCACCTGGTTGGGCGAATTGCTGGGGTGGCGTACGGCCTTCTGGGGCATTGCGGGCCTGGGGCTGATTGCGATGACGACACTGTGGTACGCACTGCCTAATGTGCCGCTGCCGAAAAGCGACGGGGTGATGGCCGAGATCCGCGTGCTGGGCCGTGGCCCGGTACTGGCGGCGCTGGCACTGACCGTGGTGGGTTCCAGTGCGATGTTTACCGTCTTTACCTACATTGCGCCAATCCTGCACAGTGAAGCCCAGGCCTCCACACCGTTCATCACCGCCATGCTGGTGTTGTTCGGTATTGGCCTGACGCTGGGCAACGTGTGGGGTGGCAAGGCGGCGGACCGTTCGGTTGACCGCACGCTGATCGTCTCGTTGGCGGTGCTGATTGCCGTGTTGCTGGTGTTCCCGTTCCTGATGCCCTGGGCACTGCCTACCGCACTGGCGGTGCTGGTGTGGGGCGCTGCCAGTTTTGCCCTGGTACCGCCGCTGCAGATGCGCGTGATGGAGGCCGCCAAGGAGGCGCCCAACCTGGCGTCTGCGGTGAATATCGGGGCGTTCAACCTGGGCAATGCGATCGGTGCCGCGCTGGGTGGCGCGGTGATCAATGCAGGGTTGGGTTACCCGGCGATTTCCCTGGCGGGTGCGTTGATGGCGGGGTTGGGCCTGGTGATGGTGTTGCTGTTTGCCTGGCGCTCGCGGGCCGTCCAGGCCTCACCGCTGGCCACGCTTTAAGGGTGTAGGAGCAGCCTTGCGCTGCGAAGAGGCCGGTGGCAACACCGTGGATCTTCGCTGCGGGTACGGGCCTCTTCGCAGCACAAGGCTGCTCCTACCTCAATCGCGCCTGCCGCTAGTACGCAGCGTCCAGTGCAATCTCCACCCCTTCAAATTCCGCCATCGCATCGCGCATCGCTTCGCAAAAATACGCCCGCGAAGCCCGGTCAAACAGCAGTTGCAAGGCCGGCACCGCTTCACGCCCGACATTCACCACGATCACATTGATCCGCGCCGCCGATGTCTGCGCCACGGCCCCGACCGGGAACGCCTGGGTACGCAGGTCAACCCCGCATAGCTTGGCCATCACCGCGCTGCAATGCTGCCCCGACAGCTGCAGCCAGGCGTGGCTGTCCTGGCGCGGCAGCAGGTAGTTGCGCTGGGCCTCCTGCACCCAGTCGGCCTCTTCGGCGGCAATCCGCGCCCCTTGGTCGGCGAAACTGCCCAGCAGCAGGTATTCGGTGGCCGACAGCCGCGCCACCCAGCTACCGTCGTCCTGGCGCAGCGCTTGGTTGGGCTGTGGCGGCAAACGATAGCCGCGTGCTTGCAGGTAGGCCGCGCTGTCGGCGCCACGAAAACCCACCCGCGCCAGGTCGGTCAGGTCGGTCAGCGCGCAGGTCAGCAGTGGCTCGGCCTGTGGCTGGGGAGAGAAGCACTGTTCTGTCTTCAGGCTAGTCATGGCTCACAGCTCCTGGCGCAGGTTGTCGGGATCATGGAAGGGCAGTTGCACCACCTTGGCATTGACCATCACACCGCCCTCCACGCGGATTGGGATGTGCATGCCGGGGGTGGCTTGGTGGGCGCCGGCGTAAGCCAGGCCGATGATCTGACCCAGGGTTTGCGAGTACTCGCACGAGGTGACGTTGCCACTGATGTCCGGGCCGTCCAGTACCAGGTGGCCTTCCAGTGGCTGCGGGCTGCCCTTGGGCAGCGTGAACCCGACCAGCTTGCGCTTGAGCGGCTGCGCTTCGAGGATCTCGATCGAGCGCTTGCCGACGAAGAACGGTTTCTTGCGGCCAATAGCCCACTGCATGTCGATTTCGGCGGGGTGGGTCATGCCATCGGTGTCCTGGCTGATGATCACATGGCCTTTTTCCAGCCGCAGCAGGCGCTGGGTCTCGACACCGAACGGGCGAATGCCCAGCCCGGCGCCTGCTTGCATCAAGGCGTCCCACAGGCGTTCGGCATGGCGTGCCGGCACATGGATTTCATAGCCCAGCTCGCCGACGAAACCGACCCGCAGGATGCGCGCCGAAATGCCCGCCACCTTGCCCAGGCGTACGCCCAGGTAAGGGAAGGCCGCGGCCGACAGTTCCACGCCTTCGCACATCTTGGCCAGCACCTGGCGCGACAAGGGGCCGGCCAGGTTGACGGCGGCCAGGGCGGCGGTGACGTTGGTGATGTCGACGTCCAGGCGCCACTGCGCGTTCCACTTGAGCATCTGCTGGTAAATGCGGTCGACGCCACTGGTGGTGGCGCTGACATAGAAGTGCTGCTCGGCCAGGCGTGCGCAGACGCCGTCATCAATCACCACGCCGTGCTCGTTGGTCATCAGTGCATAGCGGGTGCGGCCGATCGCCAGTTTGGCGAAGCCGAAGGTGTATAAGCGCTCGAGCAGCTCGGCCGCGTCCGGGCCGCGCACGTCGAGGCCGCCGAGGGTGGAGACGTCGATCAGCCCGACCTTCTCGCGCACATGCCGCGCTTCTTCCTGCATGCAGCGTTCGCGGTCGGGCTTGCCGTAGTAGGCCGGGCGCTGCCAGATGCCAGCAGGCATCATTTTCGCGCCTGCTTGCAGGTGACGGCGGTGCATCGGTGTCTGCCGGTACGGGTCGAAAGCGCGGCCGGCGACATGCGCCAGCTTTTCCGCCTGGAACGGGGGGCGCGCCGTGGTCACGCCGGTTTCGCTGATGCTGCGGCCCGTGGCCTGGGCCACCAGGCGCGCGGTGGGCAGCGCCGAGTGGCGGCCTTGGGACGGGCCCATGCCGACCGTGGAAAAGCGTTTGACCAGTTGCACATCGCGATAGCCGCTGCGGGTGGCGTTGACGATATCGCGCACCTGCAAGTCTTCGTCGAAGTCGACAAAATCCTTGCCCTTGGGGTGCGGGAAGATCGGCCACGGATGATTGACCTTGGCCTCTGCGACGAAGCTTGCCTGCGCAGGGGCCTCCAGGCCAAGCGCCGCCAGGGCCTCGCTAGCTGCGCGTGTGGCGTCCGTGAGCACATTGCTTAGCACATGCCGGCCGTTCACCGAGCCTGCGATATCCAGCCCGGCCGGCAGGTTACTGAGGGTGAACTCGTCGCGGTTGACGTCATAGGCCAGCTTGCCGCCAGCCTGGCACAGCAGTTGGTACACCGGCATGTAGCCGGCCGACATGCACAGCAGGTCGCAAGCCAGGCGCAGGCCATGGTCGCCGACCTTGCCCTGGCCGGTGATCGGGCGGATATCGACGCCAGTCACATGGCGCATGCCCTTGTCGTGCAGGGCTTCATAGACGGTGCTGCCCAGATGAATGGGGATATCACGCCGTTTCAATTCGGCAGCCAGCGCGGCATCGGCGGGCGCGGCGCGCATGTCCACCAGGGCGGCAATGGCCACACCTTGCTCCTGCAGGTCGAGCGCGGCCAGGTAGCCGTCATCGTGCCCCGTGAGGATCACCGCCCGTTGCCCCGGCTTGACCGCGTAGAGCTTCATCAGCCGTTGCGCGGCGCTGGTCAGCATCACCCCGGGCAAGTCGTTGTTGCGAAACACCACCGGCTGGTCGAACGAACCCGCCGCCACCAGGCAGCGCGTGGCGCGTACCTTGTACAGGCGCTTGTGGTGTATCACCGGCAGGTAGTTGTCGGTGAACCAGCCGTTGCAGGTGGCTTTCAGCAGCACCTGGATGTTCGGGTGCCCCTCGATAGCGGCCAGCAGCTCCTGGCGCAGGCTGGCAGCGCGGGTGCCGGCAATGTCGAAACGGGCGTAGGTGAGCGAGCCACCCAGCACCGGTTGCTGCTCGATCAGCAGCACCTTGGCCCCGGCGTTGGCCGCGTCCAGCGCGGCGCGCAAACCGGCAGGGCCGCCGCCGATCACCGCCACATCGACGAACAGATAGGCCTTGTCGTAGTACTGCGGCTTGAAGCCGAGGTCCAGCACGCCGAGGCCGGCCTTCTTGCGAATTAGCGGCTCCCAGACCTTCCACATGCCCTTGGGCTTGTAGAACGAGCGGTAATAGAAACCGACCGGCATGAACCGCGAAAACGTGCCCAGGTAGGCGTCGCGGTCGTGTTCCAGGCTGCCGTTGAAGTTCTGCCCCTCGACCACCTGCCCATCACGCGCCGCCTCCATGTCGGCCAGCACGTTGGGTTCGTCGGGCAGTTGCACCAGGGTGTTGGCATCCTGCCCGGCCAGGCTCAGCGGGCCTCGCGGCCGGTGGTACTTGAACGAGCGCGACAGCAACCAGCGGCCGTTGCCGAGCAGGGCGCTGGCGATACTGTCACCGGCAAAGCCTGAGCAGGCCTGGCCATCGAAGTTGAAACGCAGGGGCCGCTCGCGGTCGATCAGCAGGCCCATGGGCGCGGGGAGGCGAGTGTGGCTGTTCATCCGGCGATCTCCGGGGTGGCGGCGGGGGTAAAGTCGACGCGGCGGTCGAACCGTTCTTTCGGGTCGAAGGTGCGCAGCACCTGGTCGCTGACGGTGTGGCGCTCGGCCAGGAACCAGTAGCTGGAGGCGTTGTGCAGCCACCACTCGATGACCACACCGGCGTGGTTGTCGCTGTTGAACACGTAGTCGGCCCATTCGGCATCGCTGCAGACGGCCGGGTCGGGCATGTGCTTGAACTCGCCGCCGTAGGTGAATTCGCTGATGTTGCGCGGGCCGTTCAAGGGGCAGGTCAGGATCTTCATCGTGCGTTCCTTTCAGTGGCTGGCGGCGGTCGCGCCCATTTCGTTGACTTGCTGGAAGCGGCTGAAGCGCTCCAGGGCAAAGGGCGCGATCATCTCTGGCACCTTGCCGCCACTGGCGACCAGCTCGGCCATGGTCTTGCCGCAGATGGGTGTGGCCTTGAAGCCCCAAGTACCCCAGCCGGCGTCCAGGTAGTAGTTGTCGACCGGCGACAGGCCCATGATCGGGCTGTAGTCCGGCGTCATGTCGGTCATCCCGGCCCATTGGCGCATCAGTTTGGCGTTGGCCATGAACGGGAACATCTCGATGGCGTGGGCCAGTAGGCTTTCCTTCAAATCGAGGGTGGAGCGGGTGTTGTACAGCGGGTAGGGGTCGGAGCCGCCGCCGAAGACGATCTCGCCACGGCTGGTCTGCTGCACGTAGCAGTGCAGTGCTGACGAGCTGACCAGCGGATCGAGAAACGGTTTGAACGGCTGGGTGACCATGGCCTGCAGCGGGTAGGTGTGGATCGGCGCACGGATGCCGGCCTTGGCCATCAACAGCGAACTGGCCCCGGCCACGGCCTGCACCACGCAGCCGCACTGCACGGTGCCGCGGTTGGTCTTCACCGCTTCGATGCGGCCATTGCGGATCAGCAGGTCCTGCACCTCGGTCAGTTGGTGGATCTCGACCCCGCGCTTGGCGGCCTGCTTGGCGTAGCCCCAGGCCACCGCGTCGTGGCGTGCGGTGGCGCCGTCGATGTGCCACAGCCCGGCCAGCACCGGCAGGTGGCCGGGGTCGAGGTTCAGGCTCGGCACCAGTTCGCGGATCTGCTGGCGGTCGATCATCTCGGTGCGCCCGCCAAAGTGCTTGTTGACCTCGGCACGCTGGCGGAAGGCGCGCACGGTGGCGTCGGTGTGCGCCAGGGTCAGCTGGCCGCGCTCGGAGTACATGATGTTGAAGTCGAACTCGTTGGACAGGTTCTGGAACATCCGCACCGATTCTGCGTAAAAGCGCACGCCTTCACTGGTGAGGTAGTTGGAGCGAATCACCGCCGTGTTGCGTGCGGTATTACCGCCACCCAGGTAGGCCTTTTCCAGCACCGCGACGTTGGTGATGCCGTGGTACTTGGCCAGGTAGTAGGCGATGGCCAGGCCGTGGCCGCCGCCGCCGATGATCACTACGTCGTAGCGCGGTTTGAGTTCGCAGGGTGGCGGCAGGTCGACCTCCACCGGGTAGTCGGCGCTCAGGCCGTATTTCAGCAGGGCGAAAGGCATGCGGTGCGCTCCTGTTGGGCGGCCTGTTGTTGCAGGTCGAGGGCGAGCAAGGTGTTTTTCATAAGGTAGGCGATGGTCATCGGACCGACGCCACCGGGCACTGGGGTGATGCCGGCGACCTGGGGCAGGGCGGCGGCAAAATCGACGTCGCCGACCAAGCGGCTGCGGCCGTCTTCATCGATGCGATTGATGCCGACGTCGATCACCACTGCGCCAGGCTTGAGCCAGTCGGCGCCGATCAGGCGCGGCTTGCCCACCGCAGCAACGAGGATGTCGGCCTGGCGGCACAACGCCGGCAGGTCGTGGCTGCGCGAGTGCACCACGGTCACCGTGCAGTCGGCTTGCAGCAGCAGGGCGGCCATGGGTTTGCCGACAATGTTCGAACGCCCCACCACCACCGCATGCTTGCCGCGCAACTCACCGCAAGCATCGCGCAACAGGCGCATGCAGCCACTGGGGGTGCAGGGGGTGAGCACGTCGCGGCCCTGGGCCAGGCCGCCGACGTTCTCGCTGTGGAAGCCGTCCACGTCCTTGAGCGGGCTGATGGCTTGCAGCACGCGGTGCGCGTCGATGTGTGCCGGCAAGGGCAGTTGCACGAGGATGCCGTTGACCGCGTTGTCACGGTTGAGCCGGTCGATCAGGGTCAGCAGGTGGGCTTGAGACGTGTCTGCCGGCAGGCGATGTTCCAGGGAGCGGATGCCCACTTCCTCGGCGCGCAGCACCTTGTTGCGTACATACACCTGGCTGGCGGCGTCGGCGCCTACCAGCACCACGGCCAGGCCTGGTTGCACACCGCCCTGGCGCAGGGTGTGCACCTGCTCACGGACCTCGGCCAGCACCCGCGCCGCCGTGGCCTTGCCGTCGATCAGCTTGACGCTGGGGAGGGCATTCATTTGAAGATCACCGTGCGGTCGTGGTTGAGGAACACCCGGTGTTCCAGGTGGTACTTCACCGCACGCGACAGGGCGATGGTCTCGGTGTCACGGCCGATGGCTACCAGGTTGTCAGGGGCGTAGGCGTGGTCCACGCGCTGCACTTCCTGCTCGATGATCGGCCCTTCGTCGAGGTCGCTGGTGACGTAGTGTGCGGTGGCGCCGATCAGCTTGACCCCGCGTTGGTAAGCCTGGTGGTAAGGCTTGGCCCCTTTGAAACCGGGCAGGAACGAATGGTGAATATTGATCGCCCGGCCCGACAGTTGCCGGCACAGGTCGTCGGAGAGGATTTGCATGTAGCGCGCCAGCACCACCAGCTCGGTGCCGGTGTCCTCGACGATGCGCATCAGCGCGGCCTCCTGCTCGGCCTTGGTTTCTTTGGTTACTGGCAGGTAGACGAAACGGATGCCCTGGCGTTCGGCCATGGGGCGCAGGTCCAGGTGGTTGGAAACCACGGCAGTGATGTGCATGTCCAGTTCGCCCTTGGCGTGGCGGTAGAGCAGGTCGGACAGGCAGTGGTCGAACTTGCTGACCATCAGCAACACACGCATCGGCCGGGCGCTACTGTGCAGGCTCCATTGCATGTCGAAGCGCTGGGCGACGTCGGCAAAGCCCGCTTCCAGTTGCGGCGTATCACCGCTGACACCGGTGTTGTAGCGGAACACTGCGCGCATGAAGAAGCGGCCATTGTCCTCGTCGTCGAACTGCGCCATCTCGCTGATGTAGCAACCTTGCTCGGCCAGGTAAGTGGTCACCGCGGCGACGATGCCGGACACGGCCGGGCAACTGACGCGCAGGATGAAATGATCGGGAGCGGGATGCATGTCGGGGCCTCGTGGTGGAGTGGGGCAGGTCGGGCACAAGGGCAAAGGGATTCGCGGGATGGCGAAGGGTGTTTCTTGGTAGGAATATAAATTTCCTTTAGGCGATTTATAGGCGAAGTGATGGGTTCAGGTCTAGCGCTTTGTGAAATTTTTTTGCCTGTCAGGAAATAAATTGGATTTTGAGGCACTGGGGCTGCTGTGCAGCCCATCGCCGGCAAGCCGGCTCCCACAAGAACCGCGCATTCTCGTGGGAGCTGGCTTGCCGGCGATGGGGCGCGCAGCGGCCCTTTTGGCCCTAACAGGTTCGAATTGGGGCTTGATGGCGAAGAAGGCTATGCTTGCCCCATGAGCACACCACCCAACCTTCGCCAACCGTGCCCCCCTGGCGCCTGTAACTGCGGCCGCGAGCACCTGGCCGAGCAGCCGTCAGCGGCGCAGCGCATCCTCCTGCTCACGCGGCAGGAGGAGAAGCGCCTGCTCGAGCGGTTGGAGAACCTCAAGGACCTGGAAGACCTGCAGCGCCTGCAACAGCGGATGTATGAAAACCTTGGCATCCGTGTGCACATTGCCCCGGGGTTCAATGAGGTGCGGACCATGCGCGGGATCGTCATCGAGCTGGATGAACAACCGGGGCTTTGTCGCAAGACCCGGCAGTTGATACCGGCGGCGATTCGGCGGGGGTTGGAGCGTAATCCGCAGGTGGCTTATCGGTTGCTGGATGACCATGACTTGCTGCGGGGGGCGTGAGGGGATGGGCGGCGCTCGATCTCCCAGGCGCTGCAAAAACAACGCCATGCCCCCTATCAATCACCCCCTAATTTTTCCGCACCGCCTTACGTCTACTTGAGAACCGTCCTACGCCAAGCGCGTACCGGCACCTATCACTCAAGGAGACAGGCAATGACTTCCGTATTCGACCGCGACGATATCCAGTTCCAGGTAGTGGTCAACCACGAAGAGCAGTACTCGATCTGGCCCGACTACAAGGCAATCCCCAATGGCTGGCGAGCAGTAGGCAAGAGCGGCCTGAAGAAAGACTGCCTGGCCTACATCGACGAGGTCTGGACCGACATGCGCCCGCTGAGCCTGCGCCAGAAGATGGCCGAAGCCGCAGCGCAGTGACCTCGCTGAACCTGCTGTGCCTGCCGTATTCCGGGGCCAGCGCCATGGTTTACAGCCGCTGGCGGCGCAAGCTGCCGGCCTGGTTGCAGGTGCGGCCGGTGGAGCTGCCTGGGCGCGGTGCGCGCATGGGCGAACCGCTGCAGACCGACATGCAGGCACTTGCGCGGCAATTGGCGGCCGAGCAACGCCTGGCCGCCAGCGCGCCGTATGCCTTGCTCGGTCATAGCCTGGGCGCGCTGCTGGCCTTCGAGCTGGCCCATGAGCTACAGGCGCTGGGGTGTGCGCCGCCGTTGGCGTTGTTCGCCTGCGGCACCGCCGCCCCCACCCGGCGCGAAGACTACGAGGGTAAGAATTGGCGCGACCCAAAGCGCGACGATGAGCTTATCAGCGAATTGCGCGAACTCAACGGTACGCCAGAGGAAGTGCTGGGCAATGCCGAGTTGATGAGCCTGACCTTGCCGATCCTGCGCGCCGACTTTTTGCTGTGCGGCCGCTATGCCTATCGTCAGCGGCCAGCGTTGCAATGCCCGCTGCACGTGCTGGGCGGCGAAGACGACCGGGCCAGCGAGGAGCAACTGCTGGCCTGGCGCAAGGAAACCCTGGGCGACTTTTCGTTGGACATATTCCCCGGCAGCCACTTCTTCATCCACGAACACGAAGACCGTGTGCTCGGCGTGCTGGCCGCGTCGCTTGAGCCACATCGGCTTTCGGCCTGATTGACGTCACCGCTTGCCTGGGGGAGGCTAGACCTTTTCCCAGGCAAGGGGCAGACAATGCTGATCGATCCACACAAGGCCACGCTGCTGGTCGTCGACATCCAGGAAAAACTCATCGGCGCCATGAGCGATCCCGAAGGCACTCGGGCGCGAGCGCGCTGGTTGCTGGCGGCGACTGCGGAGCTGGAACTGCCGACGGTCATTTCCGAACAGTACCCCAAAGGGCTTGGCCCTACCTTGGCGGAACTGACCGCTGCAGCGCCTGCTGCCCAGGTAGTGGAAAAAAGCCATTTCTCCTGTGTGGCCGCCGAGTGCTTGCCGGCCAGTTTGATGGGACGTGAGCAGGTGATCGTCTGCGGTATGGAGACCCACGTCTGTGTGCTGCAAACCGTGCTCGGCCTGCTGGCGTTGGGCAAGCAGGTGTTCGTGGTCGAGGATGCCTGTGACAGCCGCACCGCAGCCAGCAAGGCCGCGGGCCTGGCGCGCATGCGCGCAGCCGGGGCGCACATCGTCACCCGTGAGATGGTGCTGTTCGAACTGATGGGCAGTGCCAGCCACCCGCAGTTCCGCCATATCAGCAAGACCTACCTGGTCGGTGAGCAGCCCTGAACGCGCGGTTACTGGCGACGGCCCTGATGGCCCTGGCGCTGCTGCAAGGCTGCGCGGGGCGTCGCGAAGAAGAGCCTGAAGCGGACCCGGCCAAGGTGCGCGCCCAACTGATGCGCTTATTTCCCGCGCAAGCCAAAGACCGTGCAGGCTGGGCCAAGGACATTCAACAGGCCTTCGAAGCCCAGCGCATTGCGCCTAGCAAAAGCAACCTGTGCGCGGTACTGGCGGTGACCGAGCAGGAGTCGACCTTCAACGCCGACCCACAGGTGCCCAACCTCGGGCGCATCGCCCGCGACGAAATCGACCGCCGCGCCGCGCGCCTGCACATTCCCCGCCTGCTGGTGGATGGCGCGCTGAAGACGCCTTCCGGCAACGGCCAGAGCTACCAGCAGCGGCTGCTGGCCGTGCGCAGCGAGAAGCAACTGAGTGCGCTGTACGACGAAGTCATCGCCCGCCTGCCACTGGGCAAGACCTTGCTGGGTGGGCTCAACCCGGTGCACACCGGCGGGCCGATGCAGGTCAGCATCGACTTCGCCGAAAAGCACGCCAAGGACTACCCCTACAGCTATGAAGGCACGATCCGCCAGGAAGTGTTCAGCCGCCGTGGCGGCCTGTATTTCGGCATTGCCCACTTGCTGGGCTACCCGGCGCATTACGATCGCCAGCTGTACCGCTTCGCTGATTTCAATGCAGGCTGGTATGCCAGCCGCAATGCGGCGTTCCAGGCGGCGCTGAGCAAGGTGACGGGCACCAGCCTGGCGCTGGATGGCGACCTGATTGCCCCCGGCGCGATCATGCCCGGTACTACCGAACTGGCGGCGCGCAAATTGGGGGTGAAGCTGGGTTTGCGCAACCCACAGATTCGCAGCCAGTTGGAGTCGGGTGACAGCCTGGCCTTTGAAGACAGCAAGCTGTACAGCGGTGTGTTCGAGCTGGCGGATGCGGCGGGAGGTAAACCGGTGGCGCGTGCGGTCTTGCCGGGGATCGAGCTGAAGAGCCCGAAGATTACCCGCAAGCTCACCACCGCGTGGTTTGCGGGCAGGGTGGATGAGCGGTACCAGCGGTGCATGAAGCGCTGAATGTCGATGGCCTGTGCCGGCCTCTTCCCGGCCAGGCCCGTCACCGACGGAGACCTGTGGGAGCGGGTTTACCCGCGAAGAGGCCAGTACAGGCGGCATCAGCTTTCGCTCAAGGCGCCAACCACTTGGTCAACACTGGCCTTCAACCCGGCCACCGCATCATCGGCATCACTGTTCACCACCACCAACCGGGCCCCTGCAGCCTTGATCACCTCAGCCACCGCTGGCTCCGGCTGGCGATGGTCCAGCACCAATGCCACGTCCTGACTTTTCAGGTTTTCCCCTAGCGCCTTGAGCGCCGCCGCATCCCACTTGCCCTCGGCCGGCAGCGCCTGCTCCACCACATCCAGGTTCAACCCGCTGGCCAGGTAGCCCAAGCGCTCGGACAGGCTGACCACGGTCAAGTTGTCTACCTCGGCCAGCTGCGTCTGGCTGCTGGCCGTCAGCTCCAGCAGCTGGCGCTTGAGGCCGGCCAGGTTGCCTTGGATCTTCGCCTTGTCGGCCGGCGACAACCGTTCCAAGTCATTGGCCACCACATCGGCCATGCGCCCAAGGTTGGTCGGGTTCAGCCACGGGTAGGCGCCGTAGGCGTCGTCGCCGGTCACCGCAATCCCTGGCAAGGCGCCGTCCACCGGGCGCGCTGCATCAATTTCGACGATGCGGATATTGCTGCGCCGGGCCATCGGGTAGAGCGGGTCGTCACGCCAGATCGAGCGCACCCCGATGACTGCGTCGGCCTGTTGCGCGGCGTTTGCCAGGCTTTCGCCGCCGCGGCTGCTGAAGTACGAAGGCTGGCGGCTGGCCGGCAGGTTGGCAGGCGCTGCGCGCTTGAGCTGCACCGAAGTGCCGTCGAGCAGGGCCGTGGCCAGGCTGTGGGTCACCGGCAAGGTGGTGAGCACTTGCGTGGCAAAAGAGAGCGAAGGCAGGCCCGCCAGGGTCAGTGCCAAGGTCAGCTGTTTCAGGTTCATGCCGGGTTTCCTTGCAGGCGTGGAACAAGCGCGCGGGCCAGTGCGGCCAAGGCGAAGCAAATGCCGGCGACCAGAATGATCGCAGCGCCGGAAGGTACCGGCAGGTCGCAAACGATCGGCAACAAGATGCCGAGCAGGGTGCTCAGCGTGGCGATCAGCACCGAAATGAAGAAAAAGCCCTTGAGCGACTGGCTGACCAGGCGTGCCGCAGCTGCCGGAATCACCAGCAGCGCACCGACCAGAATCGCCCCGATCACCTTCACCGACGCCACCGTGACCAGGGTCACCAGTACCACGAACAGGTAGTCCAGGGTCTTTACCGCCACTCCGCGTACCGCCGCCAGTTGCGGGTTGAAACTGGCCAGCATGATGCGGTTGTACAGTGGCAAGGCCAGCGCCAGCACTAGCACCGCGACGATACCCAGCACCACCAGGTCCTGGGCGCTGACCGTCAGTACCGAGCCGAACAGCACGTTTTCGAGGATGTGCACGTTGATCTTGCCCGCCAGCATCAGCAGCAGGCTCGCACCCAGGGCCAGGGACACCGACAGGAACACGCCGATCAGCGTATCCGGCGACAACCCGGTGCGGTTACGCAGGAAGTTGAGCAGGATGCCGAACAGCAGGCAGTAACCGAACAGGCTGCCGTAAGGACCGGTATACGGCTCGCCCAGCAGGATGCCGATGGCAACCCCCGTGAGCGCGGCATGGCCGACCGCCTCGGAGAAGAAGGCAAAGCGCTTGACCACCACCAGGGTGCCCAAACCGCCCAGCACCGGGCCGATCATCAGGCCGGCCAACAGGGCATTGACCACGAACCCGTAGGCCAGCGCCTCGGGCAGGTAGCCGGTGTTGGCCCATTCTTGGACCAGTTGGCGAAATGCTTCAAAACTCATGAGGCAAGGCTCTCGCTGCGCGGGTGAACGGAGAACAGGCCAAGCAGGCGCTCTGGGGTCAGGGCCTGTGCGGGTGGGGCGTCGAAAAGCACCTGGCGGCTCAGGCCAGTGACCCGGTCGGCCAGGCGCAGCACGGCCTCCAGGTCGTGCTCGATCCACAACACGGTGGTGCCAGCCTGGCGCCAGCCGTGCAGCAGCTGCTCGAACACCTGAATGCCCGCTTCGTCGAGGGCCGACATGGGTTCATCCAGCACCAGCAGTTGCGGCTCGGGAATCAACCCCTGTGCCAACAGCACGCGCTGGCGTTCACCGCCGGACAGCGCGCCCATGCGCCGCTTGCGCTTGTCGAGCATGCCGACCCGGGCCAACGCGGCATCGATGGCCGGTTGCACGCGGCGTGACAGGCCGAGGAAGGCGGGCCGGCGCTGGCACATGGCGGCCATGAAGTCGTCCACGGTCATCGGCAGGCCACGGTCGAACTCCAGCGCCTGGGGCACGTAGCCGATCACTTCGTGGGGGCTCGGCCAGTGCAGGGTCAGTTGGCCCTGGTGCGGCATCTGCCCGAGCAGGGTCTTGATCAGCGAGCTTTTGCCGCCGCCATTGGGGCCGACGATCGCATGCACGCTGCCGGCCGCCACGCTGAAGCTGACCTGTTCGAGAATGCGGGTGCGGCCCAAGGTCAGGTCGATGCCGGCAAACTCGATGCGCGGCCCATTGGCCGCGGCGAGGTGGGCGGCGGCGGTCATGCGCGGTTCTCCTGGATGGCGCGGACCACGGTATCGAGGTTGCGCTTCATCTCCACTTCGTACTTTTCCTTGGTGTAGTCACCGTAGGAAATATGCGTCAGCGGGTACAGGCGCACGCCCGATTCGCGCTGAATGGTCTCGACGTAGGCGGACGGGAAGTCCATCTCCGAGAAGATCACCTTCACGTCCAGCGCCTTGAGCTGGTCGATGGTCTTTTTCAGCTGGGCCGGGCTTGGCTCGATGCCGTGCGCCGGTTCGACCACAGCAGTGACCTCGAGGCCAAAGTCGCGCACCAGGTAGTCGTAGGCCGCATGGATGGTCGCCACGCGGAAGGTCGCGCTGGGCGCTTCGGTGACCTTGGCCAGGGCCTCGGCGCGCAGGGCGCGCAGGCGTTTGGCATAGGCGCGGGCGTTTTGCGTGTAGAACTTGGCGTTGTCCGGGTCGAGCTTGCCCAGTTCGCGGGCAATGTTGTTGACCTGGGCGATGGTGGTACTGATCGACAGGAAGGTGTGTGGGTTGACCACCTTGCCGGCGCCACGCGCGGCGATGCCGGTGGCGGCCAGCAACGGCACATTCTGGTTGGCCTCGATGGTGGCGATGCCGGGTTTTTCGCTGGCCGCGATCATGCGGTCGGCGAAGTCGTCATGGCCCACACCGTTGAGCACCACCACGTCCAACGTGCCGATGCGTTTGATGTCCTCCGCGCGCGGCTCGTAGGCATGCGGGTTGAAGCCCGCCGGGATCAGCGGCACCACTTCGGCCTTGTCACCGACAATGTTGCTGACGTAGCTGTAGTACGGGTGCAGGGTAATGCCGATGCGCAGTGGCTTGCCGTTATCGGCCAGGGCCAATGCCGGTAGGGCAAGGGCCAGGAGCAGGGCGAGGGCGGAGCGGAACATGGGGGAGTCCTTGGGTTCAGTGACGGTGTTCGCGGGTGACCCCGGCGTCGTAGTGGCTGACCACCTGTTGCCAGCCGGCGGCGATCAGGGCGGCGTGGCCCAGGTCGTCCGGCGTAACGGCGGCGCTGTCGCGGCGCAGCCACACATCCGGCTGGCCAGTGCTGTCGTCAGGCAGAATCAGCAGCAGGCTGCCGGCCACCTGAGGGGCCTGGCTGCGGCCCAGGTAGGCGCCAGTTGCCAGCCACGACCACTGGTGGCCACCGCGGCTCTGGCTGCCCGCATCGACCACAAAAGGTGGCAAGCCGTCGTCGGCCAGGGCTTGTATGCTGGGCACGGCGGCGGTTTCCTCGCGCAGCAACTGGATCTCGTCGAAGGCCACACGCAGGTCGGTGTACAGGCCTTGTTCGGCGGGGGTCAGGTCGCGGCGGGCGTCGATCTGGTGGCTGGCGATGGTCTGTTCGTCCTCGCGTTCGCCACGCAGCATCACCACCGTGGCGGCAAGCACCACGATCAGCAGGCTGACCAGCAGCACGTACAGGGTTTCGTGGCCGGCACCGGCCGGGCGGACTACCTGGGCGCGGTTCATGGCTGGGCTATTCATGGCCGGGCTGTTCATGGCTGGGCAATGTCGGCGTAGTCGACTTCGACGACATGCCCAGGGCCTGCATCGAACAGCACGTAGAACTCACCGTCGGGGCGTTTGAAGGTGAGGGTCGAGTCGTCGCCGAGCTTGCCGCCGACCAGCACCTGCTCGTCATAGCCGATCACATCCAGGGTCACCCCAGGGGCGCCGCTGCCATCCGAGAAACCGCCGGTGCATTTGACCTGGCCGCTGGCCACTTCTTCGCATTCGCACATCGGGTTGTGGGCCAGGGCCGGGCCTGCGGCCAGTACCAGCAAGGGCAGGGCGAGCTTACGCATCAGGTGTTTCATTTCTTGCCTCCTTGTTTCTCGAGCCAGGCCACGGTGGCGGGCGATGCCTTGGCCAGGGGGACCGAAGCCTGGTGCATGCTGCCGTCCCAGCCTTCGAGGGTGATCCAGATCTGTGCATCAGGCTGGGTACGCGGCGGTATCAGCAGGTTGGTGCCCATGCGGTACGGCGCGCCGAAGAAAATGGTGCCAGCAGCACGCAGGCTGCGCGGCTTGCCGATGCGCAGGTAGACGGCCTTGACGTCATTGATGCAGGCCTTGCACAGCGAGGCGCTGAACGACTTGAAATGGCCGGCGGGGCCGTCGGCGCGTGGTGCCTCGTCGCGCAGTTCGGCCAAGTTCAGGCTGTAGGGGCCGACCTGGATGTCGCTGATCACGTTCGCCCCCAGCCCGGCGTCGCCACGGAACAGCCTGGCGTTTTCGAAGTACTTGGGCATGAAACCCAGCGGGATGAGGATCAGCAGGATGTTCAGGTGGAAGCGCCATTTCAGCCACCACTGCTTGAGCGGGCTGGCGGGCAGGGTCTTGGCCTGGCTCATGGGCGGATCTCCACGGTGGTTTCACGGCTGGCCGCGCGTGGCGCACGCTCGCTGCGCTTGAGGGCGGCGGCGGTCGCCTGGGCGGTGCGTTTGGTCCAGATCAACAGGCCGCTGAACACCATCAGGGTGAGGACCAGGCCAAAGAAGAACCAGATCAGCTTGATCGCCAGGCCGCCAAAGTCGCCGGTGTGCAGGGGGCGCATGGACTCGGTGACGAACTCCAGGGCAGAGCGGTCGCTGATCAGGAACTGGCTGTCGACGTTGCTGGTGTAGGGGTTGACGGCGGCCGACTGGAACATCAGCGGGTACCAGCCGCGGCCACCCAGGGTGACATGGCTGTAGGCAGTAGCCGGCAGTGAGACGGAGCTGATCTCCAGGCCCGGGATCGCCAAGCCGGCGATGCGCGCCGCTTCATCCACATCGATGCGCGGTGCCTGGCTGCCATCGGCTGTCTGCGGCACATCCTCACGGGCGATGACCGGCACGATAGGTCGGCTGGAGATGCTGATGTTGTTGTCGAACAAAATCGCTTGGATCAGGAACCAGGTACCGGTAATGGAAATGACCGCGATGAACCAGATCGACCAAACCCCGGCCAGCCGGTGCAGGTCACCCCAGAAGATGCGTGAGCCATGGCCGGTGCGAACGGGCTTGAAGAAGCCCTTCCAGAATTTCTTGTAGACCACCAGGCCTGTGACCAGCGAGGCCAGCATCGGCAGGCCGAGTATCGAGACCAGGTACCAACCCCAGCTGAAGCCATTGGTGAAGGGCACCAGCCACCAGCCATGCAAGGCGCGGGTGAAGCCTTCGAAGTTGAAGTCCGGGCTCTTGCCCTGGATGGCCCCGGTGTATGGGTTGACGTAGAGCGTTGGGCTAGTGCCATCGGGGAAGGTCACATCGGCGGTCAGGGCGAAGTGCGAGCCATCCGGCTGCCTCAGCGACTCCACGGCCATGTCCGGCTCGGCCTTGTGCAGGGCATCGAGCACCTGCTGGTAACTCAGGCGTTCGGCATCGCCGTCAGGCTTGCTGGCGCGCACGTCCGGGTTGGCCAGCCAGACAATCTCCTGGCTGACCACGGCGAGCATGCCGGTAAAGCAGACGATCAGCACGAAGAACCAGATCGGGAGGGCGAGCCAGCTGTGGACCAGGAACCACAACTTGGATTTGGATTTTTTCGGGGATTTGGCCATCTGATCGTCTTCTGAAATGTGTAGTCGAGCTTATGCCCAACCAAGAGGGCTGCACTTATAAAGACGAATGAGAATGGAAATCCTGCCGTTTTAAATGCAAGCAAATGTTTCAGAAAGCACAAGCCGGCCTTCGCGCAGGGCGACAGGCCGGCGAGTAAAGGTGGGAATCAGGCGCTGGTCAGGGCGACAGCCGGTTGCGAACGGCCATTGAGGCGCGACAGGTCCTGGTACAGCGCCTGGCCGATCTCGGCGGCGCGGGCGGGCAGTACCGAGAGCAAGGTGTCGCTCAGGCCGTGGCTGTTCTCGCAGAAACCTTGCAGGTAAACCGACGCCTGCAGGTCTGGGCTGGCCAGTACCCGGTAGTTGCGGTCGACACTGAAGTCGTCCAGGTAACCCGCCAGTGGTGCCAGCAGGTCGCGGTGCGAGCGGCGCTCGTAGCCGGTAGCCAGGATCACCGCATCGTAGCGGTGGGTCTGGTGCTGGCCAGTGGCGAGGTCGCGCAGGGTCAGTTCCAGGCCTTCGCGGGTGGCCACCACCGCTTCCACCTGGCGCCGGCACAGCACGTTGTGACGGAACTGGTGGGCGACCTTCTGGCGGTAGAGGATGCCGTAGATGCGTTCGATCAGGTTCAGGTCGACCACCGAGTAGTTGGTGTTGTGGTACTCGCCCAGCAGCTTGCTACGTTGGTCGGCCGGCTCGTTGTAGACCAGGTCGGTATAGCCTGGGGAGAAGATCTCGTTGACGAACGGGCTGTCGTCGGCCGGCTTGAGTGCCGAGCCGCGCAGGATCATGTCGACCTTGACCGACGGGTAGCTGTCGTTGAGGTCGATGAAGGCCTCGGCGGCGCTCTGGCCAGAGCCGATCACCGCGATGCGCATCGGCTTGCCTTCAGTGCACGGCAGTTTGTTCAGGCTGCTGAGGTACTGGGAGTGGTGGAAGACGCGTGGGTCATCTTTGAAGGCGCCGAACTTTTCCGGAATTTTCGGCGTGCCGCCGCTGCCGACCACTACCGAGCGGGTGCGGCGGCTGTATTCGCGGCCTTGTTGGTCACGCGAGACCAAGCGCAGGTGCTCGACCCGGCCGGCCGTCACTTCGGGCTCGATACGCACCACTTCTTCGCCATACACCGCCTGGGTAGCGAAGTGCTCGGCAGCCCAGCGCAGGTAATCGTTGTACTCAAGGCGGCAGGGGTAGAAGGTGCCGAGGTTGATGAAGTCGGCCAGGCGCTGCTTCTGGTGCAGGTAATTGACGAAGCTGTAAGGGCTGGTGGGGTTGCGCAGCGAGACCAGGTCCTTGAGGAACGAAATCTGCAGCTCGCTTTGGGTCGCCAGGGTCTCGCCGTGCCAGCGGTAGTCTTTTTGCTTGTCGATGAACAGCGCGTCCAGGGCATGGCCCTGGGACTGAGCGAGCTCTTCCAGGGCGATGGCCAAGGCCAGGTTGGAAGGGCCGAAGCCCACGCCGATCAGATCTTTGATTGTTTCCTGCTGTGAGGACTGGCTCATGGCTGCGATTCCCTGAATGGTCGAATGTGGACGCCCGCCGGGGCTCCGGCTCCTGCGCAAGTACATGTGTTGGAACGAGCCACGCGAGGGGGAATTTACTGGTGGGGTTACAGGGTTTTGTCACCGCTGGCTAAAGAATTGCCTCCGGCGGCCGATAGTGGGGTCAAGGCAAGGACTCACCTGAAGGCAGGGAATCGGCATGACAGCAATATCTTTGAGTAACCTCCACATCAATGGTGTTTCCGCCCAGGCGATGAGCGCCGCGGCGGCCGCCGAGCGCGAGCAGGCCAAGCAGGCCGCGCAGAGCGAAAAAGGCGGGCCTTTGAGCATCAGTGGCGACACCTTGAAGGTGGGTGGCGGTGGCCAGGCGGAGTCGGCCCAAGGCAGCGAGAGCAGCGACGAGTCGGCAGCGGTGCAGCAGTTGCGGCAGATGATCAAGGAACTGCAAAAGCAGCTGGCTGAAGAGCAGAAGCAGTTGGCCGCATTGATGGCATCGAAGATGGAAGAGACTGCAAAAGCCGCAGCGGTGAGCGCCAAGCAGGCCAGCATCGCCACCCTGACTGGGCAAATCATGCAGGCGACCGCGCAACTGCTCGAAGCGCTGCAAGAGAGCGGTGGCAGCAGCGCGGGTGGGATGGTCAGCACCCAGGCCTAGGCACTAACTGACTGGCCTAGGGCTGTTTGTAGGAGCAGCCCTGCGCTGCGAAGAGGCCGGTGCAGGCCCCTCACATCTAGGCCTTATGCACCGGCCTCTTCGCAGCACAAGGCTGCTCCTACACCACCAGCAGCCTCAGAAATCCCAGCGGGTCGTGACCATCAGGTTGCGTGGCTCGCCGTAGTAGGTGGTGTCGAAGTTGCCCAGCCCGGTCAGGTACACCTTGTCGAACACGTTGTTGGCATTGACCGTGAAGCTCAGGTGCTCGCTGTACTGGTAGCGGGTCATCAGGTCCACCAAGGTGTAACCCCCTTGCTTGATGCGCGTGTAGTCGCCAGCCGTCGGGCTGTAGATAGTGCCGTAGAACGCGCTTTGCCAACGTAGCCCACCACCGACGGTGACACGGTCCAGCGCGCCGGGCAGCCGGTAGGTGTTGAACAGCCGCGCCACATGCTCAGGCTTGGTGGTCGCCAGCGGGAAGCCGAACAGGCGGTTGTCGTCGGCGTCGCGGGTACGGGCGTAGGTGTAGCCGGCGGTGATGTTCCAGCCTGGGGCCAGTTCACCGGCCAGCTCCAGCTCGACGCCCTGGGTCGTGCCGCCGTCGATCGCTGTGTAGATGCCCTCGTTGGTGACCGGGTTGGTGCCGACGGAGGAGGCGACGTTGTCTTGTTCGATCCGGAAAAACGCCAGGGTAGCGTTAAGCCGACCATCGAAATAGGCCGCCTTCAGGCCCGCTTCATAACCATCGCCTTCCACCGGGTCGAGGGTGGCGCCATTGACGTCCTTGTACACCTGCGGCTGGTAGATCGAGGTGTAGCTGGCGTACACCGAGTAAGTATCGTCCAGGTCATAGACCACGCCGGCATACGGGGTGACGACGCCGTGTTGCTTGTAGCTGGCGTGGGTGTCATCCAGGGACGAAGTCGGGTAGTAATCCTGGTCGTCGTTGTATTTGAAGGTGCTGACCCGGGTACCGAGGATCAGCGACAGGTTGTCAGTTGGCCTCAGGCGCGTGGCCACGTAAGCGCCGTTCTGGCTCTGGGTGGTGGTGTAGTCGCCGTTTTTCGGGAAGTCCTGTACCGCAATCTTGCCGTTCCAGTCGAAGATCGAGCCCGGTACCTGGGCGAAGGCACTGCCGTCGAAGGTGTCGCCGGTCTGGCGCGAATGCGAGGTCATGAAGCCTGCGACCAAGTCATTCTGGCGGCCGAACAGGGTGAAGGGCCCGGACACATTCAGGTCGGCGGTGTTCTGCACACGGTGGCCTTCCCAGCGCCCCCAGTAGAAGAACATGTCTTCGCCGGTTGCGGGGTTGGGGTTGCCGCCGCTGGCCGAGGCCAGGCGGGTGTCATGGTCGCTGATCATGTGGTTGAGGCTGAGCTTGACCTTCCAGTCATTGGCCAGGGCCTGCTCCAGCGAGCCGAAGTAGGTGGTGGACTGAAAGTCGCGGCGGCTCCAGTCGGCACCTGGGTTGTGCGAACGCGAAAAGTCGGTGCGGCTGCCGTCGGCAAAGTAGGTCGGGTTGCCAGTCCAGGAAGCGCCACGCGGCGTGGTGGTCTGGTTGTCGATGCCGAAGGTCAGCAGGGTGTCGGGCGTCAGGTCGGCTTCGAGAATGCCGTAGTAGACGTCCTTCTTCTGTTTGTAGTGATCCAGGTAAGACTTGCGGTCCTGGTACGCGCCGACCAAGCGGCCGCGCACGCTGCCGCTGGCGTTGAGCGGGCCGGCGATATCACCTTCGGTGCGGTAGTTGTCCCAGGAACCGGCGCTGGCGGTGATCGAGGCCTTGAAGTCGTGGGTGGGCTTCTTGCGGATCAAGTTGACCGTGGCGGAGGGGTCACCGGAGCCGGTCATTAGCCCGGTCGCGCCCTTGATGACCTCGACGCGGTCGTAGGCGGCCATGTCGACGTGGGTCGCACCTTCGTCATAGACCCCGTCATAGATGGTGTTGACGCCATCGTACTGGTAGTTGGTGATGGCAAAGCCGCGTGCGGAGTATTCCATGCGTTCGCTGTCATATGCCTGCACCGAAACCCCGGGCGTATTGCGCAGCACTTCGCCGATGTCTTGCGAGCCGTGATCGTCGATCGCCTGGCGGGTGATCACGCTGACGGACTGCGGCGTTTCGCGCAGGGTCAGCGGCAGCTTGGTCGCGGTGGTCGAACCGCCGGTGGTGTAGGCGCCAGTGCCTTCGGTGATGTTGCCCAGGCCCTGGCCATCGATGCGGCTGGGGGCCAGCTCCACCACGTCACCCTGTTGGTGGGTTTGCAGCAGCGAGTAGCGGCCGTCGCTTTCCTGTACGGCCTGCAGGCCGGTGCCGCTCAGCAGCATCTGCAGAGCCTGGTCCACCGGGTACTGGCCATTCAAGGCGGGGGAGCGTTTGCCGCGCGTCCATTGGGTGTCGAACGACAAGACGATGCCAGACGCTGCGGCAAACCGGGTCAGTGTCTCGCCCAGGTCGCCCTGCGGCAGGTGGTAGTCATGCACTTGCGCGGCACAGGCTGCGCCTGGCCCACCGAGCAATGCAGTCAGCAACAGGCAGGTGCGCAGGTCTGGCGCGCTGAACGGCCTGAGAGTGAAGCGGCAGGTCATCGTCGTTGTTCTCTGAAAGGTAAAGAGTCAGCCAGGGCTGGGGTTACCTATGAGTCGGATGAGCCGCAGCAAAGTGATCAGGCCTTGGCCATTTTTTTATGCGGCGGTGACGGTGACCCAGTAGCGGGTGCGGGCCTGCACCTGCACCGGCAGGGACGTGGTCAGCGCCCGCAGTATCTGGTCGGTGTCATTGAGCCGGTAGGTGCCGCTGATGCGCAGGCCGGCCACCGAGGGCGCGCAGCGCAGCCAACCGGGCCGATAGCGCGCGAGGTCGTTGATGAAGGTGTCGAGGCGCTGGTCGTTCACGATCAGCAAGCCGCGGCTCCAGGCGTCTGCGGCACTGGCCAAGGCCTGCACGGCAGAAAAGCCCTGGCCATTGAACTGGCAGGTCTGGCCGCTTTTGAGCGCCATTGCCTGGCCAGCGGCAAGCGCCACGCGTGCCTGTTGGCCAAACACCTCGAGCTTGCCGGCGTCGTCCAGCAGCCGCACGGAAAAGCGGCTGTGGCCAGCCTCTACGCTGCCGTGCCGGGTCACCACGCTGCAGCGTTGCTGCGCGGGCACCTCGACCATGATTTCGCCTTGGCGCAGCCGCACCGACGGCTGTTCGCGGGTCTCGTCGATGTCAACGGAGGAGGCGGTGTTGAGCAGCACCGTGCTGCCGTTTTTCAAGGTCAGCCAGCGCTGTTCGCCCACGCCACTGCGCACGTCTGGCAACAGCGGCGAGTGCTGCATTTCGCGATAGCTGCCCAAGCCCAGGGCACTGCCCCCAAGCAACACCAGGCCGGCTTTGACCACACGGCGGCGGGAGGCGTGGCGGCCGTGTGCGGCCACGGCCAACACCCGCGTGGTGGCTGGGGCATGGGGGGTGCTCATGCGTGTCTGCAAGCGCTCGGCTTGCTGCCAGGCCCAGGAATTGACCGGCGCAGCGTTCAGCCACGCCTGCCAGGCACTGTACTCACTGGGCTGCGCCTCACCGCTGTTGAGCTGGCTGTACCAGTGCGCGGCCTGGCGCAGGGCCGCGAGTTGCTCGGTACTCAGGGCCATGCTCACTGGCCGTGGGTCAGGCTGTAGATCATGCAGTGCTCGGCCGCCTTGGCAACGTAGCGGCGCACCGTCACTTCAGAGATGCCCAACTGGGTGGCGATGTGTTTGTAGGGCAGGCCATCGACCTGCGAAAGCAAGAACGCCTCACGCACCTTGGTGCCGAGCGCTGCCAGCATCGCATCGAGCTCGAACAACGTCTGCAGCAGGGCAACACGCTGTTCTGCCGAGATGTCCAACGCTTCGGGTTGCTCGGCCAGTACCTGCAACCAGGCCCGTTCCAGGTGCACGCGGCGCAGGTGGTCGATCATCAGGCGACGGGCGATGGTGGCCAAATAGCCCTTGGGTTCACGTACCGCTTCGAGCTTGGCCGCAGCGTCGGCGGCCGACATCACCCGAACGAACACGTCCTGGACCAGGTCCGCGGCCAGGTGGGTGCAGTTGACCCGGGGCGTCAGCCAACCGTGCAGCCACTTGCTCTGCGCGCGGTAGAGCTGGGTGACTTGGGTATTGAGGGCTACGTCCGGGGTGCTCATCCATGCCGCCTGAAAGAGTTGCAAATGTTAATGGTTCGCATTTTATGCAAACTGTTTCAGGCTTGGCAATGACCCGCGGGCCGACAGCGTTACCGCTTCAAGGGGAGGTCGCGCGTTCCACGGCCTGCGCGCCACGCGTTTTGCGCCGCCCGCCAAGGCGTGTAATGACGTGCCGGGTCAGCGTGTTCCAGCAGTACGTCACCACCACGCCACCGACAAGGGCCAGGGCCACCGCGAACAACGGCTGATCGACGATGCGCCGTGCCAGCGACTGGAACTGGAAGTGCGTCAGGTAGATGAACAAGGTGGACGAGGCGATCATCGCGCCCGCTCTGGCGATCACGCCCGGCACGGGCACGGACCGGAACCAGATCAAGGCCAGCATCGCCGGCAGGGCGATATCGATGTAACGGGCAAAGGCCTGCCAGCCGAGGCCGGCAACGGCCACCAGGTCGAGCTCGGCAATCAGCAGCAGCGCCACCGCACTGGCGACCGCTTTGCGCAGCGTCGTATCAGCGTAGTGAATGGCCATGCCCAGTACCATCACGGCCAGGTAATGCTGAGGTACCCGGTTGAGCAGGGCTGTGGGGTCGAACACGAAGCGGCTGAGCAGCACATCGGCCACCACCAGTGCGCACGAGGCCAGGATGAGGCAGGGGAACGGGTTGGCGATGATCGCCTTGCGCACACGCTTGATCGACAACACGACACCGAGGATCAGCAGCATCTGCACCAGCACTTCGATGTACCAGTAATTGAACACGCCGACCTTGTCGGGCGGGAACCAGTTGGAGATCAACAGCAGTGATTGCCAGTGGACTCGGTCGAACACTGCCTGCACCAGTACTGTGTACAGAATTGTCGGCACCGCGATGGCGGCCAGGGACTTGAGCAGCATGCGCGCATCGCCGCGCTCATCGATGGCCTTGAACTGGAACCTGGCCAGGCTGATGCCGGAGATCAGGAACAGCACCGACGTCTCGCCTGCAATCCGCCATTCGGAAAACACATTCAAATGCCCGACGACAATCAGCAGAATGGCGACCATGCGCAGGAACACCGGCACTTCCATGACCCGCATCGACCACGTGTTGGCCGGGGTGCCTGGTTCGGCCAGTTCGGCCAGGTCCTGTACCGGGATCATTTCCCAGCGATCCGGCAAGTGGCCGATCAGCGCTTCCAGCACCATCGAGGCGCGGACGAACGACAGCGAGTCGCCGCCGAGCTCCACGAAGGTGAGGCGGGCATCGATGTGCGGAGCCTGCAGTATCTGCGCCCAGGCCTCGGTCAGTTTCAACGCCAGCGGTGACAGCGCCTGCGGGGTGCTGGAGGCGCTGTCATCGAAAGCCGCAGGCAAGGCGCGCTTGTCGATCTTGCCGTTGGGCGTGAGTGGAATGCTCGGCACGAACAGGAACATCGCCGGCACCATGTAGTCTGGCAGCATGCCTGCGATGGCCTGGCGCAGTTCAGCGGTCGCTATGGGCTGATCGGCGACGCAATAGGCGACTAGCCTGACACTTGCGTTGTCATGGTTGGCCAGCACCACGCATTGCTTGATGCGCGGCTGTCGGGTGATGGCGTTTTCGATCTCCGCCAGTTCGATGCGATGGCCGCGGATTTTCACCTGGCTGTCGCCGCGCCCCAGAAAAGTGGCGCTGCCATCGGCCAGGTACGTGCCCAGGTCGCCGGTGCGGTAGCAGCGGTCGGCCGGGGCGCCGGTGAACGGGTTTACCACGAACTTTTCCTGGGTCAGAGCCGGGTCGCCCCAATACCCCAGCGACAGGTAGGGGCTGCGGATCAGGATTTCCCCGACTTCGCCGGCTTCGACCAGGTGGTTGGCTTCGTTGACGAGCAACAGTTGCGCGCCGCCTATGCCTTTGCCCAACGGGATTTTGCTGTTGTCCGCGTGCGGGTCGAGCACGTGGAAGGCCATGGCCTGTGGCGTTTCGGTGGTGCCGTAGAAGTTCACGCTGGTGGCGTGTGGCGCAATCGCACACATCTGCTGGTACAGCGTAGGGCTGAGCGCATCGCCGCCCCAGAACAGGTAACGCAAGCGTTCGAACAGCAGCCCGTGCATCCGTGCGCCGGTTTCGATCAGTTTGCCCAAAGGCGGCGTCAGGTGGATGACGGACACGCCGTGGTCGTGTATCCACGCAGCCAGGCGCGACGGGTCAGTCAGGGTGGACTGGGCCGGGCAGAGGATGGTGGCGCCTATCGACAGTGGCGTGAACACATCGCGGTAAACCGGGTCGTGGCCCAAGCCGGATAGCAGCGAAAAGCGGTCATCCTGGGTAAAACCATGTTGCTGTACGTGCCAGTCGACGAAGTGCACCAGCGGCGCATGATGGGTGACGATGCCCTTCGGTTCGCCAGTGCTGCCCGAGGTGAAGGTGATGTAGGCCGGCTGAGCAGGGCTGACTGCGGGCAGGGGCGCTGACAGGCTGGGGAAGTGTTGCAGGGCATCAGCGGGGGCGTGCGGCACGTTCACGCAGTGCGCACGGCCAGGTTCGACCTCGACGTCGCCACAGCGCACTACAAAGGCAGGTTCGAGGGTGCGGATGATCTGGCCGATACGTGCAGCCGGGTACGCGGCGTCGGCGACGGTGAAGGTCAGCCCGGCGCGCAAGGCGCCGAGCATGGCATAGACCAGCGCCGCGCCGCGGCTTGCGACAATCACTACCCGATCGGCACCGATGGCGCCATTTTCGAGCAGGTACGTGGCGATACCCTGGCTGATCTGCTCAAGTTGTCGATAGCTGCAGGTGGCTTCGTGGGCAATGATCGCGGTTGCCTCGGGCGAGCGACTCGCCTGCTCCACAAAGGCCTGGAAAATCGGCTGTTCGGCACGGTAATCAAGGCTCAGCGTCGGGTTCGGGCGCAGATCCGGCATGTTGTGTGTTCGCTCCGCATGAACGGCAAGTGGCTGGCTGGATAGCACAACGCTAGTGCAGGGCAGTGAATGGCGCCAATGCGCTTGCGGTATTTGCGTGGGCGCTGAAATGTTGGGGCCGCTTTCCGGCCCCAAATGCTCAAGGCTTACCCGCCACGCTTTCGCCGGGTGCCTTTTTCAGCCGATAGGCCAGGGCAGGGCGGGTCATGCCGAGCAGCCGCGCCGCTTCCGAAACGTTTTGCCGACAGCGTGCCATGGCCTCTTGCATCAGCGCCTCCTCGACGGCATCCAGGCCGGTGCCGCTGTCGAAGATCTGCGCCACCCAGCCTGGCGTTTGCAGGTCGCTGTCGGCCACCAGCCGGCCATCACTGCCAAGGCCGATGCTGTCGATGGCGGGCGGTGCATGCGGGAACAACGCATCCAGGCCGATACTCTGGTTCTCATCGGTGATGATCACGCCGCGCTCCATGAGGTTTTCCAGCTCGCGGATGTTGCCCGGCCAGTCGTAATGCAGGCACACCTCCATGGCCCGGTCGCTGAGGCCGCGGGTTTTCTTGCCGTAGCTTTCATGCAGGCGCCCGAGGAAGTGCTCGATCAGCAGCGGGATGTCCTCGCGGCGCTCGCGCAGTGCGGGGATGCGTACCGGGAACACGTTCAGCCGGTAGAACAGGTCGGCGCGAAAACGCCCGTCCTTGACCGCTTGCTCCAGGTCTTCATGGGTGGCGGCGATCACCCGCACATCAACGTTGCGTGTGCGGCTGTCGCCCACCCGCTCCAGTTCGCCTTCCTGCAACACCCGCAGCAGGCTGGCCTGGGCGCGTGGCGTAAGCTCGACGATTTCGTCGAGGAACAGGGTGCCGCCGTTGGCCCGCTCGAAACGGCCCATGCGGGCCTGCTGGGCGCCGGTGTAGGCGCCTTTCTCGACACCGAACAGTTCGGCCTCGATCAGGTCGGGCGGTATGGTCGCGCAGTTCAGGGCGACGAACGCCGCACCGGCGCGCTCGCTGCGCAGGTGCAGGCTGCGGGCGATGACTTCTTTGCCGACGCCGGTTTCGCCCAGCAGCAACACCGAGGCCTTGCCCGAGGCGACCTTGTCGGTGAGCGCGCAGCAGCGCCGGTACACCGCCGACTGGCCGATGCCGTAGAACTGCCCCGACTCGTACTGCAGGCGCTGGCGCAGGTTGGCCACCTGCACTTGCAAGGACTGCAACTCGTCGATCACCGGGTCGCTCTGGAAGTAGCGCATGAACGTTTCGGCGTCTTCCCATTGCTCCACCGGCTTGCCGATGATGCGGCATTCGCTGCCGCCACAACCGCGGCAGCTGACCTCTTTGTACAGCACCTGGCGGCCGAGGAAGAACGAGCTGTAGCTGATCGCGTAGCCCAGCAGCATCCAGCAGATCGGTTGCTCGGACTGCAGGTTTTCTTGCTGGCAGTTTTCCACCTCGAAAGAGTCTTGCCATTCGATGTCGGCGTAGAAATGGCCGTTGTCGAGGTCGATCTCCAGCTGCAGCGGGCGGACTTTGACCATGCCTTTGAGCGAGTGCAACTGGGGGCCGATGAAAAACATCTCCACCGGGTTGCCGTTGGGGCGCAGCTTGCGGGCGAGCTCGGCATCCTTGAGGCCGGACTGGTAGCCCAGGCGCAGGAAAAACCCCTTGGCGCGTTCGACGCCGAGCATTTCGATCAGCTCGCGGCGCATACCGGCCATCATCGCCGCCTGCACCAGCAGCATGCGTTGTTCGTCCAGCCAGATCTTGCCTTCGGTGCCGAGGAAACGCACCCGTTCGGTGAGGTCCTTCAGCGCCGGCGCAGGTTCTGGCGCCCTGTACTGGGTAATCATTCGCGTGCGCCCCTTGCTTGTAATTGTATGGGGAATCGGCGCGTTCCGCTCAGGCGTGGGCGGGTGGTGGTCGCGCCGGGACGACCTCGGCGGCTCAGGCAAGGCTCGGGTCATCTCTTCTTTCTAAACCGCCTGAAACCTACGCAAAAGTCAATCGCAGCACGCGTTGGTCATTTGCTCGAAGTGCCGTTGCGCGATTGAGCAAATGATCAATCGGGCGGGCTGCGGCGGCCGCTTGATCGCGTCTCGGCTTATCTTTGATTGGTGTAAAAATCGTTTTAAATCAATGAATTGAATTGTTTTTCCTGCTCTGGAAGCAGGCCTGGCACAGCGGTTGCTCTAGCCCTTGCAAGCCTTACCGGAGCACAACCGATGACCCCAGCCACCACGCCCTTCGAGCAGATGCCGCGCTACGTCCGGGTACGCAGCGCGCCGGACGCCGCCTTCGTCGAGTTCGACTTTGCCATCGCCTACCCGGACCTGTTCGTCGAACTGGTTTTGCCACGCGCTGCCTTCGCGCGCTTCTGCGAAAGCAACCGGGTGCTTCACATGGACGCCGCAATGGCCGCTGCCGTCGATGCCGACATGCAGAAGTGGCGTTACGGCGAGCGCCACGACGACAACGACTGACGCGCCGTTTGCCGGCGCATTGCTTCCCCACAACAACAAGTACAGGACGCCTTGCATGAGTATCGAGATCAAGACGGCCACGGTCGAGCCGATCCGCCAGACCTTCAGCCACACCCGCCGGCGGTTCGGCGATAAACCTGCCAGCCGCTACCAGGAAGCCAGCTTCGACATCGAAGCCGCCAGCAACTTCCACTACCGCCCGCTGTGGCAGCCCGACAAGCTGCTCAACGACCCCAGCCGCACCGCCGTGTGCATGGCCGACTGGTACACCGTCAGCGACCCGCGCCAGTACTACTACGGCACCTACGTGCAGGCCCGGGCACGCATGCAGGAAAACGCCGAGCACAGCTTCGCCTTCTGCGAAAAGCGCGAACTGCTGGGCAGCCTGCCCGTCGCAACCCGTGCCCTGATCGCCCGCGTACTGCTGCCGCTGCGCCATGCCGAACTGGGCGCCAACATGAACAACAGCGGCATTGCCGCGGACGCCTTCGGTACCAGCGTCACCCAGATGCACATGTTCCAGGCCATGGACCGCCTGGCCATTGCCCAGTACCTGTCGCGCATCGGCCTGCTACTCGAAGACGACGGCCTGGCATTGCTGGCCGAAGCCAAGCAGCGCTGGCTGGACGAACCGGCCTGGCAAGGGCTGCGCCGCTATGTCGAAGACAGCCTGGTGGTGCAGGACTGGTTCGAGCTGACCCTGGCGCAAAACCTGGTCAGTGATGGGCTGTTGTACCCGCTGCTGTTCGAGCACTTCGATGCACAACTGGTGGCGGACGGGGCAGGGCAGGTCGGCATGCTCACCGAGTTCATGCGCTTGTGGTTTGCCGAGAGCCAGCGGTGGGTCGATGCGCTGGTCAAGACCGTGGTCGGGGAGAGCGCACACAACCGCCAGCTGGTCGACGGCTGGGTGGCCCAGTGGCGCGTGCGCGCACGGGAGGCGCTGCTGCCGCTGGCCGAGGTCGGCCCTGGGCGCGAAGCCCTCGATGCCATCGACAGCGCCTTTGGCGCACGCCTGAAAAAACTCGGCCTCAGTGGAGACGCCGCATGACTTCCCTCGTCTACATCGCCTTCCAGGACAACGACAGCGCCCGCTACATCGTCGAGGCCATCACCCAGGACAACCCGCACGCAGTCGTCCAGCATCAGCCCGCGATGATCCGCGTGCAGGCCGAAGGGCGCCTGGAGATTCACCGCGCCAAAGTGGAGGAAAAGACCGGCCGTGAATGGGACGTGCAGGAAATGCTGATCGACGTCATCACCCTCGGCGGCAACGTCGAGGAAGACGAAGACTGCTTCGCCCTGCACTGGAACTGACCCACCCAACGACCAGCATTCGGAGAGCCACCATGGCCGCCAAGCGCCTCAACCAGAAAGACAAATACCGTTGCCTGACCCGTGACCTGGGCTGGGAACCGAGCTACCAGAGCAAGGACGCGATCTACCCCTACGAACGCTTCGAGGGCATCAAGATCACCGACTGGGACAAGTGGGAAGACCCCTTCCGCCTGACCATGGACGCCTACTGGAAATACCAGGCCGAAAAAGAGAAAAAGCTGTACGCGATCTTCGACGCCTTCGCCCAGAACAATGGCCACCAGAACATCTCCGATGCCCGTTACGTCAACGCGTTGAAGCTATTTTTGAGTGGTGTCACGCCCCTGGAATACCAGGCCTACCAAGGCTTCGCCCGCGTCGGCCGGCATTTTGGCGGTGCCGGTGCGCGGGTGGCCTGCCAGATGCAGGCGATAGACGAACTGCGCCACGTGCAGACCCAAGTGCATGCGATGAGCCACTACAACAAGCACTTCAACGGCCTGCATGACTTTGCCCACATGCACGACCGGGTGTGGTTCCTCTCGGTGCCCAAGTCGTTTTTCGAGGACGCCCGCACGGCTGGCCCGTTCGAGTTCCTCACGGCCATCTCGTTCTCCTTCGAGTACGTGCTGACCAACCTACTGTTCGTGCCGTTCATGTCCGGTGCCGCGTTCAACGGCGACATGGCCACCGTCACCTTCGGCTTCTCGGCGCAGTCGGACGAAGCCCGGCACATGACCCTGGGCCTTGAGGTGATCAAGTTTTTGCTCGAGCAGCACGAGGACAACGTGCCGATCGTCCAGCGCTGGATCGACAAATGGTTCTGGCGTGGCTACCGGCTGCTGACCCTGGTTGGGATGATGATGGACTACATGCTGCCGAACAAAGTGATGTCGTGGGCCGAGGCCTGGGAGGTGTACTTCGAACAGGCTGGCGGCGCGTTGTTCAAGGACCTGGAACGCTATGGCATCCGCCCGCCGAAATACGTCGAGCAGACCACCATCGGCAAAGAACACATCAGCCACCAGGCCTGGTCGATCTTCTACCAGTACAGCCAGGCCACCAACTTCCATACTTGGATCCCCACCGACGAGGAGCTGGACTGGCTCTCGGCCAAGTACCCAGACACGTTCGACCGCTACTACCGGCCGCGTTACGAGCATTGGCGTGACTTGCAGGCGCGCGGCGAGCGCTTCTACAACCCGACCCTGCCAATGCTCTGCCAGATCTGCCAGATCCCGCTGGCCTTCACCGAGCCGGACGCGCCCACGCAACTGAGCCACCGCAGCCTGCTGCACGAAGGCGAGCGTTACCACTTCTGCTCCGATGGCTGCTGCGACATCTTCGCCTACGAGCCCGACAAATACGTGCAGGCCTGGCTGCCGGTGCACCAGATCCTGCAGGGCAACTGTGGCGGTGGGGATGTCGAGGCGGTGGTGCGCGACTACTACAACATCGCCCCCGGCCAGGACAACTTCGAGTACCAGGGCTCGCCCGAGCAGCAGCGCTGGGAGGCCTTGCAACGTGCCGGGCGCAAGGCCGGCTGAACCGCCAAAACACCGCAACTGCCTGGGCGCCTTGCTGCGCCCGGGCCCAAACAAGAACAAGAGGAACCTTGCCATGCCCGTGACCGCCATCGGCGCCTACACCGCCCAACCCTTGGACCTTCAGGCCAACTTCCACGGCGCCCAGCTGGTGTACCTGTGCTGGGAAAACCACCTGCTGTTCTGCGCGCCGTTCACCCTGCCCGTGGACCCGGCGCAGCCGTTCGCGGCCTTCATCGAGCACGTGGTCAAGCCGGCCATTGCCCTGCACCCCGATGCCGCGCAGGTGGATTTCACCGCCGTACGCTGGCGCCTGGACGAACAGCCATTCACGCCTGACCTGTCCAGTGGGCTGGCCGCCAATGGTGTGGTCCACAAGAGCCTGCTGCACCTGCATACCCCCGGCCTTGAAGGCCTGGGCGGCAGCCATAACTGAGGAGCGCTGCCATGAGCTATCAAGTCACCATCGAACCCACCGGTGAACAGATCGAGGTGGAGGAAGGCCAGACCATTCTCGAGGCTGCCTTGCGCCAGGGCGTGTGGCTGCCGTTTGCCTGCGGCCACGGCACCTGCGCGACCTGCAAGTGCCAGGTGCTGGAAGGTGAGGTCGACCTGGGGGCGGCGTCCTCCTTTGCCCTGATGGACATGGAACGCGACGAGGGCAAGGTGCTGGCCTGCTGTGCCATTCCACAAAGCGACCTGGTGATCGAGGCCGACATCGACGTCGACCCTGACTTTGCCGGCTTGCCGGTGCAGGACTACCGCGCCGTGGTCACCCAACTGGTTGAGCTGTCGCCGACCATTCGCGGCGTGCACCTCAAGCTCGACCGGCCGATGGCGTTTCAGGCCGGACAATACGTGAACCTGCAGCTGCCTGGCATCGAAGGCACACGCGCGTTCTCCCTGGCCAACCCGCCTGACCGGCCCGATGAGGTGGAGCTGCACGTGCGACTGGTGGAAGGCGGCGTGGCGACCGGGCACATTCACCGGCAACTCAAGGTGGGGGATGCGTTGGGCCTGTCCGGCCCTTACGGGCAGTTTTTCGTGCGCAGCGCTCAACCGGGCGACCTGATCTTCATCGCCGGTGGCTCAGGGCTGTCGAGCCCGCAGTCGATGATCCTCGACTTGCTGGCGCGGGGCGACACGCGGCACATCACCTTGTTCCAGGGCGCACGTACCCGCGCCGAGCTGTACAACCGCGAACTGTTCGAAGCGCTGGCGGCCGGCCATGCCAACTTCAGCTATGTGCCAGCCCTTAGCCAGGCAGCCGAGGATGAGCAGTGGCAGGGGGTACGCGGCTATGTGCACGACGCTGCCAAGCAGCATTTCGACGGCCGCTTCAACGGCCACAAGGCCTACCTGTGCGGCCCGCCACCGATGATCGACGCCGCCATCAGTTGCCTGATGCAGGGCCGCCTGTTCGAGCGCGACATCTTTATGGAGCGCTTCTATAGCGCTGCTGATGCCGCAGGTGAAGGCCAGCGTTCGGCGCTGTTCAAGCGCATCTGACCGGCTTATTGCACGACCGATAACAACAACAAAGGTTGACCCGATGAACCCGAAGCTTGCCAACCTGCTACGCCTTGCCGCCTGCGCCACGCTGTTCGGTGCAGCCAACCTTTCACAGGCCACCGAAGGGGGCGGCACGTCGTACCCGCTCGGTGCCGAAAACTACATGTCCGGCGCCATGCCGCCGCCGGGTGTCTATGGCCAATTGTTCGTCAACCACGATGAGGCCGACAACCTGCGTGGTAACGACGGCAGCAAGCTGCCGGTAGACTTTCGCGTGCGCGCCAATGCGATCGTGCCACGCCTGATCTGGGTGAGTGATTACACGGTATTGGGCGGCAGCCTTGCGCTGCACGCGATTGTGCCGCTGGTGGACCTGAAGGTTTCGGTCGATGGCCAGTCGCAGCACAACCGTGGCCTGGGGGACGTGATTTTTGGCCCGGCGCTGGGTTTTCACCACAGCGACAAGTTCCACAGCATCCTGGCCTTCGACATGATTGCGCCCACTGGCCGTTACGACAAACACGACCTGGCCAACCCTGGGCGCAACTACTGGGTGTTCGAGCCGGTGTACGCGATGAGCTACGTCGACCCCGTAGGGCTCAACCTGGATGCCAAGGTGATGTACGACTTCAACCGTAGCAACCCGGATACCGATTACCGGTCTGGGCAGGAGTTTCATGTCGACTATGCGGTGGGGTGGGGGCTGGGCAACGGGTGGGTGTTGGGGGTAGGTGGTTATTACTACCGCCAGACGACTGACGACCGCCAGGACGGCGAACGTATTGAAGATAACAAAGGGCGCAGCTTTGCCATCGGGCCGTCGATCAAATACAGCGGCGAGGGGGGGTGGTTTGTGACGGCGAAATGGTCGAAGGAGACCGAAGTGCGTAACCGCGCCCAAGGGGACGCGTATTGGGTGAAGCTGACGTTGCCGTTTTGACTTTCAGGGAAACTGCCCAGCCTCTTGGGGGCAGTTCACATTGTGGGAGCGGGCTTGTCCCGCGAATGAAGCTACGCGGTGCATGGCACCGGCTTCGCCGGTGTTCGCGGGGCAAGCCCACAGAGTCGCCGCTAAATCAATGAGCAAGACAGTTGCTCCAACAGAGTCGCTGCTAGCTCAATGCGTTAAGTTTTGCTCTATGGGAGCAGGCAATCGATTCAGGCAACATCCACCAGCACGATCTCGCTGTCCTCGATGGCCGTCACCCGCAACACGTCCTCTTGCTCGATCGCCACCCCATCGCGCGCTTTCGCCTGCAGGCCGTTGACCTCTACCAATCCCTTGGCCGGCACCAGGTAGCCACGGCGCCCGGCATCGAAGCGGTACTCGGCGCTTTCCCCAGCCCGCAGGGTCGCGGCCACCAGCCGGGCATCGGTGCGAATCTGCAAACTGTCTTCGTCACCTTCACGCCCGCTGGCCAGGGTCACGAAGCCTTCGCCACGCTCACCGGTGGGGAAAGGGCGGGTACCCCAGGTCGGCGCATCGCCCACTCGCTCAGGCACTACCCAGATCTGGAAGATCCGCGTATCGACGTCTTCCAGGTTGTATTCGCTGTGCACGATGCCGGAGCCTGCACTCATCACCTGCACGTCACCCGCTTCGGTACGGCCTTTGTTGCCCAGGCTGTCCTGGTGGGTGATCGCGCCTTCACGGACGTAGGTGATGATTTCCATGTCACGGTGCGGGTGCGGCGGGAAACCGCTGCCGGCGGCGATCAGGTCATCGTTCCAGACCCGCAGGTTGCCCCAGTGCATGCGAGCAGGGTCGTAGTACTCGGCAAACGAGAAATGGTGGTGGGCATCGAGCCAGCCGTGGTTGGCGTGGCCGAGGCTTTCGAACGGTCGCAGTTGCAGCATGGTCGTGCTCCTTGAATCAGTGGAATGACGCCATGATGCGACAAAGAAAGATCGGAAATAAGCGTAAATATCGGCTAATAATGATCGAATTGGTAGATCATTAAGGTTGCGGCTTTTTATCCGTTTCATCGCCTAATCCACTGATCTGCAAGCATTCGCTGGTGATTTTTGGTGGATGCGGCGAACATGGCACGCTGATTTTGTATTCCATCGGAGTGACCGTGGCCCACGAGCATCCCCAGGCGCCTGCCGACCTGACCCCACCTGCCCAGTTACCGTGGTTTCGCCGCCTGGCCGCCCGCCTTTTGGGGCGGGGCCTGACCCGCTTGCAAGCCCAGCATCGCGACTCCTGGTTCCTCGGCCACGCCACAGGCCAGCGCAGTGGCCATGCCGACGGGGTGCGCGAAGGCTTCGAGCGCGGGCGTGTTGAAGGGTACGAGGCGGGGCGCCAGGTGCTGGTCATCCGCGATACCCGCCCTGACACCGCCGCCGTACCCGGCCAGGACGACAACCTCTTCGACGATTGGCGCCTGCCATTGACCGCCGAATTGAAGAAGCGCTTCAAGGCCGATGTGGCCCAGCGCCTGCCCGCCGAGGCGCAACCCAGCGCGGCCCAGTGGAAGCTGATTTTCAGCGACACGCCGTCCACCTGTGTGGTGGCGGGGGCAGGGGCGGGCAAGTCCACCTCGCTGGTGTTGCGCATTCTGTTGCTGCGCCATTACCTGGGCTACGAGCTGGACGCGATGACCGTGGTCACCTTCACCCGCGAATCGCGCAAAGACTTCATCAAACGCCTGCTGCAGGTGTTCGCCCTGTGGCAGATCGACCTGCAGCCCGCGCTGGCCCGCGAGCTGGTGCGCACCTTCCATTCGCGCATCTTGCCGCTGGTGCGCAGCCTGCCAGGTTTTGGCCAGGTGCGCGCGTTCGAGACACTGGGCAACGAGATGCCGGCGGGCCGCGAGGCCGAAGCCGAGAGCAACCCGTTCGACCTGCGCCTGAACGATGCGCAGCGCCAACAACTGAACCTCTGCTACAGCACCTTGCTGGGTGATAACCCGCGCTTTGCCGAACTCATTGGCCTGCTGCGCAGCGAAGCGTTGCAGCTCAAGCCGGTGGACCCTAACCACCCGGACGTGCAAAAGCGTGCGCAGGTGACCCAGTTGGCCGCCCAGCGCGACGAAGAGCTGTGCGATGTCATCGAAGACCTGTGGTTCGCCGCAGGCGCCTGGCCGATCAAAGGCATCGAGCCGTGCCGCGACACGGTCGAAATCCGTGGCAGCCGTTTCCATGTGCATGGCCGCCTTGAGGGGCGGGGGCCCTGGGTGGTGTTGGGTTTCGACCCCGCGGAAAGCGCCCAGTACCAGCGCCCCGGCGCCAAGCTGGCGGTGCGTGCCGAATGGGCGGTCAAGCGCACCCTGCTGCAGGCCTTCTGCGACAAACCGCTGATCTGGCTGGACAACTACGCGGCCGCGCGACGCCTGGCGGCCTCCCTGGCCGGTGATGCGGTGGCTGGCCCCGGCTTCGAGTACAAGGTCAAGGGCGAACTGGCCCCGGCACCGCTGCTCGACGCCTTTGTCGGTGCCGCCAACTTCATCGAGAACCTGGGGCTTGACGTGAACGGCGCCGTGGCGGCGATGAGCTTCCCGGCAGGCGACAGCGACGGCCTGTTCTTCGAAGCCCTGGCGCTGTACTGGAAGGCCCTGGAGGCGCACCTGCTGGACCAGTCGCCGCCGGTGATGAGCTACAACCGCATGTTTGCCCTGTTTAGCGAGAACAACCCGGAAAACCTGCAACTGCTGCCCGACCCCTTGCTCAGGCCCCTGGCGCATTTGATGATCGATGAGTTCCAGGACGTTTCGCCGCAAATCGTCAGTTGGCTGCGTGCCTGCCTTGCCGAGATCCGCCGGCGTGGGCCGTCGATGCACACCGGCCGTAATGCCCAGCATTCGTCGCTGTTGTGCGTGGGTGACGACTGGCAATCGATCTATGGCTGGCGCGGCAGTTCGCCGAAGTACTTCATGGAGTTCACCAAGGCCTTTGTGTCACCGGCCAACACGCGGGTGATGATGGTCGAGAACTACCGGTGCCAGCAGCAGGTCATCGATGCGGCGGAATTCCTGGTCAAGGGCACGCCCGCGATTACTGGCAAGAAGGCCCGCGCCAGTGGCCCGGCAGCCGAGTTGCCGGGCTCGCCAGTCAAGGTGTTCGACCGCGACGAGGCCGCGCTGGGCGAGACCCTGATCGAGCATTATCAACGCGGTGAGTCGGTGATGATGCTGTACCGCAAGGGCAGCGACAAAGCCCTGATGAACGACCACCTGCAGGCCGTGTTGCACGCTGAGGCAGCGCTGCCGGCCGAGCAACGCCGGCTGCGGCAGTTGACCTACCACAGCGCCAAAGGTTTGCAGGCCGATGCGGTGTTCATGCTTGGTGACTGCCAGTACCTGACCAGCTCGCCTTACAAGAACCAGGTCTATCGCCTGGCCGGCCTGGGTAAGGCCGGTGATGCCCAGGCATTCGATACTGCGCAGAAGGAAGAAGTACAGCGCTTGGCCTACGTGGCGGTCACGCGTGCGGTCAGGCACTGCTACTGGCACGTGGAAGCGGCCAACAGCGAAGCGCCGGCGGCGCCGCGTGCGTCGAGCCAGGTAGATGGCCGGCAGGCCTTCTTCGAAGACCTGCGCGGCCAGTGAGGGCTGCTTAGCCGCCCAGGGTTTGCGCCTGTCGGGTGAGGCTGGCCAGCAGGCCCGCTTCCACCGCTTGCTGTTCAGCGGTCAATGCCCGCATGGCGCGGTCGAACTGTCCATCGTTGAGTGGCACGCGGTGAAGGTTGCCCAGCTCGTCCACGGGCGACGTTGGCAGGGCGTCGCTCAACGCACCTATCACCGAACTGTCCAAGCGAGTAACGGCTTCCTGGGTCTCATCCAGGCAGTAGAAGAGGTAGTCGTGGCCCTGTCGCCAGAAGTCGGTGAGCAACATGAACTGCGCGGCATACTCGCGCTTCAGGTAGCTTACCCACCCCGGTTGCTCGATAAGCCATTGCAGCCGGGCATCGGTGTCGGCGTCCAGGGCGAGTACGGCGGCCTCGACCCGGTCGATGATGACCTGGTTGACTTGGGCCGTGTCACGGTAGCGCATACCGTGGCTGGGCTCCGGGAAGCCCAGCGGCTCGGCCAGTGACTGGCGCAACGCCAGGCGAAGCTCGATATCGTCCACCAGGCCGTTTTGCAGTTCGCCGTCGGGGAACGCTGCGGGATCATCCAGCACATCATGAGGCGGCAGTGCCTCGTCGAATACATGGTCCTGCAGCGCCTGTTTGCGTAACGACCGGCGGACACTGATGCGGTCAGCCAACTGGTTGACCTGATCGCGCCGGTACAGCTTGCGATACAGCGCCAGCAACTCGCCAGGGCGAGTACCGGCGCCGCCCGCCGCCTCGTAAGCCAGCACTTCGATCTCCAGGGCACTGAAGGCGTCGGCCCCGGCATCCCCGCAGGTGGGCGGGAAGTCTTGGGCCACCGTGTTCAGGCGTTCGCGCAGCGCACTGTCCCCAGCCGCTTTTTCCAGCAAGGCCCAGACACGGTTGCGCAGGCTCTGCGCATCGCGCTGTGCTTCAGCGGATTGGCTCAGGCGTTCCAAGACCCCTTGCAGGTCGTTGTTCTCCCCCTGCTCGAACAGATCGCGCCATAGTTGCTCCTGGGCGTCGCTCGCCGGGTTGCGCCACAGCGCTTGCCACTCGGGCATCGCCCCCGCGTGTTCAAAAACGTTGACGCCGCTGTCACCCAGGCGTGTACGTGTTTCGGCCTCCAGGTTGTTGTAGTTGAACAGCCAGCGGCGTTCAGGCAAACGCGCTGAGACATCACGGGCAAACGGTGTACGTAGAACCCCAGGTAGGTCGGGCACGTTGCGGATGCGATTGTAAGACAGGTCAAGGTAGCGCAGCCGGTACTGTGGCTGGCTCATCAGGGTGGTCAGGCCTTCGGGCCATTGCTGCAAGTCGCAGCGGTGCAGGTTGAGGTGGCTGAGGCGGGCCATGAAGCGCAGGTCGGGGGCCACGTGTAGCGGGTTGAAATCCAGGTGCAAGACCTGTGGATGGACCATGTCCTGGAAGCGTGCGGCAAGCCTTTGATCCAAGGTGATGTGATTGTCCCCAAGGCCCAGTGCGTCCAGGCGCAAGCGGGTCAGAAATTGCAAACTGGCGTCATCCAGTTCCAGAAAATTACTGCGCAAATTGAGTATGCGCAGGCCCGGCATCGCGCCAATGGCTTGCCGAGCCGCAGGCGTGAGGGCCCGTAACGCATTGCCGGTCAGGTTCAGATCGCGCAGCCGGGGGGCGGACCGCAGCGCCTCGAACAAGGCTTCGGCATTCATGTGCGGATTGTTGATCACGTCCAATGCTTGCAGGTGAGGGAAGTTGGCCAGGAAAGCGCCTTCCATGCGCTCCAGGCGCAAGCCGTCGAGCCGCAATTCATGGATATGCGGCATGGCGGCAGTGAGGGTTGGCAACTCGCGCAAGCGAATACGCTCCAGCCATAACAGGTTGCGTTGTTCACCGCCCTCACGGCGGCAGGCGCTCATCAGGCGCTCGGCACATTGCTGGCGGCTTCGGCGGTCTTCCAGGTCTTGCGCGGTCTCGATCCAGCGGCCGAGATCACGGTCCAAGCTGCGTTGCTCAGCTTCCAAGCGGTTGATCGCTGTGCCCAGGTCGCCGGCTTCTGTCAGCTCGGTTTGCAATGCGCTGATTTGTGCGTTGTCGAGCTCTGGGTAGAGCACCCGTAAACGGCGTGCCGCCGCCCCCGTCTCACCACGGCCACTGAGCGGGTAACCGAGCCTGCCATTGGCCAGCCGAAGGGGTGAGCGGAACCCTGGCTTGATCGGCTGTTGGCCCAGCAAGGCAGCACAGTGCTGCCGATCGGCAAGCGCGATCTCGAACAGTTCGACCGCTATGGCCTGGGGGTGTTCGGCCTGCAATGCTTGCAGCAGCAGTTGGCTGTCCGTGTTGGCCAGGCTGTGCCGATACAGCCCGATGAGGGCTCGGTCTATTCTGGTGCGAGCTTGCAGCAAGCGGGCTTCTTCGCCGATGCGCAGGGGTACTCGGCCTGCGCCCAGGCGCTGACGCTCAGTGCTGTTGGCATGGTCGAGGATTTCGTCGAGGGCGCTGTCCGGCAGCCCCGGGAACTGGCGGGCAAGGGCCTGCGCTGCGGGGCTCTGCGGTTCACGATGGCCTTGCTGCAAACTGTTGAATATCGCCTTGCGGCGGTGGGTCAGATGCTCAGCGAGCGTGTCGTTCAGTACCGAGGCACGTTGTGCGTGTGGGGTATCACCTAGCATCGATTGCACCGTGGGCTCATCCATCTGCGCCAACACGGTCTGGCTCAGTGCGCCACTGTCGAGGTCGGCGCGGGTGATCTCGATCTCTGTCTGCCCTGGTACGGCAGGCGGTCCATAGCGCACTGCCTTGCCCCACGGCTCTGGGCCTTCGAAGACTTTGAGTACGTGATCCTGCGGCCACTTCGGCAGGTTGAGCAGTTCGGGCAGGGCATAGTTTTTGTGGGCCGCGAGCGGCAGGCCGTGGCGTACGTGTTCTATGAGGGTGCCCACTTCATTATCCAGCTGCAGGCGCAGCAGCGTGTCGGCCAGCAATGCCGGGGGGCGTAAGCCAGCAGCATGGGCACGGCGCAGGCTGGCCGTGTCGGTGCCGGTGCTGCGCAGGGCAGTGAGTAATTGCGCATCGTCCAGCCCCTGGCTGCGATGGCCGAGACGGCGCAGCAGCTGTATGTCGTCCCACTCGTGAGCATGTTCATGGGCCAGCTGCCAGCGGCCATCGCCAATCGGCCGCACGTGTGGCGCATAAGCCTGAGGGGAGTCAGGGTGACGCACGCGCCAGTGCTGTTCAGGGTCCTGGAACACTTCATACAGGGTGCCTTCCAGCGCCATGTAAGCCTTGCCCTGGTGTTGATGAAGCCCGAGCGCATCGGGCTTTGCACCTTCAGCAAGCATTACATTGCTGGCATACGGCGCCATGTTTGGGTGCCACAGCAGTTCGCGGTCTTCCTGCCACACCGCCTTCAGCGCATCGACGAAACCGGACGCCTGGATAACCTTGGCGCCTGCGGCGAACCCGGCGATCACTGCGGCATTGATGGCCAACGACTGCACCTGCTGCAGCGCTTGCGCGGTGTCGCCTTCCTCCCAGGCTTCGAAACCGGTGAACACCGAACTCATCAGGTCATAGGCAAATACCCCGAGCATAGCGGTGTTCAGGCCCGGCACGAAGAACGCGGCGACATTGAGTACGTTCATGCCCATTTCGAACCAGTGCTGCAGGCGCGCGTTACGCGCCTTGGCATCAACCTCGGCGGTGGGCACAGCGATGGTTTTGGCGTCGGCCTTCATGCGTGCTAGGTGCGCTCTGTACAACGTCGGCCAGGGCGCATTGCCCACAGGCGAAGGGGTAACGTGCAAAAGCGGATTGCTGCGCAGCGTGCGGTTGCCGTTCGCATCCACCTCGAACAGCGCGTGTTCCAGTTTGGCCGACAGTTCCACTTGCCGGTCTTTGTAGGCGAACTGCAGCAAGGCACGGCGGAATTCGCTGCGCTGCAGCCGGTGCCGCAGGTGCTGCCCGACCGCCTGGATCGAGACAAACTCGCGCACTGGGTGCTCGCTGTCGTCTGGGATGTAGAGGATGCAAGGGTTGCTCTGGTGCGGCGCATCAGGCCCGATAAGCAGGATTTCGTGCAGTGGGGTATCGAACAGGCTTAAACGCCAGCACTGCAGATTGTGTTCACCATAGGCCGGGGCGGTCACATTGCTGCACAGTTGCATCAGTGCGGTGCGCCCGCGTTCGCTCAGCAAGCCCTTGAGCCAGGCAACCTGCGCCTGCACCCGCAAGCACTCGCGGCTCGCTTGAATCGACAGGCGCTCGACCTCCAGCCGGTTCGCGCCTTCATGGGTAGCCTGCAGGTGGCCCTGATACTGTTGGCCCAGGTCCAGCGCCCGGCATTGCTGAACGAAACTGGCTAGGTTCAGGCCCTGCAAGGGGGACTCATCGCCTGCGGCGCGGGTCAGCCGGCTATAGGCACCGACTTCCGTGAGGCCCTCGAAGTTGTGCAGGGCCGCTTCCAGCAAGCTGCGCGCTTGCGGCGCGCCGACGGGGCGGGTTGCGAGCACGTCTACCGGCTGCTCCGGCACCAACGGGTATTGTGGGTCGGGCACGCCGACCCACGGGTTGCTGATCGGCTCGAAGGGTTGGAACACGTACTGGGCCTGGTCCACGGCCACGTTCAGGCCTAGGCGCTCGGTCAGCAGCGGTTGGCAGAATTCGATGATGCCTTTGAAGCCGGGCAGTGCCTGACGGAGCTGGGCGAGGCAAGTGTCGCGGGTCTCGACAAGCAGGCGCAGTTGCAGGCGCTGCTCGGGTTCGGCGCTGGCGTACCAGCTGTAAGGCGTGCCATCGGCCGTCAGGTAATCCTTGCGTACCCGCTGCACGACGCGTTCGGCATGGTCGGGGTGCAGGGCTTTGCTCCATAGCGGCAGCGTGCGCGTGATCTGCGCGTGATGTAAGGGTGGGGTGCTTGTCATGGTACCGACCTCTTGAGTAGGGAGGCGGTAGTCGACACTCATCCGGGTGCCGAGTGGCGGTAGATAATTGCCAGCAGCGGTCGGTCTCGCGCATGTACGGGTCGGTGAGGGGCCAACAGTGCAGGTGCATCTGCGAGAGGGTGGGGTAGGCCATGGCGGCCGGTTTGCAGCCAAGGGGAGCTTCTATGCGTTCGCTGTGCGGTCCCAAGGATCATTTGCTTGACCTCGACGGTATTGAAATAGCGGTACGCACCTGGGGGCCGGAAGACGGTATCCCGGTGCTGGCCTTGCATGGGTGGCTGGATAATGCCGCCTCGTTCGATCGGCTCGGGCCGTTGCTCGACGGCTGTTTCGTGGTGGCGCCAGACTTGGTCGGCCATGGCCGCTCCAGCCATCGGCGCCACGACAGCGGCTATTACCTCTGGGAGCATGCCGAGGACATGCTGGCGGTGGTCGACAGCCTGGGCCTGGCGCACTTCCATGTGCTGGCCCACGGCATGGGCAGCGGTATCGCCTCGTTGCTCGCCGCCCTGTCCAGCGGCATTTCCAGCATGACCTTCCTCGATGGCATGGGCGCGCCGTTCACGGTCGCGGAGGATGACCGCGTGCAGCATCTGGCGCGCTCCTACCGGCTTAAACGGATGGTCCAGCGCAGCCAGCTACAGGGTTTTGGCGAACCCGACGCGAGCCGCTTCGACACGATTGAAGCGGCCTTGCAGCAGCGCCGCCAGCGCCTGGACGGCGAGCTGTCGGAGGACGCTGCGCGGTTGCTGGCCCGTCGTGACCTGCTGCAGGTAGGCGACGGCTATTGCTGGCGCCACGATCCACGCTTGGTGCTGCCCGAACCCATGCCGTTGACCGAGCGCGAAGCCTGTGACCTGCTCAGCCAGATCCAATGCCCGCTGTACCTGATGTTCGGCCGACAAGGGGCCTTTAGCGGCAACGCGTACGCCCAGCGTGAAACGGCCTTGCCTGGCCATGCGCGGGTTTCATGGCACCCAGGTGGGCATCACTTCCACCTTGAGGCACCGGACCGGGCTTTGGTCGATCAGTTGCTGCGGCTGTTGGCACGTCATGAAGGTGGCCAGTTACAGCGCTTGGTCAATGAGTAGCGAGCACGCTGAATAGTGGGCTATGGTGGCGTCTGACCCTCGCGCACACGCCACAAGGAGTCCCCGGCATGCGACCGTTCGCCATCAAGCACATCGACCACCTCGTCCTGCGGGTCAGCGACCTGCCGCGCAGCCTCGCCTTCTATGTGGACGTGCTGGGCTGCACGGTCAGGAAGGTGCGTAAAGACCTGGGCATGGTCCACCTGGCGACGGGCACTGCCATGATCGACCTGGTCACGCTGGACGGTGTGCTGGGGCAGCCGGGTGGCGCCGCGCCTGGCGCAGAGGGGCGTAACCTGCATCATTTGTGCCTGCGTATCGAGCCCTTCGATGAGCCGGCATTGGCCGCTTACCTGCGCGCTGCGGGTGTAACGGTGGAGCCTGCCGAGAAACGCTACGGCGCAGAGGGCGAAGGGCCGTCGTTGTACTGCTTCGACCCCGATGGCAACCAGGTCGAGCTCAAAGGGCCGCTGCGGTTCGGCGCCCCGACAAGCCAGCTCCCACAGGGATAGCGTATGTCTTGAGAATTCACTTCACTTGTGGGGGTAACTGTCTTGTTCGAGTTTCGGGGGCAGTCCACCCTGTGGCCGCTCGCCATCAAGGCGAGTGGATATCCCGGCAAAGCCGATTATGCTTCAGATACCTTGCTGCGATTCGAGGCGGCCTGCCTCGTCGTGCTTCGCGCAACCAATGCAAGCCCTAGGGCCTGGGTGCGACGGTGAAATGGGTGTGAGGTACTCCGGCCTGCGATAACGACAAGACGGAGGCAACCCATGGCGGTTCTCGACAGCGCATCCACGGGCAGTAGCGCGCCCCAACGTGGTATCACCCGGGAGGAGCGCAAGGTCATCTTCGCATCATCCCTGGGCACGGTGTTCGAATGGTACGACTTTTACCTGTACGGCTCACTGGCCGCGATCATCGCCAAGCACTTCTTTGCCGGCGTCAATGAAACCACCTCGTTCATCTTCGCCCTCTTAGCGTTTGCCGCAGGCTTTGCCGTGCGGCCGTTCGGGGCCATTGTGTTCGGCCGCCTCGGCGACTTGATCGGGCGCAAGCACACCTTCCTGATCACCATCGTCATCATGGGCCTGTCCACGGCGCTGGTCGGGTTGTTGCCCAGCTATGCGTCGATTGGCGTGGCGGCGCCGGTCATCCTGATCAGCCTGCGCCTGTTGCAGGGCCTGGCACTGGGCGGTGAATACGGCGGCGCTGCGACCTACGTGGCCGAACATGCACCCAAGGGCCGGCGTGGCTTCTTTACTGCCTGGATCCAGACCACCGCGACGCTGGGGCTGTTCCTGTCGCTGCTGGTGATCATGGCCTGCCGCACGGCCATGGGCACCGAGGCGTTCGAGGCATGGGGCTGGCGCATTCCGTTCTTGCTGTCGATCCTGCTGTTGGCCATTTCGGTGTACATCCGCATGCAGCTCAACGAGTCGCCGGTGTTCTTGAAGATGAAGGCCGAGGGCAAGGCGTCCAAGGCGCCGTTGACCGAGTCGTTCGCCCGTTGGGAAAACCTCAAGGTGGTGATCATGTCGCTGCTTGGCGGCACCGCCGGCCAGGCGGTGGTGTGGTACACCGGGCAGTTCTATGCGCTGTTCTTCCTGTTGCAGACGCTCAAGATTGACCCGCAGACTGCCAACTTGCTCATCGCAGGTTCGCTGCTGATCGGTACGCCGTTCTTCATCATCTTTGGCAGCCTGTCGGACCGCATCGGCCGCAAGAAGATCATCATGGCCGGTTGCATCATCGCTGCGCTGACCTACTTCCCGATCTTCAAGGCGCTGACCGAGTACGGCAACCCGGACGTGTTCGTCGCCCAGGAGCAGAACCCGGTCGTGGTGGTAGCTGACCCTGGCCAGTGCGCGTTCCAGTTCGACCCGGTGGGCAAGGCCAAATTCACCAGCTCCTGCGACATCGCCAAGAGCCTGCTGGCCAAGCGGGCGATCCCGTATTCGAACGAGAAGGCCGAGCCCGGCAGCGTGGCGCAGATCCGTATTGGCGAGCGGGTGATCCCAAGCTTTGATGGCCGCAGCCTGGCCGCCGCCGACCTCAAGACGCAGAGCGATGCCTTTACCGCCACCCTCGTCGGGGCGCTGAAGGAGGCGGGTTACCCCGAGAAGGCCGACCCGGCGAAGATTCACTACCCGATGGTGCTGTTGCTGCTGACCATCCTGGTGATCTACGTGACCATGGTCTATGGGCCGATTGCGGCCTGGCTGGTCGAGCTGTTCCCGGCGCGCATCCGCTATACCTCGATGTCGCTGCCGTACCACATCGGCAACGGTTGGTTCGGTGGCTTCCTGCCGACCGTGGCGTTTGCCATGGTGGCGGCAACCGGGGATATCTACTACGGCTTGTGGTACCCGATCGTGATTGCGCTGATGACGGCGGTGCTGGGGATCTTCTTCATGCCAGAGACCAAGGACCGGGATATCAGCCACACCTGAGTCAGGCTAAGGAACCCGTGTAGGAGCAGCCTTGTGCTGCGAAGAGGCCGGTGACAGCAGCGAAGATCTCCGTTGCTATCCCCGGCCTCTTCGCAGCACAAGGCTGCTCCTACCGAAGCGTGCATGGCCCGCCTGAGTCAAAATACCCTCGCAGAGTAAAGGCGTACCAGGTAACCACCCCGGTGGCTTCCCCGAAGTGCTGGGGATCTTGCCGCGATATTAGCCACACCTGAGTCAGGCTATGGGACCCGTGTAGGAGCATCCTTGTGCTGCGAAGAGGCCGGTGATCGCAGCGAAAATCTCCGTTGCTGTCCCCGGCCTCTTCGCAGCACAAGACTGCTCCTACCGAAGCGTGCATGGCCCGCCTCAGTCAAAATACCCTCGCAGGGTAAAGGCGTACCCGGTATCCACCCCGGTGGCTTCCCCGCGGCTCCAGCGCTTCTTCAAAACGAACTCGAACGCCGGCTCGTACAACCCATCCCGCACCACCGCACCGCCGAGCACCTCCACGTCATACCAGCCGTTGTCCAGCTCGATGATCGGCCGCCCAGGCGCCTGGTAGCGTGCCAGCAGATCGCCGAGGGCCTTATTGGTGAAATGCTGCAGGATGCGCCAGGTGTACAGCATCAACGCGCGGTGCTCGACGCGCAGTACATAGCCGGAACGCTGATGCTTCAGTCGGCTACCCGGCTCACGCAGGGCAGGGGTGTGACCATCGAGGGTGAAGATGATCCGATAGGGCAGGTTATCGATGCCGGCAATGGGCAGCACCACGCCTTCGCGCACCGCCTTGTCACCGCTGTCGTCATGGGTGAACGCGTGGGCCAGGTCGTCCGCTAGGTCGTTGTCTTGCTTGAAACGCTCGAGCAACTGAATGTCGCCGACCAGGAAGTAATCGATCAGGTCGTTGAGGACCTCACTGAATTCGTGGCGCATTTGTTTTCCTTGTTGGCTGCGCAAGTAAGCAAAGGCAACTATAGCGGACGGCGGGCCACGGGTGCCCGCCAGGCGGGGGGACTGTTAGTGTTTCTGAGCGATCTGGATCAGGTTGCCACAGGTGTCGTCGAACACAGCCACGGTGACCGGCCCTGCGGCCGTGGGCGGTTGGGTGAACTGCACGCCGGCCGCGCACAGACGGGTGTATTCAGCCTGGATGTCGCGCACGCCGAACGAGGTGACGGGGATGCCGTCCTGCTTGAGCGCAGCCTTGTACACCTTGGCGGCAGGGTGGGCATCAGGCTCCAGCAGCAGCTCTACGCCGTTTGGCTCGTGGGGTGAGGTCAGGGTAAGCCAGCGGTGCCGGCCCAGGGGGATGTCATGTTTGGGCATGAAGCCGAGCACGTAGTGATAGAAAGCCAAGGCCTTGGCCTGGTCGTCGACAAGAATACTGGTGACAACGATCTTCATAGGCGCACACCGTTTTTTGGGACTTGTCCACTTTCAGTAAAGACCTTTTGGGCCGCGCCGGGGTTCATTTCAGTGTGCAGGGGCTGGGGCATTTCCCGGTGGGTATGGGCGCGAACAGGTTGTAGCTTGAATGGGCAATTCACATAAACCGGAGAAATGACCATGCAAAATGAACCGAAGAATGAATCGCCATCCGTTGATCACCTTGAGCACGTGGAGGAAGTTGTGACTCAGACATCACGAGCGTGGCGTACAAGAGGTGTAGCACCTGTAGTCGGTATGCCTTGCGAGCCAGGCTACAAGCACCTCGGCGACGAGTGCGTACCTGCGAACATTGACTTTGAGTGATCCGAGCAGGGGGGGGGGGCGCCATGCGCCTCCCACTAAAAAACATGCTCAAGCCATAGGTAAATCCTTCATAGCCCGATCCCCCTGCAGCCAGGCGCCACGTTAAAGTGACAGGCAAAATACCAGCGCGCCCAGGCGGCGCCGGAGAGGTGCCTGTGGCTTCCTATACCTTGCGACAACTCAAGTACTTCGTCACCACCGTGGAGGCCGGCAGCGTCGCCGAGGCCTCGCGCCAGCTGTACATCGCCCAGCCGTCCATCTCCACGGCCATCAAAAGCCTGGAAGAAAGCTTTGGCGTGCAACTGTTCATCCGCCACCACGCCCAAGGTGTGTCGCTGACACCCAGCGGCAAGCGCTTCTACGCCAAGACCAAATCGCTGCTACAGATGGCCCACGAGTTCGAGCAGAACGCCTTGGCCGACAACGACACCGTGGCTGGGCAAATCGATATCGGCTGTTTCGAGACAGTGGCCCCACTGTACCTGCCGCGCCTGATCGCCGGCTTTCGCGAACGCTACCCTGGCGTCGACATTCGCCTGCGCGATGGCGAGCAGCAGGACCTGATTCAGGGCCTGACCGCCGGCACCTTCGACCTGGCGTTTCTCTACGACCACGACCTGGACGGCACCATCGAGGCCGAGCCGCTGATGCCGCCGCAAAAACCCTATGTGCTGTTGCCCGAAAAGCACCGCTTTGCTGGGCAAAGCCAGGTCTCGCTGCGCGATCTCTGCCCCGAGCCGATGATTTTGCTGGACGTGGCACCCAGCCGGACTTACTTCGTCAGCCTGTTCAACGAAATGGGCCTGACCCCGAACATCGTCTTCAGCTCGCCGTCGATCGAGATGGTGCGCGGGATGGTGGGGCAGGGGTTCGGTTTTTCGCTGTTGGTGACCCGCCCACATTCGGAATGCACCTACGATGGGCAGCGTCTGGCCATGGTCGATATCGCCGAACCTGTGGCGCTGTCGGGGCTGGCGGCAGCCCGCTTGAAGCGGGTTCAGTTGACCAAGCCGGCACAACTGTTTGTCGAGTTTTGCCGGGAAGAACTGGCCAAGTTCTAATGCCTGCCGTCGGCCTGACCTTGGTGCATCAAACCTTCAAGGGTTGACCTGGTACCCACGCCCTTGCAGGCAACCGCTGTACGCGCTGGCATGGGCCGAGCTCTGCGCTTCGCCCTGGGTACGCCGGTCCTGGCGGCGATCCTGGCGCTGGCGCATGCCACCCACTGCCGCACCGGCAGCGGCGGTTTCACCGGCGCGGTTTTGCCGGTATTGCTGCTTGGCATCGTCGCTGGCCCGGTCGTATAGCTCTTCATGCTGATTGCCGCGGACCTGCGCGCCGACGGCACCTGCAGCTGCGCCAGCTGCCGCGCCGCGTACCCGGCCACCAACGTGGGCATCGCTGGATGTCGAGGCGCTGTTCGCGGCATTGGTGGCGACGGTATTGCAATCATTGATGTCCAGTTGCATCTGCTGGCTGCTCTGGCCTTTCAGCGGTACCACTGACTGCGCCTGGGCGGCAAGTGCAGTGCACAGCAGCACCAGCAGGTAACTCCATGTGAGCGAACGCATGGCACACCTCCTGTGGGCGTGAACCCCCTCTCACAGGATAGTCCGCCTGCGCGGTTTTTCAGCAGGGGTTGCGCAGCCCCTTGAGCATCAGTTCCATGGCGTCCAGGGCCTGCTCCAGCCTTTGGCCTTGGCCCTCTTCTTCGGCAATCCAGAATGCCGTTTCTGCCAGGCCCCCGCAGATCAGCGACGCCAACGCCTGTGGATTGGCCTGGGCGACCACGCCCTGCGCCATCAACTGCTCCAGCATGCTGCGCAGCGACGCGACGCAGTGCAGCTGCGCTTGCGGGGTAGGGGCACCCAATACGGCACGCCCATCACGCAACACGATGCGCTGAATCTCCGGCTCGCGGGCCATTTCCAGGTAGGCGCGGCAGCGGTTGCGAAAGCCCTCCCAGGGGTCGCTGGCCGTGTCGGAAATCGCGTGCAGCCGCGCGTCCATTTCTGCGTCGATTTGCGCGATAACGGCGGCCAAAAGGCCCTTCTTGTCGCCGAAATGATGATAAAGGGCGCCACGGGTGAGGTTGGCCTGGGCCGTCAGGTCGTCCATCGATGTTTCACCATAACCACGTTCGCTGAAAACCTGGCGAGCGGTCTCCAGCAGAGTGGCGCGGGTCTGTTCCATGTCGGCGCGGGTACGTCTGACCATTGGGGCTCCTGGAAATGCGGCTTTACATTCAGTGCGTATGATAATAGGGTTTTAATCATACGGCTTGTATGTAAGCCGCTTTTTTCGATACGGAGAGTCGATCATGCTCAACCCTTACCGCCAGCTGTTCCAGGCAAAAGGCACGGCCGGCTTCGCCTTGGCAGGCCTGGTGGCACGTTTGCCTTTGCCAATGACGGGCATCGGCATCATCACTCTGCTCTCGCAGCTACGCGGTAGCTATGCCCTGGCGGGGGCCGTGGCGGCGACGTTCGTGTTGACCTATGCGCTGATGTCACCGCAGGTGTCCCGCTTGGTCGACCGGCACGGGCAGCGCCGTGTGCTGCCCGCCGCTGCAGGCTTGTGTGTGGTGGGCCTGTTGGTGCTGCTGGCCTGTACCTGGTGGCAAGCGCCCGATTGGGGGCTGTTCGTCGGGGCCGCGTTGGCGGGCTTCATGCCCAGCATGTCGGCGATGGTGCGTGCGCGCTGGACGGCGCTGTACCGGGGCACGCCGCAGTTGCAGGTGGCGTATTCCCTGGAGACGGTGCTCGACGAGGTCACGTTCATTGCTGGGCCACCGGTGTCGGTGGGGCTCTGCGTGGGTGTGCTGTCCCATGCCGGGCCATTGGCTGCTGCGCTGCTGTTGGCGATCGGGGTGTTCGCCCTGGTCGCCCAAACCGGCAGCGAACCGCCCGTGGATGCAGACGCGGGTGCATCGAAAGGCCAGGGCTCGGTGTTGCAGCACTGGGATGTTCGGCTGCTGGCGTTGCTGATGGTGGCCATGGGCGTGATCGTGGGCAGCGTCGACATCGTCAGCGTGGCCTTTGCCGAACAGGCCGGCATGCCGGCAGCGGCCAGCGTGGTATTGGCGTGCTATGCCGTCGGTTCCTGCGCTGCTGGCCTGGTATTCGGGGCCTTGAAATTGCCAACGCCCTTGCACCGGCTGCTGTTGCTGGGCGGCCTGGCGACAGCAGTGACGACCTTGCCGTTGCTGTTGGCTGACAGCGTCTTTGGGCTAGCTGCTGCCGTTCTGCTGGCGGGCCTGTTCTTTGCGCCGACGCTGATCGTGGCGATGTCGCTGGTGGAGCGCCGTGTGCCCGCACAGCAGCTCACCGAGGGCATGACCTGGCTGCTGGCGGGGTTGAATGTCGGTGTCGCGCTGGGGGCGTTGGCGTCAGGGCAGGTGGTCGACCTGTTGGGCGCCAAGGCGGGTTATCAAGTCGCGGTGGTCGCGGGAGTGGCGGTCGCGTTGGTGGCGCTTTACAGCTATCGACGGCTGGGCACAGCGACGGGGGCAGCCTTGTCAGGCGCTTGAGCCCGGCGCAGTGGCACCTCGCGCAGCAGCCACGATAAGGCGAATGCCACACTGGTAATCAGGCAGGCCATCAGGAACACCTCGTGCATGGCGGCAGAAAACGCTTCCAGGTAAGTCTGTTGCAAGGCGGCCGGCAATGCATGCACCGCGGTGGGTGACAGGCTGGCCGCTGCCCCAGCCTGGCTGGCGAAGTCGCCGCTCAGTTGCCCCAGCAACGCATGGGAAAACAATGCGCCGAACAGTGACACGCCGATTGAGCCGCCAATCGAGCGGAACAGCGTGGCGCCAGACGTCGCCACGCCCATGTGGCGAGGCTCGACACTGTTCTGCACGGCCAGGATCAGCACCTGCATGACCATGCCCAGCCCGGCACCCAGCAGGCCCATGTAGACGTTCATCAACGCCATGGGGGTGTGCAGGTCCAGCCGGCTGAGCAGGCCCAGGGCAATCACCTGCAGCAGGGTGCCGACGATTGGGAAGATCCGGTAGCGGCCCCAGCGACTGATCAGCCGCCCGGTAATCGCCGACACCACCAGCAGGCCGCCCATCAACGGCAGCATCTGCAAGCCGGCACTGGTCGGCGTGGCGTTTTTCACCATCTGCATGTACAGCGGCAGGAAGGTCACCGCACCGAACAGCGACACCCCGACAATAAAGCCAATCAGGCCGGCGAGCACGAAGGTGCGATGGCGAAACAGGTGCAGTGGCATGATCGGTTCGGCGGCGCGGCGTTGTTCGAAAACGAAGCCGACCAGGCCGATCAGGGCGAACAACGCCAGGCACAGCACATCCAGCGAGGCCCACGGCAACAGGCTGCCGCCCAGGCTGGTGATGAGCACCACGGCCGCCAGGGCCACGGTCAGAAAGAACGCACCGATGTAGTCGACCACGTGTTTGACCGGGGCCACGTGTGGGCGGAACACGCCGCCGATCACCAGCAGCGCGAGCAGGCCCAGCGGCAGGTTGATATAGAAGATCCAGTGCCAGGACAGGTGCTCCACCAGAAAACCGCCGATCAGCGGGCCCACCACCGTCGCCAGGCCGAACACGCCGCCGAACAAGCCTTGGTAACGGCCGCGTTCGGCCGGCGCGATGACATCGCCGATCGCGGCCATCGCCACCACCATCAGGCCGCCGCCGCCCAAGCCTTGCAGGGCCCGGAAGGCGATCAGCTGGGCCATGTTTTGCGCCGCGCCGCACAGCGCCGAACCGAGCAGGAACAGCACGATGGCAATCTGCAATACCCGCTTGCGGCCATACAGGTCACCGAACTTGCCGTACAACGGCACCACCACCGTAGACGCCAGCAGGTAGGCGGTGACGACCCAGGACAGCCAGCGCAGCCCGCCAAGGTCGCTGACGATGGTCGGCAGCGCGGTCGAGACGATGGTCTGGTCGAGGGCCGCGAGGAACATCACCAGCATCAGTGCGGCCAGCAGCAGCGGGATAGACGTGTGCGTATCCGCTGGGGCTTGCGCGGTGGGGGAGGTGTTATCGGCTGTCGAGTGCATGGGGCTGACCTGAACTGAGTGAGGCGTTCGTGGGGGCCGCGATCCGTGCGTGATCAGTTGACGCCCGCCTGGGCATACTGGCGGCCAACTTCCTGCAGGCCCGCCAGGGCGAAGCTGTACAGCTGGGCAGCCACTGCATCGCCGGGCATTTGAAGAATCTCGTGTAGCGCCCCGGAGCCACCGCGCGGGCCGATCAGCAGCATGGCCCAGGGCGCGGTGACGCAGAGGATGCAGCGGGTGAGGGCAGGGGCGTCCACGGGGATGGCGGTGATTTCGCTGAACAGCCCTTTCAACAGCGCCAGCTTCAGCGGCGCTGCGGCCTGCAGGTGAGCCTGGCCGTGGGGGCTGGGGGCGAGGATTTCGGCGGCCAGCACACGCAGGTGCCAATTGTCCTGGGCCTGGGAGGCCTTGCGAACCACCAGCTCTACCAATACCCGCAGTTTTTCTGCCGCCGGCTGTGTGCCCTGGGTGATCCGCTGCAAGTCGCTGATATCCAGAAAGCGCTGGCGCGCCTCGTCGAGCACGGCCAGATACAGGCCGTTGCGGCTGCCAAAGTGGTAATTGATCGACGCCAGGTCGACCTCGGCCTTGGCGGCCACGGCCTTGTTGCTGGTTTCGGCATAACCGAGCGCGGCGAACAGTTCACCGGCGGATTCCAGGATCCGGGTACGGGTGACGGCACCGTCCTTGCGGGGTTCTCGGGGGGCTGCGGGCATGGTGGGCTCTGCGCTGTAGGGAGTAGGCAGAGCTTGTAACAGGCTTAGTCTAAAATCAATTTAAATTTAATTTAAGCGCCGACCGGGCGCGGCTCAAGGCCGCTCCCGGTGGTTGTGAGGGGGTTATTTCACGTTGCTGGCCGTCTCCTGCACAGGCTCGGCCTTGTCCTGTGGCAGGTGGTCGAACTCGCGCAGGCCGTTGTTGCGGTAGGGGTCACCGATCCAGCGCGGCACAACCTCGAACTGCGGGTTGACAATGCTTTTGGCAGGGTCGTACAGGTCATAGCTGAGCCCGGCCAGATCGGACAGCGTGTGAATCAGGTGCGAACTGCTGTAGGCACGGTTGGCCGTGGCCTGCAGGTCGCGCGGGTGGGCCGCTTGCCAGCTCGGCGAGGTCCACAGCAGGAACGGGATGGTGTACATCGGCCGGGTCGGGGCGCCTTCGTTGCGCCCCAGGCGGTCGTGATCGCCCGAGCCGTAAACATCCTCACCGTGGTCGGAGAGGTACAGCAAGAAGCCGTTGGGGGTGGTGGCCGAGTAGCGCTTGATCAGGCTCGACACCACGTGGTCGTTGTAGCGCACTGCGTTGTCATAGAAGTTGTAGGTTTCCACCTCGCTGGGCGAAAGCTTGGCCGGCACGCCCTGGCGATCGCTGAAATGCTGGAAGGCATTCGGATAGCGGTAGCGGTAATCCATGTGCGTACCCAGCAGATGGATGATGATGAACTTGTTTGGCGCTGGGTCTTGCAGGGCTTTCTCGAACGGGTCCAGCACCACTTCGTCGTACTGGCTGGCGTTTTGGTTGCGCTGGTTGTTCAGGTAGACCGGCACGTCCGTTTGCTGGGAGAAGGTGGTCAGCATGGTGTTGCGCTTGGTCATGGTCTGCTGGTTGGTGATCCAGAAGGTCTTGTAGCCTGCCTGTTTCATCAAGTTGATCAGCGACGGGTCGGTGAGGAAGCGGTCCGGGTGCTGTTCGTCACCAAAGGTCAGGATCTGCTGCATCACTTCGATGGTGTAGGGGCGTGGCGACACCACGTTGCTGAACACCGTCAGGCCCTTGTCGCTGGCGGCCAGCGCATCAAGGTTGGGCGTGGTATCGCGCGGGTAGCCGTACAGGTGCATGTGCTCGCGGGTGGTCGATTCGCCCAGCACCAGGACCAACGTGCGCGGCGCGTCACCGCTGCTGTTGCGCAGGTTCTGCAAGGGTGGCAGCGCAGCGTTCTGCGCCAGCAGTTCCTGCATGTTGTTCAACTGTTGGCGGTATTGCTTGTAGCCGACCAGCAACTGCCACGGCACGGCAGGTTCCATGCGTTGCTGAACCTTTTCGGCAGCGTCGGCAAAGTTGCGTTCCTGGGTGACCATCTGTTTGTAGAAGGGGTACACCAGGTTGGCCACCAGCAGCAGGACAACCACCGGAATGCGGCTGCGCAAGGTCAGCGTGACCGGGCGCACGCGCTTGTACAGCAGCACGGCCACCACGGTATACAGCAGCAGCGCCAGGCCCAGCCAGAGGCTGAAGTACTGGCTGAAATACTCGCCAGCCTCGGCGGTATTGGACTCGAACATCACGAAGATGACGCTTTGCGAGAACTCCTGGCGATAGATGCCGAAGTAGCTCAGGCCGACCAGCGAGGCGGCCCACAGCACCAGGCCGATGACTGCCGCTGTGGCGCGGGTAAAGCGCGGCAGCAGCAGTACAGGGGCCAGCCACAGGCTGCTGAGAAACAGCGCATCGCGAAAGCCGGCAAAGCCGGTGGTGCCACTGAACAGCAGCAGCGCCTGGGTAACGCCGGAGAAATACCAGAAGAACAGCAGGAGCCAGCCCAGGCCGGCCCAGTCCACGCCTTTGCGCGTGGGGATTTTTTTAATAGCTGACACGTATGCCTCGTAGAACCTTGGCAGCCACCCAATGCGCGCGTGGCCGGAAAGGGCGTGACGCTAATCTGAAGGTTGTGAAAATAACGTCAAGGCGCAGCGCAATGAGACGGGATGCATGCCCGGCCGGGGCGTTTCAGGTGGCGTCGGGCAGGGCTGCGTCGGCTTTTTTCGGGGGGCGTATCGAGCCGATGTAAACCGCCAGAATGGTCAGTAACGCGCCGCACACTTGGAGCGTCGAGTTGGCCTTGCCAAGGAAGGCGATGTCGATGAAGTAGGTGATCACCGGCTCCAGCAGCAGGATCAAGCCCGCCAGGCCCAGGCTGATCGCGCCAATCGAACGGTTGACCAACAGCCAGCCGACGAACTGCACCAGCACGCCATAGATCACCAACATCAGCCAGGTCTGCCCATCGTTGATCGCCAGGCTCTCACCGTTGGCCAGGGCGTAGCCAAGCAAGACCAGCGCAGCCCACAGGCTCAGGTTGAGCATCTGCGCGATCTTGTCGCCACCGCCGTCGGGCAACTGGGTGTTGACCTTGAGGAAGTACACACAGACGGCATAGGCCAGCCCCGACAGTACCCCATAGATGACGCCCTTCATGCCCAGCGCACTGCTCATTTCTGGCATCAGCAACAGGTACAGCCCGATAAAGGCCAGGGTGATCGAGACGAGGAAGTTGGCCGAGGGCCGTTCCTTGAGCAGGTAAAAACCCAGGAAGGTCATGAAAAACACCTGGCAATTGGTCAGGATCGAACCGATGCCAGGGCCGACGATGTAGATGCTCTGGTGCCAGAGTGCCAGGTCGATGGCCAGAAACACGCCCGCAAGCCCGGTGTACAGCTGCGCCTTGAAGCCCTTGAGCATGACCGGCGTACGCCGCGCCTTGAGCAGCAGGAAGAACAGGATGGAGGCAAACAGCATCCGGTAGAAGCCCGCGCCGCCGGCGCCTATCTGGGCGAATGCGACAGTCAAGGCGGAAAGGCTGAGCATCAACCCGCCGAACGTCAGTTCGAGGATTGCGCGGTTGTTGTTGGTCGACATGAGGGTTCCCGTTGATCAGTGCCTGTTTAAGGCGTGATAACGTAGCCAGCTACCGTCGGAACGTATTGTAAAAAACTGCACACGCGGTGGTTGAGCTTGGGAGAGGGGGACAAGGTGAACAAGGATTTCGCTGCGTTCAGGCGCATACCTGAAGGGGGGTGTGAACTGCTGACCGCGCGATACAGCCACCAGGCGTTCGGCCGCCACTCGCATGATCGCTATGCCGTGGGCGTTATCAGCGCCGGCATGGAGCGCATGTACTACCGCGGTCGCCATGACCTGGGCGGGCCGGGGAGTATGGTTACCATCAGCCCCGGGGAGATCCACGATGGCGTGCCCGCCCATGAGCAGGGCTGGATGTACCGCATGCTGTATGTGGACCCACACTGGCTCAATGGCACCTTGATGCCGAAGCAGGCCAGCGACTTCATCCACCTGTTCCGGGCTGCGTTCGCCGAGCGCCCGGCACTGGCCCGCACGTTTTTGCATCACCATCAAGCGCTCGAGGCGTCGCACTGTAGTCTGGAGCGAGAAAGCCTGTTGCTGGAGTTGCTGCCCTTGTTGTTCGCGCCCAGCAGCCTGTGCGATGCAGCCACCGAGGCCATCGAAAAGCAGGCCGTGCAGCAGGTGCGGCATAAGCTCGAAGACGAATACGACCAGCACGTCTCGCTGGAGCACCTGGCCAGCCTGGTAGGCCTTGAGCCGTTGTACTTAATCCGGGTATTCAAGAAGAGCGTGGGCATCTCGCCCCACAGCTACCAGATCCAGGTGCGGGTCGCCCACGCCCAGCGCCTGTTGCGTGCAGGCCTGAGTATCGCCGATGCCGCCATCGCGTGCGGGTTCTTCGACCAGAGCCATTTGAACCGGGCATTCAAAAAGGTGGTGGGGCTGACGCCGGGCAGTTTTCGTAGCGGATATTCGCGGGTTTGATTTCTCAGGCGTACAGGTATGATGCCTACAGCGTAACCAGACCTACAGGCCCAGTGGAACCATGAACCGTCGTAAGAAGATCAAACAGTTGATGCAGGCGCATGCCAAGAAAGCCAGTGCCAAGCTGGCGCCGAAAAGCAAGCCCAAGTACATCAGCAAAGCTGACCGGTTGAAGCTGGCAGAGGCTGCCGAAACCACAGTTGTCGAATCGCCGAGCTGATAAAACAGAATGGGACCCGGCCAGACCATCGGCCGTTAAGCATTTCCCTGTAGGAGCAGCCTTGCGCTGCGAAGAGGCCGGTAGCCACCCAGTAAATCGTCGTTGCTGTCACTGGCCTCTTCGCAGCACAAGGCTGCTCCTACCGGGGCCGCGCATCAACGGCGATAGTAGCGGTGATCGTCCTGATAGCGGTGATGCATCGCCCGTTCATGGCGGCGCTCCCAATCACGACGGCGTTCCCAATCGCGTCGGCGCTCGGCTTCGCGGCGGGCTTGCTCGCGGCGCCATTGTTCGCGGCGCCATTCGCCTCTGCGATCGTGCCAACGATCATCGTGCCAGTCGCGGTCATCATGGGCGAGCAACGGCGCCGTGTGTTCACCCGCCAGGCTGGCCACGGTCGGCCACGGGTTTTCTGCCGGATGCTGCGGTGCCTGAACGGTTGCCGCCGGGGAGACCGCGTTCGAGGTCTTCATCTGTGATGCTGATGCCGAGCCCACCGCCGCGAACGTGAACAGGCTGAGAAGCATCAACCGTGCGACATGCATTTTCATGAGCGAAGCCAACCTCTGGTTCTATTTACCTGTGCAGATAGACCTTTAAATAGGGAAAAGTTCTAGAGGTGATAGGGGTGATTGCTTTGGCGCCTATGAGATCGAGCGCCGCGCGGGCGGCGCTCGATCTCAAACGCGCCGAAAATCCCCAGCCAACCACCAGTCAGCCTCAACGCACTATCAACCCCCACCCGCCACAAACACAGCCCGCATATGCCCCCGATAACTGTCAAACGCGGCAATCACCCCGGCAACCACCTCCGCTTCCTCATCAGCCTCCAGTGCCAACCCATCAAGCTTGGCGACAAACTCACGCCAGTGCAGGCCGCGGCCATCGGGGTGGGGCGCCAGGTGCCGAGCGCCCAGGTTGCCATCCAGGCCCAGGCGCTGGGTCTGTTTGAACAGGAACGCCGCCCCCAGGTTCGACCCTTCGCTGCAATACAGCCAACCCAGCGCCTCGGCAGGGCTGGCAATAACCCGTTGCGGCGCAGCAGGCAGCGGCAACCCCAGGGCTTGCAGATCTGCCTCCACCGCTTCGAACCGCGATAAATGCACCAACCCCGGCAGCCGTCGATTCAGCTGCTCGTCGCGGTACAACGCCGTCAGGCTGCCATGGAAACGGTGTTGCACCTGCAGGAAGCGGGCATAGCGCTCACGGTCCTCGAAGGGGCGTGCGGCCATGACCAGTGCATCGACACTGTCGTGGTCGCGGCTGCTGGACGCTTTCAGGCGTGCACAGCGGCCGGGTTCGGTGAGGCACGTGGCGGTAGCAGTCATTGGGCGTTTCCGTGTCGAGGTGGCGAGGGTGGCATGGTAATCAGATCGCTCAGCCCAGGAAACGATCCTGTCATGCTGAAAATAATCGGCAGTGATTTATCATGCAGCCTGTCGTCATTACCCCAAGGAGTCAGCGCATGAGCGCCCCTCAGTTCCGCAACCCCGTGCCCGCCGACGCCGAACGCTGCTACGCGATCGAAATCGGCGCCTATGAAGGGGATGAAGCGGCAACCCTGGAAAAAATCCGCACCCGCATTGCCCAGTACCCGGAAGGTTTTCTGCTGCTCGAAGCCGAGGGCGAAACCGTCGGCTTCATCAACAGTGGCTGTGCGCATGACGTGGTCATGTCTGACGAGGCCTTCAAGGAGCTGGTCGGCCATGACCCAGCGGCACCGAACGTGGTGATCATGTCGGTGGTGGTCGACACCGCACACCAGGGCAAAGGCTATGCAAAACGGCTGATGAGCGAGTTCATCCAGCGCATGAAGGCCCAGGGCAAGCAGACCATCCACCTGATGTGCAAAGAGCAGCATGTCGCGCTGTACCAAAAGCTGGGCTACACCTACGTGCAGCCATCGCCCTCGGAGCACGGTGGCATGGCCTGGCACGAAATGCTCATGACGCTCTGAGCCTTATTCGGCCATCTGCAGCTCGGGCAGTTTCACCCGAAACGCCCGGGTCAGCCCAAGCAGGCAGGCGAACCCCACGCCCATCCAGCACAGCCCGATGGTGAATGACAGGCTGGACAGGCTGCTCCACAGCCACAGCGTACTGAGAAACCCCAGCCCAGGAACCACGCCGTACAGCAGGCAGTTGCGCGTGCCACGTAGCTTCTGGTCAACCAGGTAGTGCTTGACCACGGCCAGGTTCACGGCGGAAAACGCGAACAACGCGCCGAAGCTGATCATGTTGGCGACGGTGTCGAGGGTGATGAACAGGGCGATCAGCGACAGCAGGCTGACCAGCATGATCGCCGCCGCCGGTACGCGCTTTTTCGTCACCAGTTGACCAAACACCGCCGGCAACGCCCCATCGCGCCCCATGGCGAACAGCACCCGCGACACGCTTGCCTGGGAGACCATGGCCGAAGCGAAGCAGCCGGCGACATAGGTGGCGGTAAACGCCGTCACCAACAGTTCACCGCCCACCCGGCGCATCACGTCCACCGAGGCCGAGTCGGGGTCGGCGAAGCTGCCCCACTCCGGGAAGACCATCTGCGCGCAATACGACACCACCAGAAACAGCAGCCCGCCGATCAGTGACACGGCCATGATCGCCAGTGGGATGCGGAACGTCGGGTTGCTGGTTTCCTCGGCCATGGTCGAGACCGCATCGAAGCCAAGAAACGACAGGCACAGCACGGCGGCGCCGGTCATGATCAGCGGCACGCTGAAGCCCTCATGGTGGAAGGGCGCAAGCAATGACACAGGTGCCGACTGGCCGGCCAGGTTGCTGATCGACAAGCCGACGAAGACGATGATGAACACCAGCTGGACGACTACCAGAATCCAGTTCACCCGGGTAATCGATTCGATACCGATCAGGTTGAGGAAGGTCACCAGGGCGATGGAGCCTGCGACCCACACCCAGGCGTGGATGGCCGGGAAGTACTCCGACATGTAGATGCCGATCAGCAGGTAGCTGAGCAACGGCAAGAAGATGTAGTCGAGCAGCAGCGTCCAGCCGGTCATGAAGCCGATGTGGGTGCCGAAGGCTTTGCGGGTGTAGGTGTACACGGAGCCGGAATAGGGGTGCGCTTGCACCATGCGGCCATAGCTGTAGGCAGTCAGCAGCATGGCGGCGAGGGTCAGCAGGTAGGCGGTGGGCAGGTGCCCCTTGGTCATCTGGGTAACCAGGCCATAGGTGGTGAATACCGCCAGTGGCACCATGTAGGCAAGGCCGAACAGTACCAGGGCGCTCAGCCCCATGGATTTTCTGAAGCGGCCCGAAGGGCTGGAGGACGACGCGGCATGGGCGGGTTGGGCTGTAGTTGTTGTTGTATGCATTGCTAACTCCTGAAATCGGATGCAGGACGCCGCGGTAGGCGAGTGGGCTCGATACCGTTGCGGGGTCATGAAAGGAGGCTGGGCCAGCGTGCGGTGCGCGGCCCTCAGGGGTGGGGCCGGACGATGCTCCCACACCCCGGGCACACTCGAAATCACCCTTTGGGGTGAGCCGGTCGTCGCCTGAAAACGCTCACCCCAAAGGGTGATTTCGGTCTCTGCCTGGCCGTGGGAGTATTTGCAAACAACGCGCCGCCCCGACGGCGATACCGTTTCCCGCTACCGGCAGAACTCCAGTGAACAGTGACCAATTGGCTTCAGAGCAGTGGTTCGAGCACATGGCCAAGGTGACCGACATGATCGGCCAACCGGGCTTTGCCGCCACCTTGTTCGGTGCGCTCGGGTTGATCCGGCCGATCCAGGCCACCACCGTCTACCTCTACCCCCATGACGGCATGCCGAGCGCGCTGTTCGAGCAGGATGACAAGGCGCCCTGGCTGCCAGAAGGCAATGTCAGCCGCTACCTTTCCGGGTTCTACCTGCTCGACCCGTTCTACGGTGCCTGCGTGGAGCGCGTCGAGTCTGGCTGCTACGGCCTGTTCGACGTGGCCCCTGACCACTTCGAAGTGAGTGAGTACTACCAGTCGTTCTACCGCCATTCGCACCTGGAGGATGAGCTCAATTACATCCTGCAGGTCGCGCCCGGCCAGAGCCTGGCGGTGTCGCTGGCCTTCACCGACAAACTGGACGTGCCAAGCCGCGAGCTGTTCGGCCGTGTCACGCCTTGGGTGCTGGCGGTGCTCAACAAGCACTTCGCCGGGCTGGGGAGCCGCGGGGGGCGTTTCGAGAACGTGCTGGAGCAGCGTATCCATGCCGCGCTCAACAACTTTGGCAGCTCGTTGCTGACCGAGCGCGAGTGCCGTATCGCCCAGCTCATCCTGCGTGGCCATTCGACCAAGTCCCTGGCCGAGCGCCTGGGGGTGTCGGAAGACACCATCAAGTCCCACCGCAAAAACGTCTATGCCAAGCTCGACATCGGCACGCAATCCGAACTGTTTTCCTTGTTCATCGACGCGCTGGCCAATGCCCAGGGCGTGCTGGGCAAGGACCCGCTGGAAAGCTACATGGGCAAGCTGCGCTAAGCGCCGCAGCCCTGCAACACCCACCGACAACAAGGAAAACCACCCATGAATGCGCCTTTCGCTCCCCAACGCCAGACCCGTGACTACCAGGCCGCCGACGCCGCGCACCACATCCATGCCTTTCTCGACCAGAAGGCACTCAATGCCGAAGGCCCGCGGGTCATGGTTGGAGGTGAGCGGCTGCACCTGTGGGACAGCGAAGGCAAGCGTTACCTGGATGGCATGTCGGGGCTGTGGTGCACTCAGCTGGGTTACGGTCGCAAGGACCTGACCGCCGCCGCCGCCGCGCAGATGGACCAGTTGGCCTACTACAACATGTTTTTCCACACCACCCACCCAGCGGTGATCGAGCTGTCCGAGTTGCTGTTCAGCCTGTTGCCTGGCCACTACAGCCACGCGATCTACACCAACTCCGGGTCCGAGGCCAATGAGGTGCTGATCCGTACCGTGCGCCGTTACTGGCAGGTGGTTGGCCAGCCGACCAAGAAGATCATGATTGGCCGCTGGAATGGCTACCACGGCTCGACCCTGGCGGCCACGGCGCTGGGGGGCATGAAGTTCATGCACGAGATGGGTGGGCTGATCCCGGACGTGGCGCACATCGACGAGCCGTACTGGTACGCCGAAGGTGGCGAGCTGACCCCGGCCGAGTTCGGCCGCCGCTGCGCGCTGCAACTGGAGGAAAAGATCCTCGAACTGGGCGCGGAAAACGTCGCCGGTTTTGTCGCCGAACCCTTCCAGGGGGCCGGGGGCATGATCTTCCCACCGGAAAGCTACTGGCCCGAGATCCAGCGGATCTGCCGCCAGTACGACGTGCTGCTGTGCGCCGACGAGGTGATCGGCGGTTTTGGCCGCACCGGCGAATGGTTTGCCCATGAGTATTTCGGCTTCGAGCCGGACACCCTGTCGATCGCCAAGGGCCTGACCAGCGGCTATGTGCCCATGGGCGGCCTGGTGCTGAGCAAGCGCATCGCCGAAGCCCTGGTGGAACGCGGCGGCGTGTTTGCCCACGGCCTGACCTACTCAGGCCACCCGGTGGCGGCGGCCGTGGCCATCGCCAACCTCAAGGCGCTGCGCGATGAAGGCATCGTGCGCCAGGTGAAGGATGACACCGGGCCGTACCTGCAGCGCATCCTGCGTGAAGTGTTTGCCGATCACCCCTTGATTGGCCAGGTGCAGGGTGCGGGCCTGGTGGCGGCGCTGCAGTTCGCTGAACACAAGCCGACCCGCAAGCGCTTTGCCAATGAGAACGACCTGGCCTGGCAGTGCCGCACCTTCGGCTTCGAAGAAGGCGTGATCATTCGCTCGACCTTGGGCCGGATGATCATGGCGCCGGCACTGGTGGCCAACCACGCCGAGCTGGACGAACTGGTCGACAAGACACGTATCGCTGTAGACCGCACTGCCCGGTTAGTGGGCAGGCTCTGAGCCAGTGGGGGCGCTTTGCGCCCCATTCGCGACGCAAGGCCGCTCCCACACGTGCAGGCGATCGTCTGTAGGAGCGGCCTTGCGCCGCGAATGGGCTGCAGCGCAGCCCCAGAATCCAAGACAGTCATAGGGAGTGAAAATGGAGCGTCTCGAATACTGGCAAACGCGCGCTGCAAGCCTGCGTTTGCCCGACAAGGCCCTGATCGGCAGCCAGCAGGTGAGCGCTAACAGCGGCGCCACGTTCGCCGCCATCAACCCGGCCACCCAACAGGTACTGGCGCAGGTCGCCGCGTGTGGTCAGGCTGAAGTCGACTTGGCGGTGGCCACCGCACGCCGTGCCTTCGAGCAAGGCCCGTGGTCGCGCATGGCCCCGGTCGAGCGCAAGAAGGTGCTGCTGCGCCTGGCCGAGCTGATCATGGCCAACCGCGAAGAGCTCGCGCTGCTGGACTCGCTGAACATGGGCAAGCCGGTCATGGATGCCTACACCATCGACGTCCCCGGCTCGGCGCATGTCTTTGCCTGGTACGGCGAGGCACTGGACAAACTGTACGACCAGGTAGCGCCCACCGCGCCCAACGCGCTCGCCACCATCACCCGCGAAGCGCTGGGCGTGGTCGCCGCCGTGGTGCCGTGGAACTTCCCGCTCGACATGGCGGCCTGGAAGCTTGCGCCGGCGCTGGCGGCCGGCAACAGCGTGGTGCTAAAACCCGCCGAGCAATCGCCGTTCTCGGCGCTGCGCCTGGGGCAACTGGCGCTGGAAGCCGGTTTGCCGGAGGGCGTGCTGAATGTCGTGCCGGGCCTGGGCGAAGACGCGGGCCGGGCGCTGGGGCTGCACCCCGACGTCGATTGCCTGGTGTTCACCGGCTCCACTCAGGTAGGCAAGTACTTCATGCAGTACTCGGCGCAGTCGAACCTCAAGCAGGTCTGGCTGGAGTGTGGCGGCAAGAGCCCGAACCTGGTGTTCGACACCTGCCAGGACCTGGACTTGGCCGCGGAAAAAGCAGCGTTTGGCATTTTCTTCAACCAGGGTGAAGTGTGTTCGGCGAACTCGCGCCTGTATGTGCAGCGCTCGATCCACGATGCGTTCATCGAGCGCTTGCAAGCCAAAGCCCGCCAATGGATGCCCGGCAACCCACTCGACCCGGCAAGCCGCGCGGGTGCCATCGTCGATGCCGAGCAGACCGGTCGCATCAAGGCCGCCATCGACCGTGCGCACGCGCAGGGCGCCCAGCTAGTGTGCGGTGGCCGGCGCCTCACCATTGACGGCTCGGACAACTACATCGAACCGAGCATCTTTGCCGGCGTCGATGGCAGCATGAGCCTGGCCCGGGAGGAAGTGTTCGGCCCAGTGCTGGCGGTCACTGCGTTCGACAGCGAGGAGCAGGCCGTGCGCCTGGCCAACGACAGTGTCTACGGCCTGGCGGCGTCGGTGTGGAGCGACGACTTCAACCAGGTGCATCGCGTTGCGCGGGCGCTGAAGGCTGGCACCGTTTCGGTCAACACGGTGGATGCGCTGGATGTCACGGTGCCGTTTGGGGGTGGCAAACAGTCGGGATTTGGTCGCGACCTGTCGCTGCATTCGTTCGACAAGTACTCACAGCTCAAGACCACCTGGTATCAGCTGCGCGCTTGAAAAGCGGACTGCGCACCCCAGCCACGCGCGCCCGGTGTAGGAGCAGCCTTGTGCTGCGAAGAGGCCGGTGATAGCACTGAAGATTTACTGTGTTATCACCGGCCTCTTCGCAGCACAAGGCTGCTCCTACACGGGTCGCGCATGACCCAAGGGCAGGGCAATCAACTCACTGACCTTCCATGATGATCACCTCGCGACGCCGAGCGCAGTGCGAATGTCTTGACGCTCAGGTAGGCTTATCGTCAGCCCCGTAATCACCAGGGAGGTAACGATGCAGCCACTGAGCCACGCGCAGGTACTGGCCATTGCCCAGGAAAACCCCATCAACCGGGCTTTGCTGTCACTGTTGCCGGCGCTGGATATACCGCACTGCATGCTGACAGCGGGGTGCCTGTTCCAGACCTTCTGGAACCATCGCTCCGGGCAACCGGCAGCGTGGGGTATCAAGGATTACGACATTGCCTACTTCGATGAAGACCTGTCGTGGGAGGCTGAAGACCGGGTGATCGCACGGGTTCAGCAGGCCTGCGCGCACCTTGGCGTCAATGTCGAGGCGCGCAACCAGGCCCGTGTTCACCTGTGGTACGCCTCGAAGTTCGGCGTCACTTACCCGGCATTGCAACGGGTAACCGATGGCATCGACCGCTACCTGATCAGCTCGACCTGCCTGGGCATAGATGTCCACACCGGCGTGCTCTACAGCACCCATGGGCTGGATGATCTTCAGCACGACCTGCTAAGGCCCAACCCATTGAACCTGCAACCTGGCTTGTTCGAGCAAAAAGCGGCCAGCTACCGGGAGCGCTGGCCGTGGTTGAAAGTGGTTGGCTAAGCGATCACCGCACATCACACCTGGCTGTTAGTACGCCCGTCATGGGTGGTCAGCCGGCGTGAGCCACTGCGCGTAAGTGATGCAGCTGATGTGTTCGGTTCGATAATCCTGAAGGGACGGGTTGTATTTGTTTTCTTCGGTGTGGTGATGGCGGAACCCGCACTTCGATTGGGCAACAAAAGACTGGGTGTTGTCAGCGAAATAGCCACACCAGAGCGCCTTGAGTTTCAGGGTTTCAAACCCGTGCCGCATCACTTCACGCACGGCTTCGGGAATCAGGCCTTTGCCCCAGTACGGCACGCCGATCCAGTAGGCGATTTCGCCTTCCTGCTCGCTGATCTCGAAGTGGCTGTTGCCGCCTATCAGAATGCCCACACAGCCCACTGCACGGCCGTTCTCCTTCAGTTCGACGGCATACACCTCGGGGTGATTGAACACGGTGCGGATGACCTCGGCACTGTGCGCTACGCTGGTGTGCGGTGGCCACCCCGCGACAGGGCCAACGCGGTCGTCCTTGGCGTATTCGTATAAGTCAGCGGCATCTGTTTCTTGCCAAGGGCGCAGCCGCAGCCGTTGTGTTTCAAGTCGCATGTCCTGTACTCATCCTGGGTTGCTCGGGCGTCACAGGGTAGTGGGCGGCGCTTGATGGGTACACGTCAGTACCTCGGTAGTTTCGGTACTTTTCGAAACTCCATCAGCGAGCGGTGATAAGCTTTGCGCAGTTTAATTGGGCAGCGTTGAGCCACCATGCAGCACATTCCGAAACTGGTTACACCGGGCGACCCGCCCCGGTTGGGTGACACCACACTCGCTGAAGGGGTAGGCGTGCCGCTGTCTTTCGGCCATGCCTACATTACGCTGCTGGTGTGCTTGTCCGGCAGTGCCGCCTTCGCGTTCAACTTCAAGGACCAGGCGGTCAGGCGTGGTGATGTGATGGTGTTGGCCGAGGACACGATCGCGTTGCTCAAACGTCGCTCACGCAGTTTCAGGGTATTTTTTTGCCTGATGCCCAAAGGCTTTGCTGCGGAGGTGGCTTACCAACTGCCAAACCCCTTGTTCGTTTTCTTGCATGACCACCCTCACTGCGTGCCGGCCAATGCTGACAGGCCGCTGCTGGCGGGCTGGTTGGCGCACATGCGGGACATTGCGCAGCGCTGCCCCACGTACCAGCACATCATGCTTAGAAATCACCTGCAAAACTTGTTTCTGAAGATCGCCGAGCAACTCCCGGCGCAGTACCAGGCGGGCCGGCAATTCAGCCGCCAGGAAACACTCAGTTGGCGTTTCTGGGAGTTGATAGGCAAGCACTGCATGCGCCACCGAGAGGTGAAGTTTTATGCCGATGCGCTGACGATCACGCCGTTTTATCTGTCGCAGCTCAGCAAGACTTTTTTCAATGACACCCCCAAAGGCCTGATTGACCGCCAAGTGACCTTGGAAATCAAGGCACTGCTTTCATACAGTACCCTGGCGATTGGGCAAATCGCGGACACGCTCAACTTCGCCGACGCGTCGTATTTGTGCCGGTATTTCAAACGCCAGACGGGGGTTTCGTTGTCCTACTATCGCAGCCACTCGCATGAGCCGAACGGATCGCGGCCAGGCCCTTGATTGCTAGGGTTGCTTGCGGCGGGGCATTATCCTGCTTTGACTCGCCACGGATGACGACCATGCACATACGCCAACTGATCCACGACGACCTGCCCTCTGCCAGCACCCTGTGCCTGAACGCATTCATGCAGGCCGTTGCACCTTCACTGTCGGCGCAGGGTGTGGACACCTTCGCCAAGGTGGCGGCGGCACAGGCGTTTGCCGAGCGTATGGAGGGCGATAACCTGATGCTGGTGTGCGTCGCGGACGGCGCCCTCACCGGGTTGATCGAATTCAAGGAAGGCCGCCACGTGGCCATGCTGTTCGTCGCACCGGGCTGGCAACGTCGGGGCATCGGTACGCGCCTGATGAACGCGGCACTGGCGCAGGCGAGGGAGGCGGTGGTGACGGTCAGGGCCTCGTTGTCATCGGTGGCCGCCTACGAACGCTATGGGTTCGTTCTGACAGGCGACGTGGGCGAGTTTGCCGGGCTGGTCTATCAGCCGATGGAGAAGCGGTTGCCCTGATTTTTAGCGATGCCGTTACCCAACGCCCAATTCTCCTTGCACACATAGGCGCACCTGCCGGGGACGCACCCCCCTGTAGGAGCAGCCTTGTGCTGCGAAGAGGCCCGTGACAACACCATCAATCTTCGTTGCTGTCGCGGGCCTCTTCGCAGCACAAGGCTGCTCCTACCGGGATTGGGGTTGAGCGGGGATTTGACGTGTCTGTGGCTCGAATCAGAAGCTGTACTTGAAACTCGTCATCACATTGCGCGGGGTGCCATATACGCCGTAAAGGCCGGATTGGCTGTAGTACTCACGGTCGAACACGTTGTTCAGGTTCACCGATGCACTCACGTGCTGGTTGATGTCATAGCGGGCCATCAGGTTGGTGACCGCGTAGCTGCCCTGGCTGAAGGTGTGCAGGTCGGCGCCGACTTTGCTCTGCCAGTTCACCCCACCGCCGACCGTGATCTTGTCCAGTGGCCCATGCAGCCGGTAGCTGGTGAAGGTCTTGAAGCTGTTGCGCGGCAGGTTGGTGTTGATGCGCTGGTCGTCGGCGTCAGTGGTCACCGAATAGGCATAACCGGCCGATGCTTGCCAGCCTTCGGCCAGCTCGCCGTTCAGCTCCAGTTCGATGCCCTTGGAGGTGGTGTCCTGTTCGGCGCTGTAGACGTTGTCGTGTTGCCAGATGGCCAGGTTGTCCTGCTCCAGCTTGAACACCGCGAGGCTTGAGTTGAGCTTGCCATCGAGGTGGGTGCCCTTGATGCCGAGCTCGTAGCCGACACCTTCCATCGGGTCGAGCGGCTTGTTGCTCTCGTCGGTGACCCACGAGCCCTGCGGGTTGAAGATTTTGGTGTAGCTGGCGTACAGCGACCAGGTGTCGTCGAGGTCGTAGACCACGCCGGCATAAGGGATGAATACGCCGTTTTCCTCACGGTTCACTTCGGTTTCGTCGCCGCCATACGGCCTGTCCGAGGTGTCGCGCTTCCAGTTGATCAAGCGGCTGCCAAGAATCAGGCTGAGGTCGTCGGTCACGCTGAAGCGCGAGGTCAGGTACGCCGCGTACTGGTCTTCGTCGATCGATGACTTGCCGCTTTCGACGAAGTCCGGCTTGGCAGACTTGCCGTCCCAAGTGAACAGGTTGTCGATCACACCCGCTGGCGAGCCGGCGTAGTCATAGCGCCAGCCGCCCCAGCTTGGGGTGTTTTCCCGGTATTGGGACAGGGTCATGCCGGTAATCAACTCATGGTCACGCCCGAACAGGCTGAACGGGCCGGTAACGTACAGGTCGAGGTTGTCTTGGCGTGGGGTGCCGGAAAAACGCACGGGCAACTGGGTCAGGCCGCTGCCCTCCGGGCTCAGCTCACCCATGGCAAAGTTGAACAGCTCGTCGAATTTGTTCTCGGCATGGGTGAGCTCGGCCTTGCCGCTCCAGCCGTTGCCCAGTTGCTGCTCGATGGAGGTGAAGAAGCTGGTTTGCTCGTGATCGTTGTACGACCAGCTTGGCGCGGCATTGAGCGAGCGCTTGAGGTTGGTACGTTCACCTGTCGAGAAACGCGTAGGCAGGCCGGAGCGCAGCGGCGAGTCGATGTCGCTGCGCAGGTAGCTGAAGCCCACGGTCAGCAGTGTGTCTTCGCTGAGGTCGAATTCGGTGATGCCATACATCAGCTGCGATTGCTGGTTGTAGCGGTCAATCCAGGCTTTTTCGGTTTTGTAGTCGGCGACGAAGCGCCCCCGCACGTTGCCGGTTTCGGTCAGCGGCCCGGACACATCAAAACCGGTGCCATAGCGGTCCCAGTTACCCGCTTCGCCGGTGATGCTGGCCTGGGCGTCGGCGGTGGGGCGCTTGCGGATCAGGTTGATCGTCGCCGAGGGGTTGCCCATGCCGCTGATCAGGCCGGTGGCGCCGCGCACGATTTCGATGCGGTCGTACATCGCCATGCTCTGCGAGTAGTTGTCTAGGCGGGTACTGGTCGGCACACCGTCGACCTCGTAGTTCTGGATGGCAAACCCGCGCGACCAGTACGAATCGCTCTCCGAGCCCAGGCCATCGCGAACCACGGTGATGCCTGGCGCGGCTTCCAGCGCGTCGGTGAGGTTGGTCAGACGCTGGTCATCCAGGCGCTGGCGGGTCATCACGGTCAGCGATTGCGGGGTCTCGCGGGGGGTAAGGTTGAGGCGCGTGGAACTGCTCGACGAATAGGTGGTGTAGAGCCCGCTGCCTTCGGTGGTCGAACCCGGCGCCTTGCCAGAGATGGACACCGCGCTCAGCTCCAGGGCCCCCGTGGCAGTGGCTTGCAGCGAATAGTTGCCGTTGACGCCGCGGCTGGCTTCAAGCCCAGTGCCAGCCAGCAGCATCGCCAGGCCCTGGTCGACATCGAAACGGCCCTGCAGCCCGCTGGTGCTGCGGCCCTCGGTCAATGCCGTGGGGTAAGACAGCAGAATGTGCGCGGTCTGGCCAAAGCGGGCCAATGCGGGCGCCAGTGGGCCGGCAGCGATATCGAAATCGGCCTGCGCCTGCTCGGCAGCGGTGGCCCAGCCGGGCGTCAGCAGCAGCGGGGCGCTTGCACTCATGCAAGCGATGCCCTGGACCACTGCGCCGGCAAGTTTTTGCGTAACCGATAACTGCCAGCCCTGGCGTTTGCGTGCGGTGCGATTCACGAGTGTTCCCCCATTGATTTGAAGTGCTGAGGGTTAAGTCTCGTGAGACGCGAAATCGGACCACCTCTGTGCAACTTTTTTTTCGTCAGGCCATGCGCGGCTTCAACGTCACCCAGTAGCGGGTGAAATGCTGCACGTCGAGCTGCAAGGTGTCCGCCACTGCGGTGATGATTTTTTCGGTGTTATCCAGCGGGAATGTGCCTGACACACGAAGGTCCGCCAAGGCGGGGTCGCAGGCCAGGTGCCCACGGCGATAGCGGCTGACGTCGTCGAGAAAGGCCGCCAAGCGTTGGCCTTGGGCAACCAGCATGCCTTGGCTCCAGGCCGGAGCGACGGGGGGCACGGACTGACGGTCGAGCACGCCCTGGCGGCTGAAGCTGGCCTGCTCCCCGGCACTCAGCAGAAGGGGCGGATGGGGCTGCAAGGCGGGTTGCACCGACAAGCTGCCCTGATACACGCTGACCTGGGTGAGCTCGGCGTGCAGCCTCACATTGAACTGCGCCAGTGTCGATGCGAGGCGGCCATGCACGGTGTCCACCCACAGCGGCCGGCTATCGGCGCGGGGCGAGCGGCTGATCAGCACCTCGCCGCGCAGCAACCGCAAGCGGCGTGCCTGATGGTCGAACGCCACATCAAGGGCGCTGTCGGTGTTCAGCTGTACCTGGGTGCCATCGGCCAGCGTCAAGCGCCGTTGCTCGCCAATGCGGCTGTGGTAGTCCGCGCGCCAGTCTTGTACCAGCGCGGCGTCTTTCAGGTACCAGGCGCCGGCACCTGCGGCCATCAGCAGCGACAGTTGCTTGAGCGCCGTGCGCCGCGACGGCTGCTGGCGTAGCGCCGCGTGGGCCAAGGCGCGTTGGCCTGGGCTGCGCATGTCCTGCATGCGTTGGGCGAACACCTGGGTCCGTTGCCAGGCGTGCTCGTGCAGCGGGTGCGCTTGGCGCCAGCTCATGCAGGCGGCCAGGGTGGCAGCGCTGACCGCCGGCTCTTGCAGTTCGAGGTGCCACTGCATGGCCTGCTCGGCCACCTCGCCCGGGATCGATGCAGAGCCCTGGCCGTTCATGGCAGGTCCAGGCTGTGATCGAGCATGATGCACAGGGCGCCTGCCTTGACGATGTAGCGCTTCACCGTGGTAATCGACACGGCCAGCCGCTCGGCAATGTCCGCATGCCCCAGGCCATCCACCTGCGACAGCAGGAACGCCTCGCGCACCGGGCGCTCCAGGCCGTCGAGGGCGGCGTCGAGGGCGATCAGGGTTTCCAGCAGGATTGCCTGGGTTTCCAGGCTGGGCGCGACCTGTTCGGGCAGGGTCGCCAGCGCCTCGAGGTAGGCGCGTTCGAGTTTCTGCCGGCGAAAATGGTTGCACAACACGCTTTGCGCCACCTTCGCCAGGAAGGTGCGGGGTGCATGCAACTGTGGCACGTTCTGTTTGTTCAGCAGGCGCAGGAAGGTATCTTGCGCCAGGTCCGCTGCGCTTTGCGAGCAGTTCAGCCGCAGCCTTAGCCAGCGCGTCAGCCAGCTGTGTTGCTGGCGATAGAGCAAGGCCACATCGCACAGAAGGGGATCAGGGGAAGGGAGCATGGAGTGCGGCCGCCGCAGGGGTCATTGTTGCAAACGATAATGCTTATCATATATACGGCTTGGGCAGCCCTGCAATACGCGCGCGCTGCAAATGCCTTGGCGGTCTCTGGTCCGATATAAAACTGCTGCCCACCGGGAAGGCGCACACTGGCTGTAGCTCAGATCATCTGAGCATTGAGAGGTGTGTATGACCACTGGCAAGCGCTTCACAGAGGCTGATGCCCCCGCTGTTGAACCAGGGCACGGCGAAGACTGGCCAACCGGGAAAGATGAAGACGATACCGAGGCGCAGACGCCGACGGAAAGCCAAAGAGGTTCCGGCCATCCCGACCCGTCCAGAGCCTCTGCGGCAGAGCGGTACAGCTATCAGCCGAAGCAGAAAATCAGGCCATAACGCTTGGCTATACGGCAGGACGTACAGGCGGCAGGTAGGGAAGCAGGCGTTCGGTCTCTTTCCTGACCACCGCGTAACACTCGCAACTGAGCTGCTCCAGGTGTGCCCTGTCGAGCACCCTGATATGACCCCGGTTGTATTCGATCACGCCCAGCCGCTGCAGTTTGCCAGCGGCGTCGGTCACCCCTTCGCGGCGCACGCCCAGCATGTTGGCGATCAGTTCCTGGGTCATGCACAGCCGGTCGCCCGGCAGGCGGTCCAGCGACAGCAACAGCCAGCGGCACAGTTGCTGGTCGATGGAATGGTGCCGGTTGCACACCGCCGTTTGCGCCATTTGGGTGATCAATGCCTGGGTGTAGCGCAGCATCAACATCATCAGCTCGCCATGGCGGTTGAACTCGTCCTTCAAACGCTGACATGGCAGGCGATAGGCATGCCCGGCGCTTTGCACGATCGCACGGCTGGGGGTGCTTTCGCCGCCCATGAACACGGCGATGCCAACCAGCCCTTCATTGCCCACCACCGAGATTTCCGCCGAGGCGCCGTTCTCCATTACGTACAACAACGAGACGATCGCATCGGTGGGGAAGTAGACGTGGCGTAGGGTGTCGCCGGACTCGTAGAGCGCTTTGCCAAGGGGCAGGCTGACCCGTTCCAGGTGCGGCTCCAACCGGGCGAACGTGTCCGCGGTCAGCGCGGCCAACAGGTGATTTTGCCGGGGGTTGGAGGTGGGTTGCATGCGCGGGACCGTCGGGGGCAGCGGTTGTCGCAACAAGGTTAGCCCCCACTGGCACGTGCTGCATACCCGTCGGCCCTCAGTTAATGGGCAAAGGGGACGGCTGGTACTCGGCGATCACCTGGTGCAGTACGCCATCATCCTTGAGCGGCAGTACCGCTTGGGCCAGCCGCTGGCCGTCGAGGGTCAGGGTCAGTTCGGCATTAGCGCCGTTGCGTACTTCAATGCGATACGGGGTGCTGCCGAATCGGTAGTGCAGGGTGTAACCGGGCCAGTCCGCTGGCAGCAGCGGCTGAATCCGCAGGGTGTCCCCGCAGCGTTGCAGGCCTAGCAGGCTCTCCAAAATCAGCCGGTACATCCAGCCAGCGGAGCCGGTGTACCAGCTCCAGCCGCCGCGCCCTGCGTGGGGTGCGACGGCGTAGACATCGGCGGCCATCACATAGGGCTCGACCTTGTACGTTTCGATCAACCCATTGCTGCCCTGGCGCACCGGGTTGATCAAGCGCAGCAGTTCCCAGGCCTTGGCGGCATCGCCCAGGCTGGCATAGGCCATGCTCGCCCAGATGGCCGCGTGGGTGTACTGCCCGCCATTTTCGCGCACGCCGGGCAGGTAGCCTTTGATGTAGCCGGGGTCGAGATCGCCGTGGTCGAAGGGTGGGTCGAGCAGCTTGACGATGCCGATGTCGCGGCGCACCAGGTGTTTGTCCAGCGCGGCCATGGCGGCCCGTGCCCGTCCATGCGGGGCAACCCCGGACAGCACTGCCCAGCTCTGCGCCAGCGAGTCGATGCGGCACTCCAGGTTGCTGGCCGAACCGAGCACCTGGCCGTCGTCGAACCAGGCGCGGCGGTACCAGCCACCGTCCCAGGCATGCTGCTCCAGGTGCTCGGCAAGGGTGGCGGCCTGGCGGCTGCACTGCAGGGCGAAGGCGCTGTCGCCGTGGCCCAGGGCGACGCTGGCGAACGCCCGCAACACCTCGTGGCCGAAGAACCCCAGCCACACGCTTTCGCCCAGGCCTTGTTCACCGACGCGGTTCATGCCGTCGTTCCAGTCCCCGCTGCCCATCAACGGCAGGCCGTGAACCCCATATTGCAGGGCATGCCCGAGGGCACGCTGGCAATGCTGGTACAGGCTCTCGACCAGGTTCGCCTGGGAGGGCAGGTCGTAATAGGACTCTTCGCCGGCATTCAGCGCACGTCCCTGCAGGTACCCGACCGGCTCGTCCAGCACCGCGTGGTCGCCTGTCAGTGCCACATAGCGGCTGGTTGCCAGCGGCAGCCACAGCAAGTCGTCGGAGCAGCGGGTACGCACCCCGCGCTGCAGCGGTGGGTGCCACCAGTGCTGCACATCGCCTTCGGCATACTGGTGCGCAGCGCACGCCAGCAGGTGCTGGCGGGCCAGGGCTGGGGTGGCGTGGAGCATGGCCATGCTGTCTTGCAGTTGGTCGCGAAAACCGATGGCGCCGCCGGACTGGTAAAAGCCGCTGCGCGCCCAGAAACGGCAGGCAATCACCTGGTACAGCAACCAACCGTTGGCCAGCACATCCAGGGACGGCTCGGGGGTTTCGATCTGCACGCTGCCCAAGGTGTCGCGCCAGTAGGCCTGGACCTTTGCCAGAGCGTCCAGGGCCGCGCGCAGCCCTCGGTATTGCTGCACGCAGTGGCTGGCGGCCTCGGCGTTTGGCCCGGCACCCAGGCGGAACACCACGTCGCGGCTTTCACCCGCTTGCAGCAGGACGCTGACCTGCACGGCCGTGCACGGGTCCAGCCCGGCGCCCGTGCGCCCTGACAGCCGCGCCTGGCGCAGGCCTGCCGGGGCTTGGCAATCGCCATTGCGCCCGAGGAATTCGCTGCGGTCACAGGTAATGCCATACAAGGGCAGGTCGCAATCGACAAAGCCCACATGCCGCGCAAACGCCTCGGCATAGCGGTTACGGGCAAACACGGCGCCGCTGGCCGGGTCGATTTCAGTCACCACGTGCATGGCCGACTTGCTGCGCAGGTCGCCCAGCACCCACTCGACAAAGCAGGTCACCGACAACCGTCGCGCCTGCGTCGAGCGGTTATGCAACTTGAGCCGACTGAACTTGATCGGCGCATCCAGCGCGACATACACCCACAGCTCGCTGTCCAGGCCGTCGTCGGCGTATTCGAAAACGCTGTAGCCAAAGCCATGCCGGGTGCGATAACGGCCAGGGCCTGGGCAAGGCATCGGGGTGGGCGACCAACACTGCCCGCTGTCTTCGTCACGCAGGTAAAGGGTTTCGCCGCTGGGGTCGCAAACCGGGTCATTGTGCCAAGGGGTCAGGCGGTATTCGTGGGCGTTCTCGTACCAGGTATAGGCACTGCCGGCCTCCGACAACACGCTGCCAAACTGCGGGTTGGCCAGGACATTGACCCACGGCGCCGGGGGTGGCAGGCCATCAGCGTGGGCGATGAGGTACTCACGGCCATCGGCGCTGTAACCGCCGTAGCGGTTGCCCAGCACCCGCGCCGGTGCGTCTGCCAGCGAGCGGCTATCGGGTTTGCTCGGGGGGTAGGCCAGGGTCGCCTCGAACACGGCGGGGGCTGGCGGCGCGTGGCGGTGATGTAATTGCTCGGCCAGCGTGCCGTGGCTGTCGCTGAGCACCAGCCGCGCCACCGACAGGGTAAGGGTGCGGTCCTCTGCCGACAGTTGCTGCGCCGGGCGCACGAAGATCCCGCCGGGGCGATCGAGCAGCGCAGCCTCGCTGCCGGAGGTGACGATGCCCATGATCTGCTCCTGCAATTGCTGGCGGTAACCGGCCTGGTCTTCGTTCCAGATCACCAAGTCCAGCGCCAGGCCCTTCTGCCGCCAATAGGCATGGGCGAGCACCATTTGCTTGACCAAGTGCAAGTTGGCCGGGTCAGCAATCTGCACCAGCACGATCGGCAGGTCCCCCGACAGCCCCTGGCCCCACAGGCCCGACTGGCTGCGCCGGTTGCTGGCCAGCAGGGCGCCGCTGGCCCGCAGCGCCGCGTTGGGGTAGAGCACCGACGCGGCCATCTGCTCGAACAGCCGGGCATCGTTGAGCGACCCATTCAGCTGTCGCAACTGCACCTGGCTATGGGGCCAGGCCAGGTCGAACACCCGGTCGGCCAAGTGCCGGTCGCGGTACCTGGCAATCTGCTGCAGGCAGGCGTCGCGGCTGTCGGTCACGCCGGTGACCAGGTCGACCGTGGCCTTCTGGCCAGGTGCCAGGCTGATGCGGCAGCGAATCGCCACGATCGGGTCGAGCACTGCCCCGGCACTGTCGGACAAGGCCTCGGTGTGGCGGTCCAGTGCCGCCGGGGCCACCAGTGTGCGGCCACGGCCGATGAAACGCGCACGGTCGGTTTCGTAAGACACCGCATCGATGTCGGCGCCATGCACGGCCAGCACATGGCACATCCACGGCACCGCATCCTGCTGCGAGCGCGGCCGCCGGGTGCAGATGATGGCCTGCAGCGGGCGGACCAGTTCGGTCTGCACGAACAGCTTGCTGAATGCCGGGTGCAAGGCATCGCTGAGCGCCGGTGCCAGCACCACTTCGGCGTAGCTGGTCAGCTCCAGGGTGCGCGGCTGGTCACTGTGGTTGGTCAGGTGCAGGCGCCGCAGTTCGATGTCGTCTTCGGGGGAAACGGCTATTTCGGTATGGCAGTCGAAGTCGTTTTCACGGATACGGAACTCGGCGCGGCCATCGCTGAAGATTGCTTCCTGATTACTGCCGCGGTGCCGCGTGGGCTGGTAGGTGGTTGACCAGAATGCACCGCTGGCGACGTCCCGCAGGTAGCAGAAGCAGCCCAGGTCATCGCGGGTGGCGTCTTCGCGCCAACGGGTCACGGCCACGCCATTGCGCTGGCTGTAGCCACTGCCGACATGGTTGACCATGACGTGGTAGCGGCCATTGGAAAGCAGTTGCACGGCGGGGTGGCGCCGATTCGGTTCGCTGAACACCCGTAGCCGGGTTTCGCCTGTGTGGCCTGCCGCGTCCACGGCCGGTGCCTGCAGGGTATGCAGGTACGGCGCGGCGGTTTTCGGCACGCGTTCCTGTAACAGCAGCAGGCTGGCCTGGCATTGCGGGTCGGAGGTGAAGCGCCGTTGCATGGGTTTGTCCAGCAACAAGGAAGTCAGGGCCAGCAGGCTCATGCCCTGGTGGTGAGCCATGAACGAGCGGATCACCACGGCGCTCTGGCCCGGGGGGAGGCGCGCCTCGCTGTAGTCAATGGCTTCGTACAGCCCGAAGCGGCCAGCCAGCCCCAGTGTGCTCAGGCGCTGCAAGTTACGGCAGGCGGCGCCCGGCGCTACCAACAGGGCCAGCGCACTGGCGTAGGGGGCGACCACGCGTTCTTCGCCCAGGCCGCGTTTGAGGCCCAGGCCGGGTACCCCAAACGCCCGATATTGGTAGTTCAGGTGAGCGTCCAGGGCGTTGTAGGCCGACTCAGAAACGCCCCAGGGGATGCCCAGCAGGTTGCCGTGGTCGATCTGCCGTTCGACTGCGGCGCGGCAGGTCTGGTCGAGCAAGGTGCCTTCGTAGCTCGGCATCACCAGCAGCGGCATCAGGTACTCGAACATCGACCCCGACCACGACAACAGCACTGGCACACCGGCATTGCTGGTGAGTAGCCGGCCCAAGGCGAACCAGCTTGCCTGGGGGACTTGGCCCTGGGCGATGACCACGAAGTTGGTCAGGCGCATTTCCGAGGCCAGCAAGTCATAGAACGCGGTGTCCAGGCGATGTTCATCGGCGTTGTAGCCGATGGCGAGCAGGTCGCGCTGGGTGTCGTAGAGGAAGCTGAAGTCCATGCTGGCGATGGCGGCGATCCGCTGCGCCAGGCTGTGCGCTTGCTCGATGCGCTGGCAGGCCTGCGTGCGGACGGTGGCCACGGCCAGGCGTTCGTCGGCGGGCCAGTGGTCCGGCTCTAGCTGCGCAAGCTGGCGCCAGCTCAACGCTGCCTGAAGCGCCGGCGCATTGCCGGGTGGCAGTTGCAAGGCGTGCAGCTCGCCAGCCAGGTCCAGGCATTGCTGATGCAGGGCCTCCAGCCAGAACAGGCAATCGTCGGCCTCGGTAGCGGGCGGGGCGTATTGTTGGATCAGCCCTTGTACTTGCTCGGTGAGCTGTTGCATCAACGAGGCAGGCAACGGGGCCGGTTGCTCATGGGCTTGCCGCAGCTGTTTGCCCAGCGCTTCCAGCGGTTCGCCAGCCCGGCCTGCGGTGGCGAACGTTTCGTGCAGGATATCGAGCGTGTCCAGCAGGCCCTGGCTCAGGCGGCGGTCAAGCACGGGGGTATCGGCCATCGCCAGCAGCCCGGGCTTGAGCGTCAGCAGCAGGGCCGCCAGGTTGCCGCTGTCCACCGCAGAAATGTACAGCGGGTGCAAGGGCGCGCGGGTCTGGGTGTCGTACCAGTTGTAGAAGTGCCCCTTGTAGCGCTCCAGGTGGTCCAGGCTGTCGAGCATCGGGGTCAGGCGCTGGAGCAGGCGGCCGGCCGTCAGGTAACCAAAATCATGGGCGGCCAAGTGCGAGAGCAGGGCCATGCCGATGTTGGTAGGCGAGGTGCGGTGGGCGATGTTGGGGAAGGGCGGCTCCTGCAGGTTGTCGGGCGGCAGCCAGTTGTCGGCAGGGCCTACATGGCGGTCGAAGAAGGCCCAATTGCGCCTGGCCAGCCGGTGCAGAAAACGCAAGTCCTGGGCCTGCGGTGCAAACACGCTGCGCCCGCGCGTGCGGCTCAGCCACCAGGCCAGGGCCGGGCCAAGCAGCCACAGCGCGAGAATGGGCGACGCCAGCAGCAGGACACTGGGGTGTAGCGCCAAGGCGCCCGTCAGCAGCAGCACCAGGGCGGGCTGTACCCATTGCTCGCGATACACCGCCTGCAGGGTATCGGCACTGTTGCGTTCATCCTCCCGCGAAGGGTTCCACTGCAGCAGCCGGCGTTTGCTCACGGTCAGCCGCCACAGCGTGCGGGCGATGGCATCCAGGCTGTAGCGGGTCTCGAACGGCAACCAGGCCAGCGACAACCCGGCCCGCACGAAGTAGATGCCCGAGGTGTGCAGGGCGGCAAGCAGGTGCTCGGCCAGTGGCACATCAGTGGTCTTGCGCACCAGTTCGAGCAGCGTGTCCAGCAGTGGGCGGGTCAGCAGCAGGCCCAGCAGCGCGACGGTCCACAGCAGCGGCGTGGTGCTGGCCAGCCAGCCCCACAGCAATGCCGTCAGCAGCGCGGCCGGCTCCAGGCTGCGGCGCAGGTTGTCGAAGATCTTCCACCGCGACAGCGCACTCAGCGGGCGCTGCGCCTGGCCTTCGACGCCGGTGCGCAGCCACGGCACCAGCCACGGTAGCAGTTGCCAATCGCCGCGTATCCAGCGGTGGCGGCGCTTTACATCGGCGCTGTAACGCGCCGGATACGCCTCGAACAACTGCACGTCACTGAGCAGGCCGGCATGGGCGTAGCAGCCTTCGATCAGGTCGTGGCTGAGTACACGGTTGTCGGCAAAGCGCCCCTCCAGGGCCCGCTCGAAGGCATCCACGGCGTAGATGCCCTTGCCAATGAAGGAGCCACTGAGGAACAGGTCCTGGTACACGTCCGACACCGCCAGGGTATAAGGGTCCACCCCGGCATCGCTGCCGAACAGGCGGGCATAGGGGGAGCGCGACACGCTGGGCAGGCTGATGCCGACCCGTGGTTGCAGGATCGCGTAGCCTGACCGGATGCGGCCGCTGTCGGCATCGAAGCAGGCGCGGTTCAAGGGGTGCTGCATGGCACCGACAAACTTCTGCGCCACATCGCGTGGCAACTGGGTGTCGGTGTCCAGGGTGATGACGTAGCGCACCCGATCGAGCGTGCGCAGGTCGCCGACGATGCGCATGAAGCGCTCGGCCCCGCGTCCACGCAGCAGGGCATTGAGCACTGCGAGCTTGCCGCGCTTGCGCTCGTGGCCCATCCAGCATCGCTCGGTGGGGTTCCACAGCCGCGGCCGGTGCAACAGGAAGAAGCGCTCACCGTATTTTTTGTTCAGTGCACCAATACCGTCACTGGCGAGGTCGAGCAGGGCCGTGTCTTCGGCGCAGGTTTGTGTGGGGGCATCCATAAAGTCGCTCAACAGCGCGAAATGCAGGTGGTCATCACGGTTGGCCAGGTAGCGCACCTCAAGGCCTTCGACCAGCTCTTCGACGTCGGCCGCGCTGCCCAGCAGGCTCGGCACCACGACCAGGGTGCGGGCCTCGACGGGAATCCCCGCGGCGTAGTCCAGCCGTGGCAGAAACGCAGGCTTCACGGTCAGGGTCACCAGCCAGTTGACCAGGCCGATGGCAAGCCGGCTGGTGGTCAGCAGCACGGGAAGGGCCATAGCCGCCACTGCCCAGGCAGGCCAGCCCTCGGCGGCCATGCCCGCGACGAAGCCCCAGGCCAACAGGCACGAGAGCAGTGCCGATGGCATCAGGTAGAACGCCAGTGGTGCCCGGTGCAACAGGCGCTGCCAGCGCTCGCCAAGCGCCACCCGCGCCCCCAGGCGCTGTTCCAGCAACGCCAGGCCAGCGCCTGCCAGGTAATAGCCGACGTGGGCTGCCTGTGAGTGCGACGTCGCGCTTGCGGCACGCGCCAGTTCGATGGCGGTGTGTGCCACCTGTTCTTCACTGAAGGCGCTGTGCCGCGCCAGCCGTTCGACGATGTGCCGATAGTGATCACGGCTGGCGAAGTCCATGGCTGCGTACACGGCGGCGGGGTCTTGGCCGAGTACTTGCTCGACATGGCTCAGGTGTTCGACGAACAGCCGCCAGTCCACGGTCGACAGCAGCCGCAGGCTGCCGATGCTGTTGCTGATGGAGACCTGGTCGATGGCCTGCTGTTGCGCATCGAGCTGCACCTGGCGCTCGATGCTCATTGCCGACTCGCCCAGCAGTTGCTCGATCCAGGCCAGTGGCTGGGTCAACGCGCTGCTGTGGCCCTGCAGCCGCCTGGCCAGCTCGGCGACGAAGGCGGCGGTCATCGGTGGCTCCGAGCGGGCCATGTCGGCCACCACCAGTACCACGCTTTTGGCATCGCGTTCGGCGGTTTCGCTGAGGGTGTCGGCCCAGCCATTGGCCAGGTCTCGGTCCGCCCCGTTGGCCATGACCCGGGCGGCCACACGGCGCAGGTTCTCGATCAGCGCCAGCCTCAGCATGATCGGGATCGCCCAGAGCTCGCCCAGGGTCAGCGTGGCGGTTTGCTGATAGGCCTCGACAAAGTGGCTCAGGCTCTCGACGTCGACCCGGCCATCGCCGTGGCAGATGGTTTCCAGTGCAATGTCATAGACCCGCGGCAAGCCGCTAGAGGCGCCATTGTCCAGCCGGGGCAGTTGCAGGCTGTAATCGCTGGGCAGGTGGCGTTTGGCGATGCGGATATGGCTTTCGACCAGGTAAAAGTTGTCGAGCAGCCACTGCGCGGCAGGCAGCGTCGGGCGTGAGTCGGGCAGGGCGGCGGCGAGGGCGGTACAGCTTGCGTAGAGCATGCGTTCGTTATCGGCCAGGCGGTCGAGCAGCGAATCGTCGGCAGGCAACTGGCTCAAGCGGTGCTGGCTGGCGAGCCAGGTGCCGTGCTCGGCCAGTTGCTTGGCGCTGTACAGCTCCGAGCGCAGCAGGCTTTCGTAGGTGAACGCGTGCCGTGGCGCGCGCCAGCGCCGGGCACGGTTGGCCAGGCGTTGCACGTAGCTGAGTGCGCGAAGCCAAGGGTTGTCCATGGGTGTCGGGTGCCGTGAGCTGACCGGTAGATAAGCAGTGTGCGTGGGGCAGGCAGGCTGGGTCTGTACGGTAGCGAACAGACCCGCCCGGGTAGCGGGCACATGCTGCTCCTGCCTCCCGTTGAACCTGTTCCGCCATAGGAGTTTGCCCCGTGCTTTCCCTCGCCCTGATGCCCCCTTTACCGGCGCCGATGTACAAGCCGACCGTGTCGCCCCAGCAGATGCTGGGCATGGTCTGCCATGACCTGCGTACACCGCTGCAGGCCGTGAGCATGGCTGCAGAGTTGCTGTCGCGTCGCCAGCACACTGCCGATACGCTCAAGCTGCTGGGCACCATCAGCGATTCGGTGGCGCGGGCCCAGCGGCTGGTGGCGGACCTTCTGGACTACACGTTGCCGCAAGAAGGGCGGGGCATTGCCCTGCATCCTGTGCTGTGCGACCTGTCAGAGGCTGTTGCAAGGTGCGTGGAAGAGCTGCGCCTGACCTGCCCCGATTACCCCTTGATTCACCTGCACCTGGGCGAGCGCAGCGCCCTGTTCGACAAGGACCGCCTTCATCAAGCCGTCAGCAACCTGGTCGCCAATGCCGTCGCCTATGGCGAGCGCGGTGCGCCCATACAAGTGACATCGCGCAGTTATGGGCGTGCAGCTACCGTGAGCGTACACAATTGGGGCGTACCCATCCCTGCCGAGCTGCTTGGGCGCCTGTTCGAGCCGCTGGTACGCGGCCAGCAACGGGCTGCAAAGGCCGGCAGCATTGGGCTGGGGCTGTTTATTGTCAGGCAGATAGCCCAGGCGCATGCAGGTGAAGTTTCGGTCACATCGACCGAGCAGGCGGGTACTACCTTCTGCATCACCCTGGCGATGCCGCTCCCGCAGTGATCACATGACCCGCCCTTTGTAGGAGCAGCCTTGTGCTGCGAAGAGGCCGGCGACAGCACCCTTGATCTTCGCAATGTTCACTGGCCTCTTCGCAGCACAAGGCTGCTCCTACCGGGAAGTGTGCAGCCATTGCATGCCAGGCTCAGGCGCCTGTTTTCTGCATCACCCTGGCGATGCCGGTACCGCAGTGATCACATGGCCCGCCCTTTGTAGGAGCAGCCTTGTGCTGCGAAGAGGCCGGCGACAGCACCGTTGATCTTCGCAATGTTCACTGGCCTCTTCGCAGCACAAGGCTGCTCCTACTGGGAAGTGTGCAGCCATTGCATGCCAGGCTCAGGCACGTGTTTTCTGAATCAACCTGGCGATGCCGATACCGCAGTGATCACATGACCCGCCCTTTGTAGGAGCAGCCTTTGCCTGCCTGGTCAGGCGCCTGGTAGGGGTGCGCGGCGGGCCTGGGGCGCGGCCCATAGCAGCTGTGCCACGCCAATGGCGCGCTCTTCGAAACCGCCCTGGCAATAACACAGGTAGAACTCCCACAGGCGCTGGAAGGTTTCGTCGTAGCCCAACTCCATCAACGCGTTGCGCGCATGGCGCAGGTTGTCGCGCCAATGGCGCAGGGTGCGCGCATAGTCGGTGCCAAAGTCCTCCAGGTGCACCAGGTTCAGCGCCGTCTGGCGGCTGGCGGTGTCGAGCAGGACGCTTAGCGAGGGCAGGGCACCCCCGGGGAAGATGTAGCGTTGTATGAAGTCCACCGAACGCCGGGCCTTTTCGTAGCGCTGGTCACGAATGGTGATGGCCTGCAACAGCATCAGGCCGTCGTCCTTTAGCAGCGCGGCGCAGTGGCGAAAGTACAGGGGCAGGTAACGATGGCCGACGGCTTCGATCATTTCGATCGACACCAACTTGTCGAAGCGCCCTTGCAAATCGCGGTAGTCCTCGCGCAGTACCGTGATGCGCTGCTCCAGGCCTGCCGCCTGCACACGTTGCAGCGTGTGCGCGTACTGCGCCTCGGAAAGCGTCGTTGTGGTCACGCGGCAGCCGAAGTGGGTAGCGGCATGGATGGCCAAGCTGCCCCAGCCGCTGCCGATTTCCAGCAGGTGCTCGTGGGGCTTGAGCTCAAGCTTCTGGCAGATGCGCTCCAGCTTGTTCAGCTGGGCCTGCTCCAAGCTCTGCTCGGGGCTGTCGAACTGTGCCGCGGAATACATCAGGGTTGGGTCGAGCAGCCGTTCGAACAGCGCATTGCCCAGGTCGTAGTGGGCCAGGATGTTGCGCCGCGCACCGCGCCGGCTGTTGCGGTTAAGGCGATGCAGTAGGCGCAGTGCCGGGCGGCCGAAGCGCGCCAGGCCACCTTCAAGGGCATCCAGCACGTCCAGGTTGGCCACGAACAGGCGGGTTACCGCCGCCAGGTCGGGGGTGCGCCAGTAGCCGTGGATATAAGCCTCCCCAGCACCGATCGAACCGTTGCCGGCGATCAGGCTCCAGGCGGCATCATCGACGATCTCGACTTCGGCATACAGCGCGCTGCCGGCGTCACCGAAGTTCCAGTGCTGGTCATTGCAAATCAAACGCAGGCAGCCTTGGCTCAAGCGCCGCAATTGCGCCAGCACGGCCATCCGGGCCAGGCTGCCAAGTACCGGCGTCAGGCCGGCCGACTTGCTAACGCTCAGTGTGGGGTCGGACATGGTCAGGTTCCTTACAGGCGTGGCCAAGGCTCAGGTCGCCCTGGCTGGCGGTGTGGTTGTAGACAGGGGTGCGCTTGAGCAGCAGGCGCAGGGCCTGCCAGTAGATGGCAGACACCGTACGCAGGCTCATCCACGGGAAGCTCAGGATGTAGCGGTGCAAGGCGGGCCGGTCCAGCGGTTCGCGGCGCAGCGCCAGGTGGGCCTCGAATACCTTGTGCCCATCGCGCCAGTTCGCCATGTGCACGTGGACGCGCTGGCCGTCGAGCACGAAGCGCAGGCGGTAGTCCATGTCCAGCGGCATGAACGGCGATACATGAAACGCCTTGGCCAGGCTAAATGCGTCGGGTTGGCCGTTTTGCACCGGTAGCACGTAGTGGTGGCGCTGCCGCCAAGGTGTATTGCGGACCTCCAGCAGTATCGCCACCAGGTGGCCGTCGCGGTCATGGCAGAAGTAGACGCTCACCGGGTTGAACGACAGCCCCCAGCAGCGCAGTTGCGTGAGCAGGTGCACCGCGCCTTCGGGTGCGTGCCCGGTTGCTTGGCCGACCAGCTGGCGGGCGGCCTGGGCCAACGGTATGCCACGCACGGTCAGTGCGGGCAGGTAGTCGGTTTCCCGCCAGCACAAGGGCGCCAGCCGCGAACGCGCGAGCCAGCGCGACAGGCCGCGCCAGTGTGTTTGCTCGTCCAGGTCCAGGTAGAACATGCCGACCCGGTAGCGGAATGCATGGTGCCGCGGGGTCAGCCGCCGATGGCTGACCCAGCCATGACACAGGCTGCTGTTCACAAGCGCTCTCCGAAGTATTCTGCCACTTTCAACGCGCTGAGCACGCCGTCTTCATGGAAGCCGTTGCCCCAGTAGGCACCGCAGTAGTAGCTGTGCTGGCGGCCCTGCAATTCGCCTTGGCGGGCCTGCGCAGCCAAGGCCGCAAGGCTGTACTGCGGGTGGCTGTAGCTGAAGCGGGCGAGCACCTGCGCCGGGTCAATCTGTGCGGTCTGGTTGAGGCTCACGCAGAAGGTGACCGGGGCGTCGATGCCCTGCAGGATGTTCATGTTGTAGGTGAGTGCCGCAGGTGCCTGCTCGGCGCCGCCCAGCCGATAGTTCCAGCTGGCCCAGGCTTTGCGCCGACGCGGTAGCAGGCGAGTGTCGGTGTGCAGCACCACATCGTTGCTGGCGTAGGTGAGGGTACCCAGCACCGCGCGCTCGTCCGCACTGGGTGTTGCCAGCAGGGCCAGGGCCTGGTCGCTGTGGCAGGCGAACACCACCTTGTCGAAGCGCTCGGTACCGGCAGCGCTGATCACAGTCACGCCGTCGGCGTCACGGATCACCCGGGCCACGGGGCAGTTGCGCCGGATACGCTCGGCAAAGGGCCGGCACAACGGTGCCACGTAGCTGCGCGATCCACCTTCGATCACCCGCCATTGCGGGCGCTGGTTGACCGACAGCAAACCGTGGTTGCGGCAAAAACGCACGAAAAACTGCAACGGAAAGCCCAGCATGTCGGCGCGTGACATCGACCAGATCGCCGAGCCCATGGGCACGATGTAGTGGTTGATGAAGCGCCGCCCATAGCCGTGTGTGCGCAGGTAGCTGCCCAGCGTGGTGTCTTCTTCGATGCGCCGGTTGTCCAGGTCGGCCAGGGCTTGGCGATTGAAGCGCAGGATGTCGCGCAGCATGCCCCAGAACCCAGGTGACAACAGGTTGCGCCGTTGGGCGAACAAGGTGTCGAGGTCATGGCCGTTGTACTCCAGGCCACTGGCGGGGTCATGCACCGCAAAGCTCATCTGAGTCGGCCGCGAAGCCACCCCCAGGTGTTCGAGCAGGCGAATGAAATGCGGGTAAGTCCAGTCGTTGAAGACGATGAACCCGGTGTCCAGCGCATACTGCTGGCCGCCCCAGTTCACGTCGACGGTGTGGGTGTGGCCACCCACCCAGTCAGCCGCCTCGAACACCGTCAGCGCATGCTGGCGTGAGAGCAAGTGGGCACAGGTGAGGCCAGCGATACCGCTGCCGATGATTGCGATGCGCATGGCGTGCTATTCCCGTGGGTTTCGTGCCAGGCGTTGGCCTAGCTGCAGACGCCAGCGCACCGGCAATGCGCCGAGCAGGCGCAACACCCAGGTGAAAGCGCCGGGGAAGTTGATTTCCAGCGGGCGTTTGCCCAGGCGCGCGACGATGTGCCCGGCGGCACGCTCGGCGCTCCAGCGCTGTGGCATGGGGAAGTCGTTGCGCTGGGTCAAGGGCGTGTCGACGAAGCCAGGGCTGACGAGGGTGACATCAATGCCCTCGCGGACCAGGTCGATGCGCAGCGACTCCACCAGGTAACGCAAGGCCGCCTTGGACGCGCCATAGGCGCCAGCGCGGGGCAGGGCCAGCCAGCTCACCGAGCTGCCCACCACCACCAGGTGCGGGTGCTGGGCACGGCGCAGCAAGGGCAGGGCAGCGGCAAGGCAGTGGCTGGTGCCGATCAGGTTGGTGCGCATCACCCGTTCGACCAGCGCCGGGTCGAAGTGCCCTGGTTCCAGGTATTCGCAGGTGCCCGCGTTGAGGATCACCAGGTCGAGTGCACCCCAGGCATGCTCGATCTGCTCGGCGACCTTGGCGACCTGGCCCGGTTCGTCGTTATCGCCGATGGCCAGCATTGCCTGCTGCGCAAACCGCGCTGCTAAAGGTGCCAAGCGCTCGGCCTGGCGGCCACCCAAGGCCACCTGGTGCCCCTGCTCCAGCAAGCGCAGGGCCAGCGCCGCGCCCATGCCACTGCTGGCACCGGTCACCCAGCAGCGGCTCATGCCAGCCTGCCTTTGAGCCAGCGGACCGCGCTGCCCATGATCGGGACGTGCTCGTAAAGCAGCGCACCGGCGTCGAAGTAATCCTGATGAAAGTGAACCCGCTCGTGCCAACGCAGGTGGCTGCAGCCTTGCAGGCTGATCAGCGCGCCATTGCCTAGGCGAGGGTGGCGAAAATGCAAGGTCCAGCGCAGGTACCCGTGCCCCGGCTGCACTTCGTCGTAACCCTCGAAGGTGTAGCGTACCTCCTGCACGTTCGCGTACAGCTGCGCGAAGTACCCCCGCAGCGCAGGCAAGCCGCTGATCTGGTGCAGGGGGTCGCGAAAGGTCACGTCCTCGCTGTACAGGTCACCGAGCATGTCGAGGGTGTGCGCATCGAGGCTGGCAAAGCGTTCGGCGAAGGTTTGCAGGTAGCTGTGCATTCACTTTCCTGTACAAAAAAGTTTTCTTGTACAGGTATAGTTTAGCTTTCGCCGCAAAGCTATACAGGATGATTTTTTTGTACAGTTTTTACCCGGTGACCGCCAAACGGTGGCCTTATTCCGGTGCCTGCGCCCCGGCAATATGCCGCCCGGCCACGTAACCGAACGTCAGCGCCGGGCCCAGGTTGATGCCGCCTGAGGGGTACCAGCCGCCAAACACACTGGCCATGTCGGTACCGGCGGCATAAAGCCCGCCAATCGGCTGGCCTTGCTCATCCAGTACCCGTGCATGGCCATCGGTGCGCAAGCCGGCAAAGGTGCCAAAGCAACCGGGCTGAACCTTCACAGCATAGAACGGCCCTTGTTCGATCGGCGCCACGCATGGGTTCGGCCCGCTGTACGCCGGGTCACCCTGCTTGCGGTTGAACGGCGTGGAGCCGCGGCCGAAAGCCGGGTCTTGGCCATGGCGCGCGTGGCTGTTGTACTCCGCGACGGTGGCACTCAAGCCGACAGGGTCGATGCCGCAGGCGCGGGCCAATTGTTCGATGCTGGCACCGCGCTTGAGGTAGCCACTGCGCAGGTGCGGCCATACCGGCAACGGCGCAGGTCGGGCGTGACCGAGGCCGTAACGGCGCAGGAAGCGGTGGTCGCAGATCAGCCACGAGCAGGCTTCCTCGCCCGGCGGCACCGCCTCGAGCATGGCTGACACATAGTCGTAGTAGCCGTGCGCTTCGTTGACGAAGCGCCTACCGCTGGCCAACACGCCAATAACGCCGGGCTTGCCGCGTTCGATGATGTGCGGGAAGTGGCCGACGCTGCCGTCGCGGTGCGGCACTTTGGAGACCGGTGCCCAGGCCACTGCAGATTTCAGGTCGGTGGCCACCACACCGCCTGCCGATTCGCCAAGGCGCAGGCCATCGCCCGAGCAGGACTGCGGGGGCAGGGCGAGGTTGTCATGGCCACTGGCATCACGCGCAAACAGCTGCCGGCGCCGCGCACTGTCGTTGGGGAAGCCCCCGGCGGCGAGCACCACGGCTTTCGCGCGGACGGTAAGGTCACCCTGCGGTGTGCCTATCACGGCGCCGCGCACTTGACCGTGCTCAATCAGCAGGCGCTTGGCCGGGGCAGATTCCAGCAGCCGCACGCCCAGGTCTTCGGCCGATTTGGCCAGGCGCGCCACCAGAGCCACGCCGTTGACCAGGTGCATGGCCCGGCCATGGCGGGCGAGGTGGTACAGGTGGCGGCCAAAGCGCTTGCACACATGCAAGAAGGCCCGTGGCGAGCGGGTCATGTTGAGGAAGGCGGCCAGGTCAGGGCCGGCCATGATCGGCATGCCCATGAACGAGGTCTCGCGCAGGGTCTTGCGCAGGCGGGGCAACAGCGCGCCGACCTCGCGGGCATCATAGGGCGCGGCGATCACCTGGTGCCCACCGGTGGCGGCGCCGGGTGTGTCGCCATGCATGTCGGGGATGGCGTTGCCGTCGACAAACTGCAGCGCAGTGTGTTCCTCGAAAAAGGCGACCATGTGTGGGCAGGCCTCGAGGAAGGCATCAACCCGTTCAGCATCGTAATGCGTGCCCAATTCGTTACGCAGGTAGGTACGGGGCTGATCGATGTCTTCAACGATGCCGGCGCGGCGGGCCAGCGGGTTGCGTGGAACCCAGGCCCAGCCGCCGGACCAGGCTGTGGCACCGCCGAACACCGGCGCCTTCTCTACCAGCATCACGCGCTGCCCATGCCAGGCTGCCGTTACCGCTGCGGCCAGGCCGGCTGCGCCTGAGCCAATGACCAGAACGTCGTATTCGGCTTGCAAGGTGTCGGTAGGCATCGCAGGGTCTCCAGTATTATTATTGGAACGTGATTCCATATTCTTCATGTGGGACGGTGCCAGATGCAAGTGAGGACATGCATAACTGGTCGATAACCGGACACTTCAACGCCCGCCTGCTGCGCCGATGGCAGTGGCTGTGGAATCATCTTCCAGAATTCATCCATTTTTCAGGGACATTAGCCATGGCTGGTAGTCAGATCGAACGTGCCTTCAGTCTTGTAGAAAGCCTGACCGGAGAGCCTGAGGGCCTTGCCCTGCAGACGTTGGCCGAGCGCCTGGAGATCCCCAAGAGCGCCACCCACCGCATGCTGGCCGAGCTGATCCGCCTGGGCTACGTGCGGCAGAACCGCGACAACAGCCGCTATCAGCTGTCTGCCAAGCTGGTGGCGATGGGCTTTCGCTACCTGTCCAGCAGTGGCGCCGACATCATTCAGCCGATTCTTGACCGCCTTGCCCAGGACAGCGGCGAGCTGGTGCGCCTGGGCGTGATCGAAGGCAGCCGCCAGACCTGGATCGCCAAGTCTCAGGGCGCGCGCTCCGGCTTGCGCTACGACCCCGACATGGGCCGCGATGCCCCGCTGTTCTACACCGCCTCCGGGCATGCCTGGTTGGCCAGCCTGAGCGACGACGAGGCGCTGCAGATGGTCTTGCGCCAAGGCATCGCCGACCCGGCACAGTTCGGCCCGAATGCGCCGCGTTCCACGGATGAACTGCTGGGCTACCTACAGCGTGCACGGGAGCGTGGCTATGCCTGGGTCGAGCAGACCTCAGCGGTGGGCACGTCAGCGTTGGCCGCCGTGGTGCGGCGCCCACGCACTGACGAGGTGATCGGGGTGCTGAGCATCGCCGGCCCCAGCGCCCGGCTGGCGCAAGCGCGCCTGCCTGAACTGGCAGCACTCTTGTTGGCGGCGGTGGGCGAACTCTCGTCGGCCAGCCAGGCCAGTGAGCTGTTTGCCTAAAGCGTCGCCTGTTCATTAGTGGTCGATAACCGCACAGTCTGTGCAGGCGGCGCTTTTGAAAAGCGGACCCGAGTTCTAAATTGTCGATCATGAATTATGGAACACTGTTCCGTAATTTGTGCCCGACAACAATGACAAGAGGACAGTCCGTTGAATGCACCGCTTCGTATCGCCCTGATTGGCGCCGGTATCATGGGCCGCCAGCATTACCAGCACCTGCGCCAGCTGCCGCAAGCGCAGTTGTGCGCGGTGGCAGACCCCGGCCCGCAGGCTGAGGCTTTCGCCGCCGAATGCGGGGTGGCCTATTACGCCGATCACCGGCAGATGCTGGCCAGCGTCAAACCCGAGGCCGTGATCGTCGCCAACCCCAACAACCTGCACGTGGCCACCGCGCTCGATTGCATCGCAGCCGGCGTGCCGGTGCTGGTGGAAAAGCCTGTGGGCGTGCACCTGGACGAAGTCCGTGCGTTGATCGAAGCGTCCAAGTGCTGTGGCGTGCCAGTGCTGGTCGGCCACCATCGTCGGCACAACCCGCTGATCGCCCGCGCGCGCGGCCTGATCGCCGAGGGGGCGCTGGGTAGGTTGATCAATGTCACTGCGCTGTGGCAGTTGCAGAAGCCCGACAGCTACTTCGACACCCCCTGGCGCCGCGAGCCGGGCGCCGGTTTTTTGTTGACCAACCTGATCCACGACCTCGACCTGCTGCGCTACCTGTGCGGCGAGGTCGTGCAGGTGCAGGCGTTCACCCGCAACGATGTGCGTGGGTATGCCAATGAAGACAGCGCCGCTGTGCTGCTGCAGTTCGCCAACGGGGCGCTGGGCAGTCTGACGGGTTCGGACGCGGTGGCTGCCCCCTGGAGCTGGGAGTTGACGTCCGGCGAGAGCCCGATCTACCCGCGTCAGGACGGCCAGCCCTGCTACCTGCTGGCCGGCAGCCACGGCGCGCTGAGCATTCCGCAGCTCAAGCACTGGCAGTACGGCGAAGCAGGCTCCGGCTGGCACACACCCTTGCTGCAAAGTGGCGCCGAAACGCCGGCAGGTGAAGCGTTGACCTTGCAATTGCAGCACTTCATTCGCGTCGCCCGCGGTGAAGAGGCCCCCTTGACCGACGCTGCAGATGGTGGCCGCACGCTGGCCCTGGTCGAGGCGATCCGCCAGGCAGCCGAAAGCGGCCGGGCCTGTGCCCCCGAGACGATCGCCTGACGCGAGCCCCCTTCACACCTTTAATTGCCTTCAGGTAACGAACATGACTGACCGTATTTTTTCCCTTGCCGCGCTGACGGTGCTCGAGCTTTCGCCGCCGGCCATGGTGGAGGCCGCTGCCCGTGCTGGCTACAGCCACGTGGGCCTGCGTTTGGTGCCGGCTACCGCAGAGGAACAGCACTTCCCGCTGGTGGCCGACGCTGACCTGCGCCGGCAGACCCAGGCGCGCCTGCGCGACACTGGCATCAAGGTACTCGACCTGGAAATCCTGCGCCTCAAGCCCGAAACCTGTGTTGCCGATTTCGAAGCCATTCTGGCGGTGGGTGCCGAGCTGGGCGGGACCGAACTGCTGGTGGCCGGTAACGACCCGGACGAGGCACGCCTCACGGAGCGCTTTGCCGCACTGTGCGACCTGTCGGCGGGCTATGGCATCCATCCGCACTTGGAGTTCATGCCCTGGACTGATGTTCGCGACCTGCGCCAGGCCATGCGGGTGGTTGCCAACGCTGACCGGGCAAACGGCTGCGTTCTGGTGGACGCCTTCCATTTCAACCGCTCGGCTTCCTCACTCGACGACCTGGCCCACCTGGCACCGCAGCGCATGCGCTATGCGCAGCTGTGCGACGTGGCCGGCCCGGTGCCGGACGACATGGACGAGATCCTGCGCCAGGCCCGCAACGAACGGCGCTTCCCGGGTGATGGCGATGCTGATTTGATCGGCCTGTTGCGTGGCTTGCCGGCCACCGTACCGCTGAGCCTGGAGATTCCGACGCGGCAGTTACTGGAGCAGGGCGTGAGTGGCGAGCAGCGTGCGCGGATGGCGCTGGAGAAAGCCAAGGCGGTATTGGCGCGGGTTTGAGCTCAAGGGCCGCTATGCGGCGCAGAGAACAAAGATCGAAAGCGAGTCCCCACTCCTGTGGGAGCCGGCTTGCCGGCGATGCAGGCGCCGCGGTGTATGGCACCGGCTTCGCCGGTGTTCGCGGGTAAACCCGCTCCCACAGGTCCCTGCTAAATCTATTCGGTATGTGTTGTTCTGTGAAAGCTGGCTTGCCAGGCAAGGGCTGCAAAGCAGCGCATGACAGTAAACCTCAAGGCCGGTCCAAGTTAGGGCAAAGGTCCAATAGCCTGTCTGCAGGCAAAAAAAGAGGCTCCGAAGAGCCCCATAGAGGAAACCTGAAAGGCCTTTACGCGGCCTCGATCCCACGCGGTGCCATGAAGTACATCCACACCAGGGCAATGAAGTACATCACCGGAATCATGGTGAACAGCACCGCATAATTGTTGTGGGTGACCGTCAGCACGCTGCCGACGATCTGTGTCATGAACATGCCGCCGATGGCCGCGCACATGCTGCCGAAGCCGAACACCGTGCTCACCAGATGCTTGGGCGTGTAGTCCATGACCAGGCTCCAGATGTTCGCGGTCCAGGCCTGGTGCGCGCCGACCGCCACGGCGATGGCAAGCACCGCGACCCACAGGCCACTGGCGTGGGCAGCGAAGACCACGCTGACGATGGTGCAGGCAAAGATCAACATCGAGATCAACCGGGCACGGGTGGCGCGCACGCCGCGGCCGATCAGCCAGGACGACAGAATGCCGCCGCCGATGCTGCCGAAGTCTGCAGTCAGCCAGATCAGGATCAACGGGATGCCCATCTGGGTGACGCTGATGCCCAGGTCGTACTGCTGGTTGAGAAACGGCGGCAGCCAGTACAGGTAAAACCAGAACACCGGCGCCGTGATCGAGTAGGCCACGGCAAAGGCCCAGGTGCCGCGCTGGCGCAGGATGCGGCTGAACGGCACCGGTTTGGCTTCGGGCTCCACGTCTTGCTGGATATAGTCCAGCTCGCTCTGGCGAACGTGCGGGTGCGTCTCAGGGTTGAAATACTTCAAACCCCACAACACCACCCAGACCAAGCCGAGGCTACCCATGGCGATGAACGCGGCCTGCCAACCCCAGGCAGCGAGAATCAGCGGCAGCAGCGCCGGGGTGACCATGGCGCCGACGTTGGTGCCGGCGTTGAACAGCCCGGTGGCGATGGCGCGCTCGCCGGCGGGGAACCACAGGCGCGTGGTCTTTACACACGCTGGATAGTTGGCCGCCTCGGTCAGGCCCAGAATGAAGCGGCAGACCATGAAGCCTGCTGCCGAGGTCACCAGGCCATGGGCGCCGGTGGCCAGGCTCCACAGCAGGACGGCGCCGAAGAAGGCATGCTTTACCCCGACTTTGTCGATCAGCCGGCCCTGCAGCACAAAGCCGATGGCATAGCCGACCTGGAACCAGAAGTTGATGTTGGCGTAGTCCATCGCCGTCCAGCCCATGTCCTTGGCGAGAACGGGCTGCATGATGCCGAGGGCGGCACGGTCGATGTAGTTCAGGGTGGTGGCGAAGAACACCAGGGCAAGCATGCCCCAGCGGGTCTTGCCGACGGCGAAGGCGCCGCGCACCTTGTCGCCGATGGATCCATGGGCGAGGCGGGGGCTGGCAGTGTCGAACTTGGAAGGGGTCATGTGAAGTCGTTTCTTGAAATTGTTTTGAACGGCAATGCGTCTGGAACGCGGTTTTGCCCTGGGCAAGGCTGGGCGTGCAAGGTCATTTATGGTGAGCAGTGAAGGGGGGAGCGTCAATTCAAAGATGGGGCTACTGTTCGATGATCGAACAAAAGTGACGCGGCGTCTTCTGGCTGATTGCACAGTGCCATGCCTGCCAGGTAACCGAAGGTCATCCCAGGGCCAAGGGTGATACCGCCACTGGGGTAGTGCCCGCCCATGATGCTGTGCATGTCGTTGCCGACCGCGAACAGGCCAGGTATTGGGCGCTGCAGGCTGTCCATTACCTGTGCCGAAGCATCCGTGTGCAGGCCAGCGAAGGTGCCGAGGCTGCCGGGCAGCAGTTTTACCGCATGAAAGGGCCCGTGCAGCAGCGGCCTCAGCGACGGATTGGGCGCGTGCAAGGGGTCGCCCTGCGCACGGTTATACAGCGATGCGCCACGCTGGAAGTCCGGGTCCGTGCCCTGCGCCGCATGGTGGTTGAAATGTGCCACGGTGCGCTGCAGTTGCGCTGCGTCGATCCCGCAGCGTGCGGCCAGCTGCCCCAGGGTAGGGCCGCTGAACAGGTAGCCACGGCGCTCATAGAAGCCGGCAGGGAAGGGGAACGGCTTGGCCCAGCCGATGCCGTAGCGACGTTGCGCGGCGTGGTCACAGATCAACCAGGCTTCGTGCTCCTCACCGGGTGGCGTGGAGGTGAACAGTGCATTCATGAAGGCGTGGTAGCTGTCGGCCTCGTTGACGAACCGCCGACCGTCACCGCGCACGGCAATGAAACCCGGCTTGGCGCGGTCGATCAGGTGCGGGAAGTGGCCGAGGCTGCCGTCGCTTCGCGGCACCAGTGAGACCGGCGCCCAGGCCCCGGCGTGGGCCGCCGTGGTGGCGACCTGTGCGCCGACCTGTTCGCCCAGGCGCAGGCCGTCGCCATTGTTCTGCGGCGGCGCTGCGGAATAATGGCGATCGCCCTCAGGGGCATGGGGTATCAGCTGGGCGATGCGCTGGCGGTCATGGGGGAACCCGCCGCAGGCCAACACGACACCGCGTCGCGTATGGATCACCTGGCCATCGCTGAACTGCACGCCTGTGATACGCCCATCCCTCAGCAAGCCTGTGGCCTGCCGGTCATGCAACAGCGTCACGCCCAGGTCGAGGGCACTGCGCAGCAGGCGCGCCACCAGCGCGTTGCCGTTGACCAACTGCAGGCCGCGACGGTGCAGCAGCAAGTCGCGCCCATGGCGCAGCAGGCGTTTGCCGACGTGCCAGGCCGCCTTGGGTGAGCGGCTGGCGTTGAAGAAGGCGGCCATGTCTGCGCCACCGGCGATGCCCATGCCGGCCAGGCTGACGATATCCAGGGGCGGCCGTAGCCGGTGGATCCAGTGCCCAAGCAGGCGCCCGTCGAACGGCTGCGCACACAGGGAGCGCCCGCCACGCGCACTGCCATCCCCCTCGTGCATGTCGGGCATTTTCGTCCCGGACTGGAACTGCACGGCGGTATGTCGCTGGAAGAACGCCACCATCTCGGGTCCATGGCGCAAAAACGCCTGCTGGCGAGGGTCCAGTTCGGCGACGTGGGTCTGTGCGCGCAGGTAGCGTTCGGGCGCATCGTCGGCTTCGACGGTGCCTTCGGCGATCGCCAGCGGGTTGCGGGGTATCCATAACCAGCCCCCCGACCAGGCGCTGGTGCCGCCGAACTGGCTGGCCTTTTCCGCGACGATCACCTTCAGGCCGTGATGGGCGGCGGTTACTGCGGCAGCCAGGCCAGAGGCGCCGGAGCCGAGGACAAGTACGTCACATTCCAGGGGTTGCATGGAGGGGCTCCGGTCAGGTGGGAGGGTGCGTCAGTTACTGCAGCGGCGAAAAGCCGGTGGGCCGCATCAACCGCGACTGCAACCGCAACACTGCGCCCAGCTCGCGATTGCGCTGCGAGAACTCCGCCCAGCGCGGGTCCGCCGCCATCGCCGCGCGGCGCTGCATGCGGTCGTCGAGGCTGCTGTAGGCCCACAGGTGCACCACCTGGTTGACCTCGCCGAATTCACTGGTAAAGAAACCGACCAGCTTGCCCAGGTGCTCGCTCTGCACCGCCAGCGCGTGGCTTTGGTACAGGGCCAGCCAGTCGGCCATTTTCAGAGGGTCGAGGGTGTAGGTTCTCAGTTCGTAGTACATGCGTTTGTCTCCAGAGGGTGGGCCTGCGCCTGCAGGCGGTTGGCAATATGGCTGGCGGCGATCCAGCCGAAGGTGAGGGCAGGGCCAAGGGTGATGCCTGGGCCGGGGTAGGTGCCGTTCATCAATGAGTTCATGTCGTTGCCCGTTGCATAAAGGCCGGCAACCGGCGTACCGGCGCGGTTGAGCACGTTGGCATGGGCGTCGGTCACCAGGCCGCGTGCCGAGCCCAGGTCGCCGGTGTGGAGCTGGATGGCGTAGAAGGGCGCTTTGACCAGGGGCGCGAGGCAGGGGTTGGGCGTGTGATGCGGGTCGCCCATGTAGCGGTTGTAGCTGTTGCCGCCTTTGTCGAATGCGCGGTCGATGCCGTTGCGGGCGTCGGCGTTGAAGCGCTCCAGCGTCGCCTGCAATGCCTGAGGGTCGACGCCGATGGCCTCGGCCAGGGCGTGCGGTGTGTCGCCGCGGTACAGGTAGCCGGCGTCGATCAGTGCCGCGTTGTTCACAGGTTTCGGGCGTGCCAGGCCCAGGCCGTAGCGGTTCATGGCCTCGGCGTCGCAGATCAGCCAGCAGGTGGTGAGGTTGCTGGCGAACATGGTCTGCACGAAGTGATGGTAGGAGTTCGACTCGTTGACGAAGCGCTGCCCGGCCGGGTTGATCGCGATCACCCCCGGTTTGGCACGGTCGGTGACCAGGTGCGGGAAGCGTTCGCGCTCACCATTGGCATGGCGCAATTCGGAAACGGGTGCCCAGAAGAAGTTAGCGGCCAGCCCCTCGCCGTGGGCAGCATCCACCGCTTCACCCAGGTGCAGCGCGGCGCCGTCGTTGGTTGGCGGCGACATGGTCAGGTGCGGCGCATTAACGCCCGGGCGGTAGGCGGCAGCCAGTTCGCCGGCTGCGAAGCCGCCCATGGCGCAGACCACGCCACCCCGGGCACGCACCTGCACGCGCCGGCCTTCGTGCTGCACCACCACGCCAGTCACCGCGCCGTGCTCGACGATCAGCGCCTTAGCCTCGCTGCGCAGCCACAGTTGCGTGCCATGGGCAAAGGCCGTGGTGGCCAGGCGTGCAATCAGCGCATTGCCGGTGGTCAGGCGGGTGCCACGGTGGTGGCGAAGGCGGTCCAACGCATAGCGCGCCATCAACTTCAGGCAATGCCACAGGGAGCGTGGTGATTTGCGCAGGCCAAGAAAATGCTGGATATCCACACGGTTGACCATCATCCCGCCGAACAACAGCATGCCCGGCGGCGGCATTTTCAGGTCCTTGAAGCGCGGGCCGAGGCGGCGGCCGTCGTATTCGACCATTTCCAGTGCTCGGCCGAACTGGGTGGCGCCGGGCTCATCCGGGTAATAGTCCGGTGAGTGCGGGCGCAGGGCATAGCGCAGTTCGGTGTGGCGCTCCAGCCAGCGCAGCGCTTCATGCCCGCGTGCAATGAAGGCGTCTACCAGCGGTGCGTTGTAGCCGGCACCAATTACGGTTTTCAGGTAGGTGCGCATGGCTTCGGGGGAGTCTTTGGCGCCGGCTGCACGGGCTTGATCGGTGCCATACACCCATGCCGCACCGCCGGAAATCGCCGACGTGCCGCCGAAGGTGTCGGCTTTCTCCACGACCAGTACTTTCAGGCCAAGGCTGGCAGCTGTGGCGGCGGCGGCAAAGCCCCCGGCACCACTGCCGAGGACCACCAAGTCGTACACCGGTTGCGCGTGTTCGGTAGCGGCCATGGCTCAGATCTCCAGCGGGGTGACGCCCATGAAGGCGCCGAGGTGGCCGAGTTGGGCAAAGGCCATCTGCGGGCCAGTCTGGATCGCACAGCCCCGGTCGCGTGCCTGCTGCAACAGCGGGGTGATTTCTGGCGAGGTGACCACGTCGGCAACCAACGTGGAGGGTTGCAGGGTTGTCAGCATCGGCGCTGGCAGCGGCAACTCATCGGTGCTGCCCATGCCAACCGGCGACGCGTTGACCACCAGGTCGAACGCTTCCAGCGAGCGGTAGTGGGTGGCGATTTCGAGACTGGGGAAGGCTGTGCCGAGTACTTCGCAAAGCGCGCCAACGCGGATAGCGCTGGGGTCGCTCAGGATGATCTGGCGCACGCCCGCTTCGCCCAGTGCATAGGCAATTGCACTGCCCACCCCACCACAACCAATCACCAGCGCGCGTTTGCCTGCCGGTTGAAAGCCCTGTTTGCGTGCGGCGCCAAGAAAGCCTGCGCCGTCGACATTGTCGCCGAGCAGGCGGCCGTCACTGTGGCGGCGCACCACGTTGACCGAACCCAGTGCGGCGGCGCGCGCACTGAGGCCGTCCAGGCGTGCGGCCAGTGCCTGTTTGTAGGGCACGGTGACCACGCAACCGCGCAGGTTCTGCCAGCCGCGCAGGCTGCCGACAAAGGCTTCCAGCGCAGTCTCTTGCAGGTCGATGGGGAGCATTGCCAGGTCGCAGCCGTTGCTGGCGAACCAGGTGTTGAAGTTTTCAGGCGATTTCACCTGGGTGATGGGTGAACCGACGATGGCGACCAGTTCTGTCGAACCCCGAATCATGCTGACCTCCGTGCTTGCTGTTGTTGTGCAGCAAGGGTGACCGGGTACAGGGCGCGGGAAAATGCGCTTGTCGGGCGGGTAGTGCGATAATCGCAGTCAGGTAGCGATTATTGGCGGGTAATACCAAAAAATGTCCGTCATAAACACGCTCCCTCACTGTAGGAGCAGCCTTGTGCTGCGAAGAGGCCAGTAAAAACAGCGAAGATCGAGGGTGTTGCCACCGGCCTCTTCGCAGCACAAGGCTGCTCCTACCCGGGCTCGCGCATCACTGGAGAACCCCCATGGACAAACCCGATATCCACCCCCGCGACCTGATCGTGGGCTTGCAGAAAGGCCTGGCATTGATGCAACTGTTCAGCGTCGATCAGCCACGCCTGACCGTGCCGCAGGCAGCCAGGCAATCGGGCCTGACCCCCAGTGCCGCGCGCCGCTTCCTGCTGACGTTGGTACACGAAGGCTTTGCCGACACCGACAGCCGCCAGTACTGGCTCACGCCCAAGGCGCTGCGCATCGGCCAGGCCTACGTGGACTCGGCACAATTGCCGCGCATGCTGCGGCCCATCGTCGAGCAGGTGGCGCGGCAGACCCAGGAGCATGTCTCGGTCGGCACCCGTGACGGCGATGAAATCATCCACCTGGTGCGCAGCCGCTACAGCCACATCGCCTCGTTGTCGATCAGGCCCGGCTCGCGGGTGCCGATGTACTGCACCGCCGGCGGGCGAATCTGGCTGGCAGCACTGGAGGAGGCCGCGCGCGATGACTACTTCTCACGCAACCCGCTCCGCCCGCTCACGCCCTATACCCAGACCGATCGGGCGCTGCTGGAAGCAGAGTTGCAGCGCGTGCGCCAGCAGGGCCACAGCATCGTCGACCAGGAATACGAAATCGGCATGCGCGTGCTGGGTGTACCGCTGCTGGACCGTAGCGGCCAGCTGAAGGCGACGCTGACGATCACCACCCACGCCTCGCGGTTGAGCGTCGACGAGATACGGCTGCGCTACCTGCCACCGCTCTACGAGGCGCAGGCGTTGTTGAAGCCGGTGGTGGGCTGATTGTTGCGCTGTCAGCCAGCGGGCTACAGCTTGAACGTCAATTGTGGATAATGGGCCTAGCTGACGAGTCTTATCGTGCCCGTCATATGCAGCAATCGCCTACGCATGCTTCACAATCTTTTTATTTATATAACAACAAGATAAGGATATTTCAGATGACGATCGAACGCCTGCACACTAACGCTCGCATGAGCCTTGTGGTCAAGCACCAAGGCACCGTGTACCTGTCCGGTGAGGTTGCCAACGATTTTGCGGGCGATGTGCAGCAGCAAACCCGTGAAACCTTGCAGAACATCGAGCGATTGCTCGACCAGGCCGGCACAGACAAGACACGGATTTTGTCCGCAACCCTTTACCTCAAAGACATCGATGCCGACTTCGCGGGCATGAATCAGGTGTGGGATCAATGGTTGCCGCAGGGGTGTGCGCCAGCGCGCGCAACGGTGCAAGCCAAGTTGTATGACCCTGCCGTGCTGGTCGAAATCTCGATTATCGCAGCGCTCCCTGACGCTTGACCGCCCGCTGGCAAGCCAACACGCAGGTGCAACGCTGCCCTTGAGAGCAGCGCTTGCCTGTAGGAGCTGGCTTGCCTGCGATCACCGGCAAAGCCGGTGCCATGCACCGAGGTGCCTTCATTGCCGACAGGCCTGGACAATCTTCTTCTGCCGAACGGAACTACCGCCCAGGCCACGCTTTCTCAAGGCTAGCTGCCTGCTTTGAAAGTGGCGCGATATTCGCATCCAAGTGAATAACGCTAGCCGCTTGCGAGCGCAGGGCGTTGTGTTGGGAAGTAGGAGGTAGACATGTCTGACAGGAGCAGCCTCAGGAGCAGAGCGACGGTGCTGTGCTTTCGCAGTGGCAAAATACTCCTGGTGCGTAGAAAGGCCGGGAAATGGGGCTTTCCGGGGGGCGGTGTGGGCACGAATGAGGCACCGTTGCACGCCGCCAGCCGAGAGCTGAAAGAGGAAACAGGGATTTGCCGTGAGCGCCTGGTGGCGCTATGCACGCTGCAAGTCGGTAACACCCTCCATTACATTTTTACCCTTCAGCTGGACGATCAGGATAAACCGGTGCCGAAGAATGAGATCGTCGCTTGCAAGTGGATTGAGCGCGATGCACTGAATACCTCCCTCCTAAAGCCCGCCGCTGCGGCACTGCTGCGTAGCGAACTGCCGGCGCTGTGTGCTTGACCCGAGTCACGCAGGGCAGGGCGCTTGGTTAGCCGTCACGGCGTTTTCGGCCTGCTTCATAACGCGACAGAAGAGGCTGCACGCTTAACCCATGCACGACAATACTCAGCGCCACCACCGACAGCGTGAGGTTGGTGATGGCCGCGGCATCGCTGGTGGTCAGGCCGTGGTTTACCGAGTAGAACAGGTAGTAAAGGCTGCCGATACCACGTATGCCGAACCAGCCCAGCATGCCGCGCTGGCGAAGGTCCAGCAAGCCACGCCCTGGGATGATCAGCGTACTCAATGGCCGAATGAACACGAACAGCGCCGCGCCTACGGTCAGTGCGCGCCAGTCCCAGTGCTCGATCAACACGACACCGAGCAAGGTCACCAGAAACACCTCCATCGCCCGCTCCACAAGCCCACCAAACGAGAGCATGTCGCCCAGCATGATGCCGGCTGCGACCTGCGTGTCTTCCAGCGCGGCGATATCGCCTTTGACCGCGTGCTCCGGGGCGACATGCTGGTGGCCAACCACAGGCTGCACAAGGTGTTCTGCAGGCGCTTGTGGGGTAGGGCTGGCGTGAACTTCGGCCTGTCGCAGGCCCAGCCCGGCAGCGAACACGGCGAGAAACCCATAGCCATGGATCAGGTCGGCGACCACATAAGCCATCGCGATCAACGCCAGCGCCAGGTAGTCGTTGGGCGAGAGGGTGCTGTCCTCGTGCCGGGTGCGCAGGTACAGGGTCAGGTGCCCTAGGCCGCGCCCCATCCAGTAGCCACTGAGCAAGCCGGCGGGCACCGCCCACAGCACGTCTTGCCACAACCAGTCAGTCAGCCATTGGCTGCCTGCTGCGCCCTGCACAAGCAGCAAGCCCAGGATTACGAACGGAAAGGCGACCCCATCGTTGAGCCCTGCCTCCCCCGACAGGCTGAAGCGCACGCGGTCGTAGTCCTGCGCGTCATTGACCTGGACCAAGGTGGCCAGCACCGGATCGGTCGGGGCCAAGATGGCGCCGATCAACACCGACACCCCCCAGCCCAGGTTCAGGCCGTAATGCAGCACCAGGCTGACCCCGGCGATGCAAGCCAGCATGACCGGCCCGGCCAGGAAAACCGCCACCCGCCAGCTGCGGCTGCTCAGCGGCAGGCGCAGCTTGAGGCCGCTGACAAACAGGGAAAACAGCACGGCGACCTCGGTCAGGTGCTCCATCCAGCCGTGCGCATCGGGCAGCTCGAGCTGCAGCAAGCCGAGGCCACCGGGGCCCAGCGCGACGCCCAGGGCCAGGCACACGACCGAGGTTGTGACCGGGATCCAGCGCAGGTAAGAGGAGGTCAACGCCAGCAGCAACAAGACTGCGCCGAGCATGGCCACCCAGACGATGAAGCTCATGTGCGCAGTGCCTCCACGGCGTCGGGCTCTGGGGCTGGCGCAGGCAGGTAGCTTTGCTAGCCACCGGCTGGGTCAGACACTCAGTCTAGTCGTCGCCCGAACTGCGGCAGGTGACAAGGCCGCCGGCGACCCTGCCTCAGGCTCGCGCATTGTTGGCCGCACCGGCAGTACTGCGGCCTGTAGCTGCTTGCCAACGGCGTGATCGAACGAAAGCCTACCGTCTATCTGACGCTCCTCGATGATACGCCCGGCGTCCAACACGACCACCCGCTGGCAGAAGAAGCGCACCAGGCTCAGGTCATGGGTGATCAGCAAGAATGCGGTGCCGTGCTCGCGTCGAAGTGCATCCAGGCGCTGCAGCAGCTGCAGTTGCAACACCCGGTCCAGGTTTGACAAGGCCTCGTCCAGTATTACCAGTTTGGGTGAGATGGCCAGCGCGCGGGCGATATTGGCGCGCTGCAGCTGGCCACCACTGAGTTGGTGCGGCAGGCGCTCGGCATGCTCGCTGCGCAGGCCCATGTGCTCTAGGAGCTCCACGGTACGGGCGTTGCGTGCAGCTTCGTCCAGCTCGCTCAGGTGACGCAACGGCTCGGCAATGCTCCAGCCGATGCTGCGTTGCGGGTTGAACGCGCTGGGCGCGTCCTGGAGTACCAACTGAACGGCGCGCAAGAAAGCACGGGCCTCACCGCCGCGCAGTCGGCTGACCTCTTGGCCGGCAAATGTCACCTGGCCACACGCGGGTTTCTCCAGGCCGAGCAGTAACCGAGCAAGCGTGCTCTTGCCGCTGCCGCTGCTGCCGAGCAGGCCAAGCGACTCACCGGGCTGCAGCTCAAGCTCAATGCCGTCGAGCACCTGCAGCCAGCCGCGTCTGCTCAGTAGCCCTCCGCAACGGTAGCCATGCCCGAGTTGGTTAACGTGCAGGAGGCTCATGGCTGGCTCCCGTTTAGTAGCTGATGGGCTTCAAGCAGGGTGCGGGCGGTGGCGCTGGCCGGTTGATCGAACAGGCCATGCACTGTTTGCCGCTCGACGACGCGCCCCGCTTCCATCACCGCGACATGGTCTGCGCAGCGGGCAACCACCCCCATGTCATGGGTCACCAACAGCACGCCAAGCCTGTGCTGCTGCACCAGCTTCATGAGCAGGTCGAGAAAGCGCGCCTGGCTCACGGCGTCGAGGTCGCTGGTGGGCTCGTCCGCCAACAGAAAGGGGCTTTCGGCCATGAGCGCAAGGGCGATCATCATGCGCTGCAACATGCCACCGCTGAGCTGGAACGCGAACGACTGCAGGACCCGACTGCGGTCATCCAACCCCACGGCCTCCAGGCATTCATCCATCCGCGTACGTGCAGCGCTGCCGACGACCCCTCGCAGTTTCAGGGTTTCCTGGGCATGGCTAGCCATGTTGCGCACAGGGTTGAATGCACTGCGTGGGTTCTGCAGGATCAGGCTGGCAAGCTGCCCACGCACCTGATCGGCCGCCAATGGCTTGCCATCGTGCAGCAACTGGCCGCGTGTACGGCGCAGGCCTGGCGGCAGCAGGTCAAGCAAACCCAGGCAACTGAGCGATTTGCCCGATCCGCTGTGACCGACCAGGGCACAGACTTCACCTCGGCGCAGCTGCAGGTCGACGTCGTCCACTAACACGCCAGCACGCCCTTCGATACACAGGCCTTTGAGCTGTAACGTCGACACGGGCATTCAATGAGCCTCCTGGGTTGGGTCCAGGCGATCACGCAACGCATCGCCCAGCAGGTTGAACGCCATCACCGAGAAGAAGATCATCAGCCCGGGCAACAGCAGCAGTTGCGGCTGGGTCCAGATGAACTCCTTGGCATCGTTGATCATCACCCCCCATTCGGCACTGGGCGGGGTGACGCCAAGGCCGAGGAAGGACAGCCCCGAGACATGCAGCATCATGTGCCCGATGTCCATCGTGGCCAGCACCAGCAAGGGGCCGGCAATGTTCGGCAGCACATGCTGGCGCAGCCGTGCCCAACGTGAGGCACCGGCCAGGCGTGATGCCATCACGTATTCGCGGCCGCGTTGGGCGATGACCATGCCGCGCACCATGCGCGCATACCATGCCCAGTGCGACAGGGCGATGGCAATGATCACGTTGCTCAGGCCAGTACCCAGCAGGGTGACGAAGAAGAACGCCAGCACCAGCGTGGGGAAGGTCATGAACATGTCGCACAGGCGCATCAGCAGCAGGTCGACCTTGCCACCGACAAAACCGGACACCCCGCCCACCAGCAGGCCCAGAAACAGCACCAGCGCCAGTGTCAGCACTACGCTGCCCAGCGACAGCCGTGTGCCGACGATCAACCGGGACAGCACGTCGCGGCCAAGGTGGTCGGTGCCCAGCCAGTGGCTGCTGTCCGGTGGCAGCAGGCGTCGGCCGAGGTCGACCAGGTCCGGGTCGTGCGGGGCAAGCCATTGGCCAAACACGGCCAACATGCAGAGCACGCTGACCAGTACCAGCCCTGCAATCAGGTTGGCCTGGCCGGCCAGCGTAGCGCGACGGAAGATGGCCAGTACACTCATGCGTCGACCCCTTCAAGACGGCTGCGAGGGTCGAGCCAGGCATAACAGACATCCACCACCAGGTTGCAGACCATCAGCAGGCCTGTCAGCAGCAGGGTGAAGCACTGCATGACCGGAAAGTCGCGGTTGAGCACCGCCGACACCGCGAAGCGGCCTACGCCCGGCCAGGCGAAGATGGTCTCGATTACCAGTGCCCCGCCGATCAATTCCCCGATGTGCATACCGGTGGCCGTGACGAAGGGTAGCCAGGCGTTGCGCAGCACGTGGTCACGCCATACCCGGCGCTCGGGCAGCCCGCGGGCACGGGCGTAGGTGACATAACGCTGGCCGCTGGCCTCCAGCAGGCTTGCCCGCAACAGGCGGGCGTTGATCGACATCGACATCAGGGCAATCGCCAGTACCGGCATCACCAGATGCCCGGCACTGCCGCGGCCCAGTGGCGGTAACCAGCCCAGCCAGAGGGAAAACAGCGCAATCAGCAGAAACGCCAGCCAGAAGTTGGGCATCGAGACACCCAGGAACGTCACCGCGCGGACGGCGTGATCGGGCCAGCGCCCTTGCCAGCGCGCAGCCACCAGGCCAAGCGGAATCGACAGCAGCAGGGTGCAGGCCAGGGCCAGGCCGCCCAGTTGCAAGGTGGCGGGCAGGTAGTAAAGGAGGTCGTCGAGCACCGGCCGCCCCGTGAGGTATGAAATACCGAAGTCCAGCTGCACGGCCTTCCCGAGCCAGGTCAGGTACTGCTCAAGCAACGGCCGGTCGAGGCCCAAGGTATGGCGGACTTCGGCAATGGCCGCGTCAGTCGGCGGGATGTGCGACAGGCGAAGGTAGTCCAGGGCCGGGTCGGTGCTGCCCAGGTGCAGCAGCACGAAGACCAGCAGTGAAACACCGAGCATTACCGGTACCAGCAGTGCCAGCCGCAACAGGATATAGCGCAGCATGTCAGTCTCCCTGCTTCGGTGTCATGGCTTCGAACGGCACGTCGAACAGCGTGCTGCCGAATTGCACATGGGCAACGGAGTCGCGGCGAACGCTGATGGCGGTAAGGTAGGAAATCGGCAGGTACACGGCTTGCTCATGCAGGGTGGTGAGGATGAACCGGTACTGTTCGGCGCGTTGCTGCGCGTCGGTACTTGCCAGTTCCTGGCCAATGCGCTGGTCCAGTTCGTCCTTGATCGCTAAACCACGCTGCGCCATGTAGTCGGCATGGCCGGCATAGCGCATGGAGCTGACAAAGGAGTGCGGGTCGTAGGGCGCTCCCCAGGTGTCGGCGAAGATCATGCCGAAGTCGCCATCGCGCTGGCGCCGGACCAGCCCACCTTCTTCGACCGCACGCAGCTCAATGCGCATACCGACGTTAGCCAGCTCGCCTTGCAGCACTTCAGCCAGGCTCTTCTGCAGCGCGCTGGTGCCGAGGAACACCAGTTCGATCGACAGCGGTTCACCGGCCTTGCTACGTACCGTTGCGCCTGCCGTCAGGGTCCAGCCGGCAGCGTCAAGTTCGCGGGCGGCTTGGGCAGGGTCGTAGGCGTAGGGTTTCAGGCCGATGTCGGCATAGGGCATGTTGCTGGCGAACAGGGTATCGGCACGGGGCTCGAGGCCATACAGAATCTGGTCGATGATGGCCTGCTTGTTCACCGCCTGGTTGATCGCTTGACGCACGGCCAGGTCACGGGTGGCGCCATGCCCGGTGTTCATCGCCAGGGTGCGGGTAGCCAGCGGTGCCGAGAGGGCGGTGGCGAAGCCTTGGTCGCGCAGGCGCACGAACGTGCCGGCGGTAATCTCGCCGGCGGCCCCTTGAATCAGCTCGAGCTCGCCGGCCTGCAGGGCCAGCGCGCGGCTGTTGGGATCAGGGATGACGTTTACCAGCACCTCGCCATAGGCCGGCTTTGCGCCCCAGTAAAAGGGGTTGCGGGCAAAGCGGTCATACTCGCCCAAGCGCGATTCGACGCGCATCCATGGGCCGGTGCCGGCGGGTTCGCCAGGTTTGGCCTGTGGGGAGGCGAAGCGCAGCGGGCGCACTTGGGCTAGTTCCATCAACGTTGGGTAATACGGGTGCTTGAGCACCAGGCGCAAGGTCAGGCGGTCAGGGGCCTCGATGTGGTCGAGGGTGGTGACCAGCTCCATCCAGCGATGGCGTTGGCTATTGGCCAGGACGGCATCCAGGTTGGCCTTGGCAGCTGCAGCGTCGAATGGCGTGCCGTCACTGAAGCGCACGCCATCTCGCAAGTTGAAGGTGTAGGTCTTGCCATCGTCGGAGACTTGCCAAGCCTGTGCCAACCACGGCTCTACAGTGCCCGCCGAGGTGTAACGCACCAGCGGTTCATACACCATGGCCTGGGCGTACATCTGATTGGGCGAGTAGCCGCGTGGGTCGAGCGGGCCTGCGTTAACGGGCCAGGAATACACCAGCGTCGGGCTTTGTTGGGGTGTGCTGTCAGCGTGTGCGCAGAGGCTCGCGGCGACCATCAGAATGCCCCAGAGGGCGGGCTTTGGTTTAGCTGACTGCTGCTTCACACGGGGTCCCCACTTCGACGGAGGCGTAAGGCTAAAGAGTGGTGGGTATGATGTCCATGCAAAAACTTCTTACTGAACGTTACAAAATGCCGCGCCAGAAAAGGCAGTAGAAAGCCCTGGCGATGATTGAACCGTGACGCGTTCGCCCAGGGCCTGAAGTGGCGAGCTCAGGCGACCTGTTTGCCACAAGCCGGTTGACGCAGCGGGCTTTTGATGGTCATCTGCGCGCCTGTTTCAGGTGCCCCCTGCCGCCGTGCATGGGGTGAAACGGGAAGCCGGTTCGTCATCGTTCGATGATCAGTCCGGCGCTGCCCCCGCAACGGTATGCGAGCGAAGCATTCAAGACACCACTGTGCCCTGGCATGGGAAGGTGAAGGCTTCATGACCCTCGCGAGCCCGGAGACCGGCCTGAAGCATCGTTTGGCAAACCCGCGGTGGGCGGGCGCAGGCCGGTTTCCGTGGGCGTGCTCGCCCGCGATTCCTCTTTGCGTTGTTCCCTCCGGGATTCTTTCATTCCTGCTTCAAGTGGAACGACATGTCCCGTTATTCGCTGTTTAATTCTCTGCCAGGTACGCTGCTGCACGCCAGCCTGGTGCCCTGTGTTTTTCTCTCTGTTGCCGCCCACGCCGCCGAGGCGGACAACGCCCTGGCGCTACCGGCCACGGACATTACCGGCACGGCCGAGCACAACCCTCAGCCCGACCTGCATACCCCAGGCACCAGTGGTTCGCGGCTTGGCCTGACGCCGCTGGAAACACCGGCCAGCGTGACCAGTATCAGTGCCGAGCAAATCCTCACGCGTAACAACGCCACGGTGCAGGACGCGGTCACCCGTTCACCCGGCATCACCTTCATCGGCACCCCCGGTAACGGCGGCACGGCCTTGTCGGCCCGCGGCTTCACCGGGCACAGCTCGACCATGCAGTTGTACGACGGTACCCGGCTGTACGTGGGCGCCGGCACCGTGACCTTCCCGGTCGATACCTGGTCGGTCGAGCGCATCGATGTGCTGCGCGGCCCGGCCTCGGTGCTGTACGGGGAGGGCGCTACCGGTGCGGTGGTCAACGTCGTGCCGAAGAAGCCCTTTGAAGGCGAAATCCGCAATCACCTGCGCCTGGGCTACGGCTCGGATGACCGTCGGCAGATGGCCCTGGACAGCGGCGGCTCGCTGACCGACACCTTGAGCTACCGCCTGAACCTCAACAAGCTGGCCAGCAACGGCTGGGTCGACCGGGGCGATTCGCAGAGCCTCGCCATCAGCGGCGCGCTGCGCTGGCAGCCCAGCGATGAACTGAGCTTTACCCTCAGCCACGACTACGGAGACCAAGACCCGCAGCAGTACATGGGGACGCCGTTGGTGGACGGGCATTACCGCGAGTCGCTGCGCGATCACAACTACAACGTCGACAACGCCGAAGTGCATTACAACGACCAGTCGACGCGGCTGGTCACCGACTGGGTGATCAACGACAACCTCACCGCCAGCAACCAGCTGTACTTCCTCAAGGCCCAGCGCCGCTGGCGCAACGCCGAGACCTACACCTGGCTGCCAGGCGACCAGGTGCGGCGCAGCAGCTTCATCAGCATCAAGCAGACCCAGGAACAGCTCGGCGATCGCCAGTCGTTCACCCTGCAACACCCACTGTTCGGCCTGGACAGCCAGACCGTGGTGGGCGCCGACTACAACACGATCCGTTTCGTGCGCAAGCACGACTTCGGCAACACCCTGACCGATACCGTGCCGTTGTCCGGTTCCGGTGGGGGCGAGTACATCAGCAACGACCCTTACCGCTCGCGCGAAGCCAACCAGGCCAAGCAATTCTCGCTGTTCGCCGAAAACCGCACGCAACTCACCGAGCGCCTGTCGTTGATCACCGGTGCACGCCGCGACCAGGTGCACCTGAACCGCGACGACCTGGATGCCGATACCCGCACCGATCGCAGCTTGTCTGGCGACAACTGGCGCGCCGGCCTGGTGTTCGCGCTGACCGAGGACCTGTCGGTTTATGGCCAGTACGCCACCAGTACCGAAGGCGTGAGCAACCTGCTCACCCTCAACGCCGCGCAGCAGCAATGGGACCTGAGCACCGCCAAACAGACCGAAGCCGGCATCAAGCACAGGCTGCCTGACGGGCGAGGCGAGTGGACGCTGGCGGCGTATCACATCGTCAAGAAAAAGCTGCTGAGCACCGACCCGCTCAACCCCACGCTGCAACAGCAGGTCGGCCAACAGTCGTCGGACGGTATCGAGGCCACCCTCGAACTGCGCCTGCCGTATGACGTGCAACTGTCGGCCAACGCCGCCTGGGTGCGCGCGGAGTATGACGAGTTTGCCAGTGGCGCCAACGACTACGCCGGCAACCAGCCGATCAACGTGCCGCGCCGCTCCGCCAACCTGTGGTTGAGCAAAGACTTCGGCCAACGCTTCAGTGCCGGCGCCGGGGCGCGCTATGTCGACAGCCGCTACGCCGACAACGCCAACACCGTCGAGGTGCCCAGCTACACCGTGGTTGACGCCAACATCGACTGGCACGTGCAACCGGACCTGACCCTGGGCCTGCAGTTGAACAACCTGTTCGACCGCCAGTACGCCACCACCACGGGTAACAACGGCCGGCAGTGGTACCTGGGCGAACCGCGTTCGTTCTTCGTCACGGCTGACTACAGCTTCTGAGCCTGTCGCACCGGCCCCTGGCCGGTGCTTCCTGGAGGTGATGCCCATGACGCAACTGCACATCGAGGCCCTGGACTGGGCCCTGCTTGAACGGGGACAGCCGCCGCGCCCGCTGCTGCAGGGTGTGGACCTGCGAGTGGAACAGGGCGAGTTCGTCGGCTTGATCGGCCCCAATGGCAGCGGCAAGACCAGCCTGCTGCGGTGCGCCTACCGCGCCAACGAACCTGCCGAGGGCCGTGTGCGCCTTGGCGGTGATGACCTTTGGCAACGCAGCGCACGGTGGAGCGCACAACGCATCGCGGTGGTGCTGCAGGAGTTTCCCGACGCGTTTGGCTTGAGCGTTGGCGACATCGTTGCGATGGGGCGCGCACCGCACAAGGGCTTGTTCGACGGCGACACGGCCGAGGACGCCCGGCAAGTGGCCCAGGCACTGGCGCAAGTCGGCCTTGGCGGCGAGGGCGAACGGGCCTTTGCCAGCCTGTCTGGCGGCGAGAAACAGCGCGTGCTGCTGGCCCGGGCGCTGGTGCAGACGCCGCAGCTGCTGCTACTCGACGAGCCAACCAACCACCTCGACCCACGCTACCAGCTGGAGCTGCTTCAGCACCTGCGTGGCCTGGGCCTGAGCATTTTGGCCAGCTTCCACGACCTCAACCTGGCGGCTGCGTTTTGCGATCGGCTGTACGTCATCGACGGCGGGCGCATCGTCGCCTGCGGTACGCCACAGCAGGTGCTGACCCCCGCGCTGCTGCTGCAGGTTTTCGGCGTCGAGGCGCTGGTCGACCCGCATCCCCTGCATCCCTACCCACGCATTACCTGGATCACCCGAACATGACTGTCCGCTACCTGATCGGCCTGTTGGCGTTGCTGACCGCGCTGCCTGCGATGGCCAGCGATTACCCCCTGAGCGTGCGCAGCTGTGACCGCGACATAACGTTCACCCAGCCACCGCAGCGGGTCGTGGTGCACGACGTGAACATGACCGCCATGCTGCTGCACCTGGGGCTGCGCGAGCACATCATCGGCTACACCGGCTTCACTGCCAGCAAGCACCGCGATCCGTGGGTAGATGCAGCGCTGCAGGGCGTACCACCGCTGGCCAGCCGTTACCCTGCCATCGAAACCTTGCTGGCGGCTGAAACCGACCTGTTCTTTGCCGGCTGGAACTACGGCATGCAGGTCGGTGGGCCAGTCACGCCCAGCACCCTCGCGCCGTTCGGTATCCCGGTGTACGAGCTGAGCGAGTCGTGTTCGTGGGTCATGGCCCAGCAACGGGCCAGGCTGGATGACGTTTATCGCGACCTGGGCAATCTAGGTCGGATTTTTTCCGTCGAGCCCCAGGCCGACGCCTTGATCGCGAACATGCGCACGCGCATCGGTGACGTGCAGCGCCGGGTTGAACACGCGCAGCCTGCGCCCCGTGTATTTCTGTACGACAGTGGCGAAGACCGCCCGACCACCTCGGGAAGGCTGGGCGTACCCCAGGCCCTGATCGAGGCGGCAGGCGGTCGCAATGTGATGGACGACGTGTCTGCCAGCTGGACCCAGGTGAACTGGGAGAGTGTGGTGGAGCGCGACCCGCAGGTCATTCTGATCGTCGACTATGGCCCGAGCAGTTGGCAGCAGAAGCGCGATTTCTTGCTGCGCCAGCCGGCGTTGAAAGACGTGCAGGCGATTCGTGAGCAGCGCTTCATCGTGCTGACTTATCTGGAGGTAACGCCCGCTGTCGAGAACGCCCTGGCCATCGAGAAGCTGGCTGCTGCCCTGCATCCGCAGCTGTTCCAAGGTGCCGTTCAATGAGGGTCGGGCACAGCCCTGTGGCCTACCGGTGGTTGATCGTGATGCTGAGCGCACTGTTGCTGGTGTCGTGCCTGATCGCCCTGGCATTCGGCCCCGCATCGGTACCGCTGGCCCACGTGGCCGGGATCGTCGGCCAGCAACTGGGCATCGCCGGGCCAGGCGAGTGGTCCCAAAGCCAGGCGCAGATCGTCTGGCTGATTCGCGCCCCCCGGGTTTTACTGGGGGCCTTGGTGGGTGCCGGCTTGGCACTGGTCGGCACGGCGCTGCAGGCCGTGACCCGTAACCCCCTGGCAGACCCGCACCTGCTGGGCGTCAGCTCCGGCGCGGCGTTGGGGGCGGTGCTGGTGATGCTCTACCTCGGCGAATTCATCGGCGCCTTCAGCCTGCCGTTGGCGGCGTTCATGGGCGCGGCGGCGAGCATGCTGCTGGTGATCGCCGTGGCGCGGCGCCATGGCCGCATGGAAAGCGACCGCCTGCTGCTGGCGGGCGTCGCCGTGTCGTTCGTGTTGATGGCCGTGGTCAACCTACTGCTGTACACGGGCGACCAGCACGCCGCCGCCTCGGTGGTGTTCTGGATGCTGGGAGGCTTGGGGGCGGCGCGTTGGCATGTCCTCTGGTTGCCGGCGCTTTGCGTGGTGCTGGGGCTGGTTGCCTTGCAGGTCATGGGGCGCGGGCTGAATGCGCTGATGAGCGGTGAGCAGACCGCAGTGAGCCTGGGCTTCAGCGGCCGACGCCTGCGCCTGCAGGTGTTCACCTGCACCTCGTTGCTGACCGGTGTGCTGGTGTCGCTCTCCGGTGCCATCGGCTTCGTCGGCTTGATGGTGCCGCACATGGCGCGGGCGCTGGTGGGTGCGGAAAACCGCCGGCTGATGCCGGTGAGTGCACTGCTGGGGGGGATTTTCCTGGTCTGGGTAGACGTGGCTGCACGCACCCTGATCGCCCCGCAAGACCTGCCGATCGGCATTGCCACTGCAGCGCTTGGCGGGCTGTTTTTCATTGCCCTGCTCAAGCGCTGAACGGCGGTGGCAGGCGCCCGCTAGGGCTGCAGGAAATCAGTGACCACGTTGGCGAACGCTTCTGGCTGGTCGAGCATGACGAAGTGGAAGCTGTCGTCAATGCGCGTGAAGTTGATGTGCGGGGCATTGGCATAGGCGTTGCGGAAGGTCGCCTCGACGTTGGCCGCAGGGATGCCGTACACCGGGTCATAGGCATAGACGACCTCGACCGGCACCTGGATGCGATCAAGCTCTGGGCGCAGGTCGGTGGTCATCAGTTCGTAAGTGGCTTGCGCCGTGGTCTGCCGATCCGAGCTTGTCGCCGCCGCAAGCAGCACAGGCCGGGCTGCTTCGCTTTTTACCAAGCGGGCAATGGATACACGCTGCAGGGCTTCAGCCTGCTCAGGCGTTGACGCCAGCAGCGAATCGCGGAATGCAGCCGCCTGCGGTTCGGCCGTCTCGCGGGTTGCGAACGGGTTCATGAGCAGTGTGTAGAAGGGCAGGGCATCGACGACCATCAGCCGTGCGACTTGATCGGGGTGACGCGCGCCGAGCATCAGCGCCACCTCGCCACCCAACGAGTGACCAATGATGACCGGGGCCTTGAGGTGCTGGGTGCGGATGTAGTCAGCGATGGCCTCGGCCGTTGGCGCCACGACTTCTCCACGCGAGTCGGACACCGCAGGTGCCCCGGCGAAACCTGCGACCTGTACCAGGTGAAGGCGGTGGCTGCGCTGCAAGCGGGTGGCCAGACCACGCCACACCTCGCGGGAAGACGCCAAGCCCGGGATCAAGATCACATCAGGGCCGCTGCCTTCGACCGTTACCGAAATGCGGTCTTTGTTCACCTGTGCCGGCGTCACGGGCGCCGGCTGGGTGGCCGATGCCGGGGCTGACAGCAGTGTGAACGCGGCGCCGAATGCCGCGAGGAGGGTGCGTGTACGCATGACATTTTCCTTTTGTCCTGTTCGCCGTCCGCTACTGCCAACGGGGTAAAACCGCTGGAGGATACCATCCAGCCTGTCTAATTAGCCTGCGGCAGCTATCTAATTCGAAGCGTCTGTACGGTAGCGCACAGACCGCTTGCGCCATTGCGCACAGGCTTTAACGGTCTGCATCCCAGGTGCAGCGGCTGTGAGGTTTCACTCAAGGCGTAAGGATATGGCGGACAAATACGTTGGAAAAAAAGTCGGGGTGGGTACGGATAATGTGGTCTATGTGATCAACATTTATCAGGATGAGACCGTTGAGCGCTCGCCCAATGGAATGATTCGGCATGAAGGTCCGGTGCATTTTGAAATGCAATTCGGTGGGGCCGTGCGGCAGATATCGGAATCCGAGTACGAAATCGCTAGCACGGGCGTGAGGGTCAGTGTGCAGGAAGGTGACAGCTAAACAGCACAACCTCACAGGCTGTTTACGCTCGGGACCATGCCTGCGCGGGCTTCAGGTTAATGAAGCCCGCAGGCACCGCAGCCGGTCAGGCGGCTCCCTTGGCCTGTTGTTCCAGGTGCACCTGCAAGGTCGGGTCGATTTGCAGAGCGCTGGCCAGTTCATCAAGGTAGGCCCGCTCTGCGGCCTGCTGGTCATCCACCAGCATCACGCTGGCCAGGTACATCTCCGCAGCCATGGCCGGGTCCTGTGCCGACTGTGCCACTTCGGCAGCATCGAGGGGTTTGCTGACTTCGTCATCCAGCCATTGCTGCAGTTGCGGGTCGCTGGTGTGACGTTTGATTTCTGCGTAGATCAACTGTTCTTCTTGCTCGTCGATGCGCCCGTCAGCCTTGGCTGCCGCAATTAGCGCGCGCAATATTGCATGGCTGTGGCCCTCGGCCTCGGGGCCGGACAATTGATCGACAGTACGCATGGCCTGTTGCGGGGCTGCCGCCTGGCTGCGCTGCCAGCTTTGGTAGGCCTGGAACGCCATCATGCCCAGCGACGCCAGGGCCGCGTAATGGGTGCCACCCGTGGCGCGCCCCTGGCTAACGCCGCCAGCGCTGCCGCCACCCCGCAACAGGCCGCCCAGTAGACCGCCAAGGCCACCACCGCCACCCGCGGCACTGCCGCCGTTAAGCAAACCACCCAGCAAGCCGCCCAAACCGCCCAGGCCATCTTGCGATGACAGGCCACCGCTGCCTTGTTGCGCTTGCGAGCCTTGCCCGGCCCGAAGTAACTGTTCGAGAAGATCACTGGTGTTCATCGCCCCGCCCTCGGTCGGTAGTCGTTGCCCAGACAAGCAACGATAGCCCCCTCAAGGCGATTCGCCATGACCGTTTGGCCGACGGCTAAGCGTGACATTCTTGAAGCAGCTAGGGAATGCATCCCCGCTCGTGTGGTCTGTACAGGCACTTTGCAAAGGACGTGCGCCATGTCGATACGTACTGCACGCTGCCTGCTGCTTCTGCCGTTGTTTGCGGGCTGCCAGTATTTACCTCATACCGATTACTTCGTCGCGCCTGAAAACGAGCCGGATCCCGCGTGGGTTCGCGTCGTCAACTTCACGCAGCATGCCACTATTTACCAATACGAAAACGGCGTGCGCTCGGGCGGCGTGATCCGCACCGGGCCGCTGCCGTTCATCAATACACAGGACCAGGGCATGCCCAAAGCCGGGCAGGACTTGACGTTCGACTACTTCGAAACCCGTGTCAGGCCCGGTATCAAAACGCAGGTGGGCATGTTCTGGGAGGGGCCGCGTACGCAATCCTGCATGGTCGTAACTCACTTCACGCCCCAGGCAGGGCGCTACTATCAGTTCAGGTTGACCTCCGGTTCAGGCGGTACCTGCACGCTGTATCCCACGCTGATTGAGCGCGACAAAGACGGCGCCGAGTGGCACCTCGTCCCCAACCCTCAAGTGACGTACCCCCACAGCGGGCCAACGGCCAAAACGACTTACAGTAACAGTCGCTTCGAAGACCCCGACTACCAACCCCCTGCGGGCCTGTACCCGGGCATGTAACGGAGTTGAACGAATGACGGAAAGGCCCGTGTACCTGTTCGCCAAGGTGCGGCAACCCTGTGAATATCGTCCCAACGTAACAGCCATCGTGCTGTTTGGTCTTGAGGTCGAAGGAGGGGAGGACCCGCCGGTTTATCTGGAGATTCGCTTCATCGATTACGGCGCTCAACAGGTTGAAGGCGATCACCTGATGCTGTCATTGGCGCAGGCCCTGGAGTCCGCGCGCGCCGATTACGGGATTTTGCCGGCTGATTGGCGTGCGCTGAGCCAGGAAGAGATTGATCGGATTGATGGGTAGCGGGCGACGCTTGTGCTCGTAAGTGAATCGCGCAGCCCTGTTATTCCGGCTGCATTCGCCTGTTCCAGCCAAAAGTGTCGGCACAGGGTGCCAGCCATTGCCGTAGTTCTGGATTGCGCGCCAACGCTTCGGGTTCCAGCAAGCGCGCCCCTATATTGGCATGGCGCAGGAAGGTCACCTCGAGGCACTGCTGCAACTGTTCGACCAGCAAGGGGAAGCCCATCAGGTTGTGCAGGCGGGGCCACTTGATCTGCTTGCGGTAGCGCAGTTGCTGCGACTCGATGCGCAGGTCATCGTTGGGGCGCCACTGGACGTTGAAGAGCTTGTCATGACGCGACAGGTCGACCCACCAGCTGCCGTTGGCCGGGATGTGCAGATTGAGTTTCAGGCTTTCAGGCCGCAACTTCTTGCGTTTGTAAAACCAGTGCTCGGGCGGCTCATTGCTCAGGTCAATGGAGCAGACGCTGTAGGACACCTCAGGGACATTGAACTGGGTAAACCATTCAGCGATTTCGGGGTGGGTCGGGTGATCGAACATGGTTGGCCTCGTCCTGAGAGAGCGGTCAGACAGTGCGGTAGCTTAATGGCTTGTTGGGTGGGGTGATAGCAGACAGTCACCACCGCCTGCTGTCGACTAACCGGACGTGAACGACCTCCGTCCGAGCCATGTTCTAACTTCTCAGTTGCCAAGGCTTAGGACTGGGTCCATACCAATGACATCTCTGCTAAAGGAGTCACCGCATGTCAAAGCTATATCCAAGTATTGATCCTGAGGGGCTGGTCGAGTATTCGGTGGTCTACACCGACCGCTCGCTCAATCATATGTCGCAGGCATTTCAAGGCGTGATGAAGAACATTTCCAGCACCCTGAAACAGGTCTATAACGCTCAGGCTGTTGCAGTAGTGCCGGGTAGCGGTACATTCGGCATGGAATCGGTAGCGCGGCAGTTTGCCACCGGCCAGCAGTGCCTGGTGATCCGCAACGGTTGGTTCAGTTATCGCTGGAGCCAGATCCTTGAGATGGGCAACATTCCGGCGGCTACCACGGTGCTGAAAGCCCGACCGATCGACACGGGTCGCCAGCCAGCCTACGTGCCCCCGCCTCTGGACGAAGTGTTAGCGGCCATTGAGGCGCACAAACCGCAGATTGTCTTTGCACCACACGTTGAAACCTCATCCGGGATTATCCTGCCCGACGATTACTTGCGGGCCATTGGCGACGCTGTGCATGCAGTGGGGGGGCTGTTCGTACTGGATTGCATCGCCTCAGGCACGCTTTGGGTTGATATGGACAAGTGCGCAGTCGACCTGCTGATCAGCGCACCGCAGAAAGGTTGGAGCGCCTCCCCTTGCTGCGCGCTGGTGATGCTCAGTGCATTGGCCCTCGAGCGCATCGAGCAGACGCATAGCAGCAGCTTTGCCTGCGACCTGAAAAAGTGGCTTCAGATCATGCAGGCATACGAACAGGGCGGACATGCTTACCACGCGACCATGCCCAGCGATTCTCTCGCGCGATTCAACGACGTGATGAACGAGATGCAAGCCTACGGTTTCGACAAGGTGCGCGGTGAACAACAGGCGTTGGGCGATCGCGTCCGCGCCATGTTGACCGGCAGAGGCATCAAAAGCGTGGCCGCAGCCGGCTTTCAGGCCCCGGGTGTAGTGGTGAGCTACACCGATGATCCCGACATCAAGAACGGTAAGAAATTTGCAGAACACGGCCTACAGATAGCCGCCGGAGTGCCGTTGCAATGTGATGAGCCGGCCGACTTCCAAACCTTTCGTATTGGTCTGTTCGGGCTCGAAAAACTGCACAATATCGAGCGCACGGTCAGCACCCTTGAACGGGCGCTGGACGAAGTGATGGTGAACTGAGCCCTCCTTTTGGCTGCAGCACGGCTACGGCTGTCAGCTAGGGGTCGAAAGGGGTTACTAGCGAGCGGCTGCAATCGACCCATGGCTGCCGTTGGACTCACCAACATTTATTGTGGGAGCGGGTTTACCCGCGAAGCAGGCAACGCGGAGGATGGCACGGGCTTCGCCCGTGTTCGCGGGTAAACCCGCTCCCACAAAGATCACCTCAGACACGACTGGCAGCTATGGGTCGATAGCCGCCGTTCGCGACTGACCGCTTTCGACCCAAAGCGGTCGTCCACAAGAGGCTAAATTCGGCCCAAAGCAAACTCCGGCTATTTAGCTTCTAACGGTCCATTCACTGCCATTTGTTCGGAATCCCAGCCTCCTCCTAGGGCACGGTATGCTGCGATGCCCGCGCGGGCCGACCCTGTCTGCGCTTGCGCCCTGGCGTCGGAAGTGCGCAGCAGCGTCTGATCGGCGTTGAGCACGTCAATCAGGCTGGCGGCGCCGTTCTGGTACGCTATGAAGGAAGACTGCCGGGCGTTTGCCAGGGCGGTTTCGCCAGCCGTCAGGAGCGCAGCCTGGGTTTCATGGTTGACCAGCGCCGAGAAGGCATTTTCCACATCCTCGCTGGCCATTAGTACAGACTGGCGATAGGCGGCGAGCGCTTCTGCTTCCTGGCCTTTGGCCAGGTCGATCTGGGCGTTGATGCGCGCAAAATCGAACAGCCGCCAACGCAAACCCAACACCCCAGCCGATTGCGCTGCACCGCTGCTGAACAGGTTACCATTCTGCGTAGTAGCACTGCCGAGCAGAGCGCTGAGTGAGAACTTCGGGTAGTACTCGCTGATCGCCTCGCCTATACGCGCATTGGCGGCGACCAGTCGGCGCTCTGCGGCAATCAGGTCCGGGCGACGGCGCAGCAGGTCAGCGGGCGTGCCCGTCGCCACGAGCTGCGGCGCGCGTGGAATGGCGCCTGCGTTGGCGAGTTCGGCCCGGTGGGTGCCCGGCGTGCTGCCGAGCATCACATCCATCGCGTTCATGGCTGCATCAAGACCCGCTTGCAAGACCGGCACGCTGGCCCTGACTTGCGAGAGTTCGCCTTCGGTCTGTCGCACCTGATAGTCGGCGGCCAGGCCGCGCGTATGTAGCAGGCGCACTTTGTCCAGCAACGCCTGCTGTGTGTCGACCTGCCGCTCGGCAATCGCCATACGCGCCTGCAGGCCGCGGATACTGATGTAGATGTCGGCTGTCTGCGCGGCGACCGCGAGCCGCGTGGCAACGACGTCGGCCCCGGATGCCTGGTAATCCGCCTGGGCAGCTTCCTTGCCACGGCGCAGGCCGCCAAACACATCCAGCTCCCAACTCGCTTCGAGGTTGGCCTCGTAGCTATTACCATTGCGGTCGTAGCCGGGCGTGGCGTCCAGTACCTGGCCCAATGGCGTTTCCACCGATTGCTGGGCACGTGCCGCCTGGCCGTTGATCGTGGCCGAGGGAAGCAGCGCCGCATTGGCGGCGCCAAGGCCGGCACGGGCTTGCATGACGCGGGCCCGGGCCTTGGCGATGTGGAGATTCTGCGCCAGCGCTTCGTCTATCAACGCACTCAACTGGGCGTCGCCGAAGCCCTCCCACCACCGGGCGAAACTGGCAGGTGCCGGCGCGGCTCGCCGTTCCACGGCGGCCTGACCCAGGTAGTGGTCGGCCAGCGGTGCGTCCGGGCGATGGTAGTCAGGGCCGACTGCGCACCCTGCCGCCAGGCTGGTGCTGATCACGAGTGCAAGGGTGCGCATGGCCGACATGGGAATTCTCATAGGCGAAAATAGATGGTGACCATATTATAGATTGGTCACTTACTGTCAATCAGCTCACCGTGGAGTTATGCTCTAGGCATGAACGACGATATCAACACCTCGAATACACGTGGGCCGCAGGATCATGAGATCCGCGACCAGATCATCAACGCCGCGACCGAGCATTTCGGCCACTATGGCTATGAGAAAACCACGGTTTCGGATCTTGCCAAGGCGATCGGTTTCTCCAAGGCCTACATCTATAAATTCTTCGATTCCAAGCAGGCCATTGGTGGGGTGATTTGCACCAATCGCCTGGCCATGATCATGGGTATTGTCGAAGCGGCACTGGCCGATGCGCCGAGTGCCTCGGAGAAGCTGAGGCGCCTGTTTCGCTCGATTTCAGAGGCTGGCAGCGATCTTTTCTTCCACGATCGAAAGCTTTACGACATCGCTGCGGTGGCCTCGCGCGACCAGTGGCCGTCGGTCAAGGCGCACGAGCTGCGCATTCGCGAGCTAATTCAGCGGATTTTGCTCGAGGGCCGCGAAACGGGCGAATTCGAGCGCAAGACGCCTCTGGACGAAACCACCAACGCGATCTTTCTGATCCTGCGGCCCTACATAAATTCCGCCCAGCTGCAGTACAACCTGGATAGCGCCGTCGAGGCAGCCGCGCACCTGCCGGCGCTGATATTACGCAGCCTGGCTCCCTAGTCGCTCAATAGTGACCATTGACAATATTGGTCACCAGCTTAAGAATGAGGTTCCTGAATTGCTTTTGAGTGATGGAACCCATGCGCCACGTGCCCGCCGTTCTTGCCGTTTGCCTGCTGCCTCTCGTCCTGGTGGCGTGCGGCGATTCGTCTGTCCAGAAAGACCCCCGCAACAAGCCGCCGTTGGTTCGGGTAGCAGTGGTCGTGCAGGCATCCGGAGCCGCTCGTTCCTTCACTGGTGTAGTGGTCGCGCGCACTCAAAGCGACCTCGGCTTTCGCGTATCCGGCAAGGTGCTGGAGCGCCTGGTCGATACCGGCGAAACGGTCAGGCGCGGGCAGCCGTTGATGCGACTCGATCCCGTCGACCTGCAGCTGCAGGCGCGGGCGCAGGAGGAGGCCGTCGCGTCTGCTCGGGCGCGGGCCAAGCAGACGGCTGACGACGAAGCCCGTTACCGCGGGCTGGTCGCTGCCGGGGCGGTATCGGCTTCGACCTACGATCAGATCAAGGCTGCCGCCGATTCCGCCAAGGCGCAGCTCAGCGCTGCCCAAGCCCAGGCCGATGTCGCGCGCAACGCCAGGGGTTACGCCGCCTTGCTGGCCGATGCCGACGGTGTGGTGATGGAAACCCTGGCAGAGCCCGGCCAGGTTGTCAGCGCCGGGCAGGCAGTGGTGCGGCTGGCGCGAGCAGGGAAGCGTGAAGCCATCGTGCACCTGCCCGAAACCCTGCGACCGGTGCCGGGTTCGACCGCTCAGGCGGCTCTGTATGGCAGCAGCGGCGCCTCGGTTGCGGCGAGGCTGCGTCTGCTTTCCGAGGCCGCCGATGCCACCACGCGTACCTTCGAGGCCCGTTACGTGCTCGACGGCGCGTTGGCCAATGCCCCGCTAGGCGCTACCATCACTCTCGATATTGCAGCGGCGAGCGATACAGGCCAGGCGCTGCAGGTGCCTGCCGCCTCGTTGTACGATCCGGGCAATGGTCCCGGCGTCTGGGTGGTCGCTGGTGAGCCGGCGAAAGTCGCTTGGCGGCCGGTGCGGGTTGTGGGGATCGGCGATCAGACGGCGCGAGTCGATGGCCGTCTGAGCGCGGGCGAGCAGGTAGTGGCGCTGGGCGCGCACCTGTTGCATGACGATCAGGAGGTGCGCGTTGCCCAGGCACCTGCAGTCGCCGGGAGCCAGCCATGAGCGAAGGCCGCTTCAACCTGTCGGCACTGGCGGTTCGCGAGCGTGCCATCACCCTGTTTCTCATTCTGCTGATCGCGCTGGCTGGCACGCTGGCGTTCTTCCAGTTGGGGCGCGCCGAAGATCCGCCATTCACCGTCAAGCAGATGACCGTCATCACTGCCTGGCCGGGCGCTACTGCTCAGGAAATGCAGGATCAGGTGGCCGAACCGCTGGAAAAGCGCATGCAGGAGCTGCGCTGGTACGACCGCAGCGAAACCTACACCCGCGCGGGCCTGGCGTTTACCATGGTGTCATTGCTCGACAGCACACCGCCTTCGCAGGTGCAGGAGGAGTTCTACCAGGCCCGCAAGAAGCTCGGAGATGAAGCGAAGAGCTTGCCGGCTGGCGTCATCGGGCCGATGATCAACGACGAGTTCTCGGATGTGACCTTCGCGGTGTATGCCCTGAAGGCCAACGGCGAACCCCAGCGCCAACTGGTCCGCGAGGCCGAGTCGCTGCGCCAGCGTCTGCTGCATGTGCCGGGGGTGAAGAAGGTCAACATCATTGGCGAACAGGCCGAGCGCATTTTCGTGTCCTTTTCCCATGACCGGCTGGCGACGCTGGGCGTGACTGCACAGGACATCTTCGCTGCACTCAACAGCCAGAACGCGCTGACGCCAGCCGGCTCGGTGGAAACCTCCGGCCCGCAAGTGGTGATGCGCCTGGATGGCGCGTTCGACACGCTGGCGAAGATTCGGGACACACCGATCGCCGTGCAGGGCCGGACCCTGAAACTGGCTGATGTGGCAACCGTGGAGCGTGGCTACGAAGATCCCGCCACCTTTCTGGTGCGCAACGCTGGCGAACCCGCGCTGCTGCTTGGCGTGGTGATGCGCGAGGGCTGGAACGGTCTCGACCTCGGCGCGGCGCTGGACGCGGAAACAGCGAGCATCAATGACGCCATGCCGCTGGGCATGACGCTGGACAAGGTCACCGACCAGGCGGTCAACATCAGCTCTTCCGTCGATGAGTTCATGGTCAAGTTCTTCGTCGCCCTGCTGGTGGTGATGCTGGTCTGCTTCATCAGCATGGGCTGGCGCGTGGGTGTGGTGGTGGCCGCCGCCGTGCCACTGACCCTGGCCCTCGTCTTCGTGGTGATGGCGGCCACCGGCAAGAACTTCGACCGCATTACCCTGGGTTCCCTGATCCTTGCCCTGGGCCTGCTGGTGGACGACGCCATCATCGCCATCGAAATGATGGTGGTGAAGATGGAAGAGGGCTATGACCGCTTCAAGGCATCGGCCTACGCCTGGAGCCACACCGCGGCGCCGATGCTCTCCGGCACGCTGGTCACCGCCATCGGTTTCATGCCGAACGGTTTCGCGCAGTCCACGGCCGGCGAGTACACCAGCAACATGTTCTGGATCGTTGGCATCGCGCTGATCGCCTCTTGGGTGGTGGCCGTGGCGTTCACGCCCTATCTGGGCGTGAAGCTGTTGCCCGGCATCAAGCAGGTCGAGGGTGGACATGCGGCGATCTACGACACGCGCCATTACAACCGCTTTCGCAGGCTGCTGGGGCGCGTCATCGCGCACAAATGGCTGGTGGCCGGCGTGGTGATCGCCGCGTTCGTAGTGGCCGTCCTGGGCATGGGGCTGGTAAAGAAGCAGTTCTTTCCGACGTCCGACCGCCCGGAAGTGCTGGTCGAGTTGCAGATGCCTTATGGCACGTCCATCGAGCAGACCAATGCCACGGCTATAAAGGTCGAGTCGTGGTTACGCAAGCAGGAAGAAGCCAAGATCGTCACCAGCTATATCGGCCAAGGCCCGCCACGCTTTTTCCTGGCTATGGCACCGGAGCTGCCTGACCCGTCGTTTGCCAAGATCGTGGTGCTGACGGATAGCCAGGAGGCTCGTGAAGCCCTCAAGCTGCGCATCCGTGAGGCGGCCTCCGAAGGGCTGGCGCCTGAGGCCAAGGTGCGCGTCACGCAACTGGTGTTCGGTCCGTATTCACCTTACCCGGTGGCTTACAGGGTGATGGGGCCGGATGCTGTGCAACTGCGCGAGATTGCCAGCCGTGTGCAGGCCGTGTTGCAGGCCAGCCCGATGATGCGCACGGTGAACGCCGATTGGGGCCCGCTGGTGCCGACGTTGCACTTCTCTCTGGATCAAGATCGTCTGCAGGCCGTTGGCCTGAGCTCCAATGCCGTGGCGCAGCAACTGCAGTTCCTGCTCAGCGGCGTGCCGATCACCTCGGTGCGCGAGGACATCCGCTCTGTGCAGGTAGTCGGTCGCGCGGCGGGAGAAATTCGCCTCGACCCAGAGAAGATCGCAGGTTTCACGCTGGTTGGCTCAGCGGGCCAGCGCATTCCGCTGTCCCAGGTCGGCGAGGTGAATATACGCATGGAGGACCCGATCCTGCGGCGCCGTGATCGTACGCCGACCATCACCGTGCGCGGCGACATTGCCGAGGGGCTGCAGCCGCCGGACGTGTCCACTGCCGTTTGGAAGGACCTGCAACCGATCATCGAGACGCTGCCGGCCGGCTATCGCATCGAGATGGCTGGCGCCATCGAGGAGTCCGGCAAGGCCAGCAAGGCGATCGTGCCGTTGCTGCCGATCATGATTGCCCTGACGCTGCTGATCATCATCCTGCAGGTGCGCTCGCTCTCGGCCATGGTCATGGTGTTTCTCACTTCACCGCTGGGCCTGATTGGCGTCGTGCCGGTGCTGCTGCTGTTCCAGCAGCCGTTCGGCATCAACGCACTGGTCGGCTTGATCGCGCTGTCAGGGATCCTGATGCGCAACACGCTGATCCTGATCGGGCAGATCCACCACAACGAGCGCGAAGGGCTTGCCCCGTTCCAGGCAGTCGTCGAGGCCACCGTGCAGCGCGCCCGCCCGGTGCTGCTGACGGCACTGGCGGCGATCCTCGCCTTCATTCCGCTCACGCACTCGGTGTTCTGGGGCACCCTGGCCTACACCCTGATTGGCGGGACCTTCGTCGGCACCATCATGACGCTGGTATTCCTGCCGGCAATGTACGCCATCTGGTTCAGGATCCGTCCGAGCGCCGAAATGCAAGAAGCACATGCTTGATTCAGTTGCGAGTGGTGCCCAACTGCTCGCCGCCAATCTGAGAGGCTGCAATGATCAATTTTCAAAAGCACCAGCGCATCGTGGTAACCGGTGTCGGTATCGTTGGCCCGCTGGGCTGCGGGACCGAAACGGTGTGGCAACGTTTGCTGGCCGGGCGTTCGGGCATTCGTACGCTGCCGGTGGCCATCACCGAGGGCACAGGGATAACGGCCGGCGGGCAAGTGCCCACGCAGGAGGAGGACGCGGTCGCTGGCTACCAACCCGATCTTGTCATCGCGGCCAAGGAACGCAAGAAGATGGACCGCTTCATCGAGTTCGCACTGTTGGCCGCGCACGAGGCTTTGCAACAAGCGGGCTGGCAGCCGAAAACGGAAGAGGCGCGGCAGCGCACGGCGACGATAATCGCATCGGGGGTGGGCGGTTTCGGCGCTATTGCCGAGGCCGTACGCATTACCGACACGCGTGGGCCACGCCGGCTATCACCGTTCACCGCACCGTCGTTTCTAGCCAACATGGCAGCGGGGCACGTGTCGATCAGCCATGGCTTCAAGGGCCCGCTTGGTGCGCCGGTTACCGCCTGCGCGGCCGGCGTACAGGCCATTGGCGATGCAGCCCGGCTAATCAGAAGTGGCGAAGCCGATATCGCGGTGTGTGGCGGAACGGAAGCTGCGATCGACCGCGTTACCTTGGGCTGCTTCGCGGCCGCTCGCGCGCTGTCGACCGGTTATGCGGAGCGGCCGCAGGAGGCGTCGCGCCCCTTCGACCGTGACCGCGACGGATTCGTCATGGCCGAAGGCGCCGGGCTGCTGGTGATCGAGTCACTTGAACACGCGCTGCTGCGCGGCGCTAGGCCGCTGGCCGAGCTGGTGGGTTATGGTTCCAGCGCCGATGCCTATCACCTTACCGCGGGCCCCGAAGACGGCAGCGGCGCGCGGCGTGCCATGCAACTGGCGCTGCAGCAGGCAGGCGTGAAGCCTGAGCACGTGCAGCACATCAACGCCCATGCCACTTCCACACAGGTTGGTGACAAAGGTGAGCTGGCAGCAATTCAGGCGCTGTTCGGGGCCAATGCGGGCGTGGCGATCAGCTCGACTAAATCCGCCACGGGCCATTTGCTGGGAGCCGCCGGCGGGATCGAAGCGATCTTCACCGTGCTGGCGTTGCGTGACCAGATCGCGCCGCCGACCCTCAATCTCATCAACCCGGACGCAGTCGCCGCGGGCCTCGACCTGGTCGCGTTGAACGCCCGGCCGATGTCGATCACCCATGCACTGTCCAATGGCTTCGGCTTTGGTGGTGTGAATGCAAGCGTGCTGTTTCGTCGCTGGGAGGGGGTGTGATGAGCGTGCGGCCAGAAGGCGTGACGAGTGTGTTGCCCCTGCATGGCGGTACCGCGCTGACGGGCAGGATGGTTGCGTTGCTGGCGGGGCTGTCGGCGATCAGCATCCTGTCCACCAATATCATTCTTCCGGCTTTCCCGGAGATCGGCCAGCAACTGGGGGTGTCCTCCCGCGAGCTCGGGCTGACGCTCTCCAGCTTCTTCATCACCTTCGCGCTCGCGCAACTGGTGGTAGGGCCACTGGCCGATCGCTTCGGCCGCAAGCGCCTGGTACTCGGTGGGCTCACGCTGTTCGTGATCGGCACCTTGGTGGCCGGCCTGGCGAATTCGCTCGGCATGCTGATAACCGGTCGGGTGATCCAGGCCCTGGGCGTCTGCGCCGCTGCGGTGTTGGCGCGGGCCATCGCCCGTGATTTGTTCGAAGGCGAAACGCTGGCGCGGGCCCTGTCGCTGACCATGATCGCTACCGCTATGGCCCCCGGTTTCTCACCGCTGATAGGCAGCCTGCTGACCACCGCCCTGGGCTGGCGGGCAATCTTCGTGATGGTGGGAATTGCCGCCGTCGTCATCGCGTTCTTTTACGCCCGTGGCCTTGGCGAAACCCTGCCATTCGAACGCCGCGTCATGCAGTCCGTGCCACAGGTGATGGCGGCTTACGGCCGCCTGCTCGGCGACGGACGCTTCATTCTGCCCGCCGGAGCCGTGAGCCTTCTGATGAGTGGCCTGTTCGCCTCTTTCGGTGCGGCACCGGCGATCCTGATGAGCGGTATGGGATTGTCATCTCTGCAGGCCGGGCTGTACTTCGCTGCGACCGTATTCGTGGTATTCGCGGCCGGTCTGGCCACGCCACGCCTGGCCCGGCGCTTCGGCAGCCGCCGGGTCGCCAGCTTCGGCCTCGCAATCGCGGCGCTGGCTGGCGGCCTGCTGTTGATCGCCCCGAGCGAGCCCGGCCTGGCCTGGTACTCGTTGTCGATGGTCACGTTTCTCTGGGGCATGGGCCTGGCCAACCCGCTTGGCACCGCTATCACCATGGGGCCGTTCGGCAACGAAGCGGGCCTGGCCTCCGCGTTGCTCGGCTTCCTGACCATGGGTGCGGCGGCGATCACTACCTGGCTGGTCTCAATATTGGACTTCGCCCCTGTGACCACGCTGGGCGCTACTCAGTTAGTGGTTTGCCTGATCGGCCTGGGTTTGTTCTTGGTGGGTAATCAGATTGAATAAAAGATGCTGGGTCCTCAACGGCTCACTAGGAGGGCAGGGCTATCGGTAGCACGCGACGGCTTTTGGCTGAATCCTGCCATTCACCAATGGCTGCTTTGGGTCGCTTAGCGACGGTCATACCTCGACCGTCGCTAAACGCTTTCAGACCTCAGTCTGCTCCGCCATTTCCAATGCGTCATCGACCTCAATACCCAGGTATCGCACCGTGCTTTCAAGCTTTGTATGACCGAGTAGGAGCTGAACTGCTCTCAGGTTCTTCGTCCTGCGATAGATCAGCGATGCCTTCGTACGTCTCATCGTGTGGGTGCCGTACATGGCTGGATCAAGACCAATAGCTTTTATCCACGCTTTCACGATTCGGGCGTACTGCCGGGTGGATAGATGCTCTGAGGCGTGTAGCCGGCTTGGGAAAAGACAATCCTCGCTGTGCAGATGGGCTTGATGTATCCAGGCCTGTAGGGCCAGCCGAGTTTGCTCCGTAATCTCAAACTGTACGGAGCGCTGAGTTTTCTGCTGCATCACTATCGCTCGCGATGACACGTGCTCCCCATGAGCAACGTCGCGGACGCGAAGCTTAGTCAGATCGCAGGCTCGTAGCTTGCTGTCGATGGCCAGATCGAAAAGAGCCAAATCACGAGTTTCCTCCGCGATTTGAAGCCTCACTCGAATAGCCCAGATATCTTTCAGTCGGAGTGGGGCTTTTTGCCCGACCAGTTTTCCTTTGTTCCAAGGCTGACGTCTGCTGGTTGTAATGGTGTTCATGTCTTGTGCTCCATGTGAGGGAGGACAAGGATGGTCAGCTCGGCGCCAGAGGCGCTAACCGACCCAAAGCAGCCCTCCATGGATTTCTGCTATCGGCCAAAAGCAGACGGTCACAACCCGCTAGAAGCTAATCGCCTGCTTGTTTCAAGACGAAAGAAAAAAGCTCAGCCAAGTACGACTGGATCTGGCCCCAGTCGCTGCTCTCTGTCGAGAGCGGCAATTGCCCCTATCTCATCGGCAGACAATTCGAAGTCAAACACGCGGTGGTTTTCTCGGATGCGAGCTTCCGTGACCGACTTAGGAATGACCACTAGGCCGAGCTGCAGATGCCAGCGGATGATTACCTGAGAGCACGTGCGGTCATGCTTCGCAGCAATTTCGCGTACTAGCGGATCATCGATTGCTTTTCCCTGCGCCAAGGGGCTCCAGGACTCGGTGCGAATCCCGAGTTCGGCGTTGCTCCGGCGCAGGTCAGCCTGCTGGAAGTATGGGTGCAGCTCGATCTGGTTCAGGACTGGGGCGACTCCTGTGACCTCAATTAGTTGCTTCAGATGATCTGGGTTGAAGTTCGAGACGCCAATGGAGCGAGCCTTGCCTTGCTTCTTGGCCTCGATCATCGCCTTCCAGGTATCAAGGAATAGCCCTTTCGCCGGCGCCGGCCAGTGAATGAGCAGCAAGTCTACGTATTCCAGCTTGAGCCGAGCCAGGCTCTCGTCCAGAGCTTTGCCAGAGGCTTCAAATCCCTGGTCAGCGTTCCAGATTTTTGTGGTTACGAAGACCCTCTCACGGTCGACACCGGAGTCACGCAGGCCTGCTCCGACACCTTCCTCGTTCTCATAGATCGAGGCGGTATCAATGTGGCGGTATCCGATCTGTAGCGCTTGGCTGACAGCTGTACGGGCTTGCCCTTGGCTCGCTTGCCAGACGCCCAGTCCCAGTTGAGGAATCAGGTTCCCGTCGGACAGCTCGATCATAGGTTGGTGGTTCGTCATGGTTACCTCACCAGGGATTAACAAAACAGATTGGAAGCAGCGGAGTGCCCTTTGATCTATGGGATCACCTTGGCTGCGATGTGGTTCTTGCCGCTCTTTCCACCATCACGGAAATGACCATGGCCACGATGCCCAGGAGCGCAAGCAGGGCTCCAACCCAGCCCGTTGATGCCCAGCCCAGGCCCATGGCGATAGACATCCCGCCGAGGCTCGCCCCCATTGCATTGGAGATATTGAAGGCGCTGTGGTTGAGGGCGGCCGCAAGTGTTTGTGCGTGCCCGGCGACATTCATCAAGCGCACCTGTAGAGCAGGTACCAGAGCGAAGCCACAGCCCACCAGGAACAGGACCGCGAGGGTCCCAACCTTCGACGGAGCGAACAGGGAGAACAGCGTCAGGAAAATCACGTTCCACACCATGATGGCGAAGATGGCTCGGATCAGGCCTCGGTCCGCTAACCAGCCGCCAACCAGGTTGCCGGCGATCATGCCGATACCCCATAAGGCCAGCACCATCGGCACCTGGTTGATCGAGAAGCCAGTCATCTCGGTCAGCGTTGGCGTGATGTAGCTGTACACCGCGAACATGCCACCGAAACCGATCGAGGCAGTCGCTAGCGTCAGCCATATCAATGGGCGCTTGAGCCCACTCAGCTCGGCCCTAGGACTGGCGTTCGGATCACGCGGTACCGACGGGACGTACAGCCAGAACAAGAGCATTGTGGCGATACCAGCTACAGCGAGTGATCCAAACGCTGCTCTCCAGCCGAAGGTCTGACCTATCCAGGTCGCCGCGGGCACACCTATCACGTTGGCGGCCGCAAGACCGGCCATTACATATCCAGCCGCTTGCGCCTTTCGCCCTTCACTCACCATGGCGGCAGCAACCAGGCAGGCAACGCCGTAGTATGCGCCATGAGGTAGGCCTGCCAGAAAGCGTGCGCACAGCAGACTGAAGTGGTCCCATGCAACAGCACTGGCGGCGTAGCCAATGGCGAATAGTGCTATGAGGGCAATCAAAAGGGCTTTTCGAGACGTGCGTGCTGCCAGGATCGCGATCAGCGGAGCGCCAATCACAACACCCAGCGCATACGCGCTGATGTAGCTGCCTGCCGTTGGTATAGACACCCCGGTGCTTTCGGCCAGGCCGGGCAAGAGGCTCATCGAAACGAACTCACCGGTACCGATGAAAAGGCCTCCAAGCCCGAGGGTGACTATCGCAGTTGCTACGCCATGCGGGGCGTGAATTTCTGAACTGTCTGAGGTGCGCGGTGAAGCGCTGGATATCGAGGCCATGGAAATTCTCGGAAAAAAGATGCCCACACCTGCAGAGAGTGTGCAGTGCAAAGGAGCAGTAAGAGGTTGCTGCGCTTCAGCGCACTTCGATGGGGTTACTGCGGCGGGGCCTCATCAGCGATGTACGCGTTGAACTGCTCGCGGTACGCGGGATGCCAACGAGATAAGGCAGGCCGGTTTTGGATAAGGTCGTCTGCGCTCCACTGCATGCGTCGCTGATCCAGCTCGCGACTGACTTCGTTGTCCTCGCAGAAGATGTAGAAGTCGCTACGAGCCAGGCCCTCTAACAAGCGATCAACGACCTGATCGGCTGTCCATGGCGCGTTGGGTTTTGCGGAGCCGGCCGCCATACACGGAAAATTCATCGGTGTGAACGTGTAGCCGGGAATCAGTAAATGGGCCGATACTCGGCTATCGGTACGCTCGCGCAGCTCATGTTCAAGGTGCTCGGTCAGCACCTTCACTGCGACCTTCGAAACGGAGTAGGCGGTGTTTCCTGGAGGGGTGGTAATTCCTTCCTTGGAGCCAACATTCACAATTGCGGCAGGGTAGTCGTGAGTGAGCAGGTAATCGACGAACAGCTGCTGGATTGCCAGGACCGCCCAGAAGTTGACCTCCATCGTCTTACGCCACTGTTCCTGGTCGTTCCAGGGACCCGCCCCTTTGAGAATGGCGGCATTGTTGACCACGAAAGACACTTCGCCGAACTCTCGGGCCACAGTAAACAGTTCCTGCAATGCGCTTGGAGACGTTACATCCCCAGTGACGGTGGCCACCTGAGCATTTGCATTCTTGCCATACAGCGACAGTACTGCAGCGTCGAGTGCGGTCTGGTCCTTATCGAATAGGACAACTTTCATCCCCAACTGGGACAGGCGACTAGCAATTGAATAGCCGATCCCGACTGCAGCCCCGGTGATGACCGCAACTCTGTTCTGGCGGATAGCTGGATGACCCATTTGGAATCTCCTGGATTGGGATTAGGTGGACGAATCCACGCGAAGAATGAGTTCGGTGATCTCAGCTGGCACGCCGAGACGAATGGGGAATCCATTCCAGAGACCCGCTCCATTGCTCGTGTAGAGAGTCATCGCACCCACCTGGTAGGCGCCGGAGATGAAACCTTCGTTGGCGTAGCGGCCTACCTGATCCAGTCCTTTGATCATTCCACCGTGGGTGTGACCGGAGAGCTGCAGTGCTACGCCTGCTTGGGCGGAGCGATCTGCACCGGCTGGTCGATGTTTGAGGAGGATGATGGGAGCAGTTTCTGGCACTCCCCTAAGCGAGGCATTCAGGTTCGGCCCAGCCATCCCGAATTGAGCGGCGGCTTCGTCAGTGACACCGGCTATGACCAGCGACTCGGTGCTTGCTCCAATCACTACGTGCTCGTTCAGCAGGATCTGCATTCCGAGGCGCTCGAACTCGGCGCGCCACTGTGGCTCGTTGAAGTAGTACTCGTGATTGCCAGGAATGCCGATGATGCCGAGGCGAGCCTTCAGTCTTGCCAAGGGAGCTACATCGAGCTGTCGATCAGTGGTTGTCCCATCAATCAGATCGCCGGTGATCAGAATCAGGTCGGGGTTGAGTGCATTGGTACGGGAAACTACCGCATCTACCCAAGGCAGCTGGAAGAGTTTGCTGATGTGCAGATCTGTCAACTGCACCACCCGTAGGCCATCCATCGCCTGTGGCAGACTCTTGATCCTGACTTCCACAGTGCGAACGCCTGGCACCTGCGCCGCTTGGTACACGCCAAATGCCGACAGAAGAAGGGCAAATGCTGCGGGCAGGTATCGACAGCTCGGCCCTACCAGTTTTTTGGCTGCACGTATCCGCAGGACTGACAGAAGGCCGTTGGCCAGATCTGCCAGCACCACGAAGACGAACAGCAAAACGAACGAGCAGAAAGCCCAGCCGGCTACCAACACTTCCCACCGTGGCATCTCGGGCGAGAACATGGTCCCGAATACCCAGATCTGAATCAGGTGGTACTTCGATACCACGAGCAGGAAGGTAGCCAGGGCAGTACGTCCGCCCTCCGAGATTGGAAGCGGGAGAATGAATCGCCACAGGACGTATAGGTACGCAAGGCCAAGATAGACGTGAAACACGGGAAAGCTCTTCTGGGGATGGCGGACTAAGATCAACTATCGTTGAATTTATTTAATGTTACACTGTAATATAAGTCGCATTGTTTAGGTTTTATTCATGAATCATTGAGAATTTCTCAACACTAAGGTCGCCCCGATGCCAGTACTCCCGACCACAAAGCTGTCACGAGCTGACTTAGCCGATCTGAATTCCTTTCTTGCGGTGGAGAGTCATCGCAGCTTCTCCAAGGCGGCCGTTGAACTGGGTATCACCACGTCCGCGCTCAGTCATTCCATTCGAAATCTGGAGACTCGCCTGGGAGTAAGGCTGCTCAACAGAACCAGCCGAACAGTTTCTCCGACAGACGCTGGCGCAAGCTTGGCGAAGCGTCTGGCTGTCGGTTTTCAGGAGATTGGAGGGGCGCTGGCGGAAGTAGATCGGCATCGCGACCGTCCTGCAGGTCGCCTGCGTATCAACGTCCTTAGTGACGGCGCTCGACTGCTCTTCAATCGGTGGCTGCCGAAGTACCTGGAGGCCTATCCGGATGTATCAGTCGAGGTCGCAGTAGATGACCGGATGGTGGACATCCTGGCCGCCGGATTTGATGCGGGTATCAGGTATGGTGGGACGATCGCTGAAGACTTTATTGCTGTGCCCATCAGTGACCGGCTGCGCTGGGTTGCCGCGGCATCGCCTCGCTACCTCAACAGGACAGCGAGGATCGTGGTGCCGGAGGATCTGAAGAACCATAACTGCATTCAGATTCGGACTGGCCAAGGCGTCATCTATCGCTGGGACTTCGAGAAGGAAGGCGACCACCGAGTGATTGAGGTGCCTGGCCAGCTTTGTGTGAACGAAACCGAGTTTGGCATTCAGATGGCGCTATCGGACCGAGGCATTACATACTGCCCGGAGGAGCGCATCGCAGATTACATCTCGCGGGGAGAGCTCCAGGTCGTACTGCCTGACTGGGCGCCCATTGAACCAGCATTCCACATCTACTACCCAGGCCGCCGGCAAATGCCTCCAGGCCTGCGGGAGTTAATAGACCTGCTTCGCACCGACTCAGCTACCTGGTAGCTAGTCGTAGAGCTCGGTGCTCGCCAACAGGCGGGGGGGGCATCGATACCTGAGAGTCCCCAAGGACTTTGCCTACGTCCGCTTTTGGCCGTTAGCTGCCCTCCGCCAACGGCAGCTATGGGACGATAGCGGTCAGTCGTGAGCGACCGCTTCCGACCCATTGCGGCCATTCGCGGAGGGCAATGAACGGCCTATAGCGCCCCTTCGACCATACCGCTCGATGGGTGTTCATGGCGTATTCGATACAGACATGGCCTAGTTCGAAGCTACCATCTTGGCCCTGTGGGGCTATTCCAAGCGTTGCTACAGTGGGCTCCAACAAACTCCACCCACTGCGAGCAACTACCCATGAACAATCGCCTTGATTACTTCAAGCTGTCTCCCCAAGCGTCCAACAGACTGGTGGAACTCACCCTACAACTGAGCAAGAAACCGCCACTGGCCGATCTTGCCCACCTGATCATGTTGCGCGCTTCGCAGCTCAACGGCTGTGCGTTCTGCGTGGATATGCATGTGAAAGAGGCCAAGATCCATGGCGAGCGCGAGCTGCGTCTTCACCACGTGGCCGTATGGCGTGAGTCAGGGCTGTTTTCGCCAGTAGAGCGGGCGGCGCTGGAGTGGACTGAAGCCCTAACCCAACTGCCGCCTCATGGTATCTCCAACAGCCTGTATGCGAGTGCGCTTGAGCAGTTTTCCGAGCAGGAGCTGTCGGATTTGTCGTTCCTAATCGTCGCCATCAATGGCTGGAATCGCCTCAATGTGGCCTTCCAGGCGATCCCCGGCTCGTCCGATGAGCTGTTCGGCCTGAACAAGGCCAACCTCAACTGAGTAACTTGCTGATCAACGCGCCAAGCTGCTCGCCTGGAGCCGTCGTGGCGCAGTTGGTAAAACTCAGGAGCAGACCTGACTGACGCTGCGATGACGCAGCCCAGCGCGACAACGCTTGTACCGACATACCCCTGGCCAGCACCTGCTCGGCCAGGGCGGTGTCGCTTACGTCCTCCGGCAAACGCAGTACTAAGTGCATGCCGCCTGGCGAGCGTTCCACCTGCAGACCCTTCGGCAAACTCCGGTCCAGTGCTTCGATGGTCAATGCCCGTCGCTCGTTGTAGAGGCGGCGCATGCGTTGGATATGCCGAGCGAAGTGTCCCTCGGCAACGAACTCCCCCACCAAAGCCTGGGTAATTGACGGTGACCCGGCAGCAAACAAGGCCCGGCCGACGCGCTCGAACGCTGCCACCTGCGCCTGCGGCACCACCAGATAAGCCAGGCGAATACCGGGAAACAGCACCTTGCTGAAGGTGCCGGCATACAGCACGCGCCCATGGCGATCCAAGCTGGCCAGCGCTGGAAGTGGACGGCTGACGTAGCGGTACTCGCCGTCGTAATCGTCCTCGACAATCCAGCCACCGGTGCGGGCAGCCCAATCGAGTAGCAGTTGCCGGCGTGGCAGCGACAGTGCCATCGACAGCGGGCTCTGATGCCCTGGTGTCACCATGACGACCTGAGCAGTCCGAGAACCCGCGATGGCGTGTTCTACGTTCATGCCTTCGGCATCAACCGGCACCGCTTCCAGGTCCAGGCCGAACTGGCGAAGCACCTGGCGCGTAGTGGGATAGCCCGGGTCTTCCACCCAGGCGCACTCGCCTGGCTGCAACAGGGTATGTGCGACTAAAGACAGGCTATTGCGCCAACCGCTGGTGATAAACACCTGATGGGCACCGCAATCGATACCTCGGGACACCTGCAGATACGAAGCAATGGCGCTGCGCAACGCTGCCAGGCCGTGAGGTGCCGGATAGTCCAGATCTCCAAGACGCATCCCACGGAGATATCGAGCACCGAGACGCGCCCATATCTTGCGCGGAAATGCATCCAGCGCCGGTACCCCCATCTGGAACGGCAACAGCTGCGGTGGACGCCAGAGCGAATCAGGTGCGTCTTCGATCACTTGGCTGCTGACTGGTAATGCGGTGGCCTCCGACAAGGGCTTCTGCAGTTCAGGATTGATTACGGTGCCTTTCTGCCCGAGCGCCAGGAGGTAACCCTCGCTGGCCAGCAGCGAATAGGCCAATTCGACGGTGCCACGGGCCACCCCCAGCTCCTTGGCCATGGCGCGCGCCGACGGCAAGCGGTCACCGGGGGACAACGTGCCTGCGGCAACGGCGGCCAGTACGCGGTCGTACAGTTGACGATACAGAGGCAAGGCAGACTGCTCTTCCAAGGGAGCAAAAGGCGGCTTGGGGGAGGTCATCATGGCCTAGTTCATATCCCATTTCTTGGCTCAATCAAGTGGGTCAATGGTAGTCCAATATAGCGCCATCACCTACTCATGAGGGCAACTCCCATGACATCCCCTTTGCACAACTTCATACCCAGCGTGCTCGACCTGGCCGACACGTCCCTGCGCCCCCTGGACAGCACCCATGACCTCTGCAGCGCATTCCCGGTAATGCAGCAATTGCGCCCTCATCTGACGAGCGAAGCTGACTTCGTCAGCCGCATCGAGCGTATGCGCGTTGAAGGCTATCGCCTGATTGGTGCTTATGACTTAGGCGTTCTTGTGGCACTGGCTGGTTACCGCTTACAGGAAAACCTGGTCTACGGCGCATTCCTGTATGTCGATGACCTTGTAACCGCCGAGGCTCAGCGGGGAGGTCAGTGGGGCTCGCGCTTATTGCAAGCCTTGGAGCGACTGGCCCGCGCCAGCGGTTGTGCACGCCTAGTGCTCGACACGGGTTTGGCCAACGCCCGCGCGCAACGCTTCTACTTCCGTGAAGGCCTGTTGACGGGTGCACTGCGCTTTCAGAAACAGTTCGATACGCCATAACCCGCACGCACACCCAAGGAGGCGAACCTCATGACATCGTCACAACAGCCACTTGCTCCTTTGCGCATTCTTCGCCTGGTCGCCAGCCCCAATGCAGAGGATTCGGAAAGTCTGAAACTGTCCCAGCAGATCCTGTTTGCCTTGGCCAGTCAGGCCGGCAGAAGGGGTATCCAGTTGACCGATTTAGACCTCAACTCCTTGGCCCCAGTCGATGCGCCTTACGCCCAGGCGTTAGCCAATCAGCGCGTAGTCATAGCAAGCGGTCAGGAGGGTACGTTGAGCCGTTCCGACGAGTTGATCGACCAACTGCAGACATGCGACGTACTGCTGATTGCCACGCCGATGCACAACTACAGCGTGCCCGCCCCACTCAAGATGTGGATCGACCAGGTGGTACGCGTGGGCAAAACGTTTCTGGGCACCGCCAAAGGCAAAGTCGGATCGCTGACGGATCGTCCGGTTTACGTCGCAATAGCTTGCGGGGGCTACATCAGCGGCCAGCATGCCCGTCAACCCGACTTTCTGCGCCCCTACCTGTCCGCCGTCCTCGCCACCATCGGTCTCAATCACGTGTACTACTTCACCGTTGAAGGTACCGCCAAGGGTGTGGAGTCACTGAATACTGGGAGGGAAACAGGGTACGGTGAGGTGCAGACGTTCTTTGGTAGGGATAGCCATGGTGTGGATCAAGTCTGCAGCCCGCTTTAAGAACATCATCGAATTCAAGCGTATAGGTTTGCACATTAGCTGGGCGGTGTGCCGTCAAGCGGCAATCCGCATGTCACCCTCTTCATTGCTCAAAGACAGGAAAAGAAATCATGAGTCGACTCAATTGGTTTGAAGCTTCGCCTGGTGCAGCCAAGGCCCTTGGCGGGCTGCATCATTTCGTGACCACCGCGACAAATTTGCCAGCCCCGTTGATTCACCTCGTGTTTCTCAGGGTGTCTCAAATCAACGGCTGCGCCCATTGCATCGATCTGCACTCACGCGATCTGATCAAAGCAGGTATTTCAGTGGACAAAGTGCTGTTAGTACCAGTATGGCATGAAGCGCACTATTTGTTCTCGGATCAGGAGCGCTCAGCATTGGCCTGGGCAGAAGAAGTCACGCGGGTAAGCGAGACACATGTATCCGACGAAGCTTACGCAGCAGCATCGGCAATGTTTGCCGAAAAGGACCTTGTCGACCTGACAGCGGCCATTGCCGCAATGAACGCTTTTAACCGTATGGGCGTCAGCTTCCGACTCAAACCTGCCGCTAAAACGTGATGACCTATGACTCAACATGCAAACGCAGTACTTCAGAGACCGCCCTAGTATTGCCTACAGTCTGTTTCAGGCCTTTGCGGCCCCTTCTGAACGACGGGTATGAGCCGAAAGCAGTCTCTGACGGACGTCCGCAATGGGTCGGAAGCGGTCTCTCGCGACCGTCCGCTATCGACCCAAACCTGCCATCCACTGCTGTTCAGTACAGGTCTGCAATCTCGCCGCACATCACATGCCTGCGGCGAGACCAGGCCACGTCAGTTTTCGTACCGTAGCGTAACAGCGAAGTTACGCGGCTCACCGTAATAGTTGCCCAGGTTCGAGTTATAGACGGCAGAGTAATATTGCTTGTCAAACACGTTGTTCAGGTTCAGTTGTGCGCTCAGGTTCTTGTTGATCTGGTAATTGGCGTTCAGATCGACCAGGCTGTATGCACCTTGCTCCACGCTGCCCAGGTAGACCTTGCTCTGATGATAGAGGCTGCCGCCCACGCGCCAGTTGTCTAACTCGCCGGGCAAACGGTAGTTGGTGGCCAGTTTGACTAATCGGCGCGGGGAGGTTTCGGTGGCGTAGTCGGTACCTTTGCGGGTTCCGCCGACATATTCAGGGTGACTGTAGGTGTAGCCGAGCACGGCGTTCCAACCGGGGAGAATCTCGCCAGAAGCCTCTACTTCAAAACCTCGGTTGCGCACCTTGCCGCCTTCCTCGTAGCACGTTGAGCTATGCCCTGGCCCGCAAATACGGTCTGCGCCAGCGACCGCCTGAGGTAAATGGCTTTGGTCAACCTGAAATACCGCCACCGACGTATTGAGCAGCCCGTCGTAGAACTCGTTCTTTAGGCCGATTTCGTAGTTGCTGCCGGTGATAGGGTTGAGCAGTGTGTTGTTGATGTCGTAGTTGCTTTGAACCTGATAAATCTCGGTGTAGCTGGCGTAAACCGAGGCATTGTCAGTCAGGTCATACACGACGCCTGCATAGGGAATGACTTTTCCGTTTTCCTTGAAACGGTCGTCATAGTCAGCAGACGCGTAGTCAACCCAGCTGAAACGGCTGCCCACTATCACATGCAGGTCGTCGCTGGGGTTCAACCGGGTGGCGGCATAAAGCCCTTTGTCCTTGCGTACGTTGCGGTACTGGATGCGTTCGTAGCTATAGGTGGGCGCGACTACGTGCGAAGGGGCGAAACCCAGAATATCGACGACGCTTGGGTTGTTGTTGTAACGCGACTCGTTGATGAACCGGTCTTTGCGCGCGTTAGCGCCAAACACCAGTTCGTGGCGCTGGCCGAGCAGGTAGACAGCGCCGTTCAGCGCGGCATCAAGGCTGATTTGTTCGTCGTCGTATGTTGTGTCGTTGGTGGACAGGCGGAACTGGTCGTTACCAATATTGTTGCCGTAGAGCCCGAGGAAATCGGCATTCGACCACATCAGGTTAGTATTGACGGTGAGTTTCCAGTCATCGTTGAACGCATGCTTGATGTCAGCGAATACCGTGCGATTGATTTTGTTCAGGTGGGCCCAGCTTGGCGCAAAGGACGCCGAGCGCGACAGTGGATAGAAGCTGCCATCGAGTTGAGTGGGCAAGCCGCCCCAGTCATAACCGCCGTGATAATCCTTTTGAAAGACGGTGCCGAGAGTCACGGTCGTATCTTCACTCACGTCGGCTTCGCCAATGGCGTAGAACAGCTGGTTCTCTTTGTCGGCACGGTCTACGAAACTATTGCCGACGTTGTATAACAGTACGGTCCTGCCACGCAGCGTGCCCTGTTCGTTCAACGGCCCGCTTACGTCGATCTGACTATGGTAATTATCCCAGGAGCCGCCGCCGATTTCTGCTTTGAGCTTATAGGTATCCGTTGGCCGCTTGCGCACCAGGTTGATGGCCGCCGAGGGGTTTCCCGCACCCTGCATCAAGCCGTTTGCACCGCGAACAAACTCTACCCGGTCGTAGATGGCCATGTTGTTAACAGAGGTCACGTCCATCGAGTAGCTTTCGGAAATGCTGGTCGGTACGCCGTCGTATTGCAGGTCGTTGACCTGGAAACCGCGGGAGAAATAGCGTGAGCGTTCGGTACCGAAATCCTTGGTGGTGTTGATTCCCGTCGCAGCCCTGGCAACGTCTTCCAGGGATTGCATGTTTTGATCGTCCATTTGCTGACGCGTGACGACGCTGACCGACTGCGGCGTTTCGCGCAGCGAGAGGTTCATCCGCGTCGCTGTGTTGGTGCTACCTGTCGTGTAGGACCTCGACCCCTCGGTGATGGCGCCCAGCCCCGAGCCCGTCACGTTGGTCACGCCCAGTTGCAATGAGCCCGACGGTGCAGCCGGCAGTACCACATAGCTGTTATCCCCACCGGCAACTGCCTGCAATCCAGACCCGCTCAGCAACACAGAAAAGCCCTGATCGATACTGTAGCGTCCGTTGATGCCTCGGCTCTGCTTGCCTTCGGTCAGGCCGTTGTCGAACGACAAGACAACGCCTGCTCTGGTGGCAAAGCTGTTCAGCACAGTGGCAAGAGACCCGGCTTCGATAACAAATTCCTGCTGGTGCAGGGTACGGGCTGTTACCTGGCTTTCAGCCGCACGGGTAATTGCTGGAGTGGCCATCAACAACGATGCACCCATTAGGGCAAGGCATAGCGCGCTTGGGGTGTTCAACGTGGCGGTGCAGAAGCCTGGAAGGGGATGCTGCATGCTTTCTCCTGATGCGATTGTTGGCATTTTATGAGGTGTCTGCAAAAGGAGTCGCGCTGCCGAGCGTAAAGTGACAACGCGTTTTGAAATTTTTTTTTGCCTGTTTTTTGGCCCAAAAGTCGATTGCCCTCAGGCCACCATTTCACTATATTGAGATTAATTCTTATTCTCTGCTTGGCTTCGACATGCCGTCTGGCAACCCTATCGCGACGCTCTACAACGACCATCAACCCTGGCTTATCAGCTGGCTGCGCAAGCGTACCGGGTGTTCGCAGGCGGCGGCAGACTTCGCCCAGGACACCTTTCTTCGCGTGCTGCTCGCCGAGCGCCGTGAACCCCTGGCGGCCACGCTCAATGAGCCACGGCATTTTCTGGTAACTATCGCCAAGCGGGTAATGATCGACAGTTTTCGCCGTCAGTCGGTGGAGCGTGCCTACCTCGAAGTGCTCGCCGCGCAGCCTGAGTCGTTCGAGATTTCTGCCGAGGAACAGCTGTCCTTGCTCCAGACACTGCTGGAGCTGGATCGCATGCTTGACGGCCTGGGCGTGAAGGCGAAAACGGCGTTCCTGATGTCGCAAGTGCAAGGGCTGACCTACCCTCAAATCGCGGAACAATTACAGGTGTCCGCCAGCTCAGTGACCAAATATATGGCCCGAGCCACCGAACGCTGCCTCTTGTACCTCTTGGACAATCCCTGGTGACCAAGGACGCCCAGCGCCAAGCGCTTCGCCACGCTGCGCAGTGGTTCGCGCACCTGTCCGCGAACCCTGACGACCCGGCGCTGCGCGCACAGTGGCAACGCTGGCACTGCCGAAGTGCGGAGCATGAGTGGGCATGGCAGCAGTTGACCGAATTGCAGGCGCGCCTTGGCAGCATGCCGCAGCAGTTGGCCTGGGCGGTCATGGAAAAGTCCACGTTACGCGAGAGCGGGCCGAATCGCCGCACCCTTCTCAAAGGGCTGTTGCTCGGCGCCGGCGCGAGTTCATTGGCATGGCAAGGCTATGACGTTGCGCCAAAATGGATGGCCGATCTCAAAACCCGCACCGGAGAACAGCGCCAAGAGGCGCTTGCTGACGGCACCTTGCTGGTGTTGGATACCGATACCGCGCTGGATGTAATGTTCAATGCCAGCACGCGCTTGCTGATCCTTCGGGCCGGTGAGATCCACGTAACCACCGGCAAGGACTCCCGTCCGTTCCTGGTGCGCAGTGCCCAGGGGGAGCTGCGCGCATTGGGCACTCGTTTCGCCGTGCGCCAGTTAGACGGGCTGACGCGTCTTAGCGTCTACCAGCATGCCGTTGCGGTACGCCCTGAGCAGGCCACCGATGAGGTCGTGATCGAGGAAGGGCAATCGGTGACGTTTGATCGTCAGCGACTGTTGGGCACGCAGGCGTTGAAAACAGCCGAAGAGGCCTGGGCCCAGGGGCGGCTGGTAGTGGAAGGCTGGAGGCTGGACCTACTGATCAATGAGTTGCAGCGCTATTGCCCCGGCTATCTTGGCTGTGCGCCCGAGGTCAGCCATTTGCGGGTGTCGGGCTCGTATTCGCTTGGTAATATCGAGCTGACATTGAACACGATTGCCCGCTCGTTACCCATCCGAATCCAGCAACTTACCCGTTACTGGACGCGCATCCTGCCGGTTTGATGATTCGTCCACTTTTGGCCCCGACGCTTTTCCCGGCTCATTGTCAAACGCAGGGGCTTACGCTTTAATTCCAATTTGCCATTCACCCAATCGGCGATCTTGATGCCTTATCCGTCTGACCTTTCACACGACATCAGTACGATTGCCAAGATCGAGGCCGTCCCGCTTATTCTCAATATGGTGAAGCATGTTACCGGCATGCGCTTTGCGGCAATTGCGCGTGTCACCGAGACAAAATGGGTGGCTTGCGCTGTCGATGATTCTATTGATTTTGGGCTCATACCTGGCGGTGAGTTGGTGCTGGAAACGACGATTTGCCACGAAATTCGTCAGCACCGCAAACCCGTTATATTCAGGAATGCCAGTGAGCATCCGGTGTACTCAACCCACCACACCCCTCAGACATACGGCTTAGAAAGCTACGTCTCCATTCCTATCACCAGGACAAACGGAGACTTCTTCGGAACGCTCTGTGCTATCGATGAGGTTCCGGCCCATTTTGATGAAGAGGCGGTGTGCAAAACGCTAACGCTGTTCGCCCAGTTAATAGCTGTTCAACTCGACGTTTTGGCGGACCTTGAGACCAAAACGATTGAACTGGCCAGTGCCGCTGAGACAGGCGTTGTCCGGGAGCAGTTCATTGCCGTACTGGGGCATGACCTCCGTTCGCCACTGTGCGCTATCAGAATGAGCGCCGATCTACTGGAGGCTAAGCTTCCTGCCGGTCGCGAGCAGCAGCTTGCCACTGCAATACGACAAAGCTCGCAGCGGATGAATAACTTGATTGAAGATGTCCTGGATTTTTCTCGAGGAAAGCTGGGGGGAGGCATTCCGGTCAAACGGACGTTAGTGGACAACCTGGGTGACGTTTTTAGTGCCGTCATCAATGAAATCATGACGATTCATCCCAACGTCAACATCCGTCAAGAGGTGATCATTTCACCTGGGGTCTTCTGTGATGCTGGGAGAATGGGGCAGTTGCTTTCAAACCTCTTGGGCAATGCAGTGGCTCATGGGGCGCGTGATCTTCCGATAGAGGTGACCGCAAGCATGCAAGAAAATCATATAGTGCTGTCAGTGATGAACCATGGCCCAGAAATCCCCGACGTTTTGTTACCGCTACTGTTCCAGCCGTTCAAAAGGTCGGCAGCCGGTGGCCGCGGGGAGGGGCTGGGGCTCGGTTTGTATATCGCATCCCAGATCGTAACGGGTCACAACGGGACGTTATCAGTAACCTCTACGCCTGAGGCCGGCACGCGCTTCGTAGCGAGGTTCCCTGGCACGTTGGAGTGGACGAAAGAGGACTAGATGTAGTCCGTGGGCGTTGTAGGCAGCGCCTATCATCCTCCCAAAGCGGCATTAAATCCCTCGCTTGCCATTAGAAAAAATACTATGAACGGACATACCTTGTTGCCTCCCCTTAACGCGCTCAGGGTATTCGAGGTGGTTGCCCGTCATCTGAATTTTCGGCTGGCTGCCGACGAGCTAGGTGTCACTCAGGCCGCTGTGGCACAGCAGATACGAGGGCTTGAGACGAGCCTGGAGTTGAAGTTGTTTGAGCGGTTGCCTAGAGGGCTGCGCTTGACTGAACCCGGGAAGGGCTACAGCTTGGCAGTTCGTGAGGCATTCGCCTTGATCACTACGGCCACGCAAGCCCTCAAACCAGTGGGGCTGGAGCTGACGGTCAGCGTCACGCCTACTTTTGCGGCGAAGTGGCTAATCCCTCGGCTGTCCTCGTTCTCAGTTGCGCACCCACAGATCGATCTGCAAGTACTTGCCACTGACCGCATTTCGCAATTTCGGCCTGGTGGAGCTGACATCGCTGTCCGCTACGGACGTGCACCTTTCGAGAATATGCTCAATGCCGAGCTTTTTCTGACTGAACGTATAGTTGCGGTGGCTAGCCCGGTATTGCTTGAACAACTGGGTCGGCCAGAGAGCGTGGAAAAACTGCAGGCATACACCTTGCTGCATGACGCTCACAGTTTCTGGCCTGAGTTCATAGATCAGGCCTTCCAGAGCCCCATCCGCCAACCCTCTAAAAATGTGCGGTTCAACCAGACAGTACTTGCGATCGAGGCTGCAGCAGCAGGACAAGGGCTGGCATTGGCCAGCTACCACTTCGTCAAAGCAGACCTAGAGGCAGGAAGGTTAGCGCTGGCGATGGCGCATCAAATGAGCTTGGACAAAGCCTATTATCTGGTCTGGCCGCGAAACGCTCACCAGCCGGCGGCCCTGGAAACCGTCCGAACGTGGCTACTTGAACAGGCGAGGCTATAGATTATCTACTGGCAGGAAGAAGGGTTGTTGTCTCTCTGAGACGTGCTGAGCGGTGCTAGTCTCATTTCACCAACAACCCGTCAACGCCTCACTTAGGGGGATGTATGTCAGTAGAAAAAGTAGCAATAGTCACTGCCGGTGGTAGCGGCATGGGAGCGGCGGCAGCACGTAGATTGGCTGCCGACGGCTTCAAGGTCGGTATTCTCTCTTCGTCTGGCAAAGGCGAGGCCCTGGCGCAAGAGCTAGGCGGTATTGGTGTAACCGGCAGTAACCAGTCAAATGAAGACCTGCAGCGCCTAGTCGACGCAGTCATTCAGAAATGGGGCCGTATCGATGTGTTGGTTAACAGCGCCGGCCATGGTCCGCGGGCACCCATTCTTGAAATCAGCGACGAAGACTGGCACCAGGGTATGGAGACCTACCTGCTCAACGTCATTCGCCCGGCGCGGCTGGTGACCCCGTACATGCAGCGCCAGAAAGGCGGTGCAATCATCAACATTTCTACTGCATGGGCGTTCGAACCAAGCGAACTCTTCCCTACCTCGGCAGTGTTCCGTGCCGGTTTGGCGTCGTTCAGCAAAATCTATGCGGACAAGTACGCCGCTGACAACATTCGCATTAATAACGTGCTGCCTGGTTGGATCGACAGTCTCCCTGCTACCGAACAGCGTCGAGAAGGTGTGCCGCTTAAACGCTATGGCACCAGTGAGGAGATTGCCGCCACTGTCGCCTTCCTGGCGAGCGAAGGGGCAGCCTACATTACTGGCCAGAACATCAAGGTCGATGGCGGCGTTACACGCAGCGTCTGAGTGCCTCCGGGCCGCACGCAGTACGCGGCCCTTTTTCATTTTGGGCGATTGCCATGCTTGATCTGATATTGGCTGAGGTATGGTCAAATTTAGCTATACCGGTTGGCGGTAGTCCAAATCCCTTTCGCTTGATGCAACTGGCCACGGTCAATGCTGAAGGGCAACCTAAGGTAAGCACCGTTGTCTTGCGCCATGCGGATGAGTCTACGAAGTCGATCATCTTTTATGTGGACAAGCGGTCGGCGAAGCTCGCAGAGATACTGGCCGAACCTAGAGTCGGTATTACCGCCGTCGACCCGTCTGGCAAGCGTCAGCTTCGGCTTGAGGGCCTAGGTGAACCTGTGTCTGATGTGTCGCTGCTTGCCAAGCACTGGGAGCAGGCACGGGGAAGAACTCAAGCGCTCTTTCGCCATGGGCGCATACCCGGCGAGTCGATTTCTTCACCTTCTGTAGCCTATGAAACGCACAGGGAGGGTTTCAAAAATTTCGCTGTACTGGCTGTCCACCTACGACAAATAGAGTGGCTCGATCTTACCCAGGACATCCATCAACGGGCACGCTTCATTTTGCAAGGCGAGCATTGGCAGGCAGGTTGGATCGCGCCCTAAGACAGGATCAATTTTAATGAGCAGAATCGCTGTTCACAGTGACCAGGCGCCGAAAGCTATCGGCCCGTATTCGCAAGCCGTCCACATGGGGGAATCGGTATTCCTGACAGGGCAAATCGCGCTTTACCCTGAAAAGATGGAATTGGCTCAAGGGATTGAAGCCCAAACCATTCAGGTACTCGAGAACCTCCAGGCAGTAGCACAAGCCGCAGGCGGTAGTTTTGCTGACGTAGGAAAACTCACTATTTACCTCACGGAACTCTCGCACTTCGGTGTCGTGAACGAAATAATGGGGCGTTACTTTGAAAGTCCATACCCGGCACGCGCTACCGTCGGTGTGTCGGCGCTCGCCTTGAATGCGTTGGTTGCAATTGACGCCACCATGGTGCTTCCTCGAAAAACAAAATAATCCACACGTTTTATCTTTACCAAAAACTCATTCAGCACCGGGCAGAGATCTCGTAATCTGCTCGCGTGGCTCACTCTCGTTAGTGGCAGGGCAAATAGATGGCCAAGGCAGCTGATCTCGTAGTGCAATGTTTGGAAAGTGAAGGTGTCGAGTACGTGTTCGGCATCCCCGGCGAGGAAAATCTCGATCTGCTCGAATCCCTGCGTAAATCGAGGGTCAAGTTGGTACTGACCCGTCACGAGCAGTCTGCAGGTTTCATGGCAGCTACCTATGGGCGCCTGACCGGCAAGACTGGCGTCAGCCTGTCGACCCTGGGGCCAGGCGCGACCAACCTGGTTACCGCCAGTGCCTACGCCTACCAGGGGGGGATGCCGATGATGATGATCACCGGTCAAAAGCCGATCAAGAAGTCCAAACAGGGCCGCTTCCAGATCATCGATGTGTGCGGCATGATGGCCCCGATCACCAAGTACACGCACCAGTTCGCCTCGGCCGACAACATTCCAGCCCGCATGCGCGAAGCCTTCCGCCTGGCTGAAGAAGAGAAGCCCGGGGCTGTACATCTGGAGCTGCCGGAAGACATCGCTGCGGAGCAGACCGATGCGTTACCGATCCCTCAGAGCCTTCACCGTCGACCGTTAGCCGAGCACAAGGCAATCGAAGCGGCGGTTGAGAAGCTGCAAAGTGCCCGCAACCCTATCCTGGTGATCGGCGCCGGTGCGAACCGCAAGATGACCGCCAAAGTCCTCAAGCAACTAATCGACGACACTCGAATCCCGTTCATCACCACCCAAATGGGCAAAGGTGTGGTCGACGAGCGTCATCCTTGCTTCCTTGGTAATGCTGCGCTGTCGTCCGGTGATTTTGTACACCGTGCAATCGAAGCCGCCGACCTGATCATCAACATCGGCCATGATGTGATCGAAAAGCCGCCATTCTTCATGGTTCGCGGTGGCACCGAAGTCATTCACATCAGCTTCCGTGCCGCTGAAGTCGACGCCGTGTACTTCCCCCAGGTCGAAGTGATCGGCGACATCGCGAACGCTGTGTGGCAGATCAATGAAGCCCTGGCTGACACCTCGCACTGGGACTTCACCCGCCTGATGGCCATCCGTGAAGCCAACGAAGCGCAGATCTCTGAAGGCGCTGACGACGCCCGCTTCCCCGTCTATCCGCAGCGCCTGGTAGCCGACATCCGTCGCGTGCTGCCGTCCGAAGGCATAGTTGCCCTGGACAACGGCATCTACAAAATCTGGTTCGCCCGCAACTACAAGGCGCACAAGCCCAACACCGTGCTGCTCGACAACGCCCTGGCAACCATGGGCGCCGGCCTGCCATCGGCGATGGCGGCGCACCTTGTGTACCCGGATCGCCCGGTGATCTCGGTGTGCGGCGACGGCGGATTCATGATGAATAGCCAGGAGCTCGAAACCGCAGTCCGTTTAGGGATGCACATCACCGTGGTGATCCTGCGTGACGACGGCTATGGCATGATCCGCTGGAAACAGGCCAACATGGGCTTCATTGATTTTGGCCTGGACTACGGTAACCCTGACTTCGTCAAGTATGCTGAATCCTATGGCGCTAATGGGTATCGCGTAGAAAGTGCCGACTCGTTGATTCCGCTACTTGACCACTGTGTCTCCAACCCAGGGGTGCATGTGATTGATTGTCCGGTCGACTACAGCGATAACGACCGTATCTTGAACACTGATCTGCGCGAGCGCAGCGCAGCGGCGTAAAACCGTATTGTCCTAGCTGATGAGCCAGTGGGGTGGCAAAGCGTCAAGCAGCATTAGGTTTTGTAAGAAAAGTATCGTCATCCATCTTTGTGGGAGCGGGGTTGCCCCGCGATCTGCCGCAGGGCCTAGAAAGCGACTGTTTCTGGCCCATCGCTACCCACCATGAAAGGGCGCTATCGACCCGAGGCTGAAGGGGCGGATGCTTTGCCGCCCAAGCGAATCAGTTCATTGGAGAAACACAGGCCGACGATGATCAGTGCCGCTCCCGCGTACAGGCTGTGGGGCGGCACTTCGTTAAGCGCTACAAATGCCAGCAGCGCGGCGAACAGTGGCTCCGTCAGCTCCAGTGCCTGCACTTGGGATGGCTTCAGGTACTCGATGGCCTTGGTGGTGCAGAAGAAGCCGAGGATTGTCGGCAGCGTGGCCAGCGCCAGCAGCGCCGCGATCGCCAGCGGCGACAACTCGCCGATCGCGAAACCATCGGCGGCAGCCGGCATCAGCAGATACAGGCTGCCAAAGAACAACAATTGACGGGTGAAGTGCAGCCCTCCCGATACCCCCATACGTTTCATGGCAACCGAAAACGCCCCATAGCCAGAGCCGGCAATAGAGGCGAGCGCAGCACCTTGCAGGCTAAAGCCCTGCTGCAGGTCGCCACCGAAGATCACCGAAATCCCAGCGATAGCCAATGCGGCGCCTAGGGTAGCGTTCGCAGTGATGGCATCCTTGAGAAAAATGCGCCCTAGGATGATCGACGAAATTGAGGCACTGGCCATCAGCACTACTACCACACCTGCCGCAGCATAGTGTCTATAGGCGGACGTTTCGAAATGGAACAGCACAAAGATGCCAAGGAATGCACAGATAGCCGCCTGAGCCCATTGGGTCGACACCGCAGGGCGCTTGAGGAAAAACAGTAAGATCGAAAGAAGCATGCACCCCAGTACGGTCTTGATCACAGCGACACTGCTGGCGGTGAAGCCATTACTCATGAGTACTTTGCTGAGTACACCGATTGTTGCGTTCAGTGCTGCAGCGGAAAGTGCAAATATGACGCCTTTGCCGAAAGTTGATTGCATGGCTGGCGATCCCTGTCGCTGAGTTGTTGTTCCATAGAATTCCGCCAGTATCGACGGCATCAATGTTGAGGAGGAGAAGTCAGGTGCCTAGCCTTTGGCGATGCAATAGGAATTGACGAACGCTGCCGTGTGCTGCAATGACTGACGGATATCCGGTTTGGCAATTTTATGCCGTTTTGCAAATTGCTCGACCGCCGTTGTATCAAAACGCGTGGTCTGGATAAAGTCCAAGGCTTCGGGTTTTGTGTGCAAGAACGACGCGACGGGGGGAATAGCCAATAGCAGCTTCAACAATCGGAGGGGAATGTGATGCTTGGGAGACTTTAAGCTCAACGGTTGTGCAACCTGCATCAGGAGTTCTCGCAAGTTCGGGGTTTGGTCATCAAGTGCCAGCAATTCCTGGCCTACCATGGCTGGGTCAAACGCACAAACTGCCACCAGCTCAGCCAGATAATCGACGGTCACCAGTGGCAGCCAGTGCTTGGCGGTACCGGGTACAGCAGTGAGCTTTCCCTGCACAAGGTTGCGTATCAGCGCCACCAGTGGCTGCCCCTCAAGAATATGCCCCGTGCGGCTGTGGCCACAGACCGTCGCAGGGTGGACAACGGTAATCTCCCCACCCTTGGCAGACATGAGCGCCAGGGTCGCAAAATGCGCCTCCAGCTTGCTGCCCTCGTAACCCCCCACACGTCGATAGACCGCAGACCAGTTCGTCAACTCCGGACGACGAGGATCAATTCCGACGCGTTGCAGGTGTTCATGATTTTTCAGCATGTAGCCGCCGATCATGACTAAACGGCTTTTTTGCTCTGCCGCCAGAAGCGCCACGCGCTTTGCACCTTCCACATTTACCGCACGGGAATGCTCCACTGACAGCCCCCATGCGAAGTGGGCGCCTAGATGGAATATGACACTGGCGTGCCTTAGCACTTCACGGTCAGCAGGAGTCAGCCCCAGGTTGTCCCGTTCCAAATCGCCCGCTACGGCAAACACCCGGCTGGCGCACCCTCCCAAATTAGCGACTTGCTCGCGCAGTGCAGACAATTGCTCTGGGCGACGCATCAACACCCTGATGGTGTGACCTTTTGCACTCAAGTTCGCCACCAAATGTTGGCCAACAAAGCCAGTCCCGCCTGTGACAAAGCACTCCACGCTCATTTCCCTGTTCCTTGTTTAAGGTGAGAAACACAGCGTAAACTATCGACCCAACTCTAGGGTCAAGCGGTATTGTCATGAAAATCGGCGAACTTGAGGCGCGCAGCGGCGCTAGCCGCCATACGCTGCGTTACTACGAGCAACTTGGCCTGATCTCACCGCTGCGGCAAACCAACAACTATCGCGTTTACACCGAGCAAACGCTGCACGATCTGGACTTTATCCAGCGCGCGCAAAGCATGGGGTTTTCCCTTGGGGAAATTGGCGAGATTCTGGATGCGCAGCGGAACCAGCTGATTGACTGTGCTGACGGCGCCAGACTCATTGAAAAAAAGATGGCAGAGATCAAGCAGAAGATCGCCAACCTCCAAAGCATTTATCGGTACCTGGATGCAGAGCGTGCAAACTTTGAGGCCAGTGCTGCCAAGCAACTTGAACTTCAGCAGCTGAACAACGCCGCAAACTGAACTGTCAGCCCGGGAAACGGAAACTGCAGCCCACGTCGCTCGTGAACGACCGCAATGGGTCGTAAGCAGACGGTCATGACTGGCCGCAATCGACCCAAGGCGTACACTGATCCAACGCTCTGCTGTCAGTGCAGGCCTCATCGCCGGCAAGCCGGCTCCCACCGGAATATCACCAGCCTTCAGGCATGCGCTGTACCTGTGGGAGCCGCGCTTGCCGGCGATGGGCCGCGAAGCGGCCCCGGTTACAGATGTTGATTAGGCTAATAAGAAGATCTTATGCGCCATGATGGTAAATCATTAGATCTAATGACGGGGAAGGTTTAAAACTCCCTGCATTGATCACCTTCACAGCGGAGACAGCTACATTGGCATGCACACTGAAATCGCTCGTCCACACCCTCCATACCCTGTGCTCGGCATGGGGCAGCTACACCATGAGAAACCTTCAGCGTTAGTAGCCGTGGAGGCCAGCATGTCATTTGTCGCTCCTGTTCTTGACCCCCAACTCGCTGAGATTGCACCAGGTTTCCGAGCGCTGAGTATCAGCGTGGAAGCTTCGCAGATCGAACACCCCCAGGTTTCCACAGACGCGCTTGAAAAGGCTTGTGAGTCGTTGGTCGCTGACACCCCGGTTTGGGCTAAGAGCCACTTGGCTGCATGGGCCAATGCATTCAGGCTGTTCGGCGCCAAACCACAGCGCACCCCGTGCTCAGCCGAAGCATTGCGCAAGCGAGTTCTGCGAGACGGGAGCCTTCCCAGCATCGATCCCATTGTCGATTTGTACAACGCAATCAGCATCAAGTACGCCGTCCCCGTTGGCGGAGAAAATTTTGATGCCTACATAGGTGGCCCACGTTTAACCATCGCCGATGGCACTGAGCTGTTTGACACAACCAAAGATGGCAGTGCGGCAAACGAGTCGCCAGAAAAAGGCGAAGTCATTTGGCGCGATGATCACGGTGTGACTTGCCGACGCTGGAACTGGCGTCAGGGCACCCGCACCCGGCTTGATTCGAACACGAAGCGGATGTGGTTCATTCTGGAGAGCCTTCCTGAAATGCCCATAGAGGCCCTCAGGGCTGCTGGGGATGAGCTGAGCAGCGGACTTCAGCAGATGATGCCGGAGGCAAAAATTGCATCCCAATTGATTGAGTTTTACTGACCGGAGAAGCGTAATGGGCATCCGATGCTCAAGCCCCACTGCTGGGTACATTCGTGCCCATACCTTCAGGTAAATAGGGGCGTATCTCTTCTATTTCGGCGTGGCTAAGACGAATTCTGCAGGCGTCTATCAATCCATTCACCTGGTCGGGGCGGCGTGCGCCTACGATAGCGCCGGAAACTGCCCGGTGACGCAATACCCAAGCGATGGCTACGGCCGCCGCTTTGACCCCATGCCTGGCACCGATATTTGCCATGACTTCTACCAACGCGAGGTTTTTGCTCAGGCGAGGTTCCTGGAAGTCGGCGCTCCGCGATTTTCGCCAATCATCGTCGGGCAGCTGTGCAATCCGCTCACGGGTCATGCTTCCCGTCAGTAAACCAGATTGCAACGTCGAGTAGGCAATCACGCCCACCTGCGCTGTTGCACAATACGGCAGGATCTGGTCTTCGACATCACGCATCAAAGCTGAATACGGCGGTTGAAGGGAGGCGATATCGGTTACGGAACGGGCTCGCTCAAGCTGGGAAACATCGAAGTTTGATACACCAATCGCCCTTATCTTGCCTTGAGCCTTGGCTTGGGCCAAGGTCGCCAAAGCCTCCTCGATGCCTTCGCTGTTTCCATCTGCCGGGAACGCTGGCCAGTGAATCTGATAGAGATCGATGACACTCACCTGTAAGCGACGCAGGCTATCTTCGATTTCTTTCATCAATGACTGGGGGGCGAGCGAATGAGAGATCTCACGGGTTGTGCGGTCCCACACCAGGCTACCTTTGGTGAATACTAGCGGGCGACGCGAAGCTGGCACCTGACGCAGCAATTGCCCAGTCAATATCTCGGCATGACCGAGCCCATATACCGCTGCTGTGTCGATCCAGTTCACGCCGCGTTCTACTGCATACTCCAATGCTGCCAGGCTATCGCCATCATCTTGCGCCCCCCAGCTGAACGCCCATCCTTGTCCTGCAATGGCCCACGTGCCCATTCCAATTGGCGAAATCAACAACTCGGATGTACCTAGTCGATTCTTTTGCATGCAAACCTCTCGTCGATTGAGGCGCAGAGTATTCATTGAGAGGTTGCCGACGATAAGATAGCTAATCGTGTTTGAACTGCTGAGCTGTATTCATGAAATCCCCTTGCGACCTTTCCGAACTCGACGCCTTCGCCGCCGTAGCTCGCCATCACAGCTTTCGCAAAGCCGCCGACGAGCGAGGGGTATCCGCTTCAGCTCTCAGCCACGCCATGCGTGCCTTGGAAAGCAAGCTGGGGGTCAGGCTCCTTAATCGCACCACGCGCAGCGTCACGCCTACCGAAGCGGGTAATCAACTGCTCGCCACGTTGGTCCCTGCCTTGACGGAGGTCGCCAACGCGTTGCATGAATTGACCTTCAAGCAGGAAGTCCCCACCGGCACGCTGCGATTGAACGTATCGCGGCCCGCTGCCCGTCTTGTTATTGCGCCACTGCTGGCGCGATTCACGGCAGCCTACCCACGCATCAACGTAGAGCTGGTAGCCGATGATGGGTTGAGCGACATCGTCGGCAAAGGGTTCGATGCCGGCGTGCGCTTCGGCGAGAGCCTGGCGGGTGACATGATCGCCGTCCCGGTGGGCCCACCCCAGGGGTTTGTCACCGTTGCTGCCCCCAGTTACCTCAGCAGGCACGGGACACCGGACACACCGCAAAGGCTACTTGAGCATGCCTGCATTGGCCGACGCTTTCCCAGCGGCAAACTGTACAAGTGGGAATATCTTGCCGAGGGGCAGCCTATGCGCCTGGCCGTGGCAGGGCCGTTGATACTGGAAGATGACACCATGATGATTCAAGCGGCGAAAGACGGCGCCGGGATCGCGTACGTGTATGAGGAGATGGCAAAGGAATACTTGGCTCGGGGGCAATTGGAGGAAGTGCTGGAAGACTGGAGAGCCTTGCCAAGCAGGTTTTTCATCTACTACTCAAGCCGGCGTCACGTACCGCCAGCGCTAAAGGCGCTGATCGAGTTTGTGCGTGAAACGCAGCATCGTTGAATAAATGACGTGTCAAAGTGAAGGAAATCATACGAATCGATGATCTGCAGGCGCCTAGGTTCGAATAGCGGGGCAGGGGGCCCCGCATCTGCTTCAAGCTTACTCGAGTACCGACTGACGTGCGTGCCGAAGCGGCACTACAGACCCTCGGGTGACGAAGTATTTTACGCCCGCGCAATCGATCAAGCGCCGTAACGCGGTGCGAGTGTGTTGTTGGAAAGATGCCCGAACAGCGCCTTGCGGCTGCTTTCGTAGCGTTCGAAATGCTGCAGGTCGTGCATGGAAGGGATGGAGATCAGGACGCTGTTATCGAAATCTTGAAGGGCACCATCCACCAGGTCGCTGGCTGACATCACGATGTTGGGATCAAGGTTTTCGACAGGCAGCCCCCCGATCTCCCAGAAGTCGGTCGCTGTAGCGCCTGGCAGCACCGCTTGAACCCTGACGCCATGTTCTGCCAGTTCTTTGTGCAGCGACTGAGTGAAGGCCGTTACGTAGGCTTTGCTTGCGCCGTACACACCATTCAGTAATTCGGGGGCCAGGCTGACGATGGAGGAAATATTGATGACTGCGCCCTGTTTGCGAGCGACGAAGCCCGGAGCAGCGGCGTAGGTGAGCCTTGTCAGTGCGGTGACGTTGAGCGTGATCATCTCGGCCATGCGCTCGACATCGCTTTCCATCAAGCTGGTGTGGGTGCCGATGCCGGCGTTATTAACCAACAGGTTGATGCTGGCGTCTTCGCGCAATTTGCGCTCGACGCGGGCCAAGTCCGCTGAGCTGGCCAGGTCCGCCTGGAAGACTTCCACACTCTGCTGGGTCTCGTTGGTGATACGGCTGGCGAGGGCATTGAGGCGATCACGATTGCGGGCGACCAGAACCAGGTCGTAGCCACGTTGAGCCAGGCGTTCGGCGTAGATCGCGCCGATGCCGGAAGATGCGCCTGTTATCAGGGCAGTGCCTTTGTATTCCTGAGTCATGGTCCAGCTCCGTTGATTGGGTGTGGAGCCATGATGCAGAGATATTGATATGTCTTAAACGACGCATATGGTCATGATTTAAGACATCAAGAAGCGTCCGGGAGCGTCTTCGCGCAGGCCCAGTGCTTGGGCGCACGCACACTAGGCTCTGTAGGAGTAGTTGTGTGGGAGCGGGCTTGCCCCGCGAATGGGGCTACGCGGTGCATGGCACCGCCTTCGCCGGTGTTCGCGGGGCAAGCCCGCTCCCACGTAATGCGTCAGAACACCGACCACCCGATCCGTGAACTCAACAACTCGAGCGCCGCCATGCCCGCGTAGGAGTTGCCCGCGGCATTCAGTTCAGGCGACCACACGCATACGGTAAATTGGCCCGGCACGATTGCAACAATCCCGCCACCCACGCCACTCTTGCCTGGCAACCCCACGCGGTAGGCGAAGTTCCCGGCTTCGTCATACAACCCGCTGGTGGCCATGATCGAGTTCACCTGCTGGGTCTGGCGTCGGCTCAGGATTTGCTCGCCGCTGTGCTTGCAGAACCCGTCGTTGGCCAAAAAGCAGAAGGCGCGGGCCAGATCGAGGCAGCTCATCTGCAGCGCGCAGTAACTGAAGTAACTGCGTAACACCGTCTCGACGTCGTTATGGAAGTTGCCAAAGGACTGCATGAGGTAAGCCATGGCCGCGTTGCGCGCGCGGAATTGATACTCCGAATCCGCGACGCGGGTATCGATCGCAATATGGGGGTTGGCCGAGAGCCGTCGCACGAAATCGCGCATCGACAACGTGGGGGCTGCGAAGCGCGATTGGTTGATATCGCAGATGACCAACGCACCAGCATTTATAAAGGGGTTGCGTGGGCGCCCGCGCTCGAACTCCAGCTGCACCAGCGAGTTGAATGGCTGGCCTGACGGCTCATGCCCAAGCCGCTCCCAAATGGCTTCACCGGAATGGCCAATTGCCTGGACCAGGCTGAATACCTTGGAAATGCTCTGCACCGAGAATGGCACCAGGGCATCACCCGCGCAGTGATAACTGCCATCGTTGCCATAGACTGCGATGCCCAATTGCTGCGCTGGCACGTCGGCCAGCGCAGGAATGTAGTCAGCCACTTTGCCCTTGCCGATCAAGGGGCGCACTTCGTCGAGAATCTCGTTCAACAGCGTTTGCATGGAAGGCCCTGTTATCACTCCCCATTCGACAGCGAGGGGTAGCGTTTCAGACGCAGGCTCAGCAGCAAAAATCACACACTCGGCGCGCAGCGGCCCCTTATTTCGGGCCATGAGGCTGCTCAGAAATCGTATCGGGTATTCAACATCACGTTGCGCGGCTCGCCGTAATAGCCGCTGTAGAACGTGGTATCCAACGCACTGATGTATTTCTTGTCGAACAGGTTGTTGATGTTGAGCGTCGTGGAAAGTTGGTCGGTCAGTTGATAGCGGGCCATCAGGTTGACCACGGTGAACTGCGATTGCTTGGCTTTGACCGTGCCCAATGCGGTGCTTGGCGTGACGGTGATGTGGGTGCCGCTCTGCCAGTTGGCACCGCCGCCGACGGTCAGGCGGTCGAAGTCGCCCGGTAGTCGGTAGGTGCTCCACAGCTTCACCATGTTGGCCGGGGCTTCGGTGTTCAAGCGCTCCCCATCGCGGTCCTTGGTGATGCCGTGGTTATAGCTGGCCGAGACGTTCCAGCCGGGCATCAACTCGCCGTTGGCCTCGACTTCAAAGCCACGGGTGGTGGCGCCGCTCACGGCTTTGTACGCGGCAGTCATACCATCATTGTTGACGGTCTTGCCTTCGTCGAGCACGGCCAGGTTGTCCTGCTTGACCTCATAGGCGGCGATGCTGGTATTCAGGCGACCGTCGAAGAATTCACTCTTCAGGCCCACCTCGTAGTTGTCGCCTTCACGCGGCTCGAGGGTCGAGCCGTCGGCATCACGCAGGCTCTGTGGTTTGTAGATGCTGGTCCAGCTGGCATACACCGAGTGGATGTCGTTGAGGTCATAGACCACACCGGCGTAAGGGGTGACAACGCCGTTTTCCTTGTAGTCGGTCGTGCGGTTGCTGAGGGGCGTCGCCGGGTAGGTCAGGTCGTAGTCGTAGTCGTACTTGCTGACTCGCGCACCCAGGATAACCGACAGTTCATCGGTCGGGCGCAGGCGGGTGGCAATGTAGGTGCCGGTCTGGTGAATGACGGTGTCGCCATCGTAAAGCTTGCCGCCACCCATTACCGGTTTGTCTGTGTAGTTGTCCCAGTCGTAGACGTTGACGAAGGTGCCTTCGATGCGGGTACCCCGGGTGGGCGTATGGCGGTTTTCGTAACGTGAATAGTTGTAGCCGACGATCAACTCATGCTGGCGGCCGAACAGCTGGAACGGGCCTTGGGCTTGCACATCCAGGCCGGTCTGTTTCTGCCAGGTGCTGCCTGCGCCACCATACAGGCGTACACCTGCGCCGGTGCTCTCGTCGGGGAAGCCCCAACTGGCGGTGGCCAGTTTGTAGTCGTCACGCTTGATATACATCTGGTTGACCGACGCCTTCAGGGTCCAGTCATACGCCAGTTTCTGCTCGAGGCTTGCGAAGGTGTTGAGGGCATCTTGCGGGTTGTGGCTCCAGCGCGCGGCGCTGTTGGTGGAGCGCGAGAACGACGTTTGCTCGCCATTGCTGTGGAACAGCGGGAACGCCACCGAAGACGAGCCTTGCGGGTTGTTTTTCTGGTAGTCGGCACCCACCGTCAGCAACGTGGTGTCGGTCAGGTCGGCTTCGAGGACCCCGTAGAAAATCTGTTTTTCCTGGGAATAATGGTCCATGAAGCTGTTGTTCTGCTGGTAAGCCGCGACCATCCGTCCACGCACGTTGCCGGTGGGCGTCAACGGGCCGGACAGGTCGACTTCGCTACGGTACTTGTCCCACGAACCCACGCCGGCCGTGATGTGGCCCTTGAATTCGGCCGTAGGGCGTTTGCGCACGAGGTTGATCGTGGCAGAAGGGTCGCCCGCGCCGGTCATTAGCCCAGTGGCACCACGCAGGACTTCGACACGGTCGTAGATGGCCATGTCGGCCAGGCTCTGCGCCGACATCTGAGTTGCAATATCCAGCGTGGTGGGGATGCCGTCGAACTGGTAGTTATCGACCGAGTAGCCACGCGAATATATGTTGAAACGCTCACTGCCGAGGCTCTGCACCGACAACCCCGGCGTCTGCTGCAACACCTCGGTGATGTCGTTCAGCCCCTGGTCATCCATACGCTGACGGGTAACCACGCTGATCGACTGCGGGGTTTCGCGAAGGGTCAACGGCAGTTTGGTGGCCGTGTTGCTCTGGCCTGTGGTGTACGAGCCAGTGCCCTCGGTGGTGGCCCCCAGGCCTGCGGCGTTGATGCTGGTGGCGCCCAGTTCCAAGGCGGCGCCGCGCTCGGCCTTGGCCAGCACGTACCGTTTGTTCCCCGCCTGCACGAGCCGCAGGCCGCTGCCCTGGAGCAAGCGGGCAAACCCCTGGTGCAGCTCGAAATCCCCCTGCAGGCCTGGTGAGCCGAGGCCCGCGGTATCTTCGGCGCTGAAGGTGATCATGACCCCGCTGGCGGCAGCGAATTGGCTGAGTGCCTCGGCCAGGCTGCCAGCCGGGATGTCATAGCGCTGTGCGTGCGCCCAGGCAGCGGGCAGCACCAGCAGCGAGCCGGCCAGGCTCAGGGTGAGCGCTGCGCGGTGGATACCGCAGGCGAGTCGGGAGGGGGGTACGAACATGAACAACTTCCTGTTGGGGTTGGCAGTGGCTGCGTTTTTTACGCATGTGCAGCTAGAGCCGAAGCAGAAATCGAAATCTGTTACCCCTCACGCGAAAAAATTTTGCTTCATGCCGCACCTGCCTCGATCCGCACCCAGTAACGGGTCAGCCGCCGGATGTGCACGGGCAGCGAGTCCTGCAGATTGGCCAGCACCGCCTCGCTGTCATCCAGCAGGAAGGTGCCGGACAGCCGCAAACCGGCGACCTCGGGCGTGCAACCGAGGTAGCCGGGGCGGTAGCGTGAAAGCTCGGCGAGCACGTCGTCCAGGCGCCAGTCGACCACCACCAGCATGCCCCGCGCCCAGGCTGAACTTTGCGCGGCGGCTGGGTGCAGTGGCCCGATTCGGTCTGCGGTAAAGGTCAGGGTTTGCCCAGCTTCGGCACGCATCACCTGTGCCTGCGCCAGCCGTGGCCGGACCTCCACGGCGTGCGCCTCCACCGTTACCCGGGTGCTACCGTGCCCCTGGCGCACGGCAAAGCGCGTGCCGAGGGCGAGGATTCGGCCCTCCGCCGACTGCACACTCAGCGGGCGCGCATCCTTGGCCGTCTCCACCAGAATTTCGCCCTGCTTCAGCACGATCAGCCGTTGCTGGCCATCGAAATGCAGGTTCACTTGGGTGTCGGTGTCCAGCACCAAGCGGCTGCCGTCAGCCAGCGTCAGGTGGCGGCGTTGCCCCACGCGCGTGGCGTAGTCCGCCTGCCAAGGCGAAAGCTGATAACCCTGCCAACCGACCACGCCGACCCCGAGCAACAGCGCCAGCATCTTGACCGCCGCACGGCGCTGTTGCCGGGCTTGTTCAAGGGTCGCCGCACCCACCGCCGCGGGTGCTTGGGCCAAGCGCTGCTGCAAGTGTTCAAGCCGGGCCCAGGCTTGTGCGTGCTGCGGGTCTGCCGCCAGCCAGGCTTGCCACTGGCTGTGGGTGGCAGGGCTGACCGTGCTTTCGTTAAGGCGCACATACCAGTCCACCGCCTGGGCCAGGGCGCGCTTCATGCCTCGTCCAGCAGCAGGCAATGCATCAGGCCGCGGGCCAGGTGCTTGCGCACGGTGCTCACCGATACCCCACAGCGTTCAGCGGCTTTCTCGTAGGACAGCCCATCCAGTTGCACCGCCAGGAAAATTTGCCGGGTACGTGTGCCTAGGCCATCGAGCAGGCGATCGATGGCCAGCAGGCTATCCAGGATCTGTGCACGGGTTTCTGCCGAAGGGGCATACGCTTCGGGGCGCAGTTGCAAGGCTTCGAGGTAGGCCTGTTCCAGGCTGCGCCGCCGGTACAGATCGATGACCAGGCCGCGGGCAATGGTCGCCAGGTAGTGCCGAGGCTCCTTCAGGCTGCTGGCGGTGCGGGCCAGCAGCACGCGCACAAAGGTATCCTGGGCCAGGTCCGCGGCATCCGCTGAGTTGTTCAGCCGATGGCGCAACCAGCTACGCAACCACACGTTGTGGTCGCGGTACAGCACATGCAGATGCTCATGAGGTACTGCGTCGGGGGGCATTGTGGACATTCCCTCTCCCAGCCGGCGGAGGATGCAAATACGAAACACTCTCGATTGTAGAGGGATTGGCCAAGGCTGGGAAGAACACGGAGGGAGGAAGTTGAATCTACGCGTTGGCGTATTCGTTGCGGACGATTTCAGCGCCTGCAGTCAACGCACTCAATTTCCCCCTGGCAACGTGACGCGGTAACGGCGCCATGCCGCAGTTGGTGCACGGGTAGAGCTTGTCGATGTCGACAAACTGAAGGGCCTTGCGCAGGGTGTTGGCGACTTCCTCGGGTGTTTCAATGGTATGGGTTGCCACATCAATGGCGCCAACCATCACCTTTTTACCGCGAATCAGTTCAATCAGGTCCATCGGCACGCGGGAGTTGTGGCATTCCAGCGAAACGATGTCGATGCTGGATTTTTGCAGCTTGGGGAAGGCTTCTTCATACTGCCGCCATTCTGACCCGAGGGTTTTTTTCCAGTCGGTGTTGGTCTTGATGCCATACCCGTAGCAGATATGCACGGCCGTTTCGCATTTAAGCCCTTCAATGGCCCTCTCCAGGGTGGCCACCCCCCAGTCGTTCACCTCATCAAAGAAGACATTGAATGCAGGTTCATCGAACTGGATGATGTCGACTCCAGCGGCTTCTAACTCCTTGGCCTCCTGGTTGAGGATTTTGGCAAATTCCCAGGCCAGCTTTTCACGGCTTTTATAGTGGCTGTCGTACAGCGTATCAATCATGGTCATGGGACCTGGCAGTGCCCATTTGATGGGTTGCTTGGTTTGCTGACGCAAGAACTTGGCATCCTCGACAAACACCGGTTTCTGGCGAGCCACAGCTCCCACCACCGTTGGCACGCTGGCGTCGTAGCGATCGCGAATTCTAACGGTTTCACGCTTCTCGAAATCGACACCGCTGAGGTGCTCAATAAACGTCGTGACAAAGTGCTGTCGCGTTTGCTCACCATCGCTGACAATGTCAATGCCTGCAACTTGCTGCTCGTGCAATGACAAACGCAAGGCATCGTGTTTGCCCTCGATCAGGGCCTCATCTTGCAGCTTCCAAGGCGACCAAAGTGTCTCAGGTTGTGCGAGCCAGGACGGTTTAGGCAAACTGCCGGCGGTTGAAGTGGGTAACAGCTTTTTCATAGTAAAAGACCTTGAACGTGGGAAGCGTCAATGAGCGTAATTGGCGGACCACTGCTCAAGTATGGCGTGGTAGGGTTTGATGAAGTGCTCTTCGGCGAACCGACCTTGTTCAATCGCCAGTCGGCTGCGCTCTTCGCGATCATAGACAATGCGCGTCAATGAATAGTCTTGGTGCTGCAAGCTGGGCTGATAGGACCTTCCAGCGACCGCGTTCGCGTTGTAAATCTCGGGGCGGTAAATCTTCTGAAAGGTGTCCATCGTGCTGATGGTGCTGATGAGTTCAAGGTTGCTGTAATCACCCAGCAGGTCGCCGGTGAAGTAAAAAGCCAGCGGCGCAACGCTGTTTGGCGGCATGAAGTAGCGAACCTTCAAGCCCATTTTCTTGAAGTACTCATCCGTCAGCGAATACGCGTCTTGCTGGTACTCGACCCCCAGTACAGGGTGCTGGTTTTCAGTGCGCTGATAGGTTTTGCTGCTCGAAACGCTGAGGCAAATAACCGGTGGCTTGTTGAAATGCGCTTTGTAGGCCGCTGAGTTCACGAAGCACTGGAACAGTTTTCCATGCAGGTCGCCGAAATCCTCTGGCGTGCTGAAGGTGGGCCGGCCTTTGTTGTGGGCCAGCAAGCGCACGCTGAAATCATAATCGCGCACGTAGGACGAGAAGTTATTGCCGACAATGCCATCGATACGCGTGTTGGCTTTTTTATCAATGACGGTCGTTTTAAGTAGTTCGATCAGCGGCAGGGCCGGGTCACCGCTTTCAGCATCGAGGTTCATCTCAACGGAAATGATCTCCAGCGCAACCGTGTAGCGATCGCCTGTGGGGTTGTCCCAATGCGCCAGTGCATTGAAGTGATTGTCGATCATCTTCAAGGTGTTGTGTAAATTCGCTTGGCGGCTGGTGCCTCTCGCCAGGTTGGCAAAGTTGGTGGTGATGCGCGTGTTGTCCGAGGGCTGGTAGTGCTCATCGAAACAGACGCTCTTGATAGCAAAAGCAAGCGTGTTGTTCATGTTGGTGCGGTGCCTTAATCCCTTAATTGTTCAGTGCACCAGAGCTTTCCGGTGCGTTTACGCAGTGTGGGCTTCGCCAGGTAACCTGCGAGCCGGCGCAAAAAACGATAGGGGGATTTTCAGGCGTGAAGGAATATGAGGCAATCTCATTATTTTTGAGATGAACTTTATTTTACCTCATGATTGAAGGGCGCCAGCGACGCACCGCTGTCGCCCTGCGGCCGCGGCGTCTGCTGCCTGCCCAAAAAGACCTGTATACGAGTGCGGCACACAAAGGCGCAAGCTGCCAAAGGCCGTTGGCAGCTTGCACCCCTATCAGCAGGGTTGAACCGCCAATCGGTTACTCACGTTACGCCCCAGCACCAGCACCGTCGCAAAACCACAACCCACCAGTGCCGTGGCCAAGCTCAGCAGTACTGCGGTGCCCAACTGGTCGACGATCTGCCCACCGAAGAACGAGCCCAAGGCAATGATCACCTGGAACATAGCGACGAACAGTGGCATGCCGCGTTCGACATCCTTGGGCGCCACGACAAACATCCAGATACTGGCGCACGCCGGGAAGGCGCCGAAGGCGAAGCCCCACAGTGCGATCAGCATCGCCGCGCCGGTCATGCCGGTGGCAAAGTAGGGGAACAGCGCGGTGCTGACGCCAATCATAAGCGCAACCAGCATCAGGGTATGACGGACGCTTCGGTTGGCGGCGAAGCCGGCGAAAATGTTGCCGATGACGCCCGCGACGCCATAGAGCAGCAGCAACGAACCAATGGTCGGCCCATCAAAGCCAGCGCTTTGCTTGAAGAAGGGCGCGACATAGGTGTAGGCGGCAAAGTGCGCCAGGCCAATCAGCAATACCGCGATCAAGCCAACCCGCGCCTGCGGATTGATGAACAGGGCCGGCAGGTCACTGATGCGAATGGCCTTGTCCGGGTTAAGCCGCGGCAGCAGCAGGATCTGCGCCAGCAGCACCGGCACGCCCACCAACGCGGTCACCAGAAACGTCATGCGCCAGCCCATCAGGCCACTCAACCAGGTGCCCACGGGCACACCCAGGACAGTGGCTAGTGTCACACCGACCATGATGATCGACGTGGCCTGCGCAACGCCCACACCCTTGGGCGCCAGGCGGCCGCTGAGGGCAATGGCCGTCGCCCAGAAGCCGCCGATGCTGATGCCCAGCAGCACACGGCCGAACAGCAGCAGGTTGAAGTCGCTGGCGTAGGCCACCACCGCGTTGGCGATGATCATGATCAGCGTCAGGCCGATCAGCAGGTAACGACGGTCCAAGGCGCCAATGCCTACAGACAACAAGGGGGCGGCAAGGGCGGCCATGATGCCGGGCAGGGTAACCATCAGCCCGGCCTGGCCGGCGCTGATGCCCAGGTCGCTGGCGACATCGTTGAGTACGCCGACCGGGAGAAACTCGCTGGTCACCAGGGCGAAGGCACCCACCGCGACCGAAAGAATCGCCAGCCACTGCTGTTTGACGCTTTGTTGATTATGTTCGGGAAGGCCGCTAGGGGCCTGGCTGTCGCTTGGCATGGTGCTGGGTTCCAAGGGGGAAGTCGCCTGAAAGACGAGGAGGAGGGGGAAAATTGGAGGCGATTATACGGGCGGGGGTGGGCAACTACACAGGCGCGCGGCTTGATAGTACTCATCAGTGAGATCGATGAAAGGCGCTGTGCAGAGCGGCGGCGGCTGGCTGATGAGGGGCGATGGGGGGCGGATATGCATTGGCGACCGTTTTCGACCCATGGTGGACAGTCAGTGGCTCAAAGTGGTCTGTACATAGGAAACCCATGATTGGCTTTTTCCTGACCTTGTTGTGGATGTAGCCTCGGTCTCTCAACGCTGCGTGCAATGGATCTTGAATATGTCCATCATGTCCGGTCATCTTGATACCGAACGGATGAAACACTTCCTTCATGGATTTTTCGAAACATGTGTCAGCCAGGTGAGATAGATCACGCCGAGGGTAAGCCAACAGAGCCCAATGACGATCGCGGTCGCACTCAGCTGGCTCACCAGATACAGGTTTACGCACATGCCCAGCAGTGGAAACAACAGATAACTCACAAGCCCGAGGCTCTGGCGCCGACGAGCGCGGTAGAAGTAGCAGATGACGCACAGGTTCACTGCGGTGAACCCAAGGAAGGCACCGAAGTTGATGAAGGAGGTCGCCATTTCGAGCGTGAGGTTCAAACCCAGCAGTCCGATTACGGCGGTGAACCGCAGGTTGAACACCGGAGCCTGGGTCTTCGGGCTGAGCGTGCCGAAGAACTTCTTGGGCAGTATGTCGGCCCGGCCCATGAAGTAAAGCAGGCGGCTGGTACTGAGTTGCACGATGAGGCCCGAAGCAAACCCGGAGATGATCAAACCGAGGTTCAGCCAATCCGCAAATATCTGCCCGCCCACTTCGACGGACATGAGATAAGCAGCAATCTGGGCATCTTCGAATACGCCGCCGGGATGGACCAGCTGCATGATGTACGCCACCAACGCAAACAGCAGGCCTGCCGTTGCCATCACCAGCACCACGGCGCGCGGGATGTTGCGCTTCGCGACAAGGGCGATGCCCAACCCTGTCAGCAATTTGTTTGTCCGGTCGGCAAGGCTAAGCCCCAGGACGTTCACCAGCGTGGTCAGGCCAATGTTGACCAACATCCAGCCCCAGAACGGTATGGCAGGGAATTGCACATTGAGAAAAACCGATTGCACCAACCAGGCGACCATGGGCATGAACAGATACCCATGTATGCCGTGAACTGCCGATGGAAGTGAAACGCCGAGAAGTTGGCGATGCGGCTCAAGGCGTTCACCGACAGGTCACCTTCAAGGTGGCTGTCGATGTAGGCAAGCACGGCTTCGAACCGTTTCGCGTAGGCAGGGCAGTGCTGTGAGTCAGTCAACGAGCGGAGTCTCCGGAAGGTGCGGTGAGCGCTAGCATCCGCTGTTCAGGCATTGGGGTGCCTAGCCGTGATTGCTCTGTTGGAAATTGTCGTGACCCTTTACGCGCAGTGAACCCATCATGGGCACGGTCCCCCGGCGTCGTGGTGCCGGGGGCTTCGGTCTGGTGCTTGGGAATATCCTAGAAGCTGTACTTCACATTGACCATCAGGTTACGCGGCGCCCCATAGAAAACCGTGCCGTAGTTGCCAATGCCACTGTAGTAATGCTTGTCGAACAGGTTGTTGACGTTAAGGGTAGCCTTCAGGTTGCGGGTGAAGTCATAGCCACCTACCAGCCCCACCAGCGCGTAGGACTTCTGTTCGAACTTGGCAGCCGGGTCGTCGATCGCGTACCAGTCCTCATCGCTTGGCTTGAAGAAGGTCGAACTCTGCCAATACGCATTACCGCCCACGGTGAACTTGCGCCATTCGCCCTGCAGGCGGTAGTTGGTCGCCAGCTTGAGCAGATGTTGCGGTTGGTTGGTCGCCACGCGCTGGTCATCCGCATCGTGTGATTCGGCGAAGGTGTAGCCCGCCATCACTTGCAGGTCCTTCATCAGTTCGCCGTTCATTTCCAGCTCGACGCCGCGCGTGGTGACGCCTTGCGCTGCCCGGTAGGCGCCGCCGCCACTTGGCGTGGTGCCGCCGGTGAGCACTGCGAAGTTGTCCTGCTTCAGCTCGAACAGGGCCAGGCTGGCATTCAGGCGGTTTTCGAAGTAGGCGCCTTTGATACCGATCTCATAGCTGGCGCCGGTGAGCGGGTCGATGGGCTTGCCGTCCGTACCGAGGCTGTAGGCCTGCGGCTTGAACACGTCGGTGTAACTGGCATACACGGTGTGGTACTGGTCCAGGTCGTAGGTGACGCCGGCGTAAGGCACGATTTCACTGGAGTTGGTGGCGCTGGCCGGGAGGCGGCGACCGATGGCGTTGATCGTGTCGATGTCCCATTTGTAGTCGACGATCCGTGCCCCCAGGATAACTGCCAGCGCGTCGGTGGGTTTGAGAATGGTGGCCGCGAAGCCAACCTTCTGCCGCGCTTCGATATCAAAGGTGGACCACCATTCAAAGTTGGTCGGGGTATCGCCGTAGCCGTCCCACTGGAATACGTCGTCGATGACGCCATTGGTCACGCCATCATCACGCTTGGAGGTGGATTTGGTGTGGGCGATGCTGTAGCCGAACACGGCTTCATGCACGCGTCCGCCCAGCGAGAACGGGCCGCGAGCATACAGGTCCAGGCCTTTTTCCTTGCTGGTGGTGTTGAATTTGCTCGCGGTGCCGTTGTTGTTCACCGCGCCGGTATCGGGGTCGATGTTGCCGCCGATAAAGCCATGGGAAATGCTGCCGTCTGCCTGGATGGCCTCGCTGCTGATGCCCGAGATCAGCTCGCGCGAGCGGTAATCACGGCTGCTGAGCACGCCCTTGAGTACCCAGTCGTTATCGAAGGTATGGGCAAGTTCTGCAAAGGCACGCTGGGTTTCCTGGTTGCGCCAGGTCCAGCGGTCGGCGGCGTTGGTGTCACGGTCGAACTTGACCGTACGGCCATCGAGGAAGAACGCGGGCAGTGCGCCGGTGGTGCTGCCGTTGTCGTAGTTTTTCTGCACGTCGTAGCCAAGCGTGAACAGGGTGCTCTCGCTGAGGTCGGCTTCCAGCACGCCATAGAAGGTGTTCTGCTCGCCGGTCAGGTACTCGACGTAACTGTGCTGGGATTGGGTGCCAGCCACCATGCGGCCACGGACATTACCGCTGTCGGTCAACGGGCCGGCAAGGTCGAAGTCGGCCTGGTATTTGTCCCAGGACCCGGCGCCTGCGCCGATATGGCCCTGTAGTTCGGCAGTGGGGCGCTTGCGCACCAGGTTGATGACCCCCGAAGGGTTGCCGGCGCCGTTGACCAGCCCGGTTGCGCCCTTGAGCACTTCGACCCGGTCATAGACCAGGCTATTGCCGATGCTGTAGTTGTCGCGCAATGAGCCGCCGTCGGAGGACAGGCTGGGCACGCCATCGAACTGGTAGTTATCCAGCTTGAAACCGCGCGAATAGAAGGTAAAGGCTTCGGAGCTTTCCTGGTTGACCGTGACACCGGGCGTTTGCTTCAGGACTTCGGAAACACTTTGCAGGTTCTGGTCGTCCATCTGCTGGCGGGTGACCACGCTGATCGACTGCGGGGTTTTGCGCAGGCTCAGGTTCAGGCGTGTGGCGGCGGCAGTTTCGCCGGTGGTGTAGGAGCCGCTTCCCTCGGTGGTCAGGCCCAAACCTTCACCCGTGATGCTGGTTGCGCCCAGTTGCAGCGCCGAACCTGCATCAACCTGGCTCACCAGCACATAGTTGTTGCCCACCAGCAAAGCCTGTAGCCCGGTGCCGGCCAGCAGTTGGGCAAACCCCTGTTCGATACTGTAGCCACCGCGCAGCCCGCTGCTCTGCCGTCCCTGGGTCAGCGCCGCATCGAACGACAGCAGCACCCCGGCCTCGCGGGCGAAGCGGTTCAGGGTCGTCATCAACGGCCCTGGGGCGATATCGTAGACGCGGCTGGCCTGTTCGGCGTGGGCCTGGGCGCCCGTCGACAGCAGCGGGGCCAGCAGCCCGGCATGCACTGCGATGGCGCTGCCAAGCAGCAGGGAGGTGAGGTGTTTTCGGCGTGGGTATGGGCAGCTTGTTGTTCTAGGCATGACAGCTCCTTCAAATGCCTGTTTGGGCGGTTTGCAGGAGAGCTCGAACGAGAGAGGCCAATCCGACAATGCGGTTGAGAAATATTTTCACCTGACATCACGACGTGGCAGGCATCAGCCTGACCCAGTAGCGAGTCCAGGTGCTGACTTTCAGCTGCAGCGCCTCGGCAATCGCCACCAGGGCGCGGTCGGTGTCGTCCAGTGGATACACCCCAGCCAGACGCAGCCCGGCCACGTCGTCACTGCAACTCAGCACGCCGGGGCGGTAGCGCTGCAGTTCGGCCAGGGCGCGGCGCAGCGGCCAGCCGTCGAGCACCAGTTGGCCATCGCGCCATGCCGTGCGAGCCATTTCGGCTGGGCGTGGCTCTGGCAGCAGCCCGTTGTCGAAGGCCAGGGCCATGCCTGCTTCAACCCGCACCTCATGGGCGCTCGCGGCGTTGTGCACCGCAACGGCGTGTTCGATAACGGACAGCTCGGTGCAGTCGGCATGCAGGCGCACGGTGAAATCAGTGCCCAGGGCGCGCATGTCGCCATGTACCGTGCGCACCCGCAGCGGGCGAGAGTCAGCGGCGGTGTGTACGGCGATTTCGCCTTCGACCAGGACGATCAGGCGCTGCTCTGCGCTGTACCGGATATCGACCACAGAGGCTGTATTGAGCGTCAGCCGCGTGCCATCCTGCAGGGTCAGGCTGCGGCGTTCGCCGGTCGCGGTACGCACATCGGCCAACCAGATGGGGGCGTTGCGATAGCCTGTCCAGGCTACCCCGGCCAGCCCCACACCGAGCACCAGCGTCTTGAGCACCTTACGCCGTCCCGTCCCGATCTGTCCTGCGGCAAGGGTATGCCGTGCCAGCGGGCCATGCACGCCCGCAAGGCCTGCCTGCAATTGCTCCAGGCGCCCCCAGGCCCAACCGTGCAAAGGCGCTTCGTCAAGCCAGGCTTGCCACTGTGCCCGGTTTTCGGCGCAGTCAGGCGCTGCGAGAAAGCGCGCATGCCAGTGTGCCGCTTCGCGCAGGGCCTGGCGCTGGTCGGCGGGGTTCACAGTTGCGCATCAAAAGCGAACAGCAGGCAACGTTCGGTGGCCTTGGCCATGTACTTCGTCACCGAACTGACCGACACACCGAGGCGCTGGGCGACCTCTGGGTAGGTCAGGCCATCGAGTTGCACGTACAGAAAGGTGTCACGCACTTTCTGGCCCAGCCCGTCGAGCATGGCGTTCAGTTGCATCAGGGTTTCCAGCATCAGCAGGCGTTGTTCGGGCGAGCACTCTTCGAGTACCGGCTGGCTGGCGAGGAACTCCAGGTAGGCCTGCTCAAGGTTGCGTCGGCGCAGCTGGTCGATCATCACTCGCCGCGCCACGGTGGCCAGAAAGCTGCGAGGCTCTGCCAATGGCTGGCGTAGCGCGCTGCTGATCAGGCGCAGAAAGGTGTCCTGGGTAATATCGGCCGCCCGGTCTGCATTACCCAGGCGCCTGCGAATCCAGCCTTGCAGCCATTGGCTGTGGTCGCGGTACAGGGCGTGCATCTCATCATGCCGGGCTGATGCGGGCGGCTGGGGGTAGGGCACCTGGATCTTCCTGATTATAAAGTGCGGATAAGAATTGATCGCAATTATAGGGGTATCAGGATGCTTTGCAATCTCAGTCAGTTTGAGGCACTGCGCTGCAGGGCGCGTACCACGAGGCAGCAGAATCGAGGTGAAGGATGCGCAGCATGCTGCGAGGAACACTGCCGTAAGAAGCGAATGCTGCCCCGTGCCCTTTGCGGCACTGGCTGCAATGGCAGTGGCTCACGGCCTTTGGCGGGGTAAGCAGCAGGTAACTGACCGCTGCGCACAAGCAGCTTCCTTGGTATGCCTCTTTCACTGGCGCTTCCGTGCAGGTGGAAAACGCCAGCGTAACCGCCTCGGCCTGATCAGTCGACCGTTGCAAGCCTGCACGCCTGCTTCGGCGTCAGCACGGTATCGATTACGAGCATGCAATAATATTTTTTTGCGCCAGTGCATCCAGAAGGGCTCTCGATGGGTAGTTCTTATCAGGCAGTCGGTGATTGCCTGACCCATGACCCCACGGAGTTCGCCCCATGATCATCAAGCCCGCTTTCTCCCTGCTCGCCGCCTGCCTTGTACTTGCGTCTGCACCCGCCCATGCCCAGTCGGGCGTCCCGGACGCCGTCAAGGTACCCGACGGCCACGCCATCATGCTGGAAACCGTCGGTGTCGGTGAGATCACCTACGAATGCCGCGACAAGGCCAATGCGCCAGGCCAGACGGAGTGGTTTTTCGTCGGCCCCAAGGCGGTGCTCAATGATCGCAGCGGCAAACCTGTAGGTGACTATTTTGGTCCTCCGGCCACCTGGCAGGCCAAGGACGGTTCGAAAGTGACCGGCACCCAGCTTGCCGTCGCCCCGGCGGCCAAAGGCGATATCCCGTATCAACTGGTCAAGGCCAACCCTGCCGAGGGCAAGGGCGCGATGCAAGGGGTCAGCTACATCCAGCGCCTGGCGACGCGCGGTGGCGTAGCGCCTGCCATGGACTGCACGGCGCAGAGCAAAGGCGCGCAACAAGTAGTCAAGTACCAGGCGGACTACGTGTTCTGGTCGGCCAAGTGACGAGGGCTTGAGCGGCAGGCCAGCGATTGATCATCTACGCTGCTGGACGTGCCCCAGGCCGGTAAGGCAGGGCACCGTCCAGGTTTCATGATGAAGGAACGACCCCATTTTGAATTCGCCCGTTGTTCCATTTGATTTCGAGGGCTGTCTTGCCGCTTGTGCCCAAGGAGACCGCCGTGCCTTGCAGGCGCTCTATGAGCATGAGGGGGCGCGTTTGCTGGGCGTCGCACGGCGCATCGCGCGCGATCAGGCGAGCGCGGAGGATATCGTTCACGATGCCTTTGTGCGTATCTGGACACGTGCTGCCAGCTATGACCCGTCGCGCGGTTCAGCCCGGGGCTGGGTCTACAGCATTACCCGTCACCTGGCACTGAACTTCGTGCGTGACGGCCGCTGGGAAACCGACCTGGACGAGACTGGCATGATCGCGGCTGTAACCCTGGCCCCGGAGCTGGACGACCTGCAATTGTGGTCAGGCTCGGCGAAAATCTATCGCTGCCTTGAGCAACTGCAACCCGCCCCCCAGCGTTGCATCCTGCACGCGTATGTGGACGGTTGCAGCAATGCCGAAATCGCAGCGCTGCTGGGTGCGCCGCTAGGCACCGTGAAGGCATGGATCAAGCGAAGCCTGAAGGCCCTGCGGGAGTGCATGACATGAAGCGTACCCCAGGTGATGACAGCGCCGAGGACCTGGACGACCTGGCAGCCGAGTACGTGCTGGGTACCTTGAGTGGCGAGCAGCGTGCTGCCATGCAGGACCGGTTGAAAACGGAGCCGGCCGTACGCGCCGCAGTGGATGCCTGGGAGGCCCGCCTGCTCGAACTGACCACGCAGGCTGAACCCATCACGCCAAGCCACCGCTTGTGGGGCCGGATCGAGCGCAGCCTTGAAGAGGCTCAACCGTCCGGGCAACCACGCGCTGGCTGGTGGCAGCGGCTTGGACTCTGGCAGGGCTTGAGCGCTGCGGGGTTGGCCGCGAGCTTGCTTCTGGCCTTGGCGCTGCTGACCAAGACACCGCCTGTGACCACCTACATGGTGGTGCTGGTAGCGCCGTCGGGGCAGGCCCCGGGGTGGGTAGTGCAAGCCAACGATGCGAGCATGATCGAACTGATCCCGCTTGGCGTGGACGATGTTCCCGAAGGCATGACCCTGCAGTTCTGGACCAAGGGCGAGCAGTGGCGCGCACCTGTTTCGCTGGGGTTGGTCAAACCGGGCGAACAGTACCGCGTGCCGCTGACGCGCTTGCCTGCGCTTGAGCCGAATCAGCTGTTCGAGCTGACCCTTGAGAAAGCGGGCGGCTCCCCGACCGGTGCTCCAACGGGCCCGGTGAAGTTCATTGGGCGCGCGGTGAAAGTCATATGAGCCCCTGAGGTCTCTATCGTACACAAGCGGCTTGACCCTGAAGTGGCTACAACCCTCACGCTGGTAGCCAGTTTCTCTCTAGCGGGCATTCATCATGGACAACCGTATTCCTCCGCCGCTGGTCGCTACCCTGTTCGGCCTGTTGGCGTGGTTCGCAGCTCGACACTTGCCGGGAACACTGGAGCTGACTCTCGAATGGCGCATTGGCCTTGCGCTGTTGGTATTGCTGGCAGGCGTAGCGGTTTGCCTGGCCGGCGTGCTTTCCTTCCGTCACGCACGTACCACAGTCAATCCGCTGAAGCCTGAAACGGCTTCGGCCCTGGTCAGCTCGGGCGTTTACAGGTACACACGCAACCCCATGTACTTAGGATTCGCCACAGTGCTGATAGCCTGGTCGATCTTTCTCGCCTGGCCGCCAGCGCTGCTGGGCGTGCTGGGCTTCGTGATCTACATGAACCGCTTCCAGATCGGGCCGGAGGAGCGGGCCCTTGCCAGCCTTTTCGGGAGGGAGTTTGCGCAGTACTGCAAACAGGTCAGGCGTTGGCTGTAGAAACGAAACGTCTACCACCTTGCCAGTGGCCGCTCTCGATCCAATGCCACCTTCCTGAGACGCAGCCAGTGCTCTTCTCCACGGGGATAAATGAGCCCGCTTGATTACGAATTCTTCAAGATGGCCTCAAAATGCAACTGACCTACGATGCTCAGCCGTGGCAACCACCTTGCCGCGCTTGAGCACCTGCCATACGGTGTGATTGCATTGCGGATGTTGTTGGTGGCCAGGCAAACCGTGACACCGCCGTCGCGCAGTGCACGCACCGGTGTCAGGGTGCGTCTGACATTGTGACTGTCACCCCGAGCCCCCAGGTGCAGGTCGGTGGCGGGCAGGCACATCACGCTGATGTCGGCCTCACGTAGCAACGCAATCACCTGTGCCCGTCGCGCTGGCGAGGTGGCGGCCAGGCTGGTCAGATGCCCAACGCAGACGCGCCCGTGGTAGCCTTCGGCAATGGTTCGACGTGCCACGTACTTGATGGTCATGTGCTCGGCGTCATCGGCGAAGTCCTGGTGCAAGTCGATGTCTTTGCCGTAGCGCTTGGCCAAGTCAAAGACGAAATCTATGTGCTCCAGCGGCGACACGTCGTTGTAGGGAATGCCGCCCACCACATCGGCCCCCATCTCCATTGCCTGGGCCATCATGGCCTGCATGCCAGGCAGCTTGAGAATGCCTTCTTGCGGAAACGCCACGACCTGGATGTCGATCACCTCGCGGAATTGCTCGCGCAACTCCAGCACCACTTCGAGCCCGGTGAAGCCTTGGGCGGGTCGAACTCGGCATGGGCACGCACATGCGTGGTACCGGCCTGAACCAGTGCGCGCAGCACCTGGATCGAACGCTCGCGGATATCCTCACGGGTCAGTGTGAGCTTCAGTTCGGCGGTGACAGCGATCGCTTCCTTCAAGGTGCCGGAACGGTTGGCCTTGCGCTGCATCACGTTGGCTTTTTCCAGGTGCAGGTGGCCTTCGACAAACCCAGCCACAAGCACTTTGCCGTGCGGTGTGTGTCGACATGGTGCACGTCCTTAGCAGAAAGGTTCTGATGCAGCAGAAAACTCAGCGCCCCGTGCAGTTTGAGATTACAGAGCAAACTCGGCTGGCCCTACAGGCCTGGATACATCAAGCCCATCTGCACAGCGAGGATTGTCTTTTCCCAAGCCGGCTACACGCCTCAGAGCACCTATCCACCCGGCAGTATGAATCGCCCTTGGTTTGGTAGACACCCCGAACGACTGCAAAGGGTCGAAAGCGGTCATTCCCGGTCGACGGTTTGCGACCTAGTGCTGGCGGTGGTCAGTGTTGAGTCAGTCAGTCGTTCACCTCGACATTTGCGGCGCCTGTGAGTTCGAGCGCCGCCCGCGCGGCGCATCGCGAGCTCTGCTCCTACGTTTGTTTTTGGCCAGTAACGCCTGTGACACGCGCGCGCGACCGCCGGGTTTGTACGACGCACCATCGCGTCATGCGCCCGTTCGCGCGCCAATCCCCCAGGCATGATTGGCCCGAAATAAACGTAGGAGCGAGCAGAGCTCGCGATGCGCCGCGCGGGCGGCGCTCGATTTCCCAGGCGCTGACGATGTCAGGGCGAACACATCGTCACACCGCCCTTACCAAACCGCTTCAAGCAACCGGTAGCGAATGCTTGGCCGACGCCCTACCACACTCGGACGACCCCCGCGCCAACGCAGCGGGCAGTGCCCAGTCAGCCCTGTCCCGTTCCAGCAACAGCCGGAAGTTGGCCGAAATGCTTTCGACCAGCTCGGCATCCCTGACCGGGTCCAGCCCCGGATAAGGCTTGCCCTGATACTCCCCGTCATGGGTGAGCACCGCTTCGACACGTTCGCCGCTGGCCGTGTACAGCGCCTTGATCAACTGGGCCTCGCGATCTTTGCTGGCGTTGCCGTGCAGCGCATAGTGAATGGCCAGCGCCGCCCCAAACGCCAGCGCAGGCGTTTGAATGCCATGCTTGCGGGCCAGGTCGATGCTGCTGAGGATGCGCTCGTTACGCTGCAATTTACGCATGGGGTCGCGCCCAACCCGCACGCAAGGGTCCTTGAACGAGGTTTTGCACCGTTCGAGAAACGCATTGGCAAAGCTGCTGACGACCTCCGACATCTGCGGGTATTCGGCCATCAACGCTGGCGCCACTTCCTGATGAATCAGGCGCTGCGCCAGCGCACTGACGCGGGCGTCCCCCATGCCCTGGCCGACCCAGGTGTGCCCCAGCAGGCTCGCATACCAGGCGATGATCGCGTGCGGCCCGTTCCACAAGCGGTTCTTGATGATCTGGATCTGGGTAATGTCCGCGACCGTTTTTACCTGGCGCAGCCGCTCCAGCAAATCACTGCCACGCTCCACGTACAGCGGCATGTCGGGCTCGCTGTTGAACAGGATCAGGTGCAACTGGCTCATGGCACTGCTGGATTGTGCAAAGGGCCTGAAGTGCCCGATAAGCCTTTCGTATTCAGGGGCTGGCGTGGCGGGTTTGCGGGTGACCGCTGGCTCATCTTCCAGGCTGTTCTTGAAGATCTGCGACTTGATGCGTAACTGCCGAACCAGCGCGTCATTGCTGATCTTGGAAACGATGCGGCTGACCACCGTTTCGGCAAAATGGGTCTTTTCCAGCACCTGCTTGCACACCTGTGGCGTGCACAGCAGCGCCAACTGCGCCTGCACCTGGCGCCGGACGAACGCCGCACCGCCAATCTTGTTCAACACGATCAGTACGGTCAGCTCGCGCCCCCTGCGTTCGAAGCGCCGCAGCAAACCCTTGGCAATGACCTTGGCCTGATGCGCGATGGCCTGCTCGGGCAGGCTCATGCCGACGACTTCGGCGGCGTTGTACATCTCGATTACCGCCTCTTCGTCGTCCATGTCGATCATGCGCACATTGTCGATGGTCTGGTCGAACGCGGTGGCGCCGTAGCGCACGCTGTAGCGGCCGAACGCAGCGACCGATTCGCGGAGCATGCGCGAACGGGTCGCGGCAATGATTTCGCAGGGGCGCGTGTAGCCGTCCCAATGGGACAGCACCTGGGTCAGGTAGCCGCCACCGATAGCGCCGAAGCCGTGGATGCCGACGCGGAACTGGTTCAGTGAGGCAGGGAACGCCTCGTCGAGCGCCGGCATGCCCAAGTCGGGCACGCACTCGCTCAAGTCGGCGAGGAAGGCGTGCATGCCACGGTAGGCCATGAGCGCGCCGGCCTTGACCTCGGGCGCGGGCGGCTTGATGTCCTCGATCAGGATTGCCTGGCCCCCGGCGCGGATCGCTGAGAGCAGGCCATTTTCCGAGTCCTCGACCATGAAGCACTGGCCGGGTTGGCAATTGAGCGCGCGGGCGGCGTGCAGGAAGATTTCTGGGTGGGGTTTGCCTTGGCTGACTTCGTCGCCGCAAACGGTGATGTCGAAGTACTTGAGCACGTTGGCGTTGATCAGGTACTCCTCGGCGATGGCGCGGCGGCTGGACGTGGCGACCGCCAGGGTCAGGCCGGACTTGCGCAGGCGCTCCAGCACCTCGAGCAGGCCGGCTTTGATCGGCACGCCATGGTTGCGCACGTAGGCCAGTTCGAGCTCATCGGCGCGCTGGCGGATCTGCGCATACGGGAAGTCATCGCCGTTGTGAGCCTTGGCGAGGGCCTCGGCCTTTTTCGCGCTCAGGCCCAGCGAGCTGATCAGCGTTTGCTCGCTCAAGGCGGTGCCGAAGATTTCCAGTGAAGCTTGCTTCAGCGTCCTGAAACGCAGGCGCTCGGTGTCGAACATCGTGCCATCCATGTCGAAGATGGCGCTGTGAATTTTCTTGCCCTGAAACATGATCATTGGGTGTTGCCCCTTTTTTTTGCGTGAGACATCCCGCCTTCAGCCACTGAATGGCGAGGCCGGTGCGATGACGGCGTGTGGGCGGTCAGGTAGGGGGCATGCGATCGACAGGGGGGCGCTCGGGGTTGACCCAGAGGTAGGGCGGGACGGCGCGGGGTGTGCAGAGGAGGGTGGCAAGCTTTGCGGCCAGGCGGGCGCCTGGTTTGACGTTGACGTCACGCCCACTGGCTGCTGCTTGGCTTGCAGGCAATGGGCGCACGTAGCGATGGATACGTGTGATTCCAAGCATAAGGTGCTTATCTTCCTTTTCTGATGACTGACGTTCCTTTTTTACCCTTGCACGTATGCGCCGCCACATGCAAGGCGCCAGCAACAATCGTGCGGTTACCGCACACAAGCGCCTCAGCGCCACTCAAGCCCGCAGCGGGCACTCCGATACCTGCTCACCCGCCATCGAAATCCCGATGAGAAGGGGTGCCAACAGGACCATGAGGAGTACTGCCCGTATGTTTGCCGACCTGAAGATCCGCACCGGAATGTTCTGGGTGCTGTCGCTGTTCAGCCTGACCTTGCTGTTCTCTACCGTCAGCGCCTGGCGCGCGGCGGTGGGCAGCGATGAGCAGATCAGCGAACTGGACCAGACCGCGCACCAGTCGGACCGGTTGAACAATGCGTTGCTCATGGCGATCCGCGCCAGCGCCAACGTGTCCTCGGGTTTCATCGAGCAACTGGGCGGCCACGATGAGAGTGCGAACAAGCGCATGGCGCTGTCGGTCGAATTGAACGACAAGAGCCAGAAACTGGTCGATGAGTTCGTCGGCAACGCCCGCGAACCTGCGCTGCATGCGGCGGCCAAGGAACTGCAGGCCACCTTCGCCGACTACGCCAAGGCGGTGGCGGGGCAGCGTGAGGCCGTGCGGCAGCGCTCGCTGGAGCAGTACTTCAAGGTCAATACCGACGCCGGCAATGCCATGGGCCGCCTGCAGGCGCTGCGTCAGCAACTGGTAGCCACCTTGAGCGAGCGCAGCCAGCAGATCATGCTCGAGTCCGACCGCCGTCTGGAGCGCGCACAACTGCTGAGCCTGGGGCTGCTGGGCGTGACGTTGCTGCTGGCGGCGCTGTGCTGGGCGTTCATCGCACAGCGTGTGTTGCACCCATTGCGAGAAGCTGGCCAGCACTTTCAGCGCATCGCCGGCGGCGACCTGAGCGTGCCGGTGGTGGTGCAGCGGCGCAATGAAATCGGCCAGCTGTTCCACGAACTGGAGCGCATGCAGCAGAGCCAGCGCGAAACCCTCGGCAAGCTCAGCAGCTGCACACAACAGCTGGCTGACGCGGCGACGGCGCTGAACACCGTTACCGAGGAAAGCGCCAATAACCTGCGCCAGCAGGGCCAGGAGCTGGAGCAGGCTGCCACTGCCGTCACCGAAATGACCACGGCGGTCGAGGAGGTCGCACGTAACGCCGTCTCCACGTCCGAGACCACGCAGGCATCGAATCAACTGGCCGAAAAAAGCCGCCGGCAAGTCAACGAGAACATCGACGGTACCGAGGCCATGACCCATGAGATCCAGGCCAGCAGTGGGCACCTGGAGCAGCTGGTGGGGCAGGTGCGGGACATCGGCAAGGTGCTGGAAGTGATCCGTTCGGTGTCCGAGCAGACCAACCTGCTGGCGCTCAACGCCGCCATCGAGGCCGCCCGCGCCGGTGAGGCCGGGCGCGGTTTTGCGGTGGTAGCCGACGAGGTGCGTACGCTCGCCTACCGCACACAAGCATCGACCCAGGAAATCGAACAGATGATCGGGCGCGTGCAGCAAGGTACCGAAGCCGCGGTTGCCTCAATGCAGGCCAGCACCAGCCGGGCCCAGTCGACCTTGGATGTCACCCTGGCGTCAGGGCAGGTGCTGGAAGGTATCTACAGCGCCATCGGCGAGATCAACGAGCGCAACCTGGTGATCGCCAGTGCGGCGGAGGAGCAGGCCCAGGTGGCGCGGGAAGTGGACCGGAACCTGCTGAACATTCGCGAGTTGTCGAACCAGTCGGCGACCGGGGCGCAGCAAACCCGTGCGGCGAGCCAGGCGCTGTCGGGCCTGGTGGGGGAAATGACAGCGCTGGTAGGGCGGTTTAGGGTGTAAGCGCGACGTTCCGAAGTTGCCGAAGGGCCACCCAGTCAGCGTCCGGTGAAGGGCGGTTAATTATTGGCTGCCTGACGCCGCAGTAAAGTATCGATAGCCCGGATTGCGAGGGGATACCCGTCAGCGCCCATGCCGCAGATCACTGTATTGACCACGCCAGACATGATCGAGTGGCGGTGCAGTTCGTCCCGTGCATGAATGTTCGACAGGTGCAGTTCGACCAGCGGTGTGTCGAGTAATTTCAGCGCATCCAGTACTGGAATCGAGTGAAACGAAAGGCCGGCCGGGTTGATGATCACTGCAGCGCCTTGCTCGAAGGCTTCCTGAATCCAGTCGACCATGACGCCTTCGTGGTTGGTTTGGCGAAAGTCGCATATCAGGTCAAGTTCCAGCGCCAGGCTTTCACTGCGTTGGCGGATTTGCTCAAGCGAGGTGTGGCCGTAGATGTGCGGTTCACGGCGACCCAGCAGGTTCAAGTTAGGGCCGTTAAGGATGAAAACGGTGCGATTCATGATTGTCCTGCTGCGTTATTTGGAAAGAAGGGTGGTAGCGCGGGCTTCGACGGTGTCGTCTTCGGCGACGGCGTTCAGGTCGATGCCGCGGGTTTCCCGGCCGGTGATGATCATCGCCAGCGAGATCAGGTTGATCACCGCGCACAGCGTCACCAGCGGCCACGGCGAGTTGTTCGACTGGCTCATCAGCCACACGGCGATCATCGGCATTGGGCCACCGATCACCAGATTGGCGCCTGTGTAGGCCAGTGCCGAGCCCGAGTAGCGGACCTGGGTAGGAAACGCTTCGGCGAAGGCCACAGGCTGGATGCCGCTTTGGAACTGGGTGAAGCCCAGGAACAGCCCCATGATTGCCATGATGGCGGGGACGTTCAGGGTGTTGAGGATTGGGAAGTAGACGAACAGGATCAGCAACGTCATGCACGAACCCAATGCCAGCGCCTTTTTACGCCCCCAACGATCGGACAGATAACCACCGGCAAGCGCACCGAAAATCGCGCACAGGTTAGCCACCATCAGCGACATGAAGCCTGTCGATTGGCTAAAGCCGAGGTGCTTGGTCAGGTAGCTGAGGGAGAAAATCACGATCAAGTAGAACAGCGCAGCGGGCGAGCAGAAGAACAGCATCAGTCGCAGGATGGTTTTGTAATGGCTGCTCACGGCTGATGTGAGTGGGCTCTTTTCCTGTTTGAGCGGGGCCTTCTTCAAGGCCACGAAGGCCGGGGTTTCATCGACTTTCAGGCGAATGAATATCGCGACGATAACCAGTACGAAGCTCATCAGGAACGGAATTCGCCAGCCGAAGCTTTCGAATTGCTCGCTTGAAAGCGTTGCTGCCAGGCCCATCAATACGCCGTTGGCCAAAATCTGGCTAAGGGGCGAGCACAGGCCGAGCATGCCGGAATAGCGCCCGCGACGATCGGGGGAGGCGTGCTCCAGCGCCATCAGTTGCGCGCCAGTGGACTCGCCACCCAGTGCGAAGCCTTGAATGATCCGCAGCAGCACCAGCAGGATCGGCGCCCAGATACCCACCTGGCCGTAGGTGGGCAACAACCCCATCAGTACCGAAGCCAGGCCCATCATGGTTACGGTGGCCAGCATCAAGTTGCGGCGGCCGAGTTTGTCACCGAGGTAGCCACAGGTAATGGCGCCCAGGGGCCGCGCGGCCAGGCCGACACCGAACGTTGCCAGCGAAGCGAGCAGGCCTGCGGTGGGTTCCATCGCGGGGAAAAACAACTTGGGCAGAATGGTCGCGGACATCGCGCCATACAACGTGAAGTCGAACCATTCCAGGGCTGTGCCAATGGTCGCGGCGGTCACCGCTTTGCGAGGCATGCGCGAATCATGAGGCGCGTCACTGATTGTGCTCATAAGGGGCTCGTCATTGTTTTTATGGTGTCGGAATACCCATACGATTCCGCTCGGGCTATGCAGTGGAAAGGAATCGTCGAAGTGAATAGACGTTAGCGCATCCTGCTTGCAGAATAATTATCGAAATAACGATAAATAGATAAGCCAGCCTTATGGGTAGCGATTATGGAACTGCGTCACCTGAGAGCGTTTGTGGTCGCCGCTGACCTGCAGCATTTCAGCCGGGCGGCAGAGCAACTGGGCATTGCACAACCGGCACTGAGCCAATTGATGCGAACGCTTGAGTCTGAGCTGGGGCTGACACTGTTCCGGCGGGAGAACCGCGGCGTGGCGTTGACCGCTGCCGGCGAGGCGTTCCTGCCTCACGCGCGGCAGTCCATCGAGGCCAGCGAACGGGCAATGGCCGCGGCCCGGCGTGCCAAGCGGGGGGAGGTGGGCGAAATCAACATCGGTTACCACTCGGCATTGTTCGAAGCCAATTTGCCGCAATTGCTCCGGCATTACTTCAGCACGTTCCCCGAGGTCAAGGTGTCGCTGGTCGACGCCGGTATTCGCGCGCAGTTCGACATGTTGCTCGACCACAAACTCGACCTGGCCTTTGCCCGGGTGTTCAAGGACCACCTGCCGGACCGTCTGCGCACCCACCCATTCAGCCAGTCCAGGCTCGTCCTGCTCATCCCGGACAACCATGAATTGGCCGACCGCTTCAGCGGGGATCTGTCGACCCTGCGCCACGAAAAGTTCGTGTTTCTCCAGGACAGCACCGGCATCGGCCTGACCTCCCACACCCTCCAGGCGTGCCGGCAGCACCAGTTGCACCCGCAGAACATCATGTATGTGCCGTCGCTGATGAGTATTCCCGGGCTGGTGGCCGCCGGCATCGGCCTGAGCATCGTGCCCGAAACCATGACCCGGCTGACCATGCCGGGCATCCGCATCGTGCCCCTGGCGCAAGCGGAAATGGTCAGTGAACTTTCGCTGATTTCACGGATTGACGAGCGTTCGCGTGCAGTGCTGCACTTTATCGAAGAGGCTCATGGGTGGGGGCTCGGTGGCCCGGCACCGGGCGGGCAGGGCACGGCCTACTTCAGCGGGACGTAGATATCCGTTTGCCATTGCTCCAAGGGCGTTTCCGGGTACGCGCTCAGGTAATGGAAGAACAGCGGATGGTCGCGCAGCTCTTCGTTGCTCGACGGCAACCAGTCACGATAAAGCGGGTAGATGGTTTCGCCAATGTAGTCAGGCGAACCGGTATGCCGAATCACCGCACAGCGCCCCGCCGGGATAAGCCGTTCGTGCACGCCGAAATCGTTGGGCTGCACAGCCTCGTCTATCTCGCCGCAAACGGCGAAGCGGAAGGCGTGCAACGGTGTGGTGTCGGGGTTGTCGAAGGGGATGCCGAAGGTGCGGCTGCTGGCCACTGGCGATTGGCCGCTGTGCATGCGCCATTGGCGAAAACGCGCGACGCTTTCGCCGACTAGGGCGGGCGCACCTCGGTGTTCGAGCGCGGCTACGCGGGTTTCGGTGAAATCCACGATAAGGATCTGCATGGTGATACTCCTGGAACGATGGGGAACAACGAATACCGCACTCCAGGCCTGCCAGTTCGGGGCCTTGGCGAACACGCTCGGCGCCATGCCGAAGGCGCGCTTGAAGGCTCTGGAAAAGGCTTCGGGGCTTTCGAAACCAGCGCCGAATGCGGCCTCCAGCACGGACGTTGCGGGCGAGGCGACCAATTGGTGCGCCGCGCGTCGAAGCCGCATCAGTTGCACATACCGTGAAACCGGAACGCCCATGAACGCCGTGAACTGCCGATGAAAGTGAAACGCCGAGAAGTTGGCGATGCGACTCAGTGCATTCACCGACAGGTCATCTTCGAGATGGTTGTCGATGTAGGCAAGCACGGCTTCGAACCGTTTTGCGTAGGTAGGGCTGTGCTGTGAGTCAGTCAACGAACGGAGCCTCTGGAAGGTGCGGTGAGCGCTAGCATCCTGTGTCCAGGCATCGAGGTGCCTAGCCGTGATTGCTCTTTCGGGGAGTTGTCTTGACCATAGCGTGGATGGCACCGAGTTTGCCGGTGCTTTCTGTCAGATCGCTCCCCCGTCATGAAGTGAAAAACCGCTGTCGTGCGATGAGAAGTGGCCGCAGCCACGGCTGCCTTAGAGTCGGAGCACAACACAACCGTGCCCGGAATCAAGAGCCGCCATGAGCAGATCCACGCAAACGAACGAGACCGTCACCCCCAGCCAGCCCCTGGCAGGCAACCCCCTGGTCAGCATGCGCCCGGCCGACCTGGCCAGTTCAGCCGGCTACCTGCTCAAGGCCGTAGGCACCTCGCCGCTCAAGGCGGGTGCCCATGTGGGGGGCTACCTTAAGGCGCTGCGCGGCATCGTCGCAGGCAACACCAGCATCGCGCCAGACCCGAAGGACAAGCGCTTCGCCGACCCGGCCTGGCAATCCAACGCCTTCCTGCGCGCACTGTTGCAGAGTTACCTGGCTGGCCAGGCAGAGCTGACCCGCTTCATCGAGGCCACCGACCTGGCCCCGCTGGAAAAAAGCCGCGCCCGCTTCGTCGCAGCGCTGCTGGCCGATGCCTTGGCACCGAGCAACTCCCCGCTGACCAATCCCGCGGCGCTGCGCAAATGGGTGGACACAGGCGGCATGAGCATGGCCAGGGGCATCCGCCACTTCGGCCAGGACATGCTGAATAACCGCGGCCTCCCGAGGCAGGTCGACAGTACGCCATTCACGGTGGGTGAAAACCTCGCCACGGCCAAGGGCGAGGTGGTGTTTCGCTGCGAAATGTTCGAGCTGCTGCAGTTCGCGCCCACCACCGAAAAGGTCTTTGCCCGGCCCTTGGTCATGTCGCCGCCACAAATCAACAAGTACTACGCCATCGACCTGTCGCCGGAAAAAAGCCTGGTCAAGTGGATACAGGACAGCGGCGTGAGCCTGTTCGTCATCAGTTGGCGCAACCCCACCCGCGAGCACTGTGACTGGGGCTTGTCCGATTACGCGCTGTGCCTCGATCAGGCGGTGGACGTGGCGCGTCGAATTACCCGTAGCCCGGATGTAAACATGTGGGGCTCCTGCTCGGGCGGCATCACCCTGGCAGCCTACCTGGGCTGGCTGGCGGCCCGTGGCGAGGGCCACAAAGTGGCCAATACCAGCTGGGCCGTGTGCGTGCTCGACACGGCGTCGGCGCTTAACGACACCACCTTGGGGCTGTTCACCACGCCGTCCGCCCTGCGCGCGGCCAAGGCCAGCTCCCGGCGCAAGGGTGTGCTCAGTGGCCAGGACATGGGCCGCATGTTCGCCTGGATGCGCCCGAACGACCTGATCTGGAACTACTGGGTCAACAACTACCTGCTGGGCAACCCACCGCCGGCATTTGACATTCTCGCCTGGAACGACGACACCACGCGGCTCCCCGCTCAGCTGCACGCGGACTACCTAGACCTCATCCAGCAAAACCCCTACAGCAACCCCGGCACCCTGGAAATTGCCGGCGAGTTGATCGACATGACCCAGGTAACGGTGGGCGCCTATGTGGTGGGCGGCACTACCGACCACATCACCCCCTGGCAAGGCTGCTACGGCACCGCCCGGCTGTTCGGCGAGGACACGACCTACGTGCTGTCCAATTCCGGCCACTTGCAAAGCCTGGTAAACCCACCCGGCAACCCCAAGTCGTTCTACTACGCGGCGCCCGCCGCCGCCGAGGCGCCGGAAACCTGGCTGCAGCACGCCGGGGAGCGCCAGCAAGGCAGTTGGTGGCCGCATTGGCGCGAATGGATTGGGCAGCGTTCCGGCGAAAGCCTGGCGGCGCCAAAGAAGCTGGGCTCGCGCAAGTACCGGCCGCTTTGCCCTGCGCCGGGTACTTATGTCATGGAGCGTTGAGCCTGCCATTTCTTCCTGACGCTGACCCGATGCCAGCCGTCGGCTTCAGCGCCTTGCGCAGGTCGGGTGTATAGTGCTGCCCGTTTTCGGCGTGCATTCATGGAGGAACAATTGCGAATCTACATTACGGGTGCTTCCTGTGCCGGTGTGACCACCTTGGGTCAAAACCTCGCGACCGTGCTTGGCGCGCGGCATGTCGATGTCGATGATGCTTACTGGATGCCCACCGACCCACCTTTCACGACCAAGCGGCCTGTTCCTGACCGCGTGAAAGTGATCCAGCAAAAGCTCGGTGACCAAGATTGGGTACTGACCGGTTCCTGCATGGTGTGGGGCGATGCGCTGCTTGCGCACGTCGACCTGACCGTGTTCGTCGTCACCCCAACGCCCATTCGCCTTGAACGGCTGGCCGCGCGTGAAAAAGAGCGCTTTGGCGATCGGATTGCACCGGGTGGCGACATGCACGGGATCCACACGGCCTTCCGCGAATGGGCCTCGCAGTATGACGACCCTAACTTCTCGGGGCGCAACCGAGCGTGGCACGAGGCGTGGTTGGCAGAGCAGAAGTCTGCAGTGTTGCGGGTTGACGGTACGAACAGTACGCAGAAGATGGTTGCCGAGGTGATGCAAGCATTACCTTAAGCAGATCAGTCACTCGAAGCTGGAGCGAGAGAGGCTTAGGCGGACCGAGTTGACGAGCATGCAGCGTCCTTGTCGCGCAGAAGGGCAAAATCCAGGTTCTCACGACCAATACAATCGCAGTACCGCCAACGACGCCACGCCAATCGCGACGGTGAACAGCATCGGCAAGCGCCATGCGGCAACCAGCGTGATGCCCAGCGCAATCAACTCTTCAGGATGAGGCGAGACAAAGTGTGGGGCGATCACCGAAATCAGCACGCAGCCCGGTGCTGCCTCCATGACGGCGCGGGCACGCGGCCCGAGCTTGCGCTTGCGCAGCAACAGGTAACCTGCCAGCCGTGTTGCATAGGTGGCAGAGGCCATGCCCAGTATTGTCAGCAAAGCCGCCGCGCTGATCATTGCATGACCTCCCGCAGGTAGGTAAACAGCATGCCCGCGATCACGCCAGCAAACACGAACCAGGCCCCCGGCACCGTCAGGTACACCAGAATCGCCACCAGTAGGCTGACCAGCCACACGCACGCCAGCCGCGGCCCTTTCCACATGCCCCTGAGCAGCACGATGAATACCGCCGGAAAGGCCATGGCAAAGCCATAAGCTTCAATGTTGCCGAGCACCGGGCCGATTGCCGCGCCGATCAAGGCAAAACCGACCCAGACGGGGTAGAAGGGCAGGCAGGCGCCCCAGTAGTACGGCCAACTGAACGCGGGCAGTTGCTGGCCCTGCGAACGGCGCAGGGTGTCGGCGTAGCTGATCGCCCACCCTTCGTCGGCCATGAAGAACAACGCAGGAATCACCTTGCGTTTAGGCAGGTGCTGCAGAAACGGCGCCAAGGCGGCGCCCATGACGATGTGCCGGCTGTTGATCAGCAGGGTGATGAGCACGATCGTCAGCATTGGCGGGACCGCCGCCCACAATTTGATAGCGGCAAACTCCGAACCCCCGGCGAAGTTCAGGCCCGTCATCGCGCCCACTTCAGCCAAAGACAGGCCGACCTGAGAGGCTTGTGCGCCAAGGACCATGGCATAGGGCGCGACCGCGAACATGACGGGGAGCGCATCTTTGGCGCCTCGCAAGATTTCGCTTCGGGTGTGCAGGTGGGGCATGGGACGTACTCAATGCTGTGCTGATGCTGTCGTTGTAGCGACAAGTGTGCTGGCACAGGGATACTCCATAAAAGCGAATATCTGTTATACAAGGCATTCGATTATCGAATGGCAGCGCACCACCATGCAGTCCAAGGATTTACAGATCGACTGGTTGCGCACGTTTCTGGCCGTGGTGGACAGCGGGTCGATGACGGCAGCCGCGCGTCAGGTCGCTCGCTCCCAGTCGGCAGTGAGCATGCAGCTGAAAAAGCTCGAGGACAGCCTCGGCCGGCCGATGTTCAAGCGCGAGCCTCGGCAGCTGTCGTTGACCCCCGCCGGCTACGACCTGCTCGGCCACGCGCGCAAGTTGCTCGAGGCCCACTCGACGATGGTAGACGCGATGCACGGCGGTGCGGTGTCCGGGCGCGTCACCCTGGGTGTGCCGGATGACTATGCCGTGACCTACCTGATGCCGGCCTTGCGCAGTTTCATGACCCGCTTTGGCGAGGTCGAGGTCACCCTGGCCTGCGAGGACTCAGCCACACTGTGGGCAAAGGTTGACCGTGGCCAGATCGACCTGGCGCTGTTGACCCGTGACGCGCCATCGCGCGGCGAACTGCTGTTCAGGGAAGCGCTGGTATGGGGCGGCGCCGAGCAGCATGAGGCGTGGAAGCGCAGCCCGCTGCCGATCGCGGTGCACGGGCTCAGCGATCGCTTGCGCACATCGATACTCGCCGCCATTACCGGGTTGGGGCGGGAGTATCGCGTGGTCTACAACAGCCCTAACGTCAGCGGCCAATTGACGGCGATGGACAGTGGCCTGGCGGTGGCGGTGGTCACCCGCTGCAGCTTGCCGGCGCACCTCAAGGTGCTCGACCTGCGGCACGGCCTGCCGGACCTGCCGGTGGCGGAGGTGGTACTGACCCGCAGTCGAGACTCCGCAGGTTCACGCGCCGCCGATGCGTTATACACACACATTGCCGATGCGTTGCGCGACCCGCTGTGTAACTGATCAGGGTTGGCCCGTATGCTGTCTGGATTTGCCTGGTGAAGAACATGCCCCCTGAAAACGCGCTCTCCCTGGTGTTGATCCCAGGCTTTATGCTGGACGAAACGCTCTGGGATGAAGTGGTCGAGAGCCTGCCCGCTACGTGTGAGGTCCACCGGGCCAACCTGCTCCAGGGTCAAACCCTTGCGCAGATCGCCCGCCATGTCGTGGCAAGTGCGCCGCCTCGTTTCGTCCTCGTTGGTTTTTCCCTTGGGGGCTATGTGGCGAGATCAATCGTGCAGCAGTGCCCAGATCGTGTGGCTGCCCTGATACTGATCGCTACCTCCCTGCGTGAAGATTCGCCCGAGCGGCAGAAAGCCAAGCAAGCGGCGGTCGATGCGTCGGCTCACGGGCAGTTTCGCGGTTTGAGCCTGGCTGCGATCAGGCAGTCGGTGCATCCGCAGCGTGCTGCGGATAACGCCCTGACTGGCAGGATTCGTGAGATGGGGGCACGCATGGGGCATGCGGTATTTGCCACACAGTCGCTGCTGACCAGAGCGGACGTGGGGCCTCATCAGATCCAGTGCCCGACACTTGTGATTGCGGCAGCGCAGGACGCGCTGAGGCAAGTTGAAGAGGCTGAAGCCTTGTGCAGTCAGATCCCGGGAGCACGCCTCGAGATCATTCAAGGCTCCGGTCATATGATCCCGCTTGAACAGCCTCAAGTGCTGGCACAGTTGATGATGCAGTGGCTCGCGGCAATGCCACAGGCAAGCCCGCTTCTGTAGGAAACCTCACGTTTCACTGTTCTAGCAGTGCCCGTGTGAGAGCAACTGTCTTGTAGTGGTATGCGGGTCTTCATCGTGCAACAACGCGATGATCCGGACGGGCACGCCATGGCGAGAGCAACCGCTACCAAAGACTGAAAGTACAGCGCAGGCTCAAGGCGCAGCGTGATTTCTGTAGGAATGGGTTTACCCGCGAAGCAGGCACCACCTTGGATGGCACGGGCTTCGCCCGTGTTCGCGGGTAAACCCGCTCCCACAGGGTCAGCAACTCGCTTACGAACTTTGTTCTCTGCTCGACAACGCGGCCCAAAGGGCTGGGGGCAGTCCAGGTGCGGCCCTAGCCTTGGAGGCTACACAGTTCGGGTGGGAGCGGGCTTGCCCGCGAACACGGGCGAAGCCCGTGCCATCCACCGCGGCGCCTGCTTCGCGGGCAAGCCCCACACCGTCCGCTGCACATTTGCGTTGCCTGGCACGCTTTACCAGTCTTGCGACTGCGGCGCAGGCCCGGCCAGCGCCGGAAACAGCGGCAATACCTCTTCGGCCAGTTCCTGAATGATTTCCCGGGCCGGGCGCCGCGCCATCTGCACGCCCAAGGCCGCATGATTGACCCCAGCCTCGCGCCACTCGCCAAGCAAGTCGATCAGCCCGTTGCGCCCGGTGCGCAGTACATAGCCGCCTTGCTGCGGCGTACGCGGGAAGTTGGGGTCGTCGTCCAGGTCGATCCATTCGTTGGTCATGTGCGGGCGGAACCCGCCGCCCGGGATCGCTTCGCGCCAAGCGCGGATTTTTTCGGCCAGGCGGCGTGGGCCCAGGATGTTATGGGTGGCGTCGGGGTAGGTCAGCCAGCCATCGGCGTGCTCGCCCAGCCACTGCAGGGTCTGGCGCGACGAGCCGGTCACCACCAGGGGGATGCGCCCTGACACAGGCCTGGGCAACAGTCGGGCGTTACTGAGCTGGCCCAACGGCGACTGAATAGGCCCTGGGTGCTCGGCCAACAGTTGGCGGAAGTAGTCCACGCTGTGCGCAAAGCGCTCGCCGCGGCTGCCGTGGTCCAGGCCATACGCCGGAAACTCCACGGGGCGGTCGCCTGAGGCAATGCCAAGCACCAAGCGCCCGCCCGACAAGGTATCAACGGTGGTGGCGGCCTTGGCCAGGTCGATCGGGTGGCGCAAGGCAAAGATCGCGCTGCCGGTCACCAGGGCGATCTGCCGGGTGTGCGCGGCCAGGTAAGCCAGATAGGTGAACGGGTCGAATACCTGACCGGCATCACCGAAGGCCGGGTCAAACAACGGCACATCGCGCACCCAGGCTGCGGCAAAGCCCAGGCGGTCGATTTCACCGACCAGCCGCGCCTGCCCGGCCAGGGCCTGCAGGTCGCCGTCATAGAAGCGCTGCGGCATGAAGATGCCCAGGGTCAGGTGATCCGGGGCAAACATGCGCCGGTAGCCGGGGTGGTGGGCGAAAGCGTTGGCGTTGGCGCCGCAGGTGGCAGCTTTAGCGTTCATGGCTGTTCCTGGGTTGTGGGCGTTCATGGGCCGGTGGCCGGGGCTGGCAGGCGAAGGTCGCGATATCTGCGACGAGTGAAGGTTCAGGCATGTCGAATAACCTCAGAAAAACTAACGCAAGTTGTTTGGCCTGAGCGCTATGCTATGCAGATGAAGCAAGATACAAAAACGATTGCTTCTACCTTGAACGTTAGTTTTTCTAAAGTGAGGAATGTAATGGGCGCCGTCCTGCCACTGCTTGCCTTGCGCGCCTTCAGCGAAACCACTCGCCTGGGTAGCTTGAAAGCCGCCGCCGAGCGCATGGGGGTTTCGCCTGGGGCCATCAGCCAGCAGCTTCGCCTGCTGGAGGACCGCCTAGGCGTCACTCTGTTGACCCGCAGCCGTCATGGCGTGCAACTCACCGAGGCTGGGGCGAGCCTGTACCCAGGCGTATCACGTGGCTTCGGCGACATCGAGCGCGCACTGCTCGACATTGAAGCCTTGGCCCGCGCCAGCACCCTGACCATCAGCACGCAACCGTCCTTCGCTTCTAGCTGGCTGGTGCCGCGCCTGGCCAGTTTCAGCACGCTGCACCCCGGCATCGAGGTCCGTGTCGAGGCCACGGCGGCGTTGGTCGACCTGCACCGCGACCGTGTCGACATCGCCCTGCGCCATGGCCTGGGCGACTACCCGGGGCTGCAGTCGATACCCTTGTTGGCGCCGGTGCTGTTGCCGGTGTGCAGCCCGGCACTGCTCGCCAGCGGCCCGCCACTGCATGCGCCTGAGGATTGCTTGCGGTACCCGCTGCTGCAGGATGCCGACCGTGCCGACTGGACGCTGTGGTTGCAGGCCCATGGCTTCGAGCCCGACAGCCGCAGCCGGCGCGGGCCGAGTTTTGACGAGGAGCTGCTGTTGCTAAGCGCGGCCGCGAGTGGTCAAGGTATCGCCCTGGTACAGGCGCAACACGCCGAAGAGGGGCTGCGTAACGGCAGCCTGGTGGTGGCCGTGGACCGGCCCTGGCCTTCACGTTTTGCCTACTACCTGGTCGCCCGCAAAGAGCAGTTGAAACGACCACACGTGCGGGCATTCATCGACTGGATCGAGGGGCAGCTGGCTGCAGATGCAGATTGAACCAGGCTCCGAATTCAGCTGCCGTGAAACCTGAGCCTTCGAATAGCGTCTGAAGCCCACACTGCACGTACATGGAATACAAGGGAATGAATGTAAGCTCCATCAGCAACTGGTTGGGTCGGCTGAAGGCAAGGCAGGTACCAGCAGGGTCCTGGGCCGATCAGCGGCGTAATGAAGCCCTCGAACTGATCGCGTCTGCCCACGATGGCGATACGTGGATCACCCTCAGCCATCACGACAACGGCTTCGTGCGAGAAGTCGCGGTACGGGCGCTGTGCGCCGAGCAAACGCCGCAAGCCTTGCAGGCGCTGATCGAGCGGTTGAATGACTGGGTGCCGCAGGTTCGCGAACTGGCCAAGGCGGGCATTCAGCCTTACCTCACAAGCGCCCATGTGACGTCATTGTTGAGCGCCCTGGAATCAGTGGTGGCGCTGGCTGCGCGCCGGCGGGTCGATCATGCTGCCACCCTGGAACAGGTGTGTGCAGTGTTGCAGGGGGCTCAGGCTCGGCGTGAGGTCCACCTTGATTTTCTGACCCGGCAAGGCAAGACAGCGCGTTTTCTGTTTGCGCGCTTGCTGGAAGCCGACACCGAGCCTGCAACCCTGCTGCGTGATGCCTTGGCCCACCGCGAATTGACCGTTCGCTTGGCAGCGGTTGCTGCGTGCCAGGCGCTCCCCGCTGCGCAAGCCGTGCCGCTGTTAGTGCACGCCTTGCCACACGCGGCTGCCAAGGTGCGGGTCTGTGTGCTGCGGGCATTGCTGCCCTTGCTGGATGACCCGCAGCCGTTACTGCGCCAGGTCTTGCTGGATGCCTCGCCCGCTATCCGCAGCCTTGCGCGTTGGCAGGCGCCGCGCTACGGGGTTGACGCTGCGGCGGTGCTGGCGGCGCGCCTGGCCGGTGAAATGCCCACCACAAAACGCGATTGGCTGGGCGTGCTTGGCCTTGGCGCAGAACTGCAGGTGGAACTCCCCCTCGCGTGGTGGAGGGCCGCTTTGCAATCGCGCTATCCCTTTGTGCGTTTTGCTGCGGTGCACCAGGCAGGGGAGGCCACTGCGGGTGAGCTGTTCGGCCTGCTGGGCGACCCTTCGGACAAGGTGTTCGCCGCCACCATCGTGCAATTGGGCAAGCTGCCCTGGGCGACCGTCAATGTCGAGGCAAGCGCCTGGTTGGACCGCCATTGGCATGAATGCCCGGCGCCGCGTCGCTTGGCGGTGCTCCACCTGTTGTCTGGCTGGCAGCAAGTGGCCTACCTGTTGCAGCGCCTGGACGCCGAGCCCGTCCTGCAGGCCGGCTGGCTACAGGAGATCAGCGGCTGGTGCGATCGCCAGTATCGGATTATCGACCCTGCCACCTCGCCAACCGCCCGCGCCGTGCTGGTGGCAAGGCTTCAGGGCCTGGCGACGACTGGGCTTGTTCGCGCGCAGCAGGTTGCCCGGGTTATTGCCTGAGCCTGCGGGCTCAAACGCCCCCGGCCTGGTGCATGCAGGCGTTCAGGTCTTCGAGGAACGCCCGCAGGATCGGCGGTGGTGACACCCCGCGCCGGGTGATCACGTCGAAGGGCGAGGTGAGGTCCAGGGTATTGGCGCCCAGCCGGCGCATTTCGCCGGTTTTCACCCACTGCTCGGCGAAGTGCACCGGCAGAAACCCGATATAGGCACCGGAAATGATCAGGATCGCGGCCGCCTCAATGTTCTCCACGGTCGCGGCGGCCTTGGTGATGCCCAGTTGCTCCAGGTCGTATTGCTGCATATAGCCGCGCACCACGATATGGCACTGGCGAACCTCTTCAAGCAACCGGCCGTTCGCCGCCTTGCTGGCGTACAACGGATGGCGGCGGCCGCAGTACAGCCCCAGGGCTTCGTCGTACAGCGGCAGGTACGAAAGCCCCGGCACGCGCAGCGGAAAATGGCCGATGGCCAGGTGCAGCCGGCTGTCCAGCACACGCTCTTCCAGCTCCGCCGGGGCGCCGATGTAGATGTGCAGGTGGGCATCGTGCCCGCGTGAAACAAAGCGCTGGGTGGTGCGCGGCAGAGGCGAGGCGGTGTCGGTCAGGGTGGAGTCGATGATGCCCAGGTTGAGCTTGCCGCTGATGTGCTGCTTGAGCACGTCGGCATCCATGCAAAAGCTTTCCACCGCGCTGAGCAGGCGCAAGGTGGCTTCGTGGATGGCCACGCCCTGTTCGGTCAGGCGAAAGCCACTGCGCCCGCGCTGGCACAGCTTGACCCCAAGGCGGGTTTCCAGGTGCGTCATCTGTTCGCTGATGGTCGATTGGCCGGCGTTGAGGGCGGCCTGCGCCGCAGAAAAGCCACCGCACCTGACGATGGTGGTGAATACCCTGAGGAGCTTCAGATCGACGTCGTGGAGCTGGATCACTGGGGCCTCCTGGCGGTGCGTCACATCGCGCTGGCTGATATGAGCGTCCGGCCATTGTTTTTTTTCAAGCTAACCACGCCCCTGTGATCACTGCAATGCCCGGCACCTGCAAATGACTGCTGGTGCACACCCGGCATTTCGCCTGGCCGCTGGCAGCGGGCGATTACTTCGGGTTGGCCGATGTATGCATCTGCACTTGCGCATTTTTCCCGCGTTGGCCTGCCGCCATAGTGGCTGCAACGGCGGTCGAGCAGTCGCCCCGTCTCCTGACCAGAACAATAAGTGGAGAAACCCGAACATGGCAAAGCACGGTTATGAATCCGGCCGCCTGAACCTGCCCTTCGTAGGGCATTGCACCTTCGCCAAGTCACCCATCTGCACCGACTGGAATGCCATCGACGCCGATGTGGCGATCCTCGGCGCGCCCAACGACATGGGGACCCAATGGCGCTCGGGCGCACGGTTCGGACCGCGCGGCATCCGCGAGGCATCGACCCTGTTCTCGTTCGGCCACGCCGGTGCCTACGACTTCGAAGATGACGCCACCTACCTGACCGATGACCAGCTGCGCATGGTCGATGTCGGCGACGCCGATATCGTGCACACCGACATGGCCACCAGCAATGCCAACATCGAGTCGGCCGTGCGCCAGATCCTCGCGGCGGGTGCCATGCCGATCGTACTGGGCGGCGACCACTCGATCCATGCGCCAGTCATCAAGGCCTTCGAAGGGCGTGGGCCGATCCACATCGTGCACTTCGATGCCCACCTCGACTTCGTCGACGAGCGCCATGGCGTGCGCTACGGCCATGGCAGCCCCTTGCGCCGCGCCTCGGAGCTGGACCACATCGTCGGCATGACCCAAATGGGCATCCGCAACGTGTCGTCCTCCAACCGCGACGACTACGATGCCGCACGCGAAGCCGGCTCGCAGATCCTCTCGGTACGCGACGTGCGTCGCCTGGGCTGCGAAGGTGTGCTGGCAAAGATCCCCGAAGGCCGCGACTACTACATCACCATCGACATCGATGGCTTCGACCCGTCCATCGCCCCAGGCACCGGCACCCCGAGCCATGGCGGATTCTTCTACTACGAAGTGCTGGAGATCATCCAGGCGTTGGCCCGACGCAGCCAGGGGCGGATTGTCGGCATGGACCTGGTGGAAGTGGCCCCGGCCTACGACCCGGCAGGCGTGACCTCGATTCTGGCCGCGCAATTGCTGATGAACAGCATCGGCTTCATCTTCCACGCGCGTGCCAACGCCCGCTGATCCGGAGACTGTACCGTGGACAACAAGGTAAAAGCCTACCTGCAGGCCTTCGGCGTTTCCGAGGCCACCCAGCGTTTTCTCTGCAAGCCCCAGCGCATGTTCATTGGCGGTGCCTGGCTCGAGGCCAGTGACGGTGCCAGCGCCGAGGTCATCGAACCGTCCACCGAGGGTGTGCTGACGCGCATCCCGATGGGCACGCAGGACGACCTCGACCGCGCGGTGCGTGCCGCCCGTGCGCAATTCGATGGCGGCCCCTGGAGTCAGCTCAAGCCCCTGGAACGTGAGCGCCTGATTCATCGCTTGGCCGACCTCATAGAGGACAATGCCGACGAGCTGGCGCAGATCGAGTCGATCGACATGGGCAAGTCGGTCGCCCAGGCCCGCGCCGTGGATATCCAAGGTACCGTCGATACGCTGCGCTATTTCGCCGGCTGGGCCAGCAAGATTCATGGGCGCACGGTCGAGCCTTCGCTGCCGGGCAACTACCTGGCCTACACCCGCAAGGAAGCGGTCGGCGTGGTGGGGGCCATCGTGCCCTGGAACTTCCCGCTGCAAACCATGGCCTGGAAGCTCGGCGCGGCGTTGGCGACCGGCTGCACCGTGGTGGTAAAACCGGCGGAGCTGACGTCGCTGTCGGTCCTGCGCTTTGCCGAGCTGGTGCAGGCGGCGGGCATCCCTGACGGTGTGCTGAACATCGTCACCGGTCGCGGCAGCGTGGTGGGCACGGCGATGTCCAGCCACCCAGGCATCGACAAGCTGAGCTTCACCGGCTCTACCCCGGTGGGCTGCTCGGTGGGCAAGGCGGCGATGGACCAGATGAAACGCCTGACCCTGGAACTGGGCGGCAAGTCGCCGGTGATCGTGTTCGCCGATGCCGACCTTGACGCGGCGGCCGAGGCGGTCGCCAACGGTGTGTTCTTCAACTCGGGGCAGGTGTGTGATGCCGGTACCCGTGCCTATGTCGAGCGCAGCGTCTACCCAGCCTTCCTCGAAGCGCTGGCCCGCTATACGGCCACGCTGAAGATTGCCCCGGGCCTGGACCCTGACTGCTTCATCAGCCCCATGGTGTCGCGCCAGCAACAGCAGCGGGTACTGGAATACATCGCCCTGGGCAAGGCCGAAGGGGCGCAGGTGCACTACGGTGGCGAGCCGGTCGAAGGCCCGGGCTTCTACGTGCAGCCAACCATCTTCGCCCACTGCAACAACGACATGCGCATCGTCCGCGAGGAGATCTTTGGCCCGGTGCTGGTGACCTTGCCCTTCGATACCCAGGAGCAGGCCCTGGCGCTGGCCAACGATTCGGAATACGGCTTGGCCGCGGCCATCTATTCCAACGACCTGGGCAAGGTCCACGGGCTGATCCCGCGCCTGCGCGCTGGCACCGTCTACGTCAACGCCCACAGCACGCTGGACCCCTCCATGCCGTTTGGCGGCTACAAACAATCGGGCTATGGCAAGGACATGGGCGCTGAACAACTGGAGTTTTTGCTGGAGACCAAGGCGGTCTGGATCACCTTGCCCTGAGGTACAGGGCTGGCCCGCGTCGCCTGGTTTGGCGAGCGACGCGGGCCACATGAACGCATCGAATTTCAAGAACAAGAACCCGTCGAGGTGATGCCAATGAACAGCCAAGTGGATACCGAGCGTGCACAAGACCTGGAACGGCGCCTGCGCGCCTATGAAGAACTGGAGGGCAGGGCGCACTGGCCCGGCGCGCTGAGCGCGGCGGATGTTGTTGCCCTGGCCGTGCTGACCCTGGTCATGGTGGTGGGCGCGTATTGCCTGGGGGGCCAGCCATGAGCCGCTCCAGAGAGCAGGAATTTCGCCTGGCCGCCGAACGCGGCGATACGCCTTTGCTGCCGGGCGAGCGGGTCTGGGGCTTCTGGGGTTATGCCTACGCCAACTCGGCGTTGGCGGTGGCCACCTGGGTGTTTTTGATCGGCGGTGCCACCGCGTTGTTCGTCGGGCCCTTGCAGGGCATTGCCGCGATCATCATCGGCAACATCATCGGCGTGGTGCTCGCGGCCTCGTCCACCTGCCTGCCGTGCGGCAAGTACGGCGTCGAGCAGTTCACTTTCCTGCGCAGCATGTTTGGCCTCAATGGCAGCCGGCTGGTCTATACCCTTTCGGTGGTGATCCTGACCATGGGTTGGCTGGCGGTGCTGGGGCTGATGTGCGGGCGTGCGCTGGACAACCTGGAAACCCTCGTGCAGCACAGCCAGCCCGACAGCAACGACTGGCTGGTGACCGCTGGGGCCTTGCTGGCCATCGTGCTGGCGGCGCTGGTGGCCATGCGCGGGCCAGACATGATCCGCCGCCTCAGCGCGGTGATCGCACCCAGTCTGATCCTGATCATGCTGGCGCTGATGTACTTCATCTCCCGCCGCTACAGTTTCGGCGAACTGCTGGCCATGCCGCCCTTGCAACCTCCGTTCGAAAACCCGCACGTCAACTTCATGATCGCGGTTGAAATCAACATCGCTGCGGGGTTCTCCTGGTGGCCCTACATCGGCAACCTGTCGCGCCTGTGCAGCAACCAGCGTACGGCGTTTTGGCCCAACCTGGTGGGCATCTTCGGCGCCGCGTCGCTGGGTGAGTCGGTCAGCCTGTTCGCCGCCACTACCCTGGGCAGCAGCGACCCCACCGCCTGGATGCGGCTGGCCGGCGGCATGACCTTCGGCGTGATCGCCCTGAGCTTCCTGGCCCTGGCCAACCTGACGGGCATGGTCAACATCCTTTACACAGCCGTCATCGGCCTGCGTCAATTGGCCGGGGAGCGGTTGCGCAGCCTGGGCTGGGGGATGCTGATCGGGCTGTTCTGCATCATCCCGGTGGTCATCGTGGTGTGCCTCCCAGGTATCTACGACGGCTTCTTCATCTTCTTGGTGTGGACGTCGGCGCTGAACAGTGCGCTGGCCGGCATCGGCATCGCCGATTACTTCTTCCTGCGCAAGCAACGCCTGAACCTGCGCCATTTGTATGCCGAGCAATGTGGCTCGCCGTTGCGCTTCTGCAAAGGCTTCAACCCCATCGCGCTGCTGGCGCTGGTGGCAGGGTTTGCCATCTACGTGGTGGTGTTCAACCCGCAGACCTTGGCCCATACCGATTTCTTCACCTTCGCCACCGCCTCGCTGCCGTCCTGCCTGCTGGCCGGGCTGGTGCATTACGGCCTGACCCGCCTGCTGGCCACACGCCTGGGCTGGGGCGGCTACCCCAAGGGCAATGAACGCAACATCGAGGCCGCAGGCCTTCGCGTACAGGACTAGAACAATGAAAAAACGATACGACTACATCATCATCGGCGCAGGCTCTGCCGGCTGCGTCCTGGCCAACCGCCTGACCGAAGATGCCGGCACCTCGGTACTGGTGCTGGAGTTCGGCGGCAGTGACCGCAGCGTGCTCATCCAGATGCCCAGTGCGTTCTCGTTGCCGATGAATACCAAGAAGTACAACTGGCGCTACGAGACCGCCGCCGAAGCCCACCTGGACGGTCGCCGATTGCACTGCCCGAGGGGCAAAGTGCTGGGGGGATCGTCCTCGATCAACGGGCTGGTATACATCCGTGGCCATGCCTGCGACTTCGATGAATGGGAAAGCCTGGGCGCGAAGCACTGGAGCTACCGCAACTGCCTGCCGTACTTCAAGCGCGCCGAGCATTTCAAGTTTGGTGGTGATGACTACCGCGGCGGTGCAGGGCCGCTGGCCACCAACAACGGCAACAACATGCAGAACCCGCTGTACGGTGCCTGGGTAGAGGCCGGCGCCGAGGCCGGCTACATCAAGACCGCCGACTGCAATGGCTACATGCAGGAAGGCTTCGGCGCCATGCACATGACTGTGAAGGACGGGGTGCGCTGGTCCACCGCCAATGCCTACCTGCGCCCGGCGATGAACCGGCCGAACCTGACCGTGGTGACCCACGCCATGACCCGGCGCATCCTGCTCGACGGCAAGCGCGCAGTGGGCGTGGAGTATGACGAGGGCGGGCAGACCCACACGGTGCATTGCAACCGCGAGGTGTTGGTATCGTCCGGCCCGATCGGCTCGCCGCACCTGTTGCAGCGCTCGGGTATCGGCCCAGAGGCGGTGCTGAAAAAGGCTGGCATCAAGGTGCTGCACGACCTGCCGGGTGTGGGCGAAAACCTGCAGGACCACTCGGAAATCTACATTCAGTACGCGTGCAAGGAGCCCGTTACCCTCAACGGCAAGATGAGCCTGCTGGGCAAGGCGATGATCGGCCTGCGTTGGCTGCTGTTCAAGGATGGCCTGGGCGCCAGCAACCACTTCGAGGCGGGTGGTTTTATCCGCTCGTCCAAGGGGCTGCGTTGGCCGGACATCCAGTTCCATTTCCTGCCGGCGGCCATGCGCTACGACGGTGACAAACCGTTCAAGGGCCACGGTTTCATGGTGCTGACCGGGCCGAACAAGCCCAAGAGCCGCGGCCATGTGCGGGCCCTGTCGGCCGACCCTTACCAGCACCCGGAAATCCGCTTCAACTACTTGCAAAGCGAGGAGGACCGCGAGGGCTTCCGCCGCTGCGTGCGCCTGACCCGGGAGATCATCGCTCAGCCGGCCATGGACCGCTTCCGCGGCGAGGAGCTGGCACCTGGGCCGCAGGTGCAGACCGATGAGCAGATCGATGCCTTCGTGCGTGCCAACATGGAAAGCACCATGCACCCGTGCGGTTCTTGCCGCATGGGTGAGGACGACATGGCAGTGGTGGATTCGACGCTGCGTGTGCATGGCCTGCAGGGGCTGCGGGTGATCGACTCGTCGGTGTTCCCGAGCGAGCCTAATGGCAACCTCAACGCGCCGACCATCATGCTGGCCGAACGTGCCGCCGACCTGGTGCGCGGGCGTGAGCCGCTGGTGCCGGTCGATGTGCCGGTCGGTTTGGTGGACGGGTGGGAAGAACAACAGCGCAGCCGCGCGCCGCGGCGCGAGGTGCGTGCGTGATCAAGCGTGGGTGAGCCTACGCGGTCCCTGTGGGAGCGGGTTTACCCGCGAACACCGGCGAAGCCGGTGCCATACACCGCGTCGGATTTTTCGCGGGTAAACCCGCTCCCACAGGTACAGCGCTGGCCATGGGGCGGATGAAGCAGATAAACCTGGACCGATAGCGCTCCATTGTAGTGATATCGATACAGCACAGGGCAGGGCACGGTATACGACGCTTCGGTGTCGTACACCGCGCCTTTACCGCCACCGCCTGGAGTGGCTTCATTACAGCAATAAACGTTAATACCCACACAGACCCCCGTAGTTAAAGGGCTCTAGCCTTTGGCATAGTCCTTGCTCTTTCCCTTGCGTTCGGCCGGCTGTTGCAACGCATGTCCGGTTAGAAAGTTGAACTTGTGACGTTATAAAAACAATTAAACTAGCAAGGTAAATAACAATGAATAACCTGCCGCAGGGTCACTGTCCGCCTGAGGGTGACACCCACGAACTCAAACGTAACCTGTCCAACCGCCATATCCAGTTGATCGCCATCGGCGGCGCCATTGGCACGGGCCTGTTCATGGGCTCTGGCAAGACCATCAGCCTGGCTGGGCCTTCGATCATCTTCGTCTACATGATCATCGGCTTCATGCTGTTTTTCGTCATGCGGGCGATGGGCGAACTGTTGTTGTCCAACTTGCAGTACAAGTCATTCATCGACTTTTCGGCGGACCTTTTAGGCCCGTGGGCGGGGTTCTTTACCGGGTGGACCTACTGGTTCTGCTGGATCGTCACCGGTATAGCCGACGTTATTGCCATCGCCGCCTATTCGCAGTTCTGGTTCCCGGATATTCCCTTGTGGTTACCGGCACTGGCCTGCGTCGGTGTGTTGCTGTCGCTCAACCTGATGACGGTGAAGATGTTCGGTGAACTGGAATTCTGGTTCGCCATGATCAAGATCGTGGCCATCTGCGCCTTGGTCTGCACCGGGGTGTACATGGTGGCGGCAGCCTATCAGTCGCCGACCGGTAACGTCGCCTCGCTGGCCAACCTGTGGAACGACGACGGGATGTTCCCCCACGGCGCCATGGGCTTCTTCGCCGGCTTCCAGATTGCGGTGTTCGCCTTCGTCGGCATCGAACTGGTCGGCACCACCGCGGCCGAAACCAAGAACCCGGAACGCAACCTGCCACGGGCCATCAACTCCATCCCGCTGCGCATCATCGTCTTCTACGTGTTGGCGCTGATTGCCATCATGGCCGTGACCCCGTGGCGAGAAGTGGTGGCCAACAAGAGCCCCTTCGTCGAACTGTTCGTGCTGGCCGGGCTGCCTGCTGCAGCGGGGATCATCAACTTCGTGGTACTGACGTCTGCGGCGTCTTCGGCCAACAGTGGCGTGTTCTCGACCAGCCGCATGCTCTATGGCCTGGCGGTGGAGGGTGATGCACCGGGCCGGTTCAGCGCGTTGTCACGCCGTGCAGTGCCCTCCAACGGCCTGATCTTCTCCTGTATTTGCCTGACCGCTGGCGCCCTGGTGATCTACCTGGTGCCGAACATGCTCGACGCGTTCACGCTGATTACCACGGTGTCGGCCCTGCTGTTCATGTTCGTCTGGTCGATCATCCTGCTGTCTTACCTGGCGTACCGCAAACAGCGTGACCACCTGCACCGTGCGTCGAAATACAAGATGCCGGGCGGCACGATCATGTGCTGGGTCTGCCTGGTGTTCTTCGTTTTCATCCTCGGCCTGCTGGCCCTGGAGGCGGACACCCGCATGGCGTTGTTCGCCGTGCCAGTATGGTTTGCCGTGCTGGGCCTGTCCTACCGGTCCATTCGCCAGAAAAAACAGGAGCACGCCGCGTTGTCGCTCGAAGCGGAGTAACCGCCCCTTCACGTTCTAACCAGGGGGACAGCGCCGGGTGCGCTGTCTCCCTGTTGTCGTTTCGCCAACCAGGGAATCACGATGAGAATCCACGTCACCTTCATCGACCGCGTCGGCATCACCCAGGAAATCCTGGCATTGCTAGGGGCGCGCAACCTCAACCTGGACGCGGTGGAAATGATCCCGCCCAACGTCTACATCGACGCTCCGGCGCTGTCACAGGCCGTGCTGGACGAGCTCTACGGTGCGCTGTTGCGCGTGGTGGGGGTGCAGGCGGTCGAGTTGGTCGACTTCCTGCCTGGTCACCGCCGGCGCCTGCAACTGGAGGCCCTGTTGGCGTCGATGAGTGACCCGGTGCTGGCGGTTGACCCCGGCGGCCATGTGCTGCTGGCCAACCCCACCCTGGTCAACCTCATTGGCCGCGAGCCGGCCGGCGAGCCGTTGTCGCGGCTGTTTGCCGAGGCCGACTTGGCCCAAACCCTGATCGACAAGGGCTTTCGCCTGCCCATGTGCGAGGTCGGCTTCCAGGGCCAGGCGTTGTTGCTGGAAGCCACGCCCATCAGCGGCGGTGCCGATGCCCTGGTGGGCGGCCTGCTTACCCTGTACCCGCCAAGCCGCATCGGCGAGCGCCTGGCGTCGTTGCTACACGACCACACCGAAGGGCTGGAGGGGCTGCTGGGCGATTCCACGGCGCTGAAGGAACTCAAGGTGCGCCTGCACAAGGTAGCAGGCCTTGAGGCGCCGCTGCTGATCCAGGGGGAGACGGGCACCGGCAAGGAGTTGGTCGCCCGCGCCTGCCACGCCCTCAGTGCCCGGCGCGATGCGTCGTTCCTGGCCCTCAACTGCGCCGCCTTGCCCGAGAGCCTGGCCGAGAGCGAGCTGTTCGGCTACGCCGCTGGCGCATTCACCGGCGCCCAGCGCGGCGGCAAGCCCGGCCTGCTGGAGCTGGGCGATGGCGGCACGGTGTTTCTCGATGAAGTGGGGGAGATGTCGCCCTACCTGCAGGCCAAGCTGTTGCGCTTTCTCAATGACGGCAGCTTCCGCCGCGTCGGCGGTGGTGGTGAGGTGCGGGTGAATGTGCGGGTGGTCTGTGCCACTCACCGCAACCTCGAAAGCATGGTGGTCGAAGGCAGCTTTCGCGAAGACCTGTACTACCGCCTCAACGTGCTCAACCTCAAGGTGCCGCCCTTGCGCGAGCGAGGCAAGGACATCCTGCTGCTGGCCGAGTACTTCCTGCGCCAGGCCTGCGCGCAGATACAGCGCTCGCCCTGCCGGTTGGCGCTGGCGACCCATCCGCTGCTGCTGGGCAACCGCTGGGCGGGTAACGTGCGCCAGTTGCAGAACGTGATTTTCCGCGCCGCGGCCATCAGCGAAGGGGAGGTGATCGACTGCGACGACCTGGAGTTGGCCGGCACCGCCTTGAGCAGCCAGCAGGCCGACGTACACGAAATCATCAGCCTGGAAGCGGCCGTGCAGGGGTTCGAAAAATCCCTGCTGGAAAAGCTCTATGCAACCTATCCCTCGACCCGGCAACTGGCCGCACGCTTGCAGACGTCGCACACGGCCATCGGCCAGCGCTTGCGCAAATACGGCATTGCCACCCGGGCGTAGCACCCTGGTGGCAATGCGTTCCACTGGAGTGATTGCACTCCAGTTCGGCGAGGTCCCCGCGTTCATTGGCACGCCCCGGCACGCAGGCCTGCCGGGGCGATGCACTGGAGCTTATTCGTTCCGCCTGGGCCGACTGGATTGGCGCCGATTTGTATCTCAAGTCATTGAAATAAAAGGATTTAATCAAGTTGGCATCGCCCTTGCTCTTGTAGTTGTCAGTCCTGTACCGGGACCTACCTGATAACAAGAGAGGAAGATCCATGAGCATGCTGCGTTTTACCCCCGAACACGAATGGCTGCGTCTGGAAGCGACTGGCGAACTGACCGTCGGCATCACCACCTATGCCCAGGAGGCGCTGGGGGACGTGGTGTTCGTGCAGTTGCCGGAGCCGGGCGAGTATGGCGAGGGCAATGAAGTCGCAGTGCTGGAGTCGGTGAAGGCCGCCAGCAACATCAGCATGCCCCTGAACGGTACGGTGGTGGCGGTCAACCAGGCCCTGGCCGACGACCCGGAACTGGTCAATGCCTCGCCGATGCAGGATGGCTGGTTCTTCCGTATCCAGGTGGCCAACCTCGCCGACCTCGACACCTTGATGGACCAGGACGGCTACGACCGCTTCCTGGCCGACAACGCCTGAGCCAGGGTATCGACATGCACAACGCACCGTTTCCATTGACCACGGATAATGAGTTCATCGCGCGCCACATTGGCCCGCGTGATCACGATATCGAGGCGATGCTGGCGCTGACCGGCCATGGCTCCCTGCAGGCCCTGGTCGACAGCGTCATCCCAGGCAGCATCAAAGGCACCAGCGTGCTTGAACTGAGCAAAGGGCAGGGCGAGGCCGAGGCCCTGGCTGCGCTCAAGGCCATCGCCGCGAAGAATCAGCTGTTTCGTAACCACATCGGGCAAGGCTACTACCCGTGCCACACGCCGACGCCGATCTTGCGCAACCTGCTGGAAAACCCAGCCTGGTACACCGCCTACACGCCGTATCAACCAGAGATTTCCCAAGGCCGCCTGGAAGCGCTGCTCAATTTCCAGACCTTGGTCTGCGACCTCACCGGTATGCAGATCGCCAACGCGTCCTTGCTCGACGAGGCCACCGCTGCGGCCGAAGCCATGACCTTCTGCAAGCGCCTGGCAAAGAGCAAGGCACCGGCCTTTTTCGCCTCCCGCCACTGCCACCCGCAAACCCTTGACGTGCTGCGCACCCGTGCCCAGCCGCTGGGTATCGAGGTGGTCATCGGTGATGAAGCGGCACTGGAAGGCCAGGGCCTTGAGGCGTACTTCGGCCTGTTGCTGCAGTACCCGGCCAGCACTGGCGCTATCGCCGATCACCGGGCCCTGGTGCAACGCGCCCATGCCGTCGGCGCTTTGGTGGCGGTGGCAGCGGATCTGCTGGCGCTGACCCTGCTGACCCCGCCGGGCGAGTTCGATGCCGACGTGGTGCTGGGCAGCGCCCAGCGCTTTGGCGTGCCGCTGGGCTTTGGCGGCCCGCACGCGGCGTACTTTGCCACGCGCGATGCGTTCAAACGCGACATGCCCGGCCGCCTGGTCGGTGTCTCCATCGACCGTTTTGGCAAGCCGGCGCTGCGCCTGGCCATGCAGACCCGCGAGCAACACATCCGCCGCGAGAAAGCGACCAGCAACATCTGCACCGCGCAGGTACTGCTGGCCAACATCGCCAGCATGTACGCGGTGTATCACGGCCCTCAAGGCCTGGCGCAGATCGCCCAGCGTGTGCACCGGTTAACGGCAGTGCTGGTGCAAGGGCTGCTGCAGCTCGGGCACGCAGTGGAACAAGCGCACTTCTTCGATACCGTCAGCGTGGTCACTGCCAGGCCTGCGGCCGATGTGCTGGCCGCCGCCCAAGGGGCCGGCCTGAACCTGCGCCCGATCGACGCCCAGCGGGTCGGCCTGTCACTGGATGAAACCTGCGAGCAGGCCAGTGTCGAGGCCTTGTGGCAGGTGTTCGCCGCCCCGGGCCAGGCGCTTCCGGCCTTCGTCGCCCTGGCAGAAGGCTGTGGCGATTGCTTGCCAGTGCAGCTGCTGCGCGAAACCCCGTTCCTGCAGCACCCGGTGTTCAACCGCTACCATTCTGAAACAGCACTGATGCGCTACCTTCGCAGCTTGGCCGACAAGGACCTGGCGCTGGACCGCACCATGATCGCGCTGGGCTCGTGCACCATGAAGCTCAACGCCGCCAGCGAGATGATCCCGATCACCTGGCCCGAGTTCGCCAACCTGCACCCGTTCGCCCCGGCCGAACAGTCGCTCGGCTATCGGCAACTGACGGACGAATTGCAGGCGATGCTCTGCGAGGCCACCGGTTATGACGCGATGTCGCTGCAGCCCAACGCCGGCTCGCAAGGGGAATACGCAGGCCTGCTGGCCATCCGCGCTTACCACGCCAGCCGTGGCGAAGCGGGCCGTGATGTTTGCCTGATCCCGTCGTCCGCCCACGGCACCAACCCGGCCACGGCGCAGATGGCCGGCCTGCGCGTGGTGGTGGTCAATTGCGATGAGCGCGGCAACGTCGATGTGGCCGACCTGCAAGCCAAGGCCGAGCAGCACCAGGCGCAACTGGCCGCGCTAATGATCACCTACCCCTCGACCCACGGGGTGTTCGAAGAGGGCATCACCCGCATCTGCGACATCATCCATGCGCACGGCGGGCAGGTGTACCTGGACGGTGCCAACATGAACGCCATGGTCGGCCTCTGCGCCCCGGGCAAGTTCGGCGGCGACGTGTCGCACCTCAACCTGCACAAAACCTTCTGCATCCCGCACGGCGGCGGTGGCCCCGGTGTCGGCCCGATCGGGGTCAAGGCGCATCTGGCGCCGTTCCTGCCTGGCCACGCGCACCTGGAACATAAACAAGGTGCCGTCTGCGCAGCGCCTTATGGCAGTGCGAGCATCCTGCCGATTACCTGGATGTACATCCGCATGATGGGTGGCGAAGGGCTCAAGCGTGCCTCGCAGCTGGCGATTTTGAGTGCCAACTACATTGCCCGGCGCCTGGAGGAGCACTACCCGGTGTTGTACACCGGCGAGAACGGCCTGGTCGCCCACGAGTGCATCCTCGACCTGCGCCCGCTCAAGGACAGCAGCGGCATCAGCGTCGAGGACGTGGCCAAGCGCCTGATCGATTTCGGCTTCCACGCCCCGACCATGTCGTTCCCGGTGGCTGGCACGCTGATGGTCGAGCCGACCGAGAGCGAGTCCAAGGAAGAGCTGGACCGCTTCTGCGAGGCGATGATCTGCATCCGCGAGGAAATCCGCGCCGTGGAAAATGGCACCTTCGACGCGCTCGACAACCCGCTGAAAAACGCCCCACACACCGCCAGTGAATTGGTGGGCGAATGGCCCCATCGCTACGGCCGGGAGCTGGCGGTGTACCCGTTGCAAACGCTGCGCGAGAACAAGTATTGGCCGCCGGTGGGGCGCGTGGACAACGTCTACGGTGACCGCAACCTGGCTTGTGCCTGCCCGCCCATGTCGGTCTACCAGGACGCCTGACTGCCCAGGCCCGGACCCCGTCCGGGCCTTGCCTGCCCCCAACAATAAGGAAGCACCCACATGTTCCATAAAAGCCTCACCCTGTCCGACTTCGACCCTGTGCTGCAGGAGGCCATCAGCCGTGAAGTACAACGCCAGGAAGACCACATCGAGCTGATCGCCTCGGAAAACTACACCAGCCCGCAAGTGATGCAGGCCCAGGGCACCGAGCTGACCAACAAGTACGCCGAAGGCTACCCAGGCAAGCGTTACTACGGGGGGTGTGAGCACGTCGATGTGGTTGAACAGTTGGCCATCGAGCGCGCCAAGCAGCTGTTCGGTGCCGACTACGCCAACGTCCAGCCGCACTCGGGTTCCTCGGCCAACAGCGCGGTGTACCTGGCTTTGCTGCAGGCCGGTGACACCCTCCTGGGCATGAGCCTGGCCCACGGCGGCCACCTGACCCACGGCGCTAAAGTGTCGTCCTCGGGCAAGCTGTACAACGCGGTTCAATACGGCATCGACACCAAGACCGGCCTGATCGACTACGACGAAGTCGAGCGCCTGGCGGTCGAGCACACGCCGAAAATGATCGTCGCCGGCTTCTCGGCCTACTCCAAGACCCTCGACTTCCCACGCTTCCGCGCCATCGCCGACAAGGTCGGTGCGCTGCTGTTCGTCGACATGGCCCACGTTGCCGGCCTGGTTGCTGCGGGCCTGTACCCGAACCCGATCCCGTTCGCCGACGTGGTCACCACCACCACCCACAAGACCCTGCGCGGCCCACGTGGCGGCCTTATCCTGGCCAAGTCCAACGAAGAAATCGAGAAGAAGCTCAACGCTGCCTTGTTCCCCGGCGCCCAGGGCGGCCCGCTGATGCACGTCATCGCCGCCAAGGCCGTGTGCTTCAAGGAAGCGCTGGAGCCAGGCTTCAAGGCCTACCAGCAACAAGTCATCGAAAACGCCCAGGCCATGGCCCAGGTGTTCATCGACCGCGGCTACGACGTGGTTTCCGGCGGTACTGACAACCACCTGTTCCTGGTCAGCCTGATCCGCCAGGGCCTCACCGGTAAAGACGCCGACGCCGCTTTGGGCCGCGCGCACATCACCGTCAACAAGAATGCCGTACCGAACGACCCGCAGTCGCCGTTCGTGACCTCGGGCCTGCGTATCGGCACCCCAGCGGTCACCACCCGTGGCTTCAAGGTGGCCGAATGCGTGGCCCTGGCCGGCTGGGTCTGCGACATCCTCGACCACCTTGGCGATGCCGATGTCGAGGCCCAGGTGGCCGCGTCGGTGGCCAGGCTGTGCGCGGAATATCCGGTCTATCGCGCCTGAATCGACTACGGGGAATCGTTCATGTCCACAGAACAACTCAAACAAACACCACTGCATGACCTGCACCTGAAACTCGGCGCGCGCATGGTGCCCTTTGCCGGCTACGCCATGCCGGTGCAATACCCGCTGGGGGTGCTCAAGGAGCACCTGCATACCCGTGAGCAGGCCGGCCTGTTCGACGTTTCGCACATGGGGCAGATTCGCCTGCGCGGCGCCGGCGCTGCCAAGGCATTGGAGGCGCTGGTGCCGGTCGACATTCTCGACCTGCCGGTGGGCATGCAGCGTTATGCGCTGTTCACCAACGACGACGGCGGCATCCTCGACGACCTGATGGTGGCCAACCTGGGCGGTGACGAACTGTTGCTGGTGGTTAACGCTGGCTGCAAGGACCAGGACCTGCTGCACCTCAAGCAGCATCTGGAAGGGCAGTGCGAGGTGGAATCGCTGTTCGAAAGCCACGCCTTGCTGGCCCTGCAGGGGCCTGCTGCGGCCAAGGTGCTGGGGCGCCTGGCGTCCCAGGCCGGCGCCATGACCTTCATGCAGTTCGCCCGTGTGAAGCTGCTGGGTGTTGACTGCTACGTCAGCCGCTCGGGTTATACCGGTGAGGATGGCTTCGAGATCTCGGTGCCGGCCGAGGCGGCGGCAATGCTCGCCCGCACGCTGCTGGCCGAGCCCGAGGTCGAGGCCATCGGCCTGGGCGCCCGCGATTCGCTGCGCCTGGAGGCCGGGCTGTGCCTGTACGGCCATGACATGGACGCGCGCAGCACACCTATCGAGGCCAGCCTGACCTGGGCGATCTCCAAGGCTCGACGTGCCGAGGGCGTGCGGGCCGGCGGTTTTCCGGGGGCCGAACGCCTCTTTGCCCAGCAACGCGAGGGCGTGGCCAGTAAACGGGTGGGCCTGATGCCCAAAGCGCGTGTACCGGTGCGCGAAGGGGCGCTGATCGTCGATGCCAACGACCAGGAAGTCGGCCGCGTCACCAGCGGCGGTTTCGGCCCCAGCCTGGGCGGGCCGTTGGCGATGGGGTACGTGCACAGTGCGCACGCGGCATTGGAAACCGAAGTCTTCGCCTTGGTGCGAGGCAAGCGGGTGCCGATGCAGGTGGTACGCACACCCTTTGTGACGCAACGATATTACCGTGGCTGAAGCCTTCATTGCCGGAGCATGAACATGAACCAGACCCTGCCTGCCGCCACGCGCCCGCAGCCCCTGCAAGCCGGTGTGAAACTGCGCGGCGCCGACAAGGTGGCGCGCATCCCGGTGAAGATCCTGCCCACCGAGGAGGTGCCGCGCAAACCTGACTGGATTCGCGTGGGCATTGCCACGTCATCCGAGGTCGCACGGGTCAAGGCGCTGCTGCGCAAGCACAAGCTGCACAGTGTTTGCGAAGAAGCCTCATGCCCGAACCTGGGCGAGTGCTTCTCCGGTGGCACGGCGACCTTCATGATCATGGGTGACATCTGCACCCGCCGTTGCCCATTCTGCGACGTCGGCCACGGGCGGCCGAAACCGCTGGATGCCGATGAGCCGAAGAACCTGGCGATTGCCATTGCCGACCTGCGCCTGAAGTACGTGGTGATCACCTCGGTGGACCGCGATGACCTGCGCGACGGCGGCGCCCAGCACTTCGTCGACTGCCTGCGTGAAATCCGCACGCTGTCGCCGGGCGTCAAGCTGGAGACCCTGGTGCCGGACTACCGCGGGCGCATGGACGTGGCCCTGGCCATCACCGCGCAGGAGCCGCCGGACGTGTTCAACCACAACCTGGAAACCGTGCCGCGCCTGTACAAGGCGGCGCGGCCGGGCTCGGACTTCGAGTGGTCGCTGGACCTGCTGGAGAATTTCAAACGACGTGTGCCCAGCGTACCGACCAAATCCGGGCTGATGCTGGGCCTGGGTGAAACCGATGAAGAAGTGATCGAGGTGATGCAGCGCATGCGCGAGCACCAGGTCGACATGCTGACCCTGGGGCAATACCTGCAACCGTCGCGCAGCCACCTGCCGGTGCAGCGCTTCGTGCACCCGGACACCTTCGCCTGGTTTGCCGAACGGGCCTTGGCGATGGGCTTCAAGAACGTGGCGTCCGGGCCGCTGGTGCGGTCCTCCTACCATGCCGACCAGCAAGCGCTGCAGGCCCATATGCAATAGCGCTGCGCCCCCAATCTGTGTAGGAGCAGCCTTGCGCTGCGAAGAGGCGGGTACAGGCACAGTCAATCTTCGTTGCTATCACCGGCCTCTTCGCAGCACAAGGCTGCTCCTACCGGGCAATGCGTAAAACCCGGATGGCTTGCCGGACGCAGGCGGCTTGGTAAGCCATTAAAGATTGTCGCAAACCGCAGGTCACGTGCAGTGGCGCTGCGCCCCAAATCTGTGTAGGAGCAGCCTTGTGCTGCGAAGAGGTCGGTGAAAACACAATCAATGTTCGTTGCTATCACCGGCCTCTTCGCAGCACAAGGCTGCTCCTACCGGGCAATGCGTAAAACCCGGATGGCTTGCCGGACGCAGGCGGCTTGGTAAACCATTAAAGCTTGTCGCAAACCGCAGGTCACGTGCAGTAGCGCTGCGCCCCAAATCTGTGTAGGAGCAGCCTTGCGCTGCGAAGAGGCCGGTGAAAACACAACAATGTTGGTTGCTATCACCGGCCTCTTCGCAGCACAAGGCTGCTCCTACCGGGCAATGCGTAAAACCCGGATGGCTTGCCGGACGCAGGCGGCTTGGTAAGCCATTAAAGATTGTCGCAAACCGCAGGTCACGTGCAGTGGCGCTGCGCCCCAAATCTGTGTAGGAGCAGCCTTGCGCTGCGAAGAGGCCGGTGCAGGCACAGTCAATCTTCGTTGCTATCACCGGCCTCTTCGCAGCACAAGGCTGCTCCTACCGGGCAATGCGTAAACCCCGAATGGCTTGCCCGGCGCAGGCGGCTTGGTAAACCATTAAAGCTTGTCGCAAACCGCAGGTCACGTGCAGTGGCGCTGCGCCCCAAATCTGTGTAGGAGCAGCCTTGCGCTGCGAAGAGGCCGGTGCAGGCACAGTCAATCTTCGTTGCTATCACCGGCCTCTTCGCAGCACAAGGCTGCTCCTACCGGGTAATGCATAAACCCTGAATGGCTTGCCCTGCCCAGGCAGCTTGGTAAGCCATTAAAGATTGTCGCAAACCGCAGGTCACGTGCAGTGGCGCTGCGCCCCCAATCTGTGTAGGAGCAGCCTTGCGCTGCGAAGAGGCCGGTGAAAACACAATCAATCTTCGTTGCTATCACCGGCCTCTTCGCAGCACAAGGCTGCTCCTACCGGGCAATGTGTAAACCCCGAATGGCTTGCCCGGCGCAGGCGGCTTGGTAAGCCATTAAAATAAGCGCCCCTTAGGGCCCAATTGCATCGTTTTTCATGGGCGCAGGTGCGCTCTATAGTCCTCGCAGACCAGTCGAAACACCGCCGTGTTTCATCGATGCGAGACAATGACATGAATAACCAAGCAAAGGTAGCTAACGGCGTGCAGCCGGGTATCGGGACGCGGGTGGTGTGGGAGGGGGAACAAGTCGAGCACCCCTTCAATGCCACCCAAACCCCGATCATCGCCAGTGCCGCCTACGGCTACCAGGATATCGACGCCTGGTACGACATCGCGCTGGGCAAGCAGCCGGGCTTCATCTACAGCCGCATGAGCAACCCGACGGTTGCGGTCCTCGAGGACAAGCTCTGCGCACTGGAGCACGCCGAGTCGGCCGTGGCCTTCAGCACCGGTATGGCGGCCATCAGCGGTGTGCTGCATACCTTCCTGTGCAATGGCAAACGCGTGGTCTCGACCCGCGACAGCTACGGCGGCACCAACAAGATTTTCGAAGAATTCCTGCCCCGTCAGGGCGTCGAAGTGACGCTGTGCGACACCCTCGACACCGACGCCATGGAGCGTGAAATCGCCCGGGGTTGCGATGTGGTCTACCTGGAGACCCCGAGCAACCCGACGCTGAAAATCCTCGACATCCGCCGCTTGGTGGCCGCAGCAAAGCGTGTGGGCGCCTTGGTCGTTGCCGACAACACCTTCGCCACGCCGCTGAACCAGAACCCGCTGCTGCTGGGCGTCGATGTGGTAGTGCACAGTGCGACCAAGTTCCTTTCCGGCCATGGCGATGTGCTGGGCGGGGTGGTCTGCGGCAGCGAAGCCTTGATGGCGCAGGTGCGTCACTACCGCGAAATCAACGGCGCTTCGCTGGACCCGTTTTCCGCGTACCTGATCATTCGCGGCATCAAGACCCTGGCGCTGCGCCTGCGCCAGCAGCAGGCCAGTGCCCAGGCCCTGGCTGAGTACCTGTGCAGCGAGCCGTTGGTCGAGTCGGTCAACTACCCCGGGTTGCCTGGGCACCCAGGCCACGCGATCGCCAGTGCGCAGATGCGCGGCTTTGGCGCCATCGTCAGTTTCGTGCTGGTGGGTGGGATGGGCACTGTCGTCAAGTTGCTGCCCAAGCTGCGCTACGCCCACCGCGCCGGCAACCTGGGTGCAGTGGAAACCATCTACGGGCCGGCACGGACAACCAGCCACGTGGAAAACACCCTGGAAGAGCGCCAGGCACTGGGCATCTCAGAAGGCCTGGTGCGGGTGTCGGTCGGCATCGAGGATACCGCCGACCTGCTGGAAGACCTGCGCCAGGCGTTCGCCGCTGTGCAGGTCGAGCGCGCGCAGGGGCAGGGCAGCGACACCTGTGGCCGGCACGTCGAAGTGTCCACCTGAGGCGTCGGGCACGCCCTTCCTGATTCATGAAAGCCATAACAATAACAGCCGCTGACACAGCGACGGTGGCGGCCTCAGGGTCGCCTGCCGGCTGCTGTGCCAGCCACTTCATGAGAACTCAACTATGTCCACCGAACACTCAAACGCGGCGTCGGGCCACCCGGCCGGGTACAAGAAAGAGATGCACACGCGCCATATCGTCATGCTGGCGCTGGGCGGCGTGATCGGCACTGGCCTGTTTCTGACGTCAGGCTACACGGTCAACCAGGCCGGGCCCTTGGGCGCGGTCATCGCCTATATCGTCGGCGCGGTCATGGTCTACCTGGTGATGGTCTGCCTGGGTGAACTGGCGGTGCAGATGCCCGAAACCGGCTCGTTCAGCAGTTATGCAACCCGCTATTTGGGGCCTGGCACCGGGTACACGGTGGCCTGGCTGTACTGGTTGACCTGGACGGTGGCGATCGGCTCGGAGTTCACCGCGGCGGGTATCCTGATGGTGCGCTGGTTCCCCGACACGCCGGTGTGGATCTGGAGCGCGTTGTTCGCGATCACGGTACTGGTCAGCAACGTGGTGTCGGTACGCCTGTTTGCCGAGACCGAATTCTGGCTGTCGCTGGTCAAGGTGCTGACGGTGATCGCCTTCATCGCCATCGGCGGGGCGGCGATTTTTGGCCTGCTCGATGTGCAGCACGTGCAGGGCATCGGGCTGTCCAACTTCACCCGCGAAGGCTTGTTCCCGACCGGCTTGCTGCCGATCGCGATGACGTTGCTGGCGGTGTCGTTCGCCTTCTCCGGCACCGAACTCATCGGCATTGCCGCCGGTGAGGCAAAAGACCCACAGGACAGCGTGCCCAAGGCGATACGTACTACGGTAGTACGATTGGCGCTGTTCTTCGTCGGCACCATCATCGTCCTGGCCACCTTGCTGCCGCGTGAACAGGCAGGCCTGGTCGAAAGCCCGTTCGTCATGGTCTTCGACCTGATCGGCATTCCGTACTCGGCAGACATCATGAACTTCGTGATCCTCACCGCGCTGCTGTCGGCCGCCAACTCCGGGTTGTATGCGGCCTCGCGGATGCTGTGGACGCTCAGTGATCAGGGCCATATGCCCAAGTGCTTCGCCCGCCTGTCGCCACGCGGCACGCCGGTCAACGCCATCATGCTGAGCATGGCCGGCGCCGCGGCGTCGTTGCTCAGCAGCGTGCTGGCGCCAGACACGGTGTACTTGGCGCTGGTGTCGATTTCCGGCCTGGCAGTGGTGGTGGTGTGGATGAGCATCGCCGCCAGCCAGATGGCCTTCCGCCGGCACTATGTGGCCAATGGCGGCCGGGTCGAAGACCTGCACTTCAGGGTGCGCGGCTACCCGTGGGTGCCGCTGGGCGCGATTGCCTGCTGCGTGCTGGCGTGTGTCGGCATTGCCTTCGACCCGGAGCAGCGCGTTGCCCTGTATTTCGGCATCCCGTTCATTGCCTGGTGCTACTTCGTCTACTGGGTGACCCGCAACAAACGTGCACAGCGCCTGGCGGCTGCGGCATCGGCAGGCGCGGGTGTTGGCGCGACCTGAACAAACCGGTTCATGATGCACGGATTCAACTGTGAACGAGGTCGTGTCGATGAAGCAAAAATCCCTGCCGCCGCTCAACTGGCTGCGGTCGTTCGAAGTGTCGGCACGCGCCTTGAACTTTACCCACGCGGCGGAGGAACTGCACCTTACCCAAGGCGCGGTAAGCCAGCAGATTCGGCAACTCGAAAGCCACCTGGGCGTGGCCTTGTTCAAGCGCTTGCCCAGGGGCCTGGGCCTCACCGAAGAAGGGCAGTCGTACCTGCCGGTGGTGCAGGATGCAATCAGCCGCCTAGCGGTGGGCACCAACGAGATTTTCGGCCAGCACAAGCGCGGCCCCGTGAAGGTGCGTGGCAGCCTGTCGTTTCTGCAGTACTGGCTTGCCCCGCGGCTGCCGGACTTCAGCCGCCAGCACCCGCACATCGATATCCGCTACATCAGCAACCTCTGGGTCAAGGCGCCCGATGGCGAGGACGACCTGGAAGTGCGCTGGGGCAATGGCGAATGGCCCGGCCTGCATGCCCAACGCTTGACCTGGGACGTGTTGGTGCCGGTGTGTTCGCCGGCACTGATGGCGCGCTCGGCCATTCGCGAACCACGCGACCTCAGGCACCACCCGCTGCTGCATGTGCTGGGTTATGAAGAGGGCTGGGGGTATTGGCTCAAGCGGGTGGGCGCGGACGATGTCGATTATTCGCGCGGGCTGCAGTTCGACACCCTGGTGTCCACCATCCGCATGGCCGAGCTGGGGCAGGGGGTGGCGCTGGCGCGGTCCTCGGTGGTCGAGGACCTGCTCAGGGACGGCCAACTGGTCGCGCCGTTCAGCCAGCGCATCGAAGCGAGCGAGTCGTTTTACCTGGTACGCGAGCAGGGCCGCCCATTGCCGCCCGATGCCGCGCTGTTTTCATCCTGGCTGGTGGCACACGCGCACCGGCCTTTGTAACCCTGTGGAGTTTTCATGCACTACGTAAGTACCCGCAACGGTGATGTACGGGCGGACTTCCGTGAGGTGGTGCTGTCGGGGCCTGCCGCTGATGGCGGGCTGTACGTGCCAGCACACTTGCCGGTGATCAGCCCGGAGGAGATCGCCAGTTGGTCATGGCTGCCGTTCGATGAGCTGGTCTGGCGGGTGATCGCGCCCTTCGTCGGCGATGCCATCGACGATCAAGCCTTGCGGGCGCTGCTCAGCGACAGCTACAAGGCCTTCAGCCATCGTGCCATCACGCCGCTGCAGCAGATTGGCCATAACGAATGGATCCTGCAGCTGTTTCATGGCCCTACCCATACCTCAAAGGACTTTGCCGCACAGCTTCAGGCGCGGCTGGTCAGCCACTTTCTCGAGCAGTCGGGCGAAGCGGCGTTGGTGGTCGGTGCCACCAATGGCGATACCGGCATTGCCGCCATCGAAGCCTTCGCCTCCAGGCCGAAGGTGCGCCTGGCGATTCTCTACCCCCGCAACGAGATCCCGGCAGACCGCCTGGCCGCCTTGCAGGCGGGTGACCCTGCCAGTGTTCAGCTGATACCCGTCGATGGCAGTTTCGATGACTGCCAGACCCTGGTGGCGCGGCTGTTCCGTGCCTGGCCGCTGGAAGGGTTGATACCGGTGTGTTTCAACTCCACCAACTGGGTCGGGGTACTTGCCCAGATCGTGTTCTACTTCCATGCGGCGCTGCAACTGGGGGGCGGCACCCGCCCGGTCGGGTTCAGTGTGCCCGCAGCGAGTTTCGCAGAGATCTACGCCGGCTTCATTGCGCAGAAAATGGGCCTGCCGATCAACCAGGTGATCGTGTCGACCAACAGCAACGATGCCCTCCACCGGTTTCTGCACCGCAATCGCTACGCGCCGCACGCCAGTCAGCGCACATTGTCACCGGCCATGGACTTCTCGCTCTATTCGAACCTGGAGCGCTTCATCTGGGAGCTGTACGGGCGCAGTGGCAGCAGCGTTGCGGCACTGATGGCGCAGTTCGAGGCTTGCGGTGAATTGAGCATCGGCAATGCGCAATGGCTTCAGGCGCGGGTGTTGTTCGACTCTTATGCGGTGGATGAGGCCGAGGTGCGCCGCGAAGTCATCAAGCTGCGCACGCAAGCCGCAGCGCTGGTCGACCCGCACACGGCTGTCGGCGCGCTGGCCGGCCGCATGCATCGACGCAGCCTGGGCGCACCGATGGTGACCCTGGGCCAGATTGCGCCGGCCAAGTCGGCTGCGCTGTTGGCGCAGTTGGGCGTGTGGGAGGGTGAGCTTGCACCGCAGCCCGTGGTGCAGGACGGGCCGCCAGCCTTGTGCAGAGGGGACCTTGATGGCTTGTGCCAGGCCCTGCTGGCAGCGCAGTCGAGGCCGGCATGAAACGCATCCTCGACCCGCTGGACGAGCGCATTCTTGCCGAATTGACTGCCAATGCGCGGATTGCCCATGCCGAACTCGGGGCCAAGGTCAACCTCTCGCGCAATGCGGTGCGCCAGCGTATCGAACGGCTTGAGCGCGATGGCGCGATACAGGGCTACACCGTTCGGCTGGGGGATTCCCGCCGCCCTTCATCGTTGATCAGCGCGGCGATTTTCGTCTATCGCTACGACCGCATGCGCGGTGACGACGTGCTGGCCAAATTGCGCACCTTACCTGAAGTGATCCAGTGCGAAGTGCTCAGTGGCGAGTTCGACTTGATGCTGAGGGTTGCTGCGGCGACCCCGGAACGGGTCCACGCCGTCTGGAAAGAAATCGCCGGCATGCCGGGTGTTGAAAACACCGTTACCTCGTTTGTGCTCTCCGCTGTCTTCTAACCCCCATTCTCCCCTGCGCGTGCCCCTTTCTGTAGGAGCGGCCTTGTGTCGCGAAAGGGCTGCAGAGCAGCCCCCACAATTCAGGCGGCGATGCTGAAACCTGGGGGTCGTTCTGCGACCCTTTCGCGACACAAGGCCGCTCCGACAGGGAACGCGAGCTGCCTGTGGCATCCGTAAAGTGGCCATTTCGCGTGTGGGCAGAACGCCCAATAAATACGGCACTTTGGCCTATTCAACTGCCCGTAGCCGGCTCGTACGCTAGGCCCATCAAACAACAGCAAAAAGGAATGCCTTCGTGACTGAATACAACATTGCCCTGGTCGGTTTTGGCGGTGTCAACAGAGGCCTGGCCCAGTTGATCGCAACGCATAATGACAGCTGGCAGGCCACCCTCGGCTTCAGCCTGAAGATCGTCGGCGTCACCGACCTGTTCCTCGGTTCGGTGGTCGACCGCAATGGCCTGGACGCTGCCGCGCTGGCAGCCTTGCCCGCCGAAAAGGGCGCGCTCGCCCTGATTGCAGGGGGCACTGCCGAGGCGTTCAACGAGACCGTCATCAAGCAGTCCGGCGCGGACATCATCGCTGAGGCTACCTTCACCAACCCGGTCGATGGCGAGCCGGCGGCCACCTTCTGCCGCTGGGCGCTGGAGAGTGGCATCCATGTGGTGACCACCAACAAGGGGCCGATTGCATTGCACGGCGCCGAACTGAAGGCGCTGGCGCGCCGCCACAATGTCGCGTTCGAATACGAAGGCGCGGTCATGAGCGGCACCCCGGTGATCCGCCTGGCCAAGCAGGCCCTGGCAGGTTCGCAAATTCAAGGCTTCGAAGGCATTCTGAACGGCACCTCCAACTACGTGCTGACCCGCATGAAAGACGGCATGTCGTTCGCGGATGCGGTGGCCCAGGCGCAGCAACTGGGGTACGCAGAGGCCGACCCGACGGCGGACGTCGAAGGTTATGACGTGCGCCTGAAGGTAGTGATCCTGGCCAACGAGTTGCTGGATGCGCGCTTGAGCGTCAGCGACGTGATGTGCTCGGGCATCAGCGGCATCAGTGCGTCGGATATCGTCAAGGCGCATGCCACGGGGCAGTGCTGGAAACTGATCGGCGCTGCCAGCAAGGGCGCTGACGGCACGGTGTCCGCGAGTGTCGAAGCGCGTCTGTTGCCGCTCGATCATCCGCTTGCCGGCATCAATGGCGCGGTCAATGCGGTGTCGTTCAACAGTGGGCTGCTGGGGCCGGTCACGGTGTCCGGGCCGGGCGCAGGGCGTATCGAAACCGCCTATGCCTTGCTCTCCGACATCATCGCCCTGCACACCACCCCGCGTCATTAACGGAGCCTTTATGAGCGTATCTCGCATGGCCAGTGTTCACGCTGTAGCGCCGAGCCACATCGACGTGTTCAGCCCCTTCGACGGCCGTCTGGTGGGGCGTGTGCCCAATCTGGACGCCACGGCCGTGCCCGCCTTGCTGGCACGCGCACGGGCGGGGTGCCTTGAGAGTGCAGCGATGCCCCGGCACCGTCGCGCGCGCATTCTCGAAGAAGCGGCGCGGTTGGTCGAAGCCGATGCGGCTGTGTTCGCCAACTTGATCGTGGCCGAAGCCGGTAAAACCCTGCGTCAGGCCCAGAAGGAAGTGAAGCGCTGTGTGAACACGCTGAAGCTGTCCGCCGAAGAAGCCCGACGCAATGCCGGGGAGGTGGTGCCGTTCGAAGCCTATGAAGGGTCCGAAGCCCGCCAAGGCTGGTTCAGCCGCGAACCGCTGGGCCTGATTGTCGCGATCACGCCCTACAACGACCCGCTGAACCTGGTGGCGCACAAGCTGGGCCCGGCGATTGCCGGGGGCAATGCGGTGATCCTAAAACCGTCCGAGCTGGCGCCGTTGTCGGCGTTGAAACTGGTCGATTGTCTGGTGCAGGCCGGGCTTGGCGAAAACGTGGTGACCACGGCAACCGGTGGTGTCGAACTGGGCAAGGCGCTGGTCGAGTTGCGTGAGGTGCGCATGATTTCGTTCACCGGCGGTTTTACCACCGGCGAATCGATCGCCCGCAGCGCAGGGCTCAAAAAGCTCGCCATGGACCTGGGCGGCAATGCGCCTGTACTGGTGCTGGAGGACTGTGACCTGGGGCCGACCGTGGAGTCCTGTGTCTCTGGGGCCTTCTGGGCGGCGGGGCAGAACTGCATCGGCACGCAACGGATTCTGGTGCAGCGCGCGGTGTACGAAGCCTTCCGCGAGCAGTTCGTCGCGCAATCCAAAGCTTTGCAGCTGGGTGACCCCGCCAGCCCGGACACGGATGTCGGCCCGATGGTTACCGAGCAGGCGGCCCGCCGTACCGAGCAACTAGTAGAAGAAGCGCTGGGGCAGGGGGCGACGCTGCTTTGCGGTCATCGCCGGCAAGGTGCTCTGTACGCACCTACGGTACTGGAAACGGTCAGCCACGACAGCCGTATCTGGCTGCAGGAAGTGTTCGCCCCCGTAGTAATCCTGGAGCCGTTCGACACCCTCGACCAGGCCGTTGCCCTGGCCAATGCCCCGGAATACAGCCTGCATGCAGGGGTATTCACCCGAGATCTGTCGACGGCGCTGAAGCTGGCGCGGCGGATCGAGGCCGGTGGCGTGATGATCAACGACTCCTCCGATTACCGCTTCGACGCCATGCCGTTTGGGGGCTTCAAATACGGCAGCCTGGGCCGCGAAGGGGTGCGGTTTGCCTATGAGGACATGACCCAGCCCAAGGTGGTGTGCATCAACCACCTGGATTGATGGCACCAGGGTCAGATTTTGATTCAGGTGAGGCCTATGGGAGCCGGCAAGCCGGCTCCTGAAAGCCTGGACCCGCTCTGGCTCAGGCCTTCCAGAGAACACATAGGCATAACGATATACCCTTTAATTCTTTGTCTCCCGAGCCCGCCTGCTTTCAACTAGCGCCTTTTTGAACGAGCGCTGCCCGTGGAGCACTGTGAAGTCATCGTCATCGGTCTGGGCGCCATGGGCGCCGCCACCGTGTATCAGTTGGCCAAGGCGGGTGTCGATGTGGTCGGTATCGACCGCTATCACCCCCCGCATACCCTTGGCTCAAGCCACGGCGATACACGCATCACCCGGCTTTCTGTAGGCGAGGGCGCGCAGTATGTGCCCATCGTCAAACGGGCCCAGCAGCTCTGGCGAGAACTGGAAGCGCTGTCCGGCGAGTCGTTGTTCGAACAGTCTGGCCTGCTCGCACTGACGTCCAGCCCCGACTTCGACCCCGACGATAAAAGCGACTTCACCCTGCGCACCATCGGGTTGGCCAAGACCTATGGCATCGAACACGAAGTGCTCGATGCCAAGCAAATCCGCCAGCGCTTTCCACAATTCGCACACGTGCGCGATGACGCGATCGGTTACTTCGAGCCCGGTGGCGGTTTCGTGCGCCCCGAGCGCTGCATCGAGGTGCAGTTGCGCTTGGCAGCGCAGCACGGCGCCACATTGCACACTGGCGAAACGGTGACCGGCATCAGTTCGGATGAGCACGGCGTCACGGTTACCACCAACCTGCGCACGGTCAAGGCTGGCAAGCTGGTGTTCAGCGCCGGTAACTGGGCGGGCGGGTTGTTGGGTGAGCCCTTCGACCGGTTGCTGAGTGTCTACCGGCAAATGCTGTTCTGGTTTGAGCTTGAGCCGGGTGCAGGCCTGGAGGGCGCATCGCCCACGTTCATCCTCACCCATGGGCGCGGCGACAACAGCATCAACTACGGCTTCCCTGCGCAGCCCGGCGAGGGCAGCTTGAAAATTGCCACGGCTCAGTACCACACGGCTTCGCAGCCCGACTTGTTGGACCGCAGTGTGTCTGCCGAACAAGCTCGCGCAATGTACGAGCAGCAAGTGCAAGGCCGTATTGCCGGGGTTACCGACAAAGTCCTCAAGTCGGCCGTGTGCGCTTACACCGTTACCCCGGACAGGCACTTCATCATCGACCAACACCCCACGCTCAAGCACACCCTGGTGGTGTCGGCCTGTTCTGGCCACGGTTTCAAACACTCGGCTGCCTTGGGCGAAGCCTTTGCACAGTGGTGCACCCGCGGCTCCACCGACCTTGACCTGTCCTCTTTCACCCTCAAACGATTCGAAGGAACACTCTCGTGAAGCGCATTGCACTCTCGCTTGCCCTGCTGGCGGCCACCCTCGGTACTGCACAGGCCGAAACGCTCAAGATCGCCGTGGTGCCCGTGCCTCACGCCGAAATCCTCGAGTTCCTCAAACCCGAATTGGCCAAGCAGGGGGTGGAGCTCGAGGTCAAGGTGTTCACTGACTACATCCAGCCGGACCGCCAGGTTGACGAGGGCCGACTGGACGCCAACTACTTCCAGAGCAAGCCTTATTACGAGGCGTACCAGAAAGACCGCCCGAGCAGCGATCAGGTACCGGTCGTGGCCGTGCACATCGAACCGTTCGGTGCCTATTCCAGCAAGATAAAATCGGTCGCCGAGCTGCAGGATGGCGCCACCGTCGCGATCCCCAACGACCCTACCAACTCCGGGCGCGCACTGTTTTTGATCGCCAAGCAGGGGCTGATTACCCTCAAGGACCCGAGCAACATCATGGCAACCGCCGCCGACATCACCAGCAACCCCAAGCACCTGAAGTTCAAGGAGCTTGAAGCCGCCATGCTGCCGCGCGTACTGGGCCAGGTAGACATGGCGCTGATCAACGCCAACTACGCGCTGGAGGCCAAGCTGGTGCCACACAAGGATGCGCTGTTTATCGAAAGCGCTGAGTCGCCGTATGCCAACTACCTGTACGTGCGCCGGGACAAGGCCAACGACCCAGCGGTGCAAAAGCTGGGGGCGTTGTTGAACTCGCCGCAGGTGAAGGCGTTCATCCTCGATCGCTATCACGGTGATGTGGTGCCGGCGTTTTAATTTGGTCGAAGTATCACTGACGCCACAATAACGCCTGGGTAATCGTTCAGGCGTTTCTTGAAGGCAGCCGTTGTAAGGTCAGGTGTGGGAGGGTTGCTTTTAGTGGCTAACGCCCCGGTTCCCTTGATATCTGCTCCGTGGCATACCGCACATCGTTGCACATAGAGATTTTTGCCATTGGCGTTTTCTGCGAAGGCGTGGGGTATTTGCATGAGCGATAAAACCCCTAGTAAAACGAAGAACAGTTTTTTTGATGTCAGCTGGTATTTTTGTTGAGCAAGCATCCCACAGTGGTCCGACATTCTTTCTTACTTGGGTTTCAGTCAGTTAGGGCCTAGGGGGCCGCTGCGCGGCCCATCGCAGGCAAGCCAGCTCCTACAGGTTAGCGCGACTCACAAGAAATACGCGATCCCTGTAGGAGCTGGCTTGTCGGGGCGCCGAACCGCTGCGATGGGCTGCGCAGCGGCCCCAATTACCGGCGATAACACCTAACTGACTGGCATTAAAGGCCCGTGAACTCTCATGCTCAACGCCGCAACAGGCGGCTCAGAACTAACGTGATGGCTGCACCAATGGCCAGCGCTGCGATGGGCTTCTCTTTCACAAAAGTAGAAACGTTATTCAATGCGTCACCGTAGCTTTTAGTGAGTTGGCCAGCGACCTGGCGCCCATCACCCTCAGCTTCCAGGGCGGGGTCGTCAATCAGCCGACCCACCGCGCTTTGTGCTTTACCGGTTACCTGCTCTGCAACACCTTCAATCTGTTCACGTTTCATAAATGATCGAACCTTTCTAGTGAGTGGCAATGGTCTTGCTGCTCAGGCTTAGGGTGTAGGGTTAACCAATTAGTTCAAAGAAGCTGTGGCCAGCTAATTGCCAACGTGTGGACAGCGCCACTTACGCAGTCGCCACGTCGCCATATCAACTATTTATGTCCTTTGTGTGAAAGTTACGAAATACGTGAACTAAGTATTTGCCCCCAGCGATTCCTCCCGCAGTGCTGCATCACCAGAATAGCCGCCCTCAATTTGAACCGTCAGCCTCACACAATGGCCGCATAGTTGGCCAGGTGGGCTGTCGGCCTTGCATGCGCCCGTTGTTCGGGCTGATGTAACCGATACTGAATGCTAGGTAAGGAAAGTGTCATGGGAATGACCAGGCGTAAGTTTTTGATTGGCGGCGGCGTTGTGGCAGCTGCGGCAGGTGCGGGGATTCTTACCCCTATGCTGACGCGCGAGGGTCGGTTGATCCCCGGCAAACCGCGGTTCGGTTTTGTCGAAGGCACCGAGGGTGTGCTGCCCAAGCAAGCAGACGTGGTCGTCATCGGCGCGGGCATTCTCGGTCTTACCACCGCGATCAACCTGGTCGAGCGTGGCCTGTCGGTCGTCATCGTTGAGAAAGGTGATATTGCCGGCGAGCAGTCCTGCCGGTTCTATGGCCAGGTCATGACCTACAAGATGCCGGATGCGACCTTCCAGTTGCACCACCTTGCCAAGCAACGCTGGCGCGAAATGAATGCCAAGGTTGGTGCTGACACCAGCTACCGCACTCAAGGCCGTGTCGAAGTGCCGTTCGATGAAGAAGACCTGGAAGGCGTCAGAAAGTGGATCGACCTCAAAACCCGTGAGGTTGGCTCCGACATCCCCTTCAAGACCCGCATCATTCAAGGCACTGAACTTGAGCAGCGCCTGCGCGGTGCCTCGTCCAGCTGGAAGATCGCAGGGTTCGAGGAAGACTCGGGCAGCCTGGACGCCGAGCGTGCCTCGTACGTTATGGCCGAGTACGCCAAGAAAATGGGCGTGCGCATCTACACCCACTGCGCTGCGCGTGGGCTGGAAACCCAAGCAGGTGCCATCTCCGACGTGGTGACCGAGAAGGGCGCCATCAAGACCTCTCGCGTCGTCGTGGCCGGCGGTGCCTGGTCCAGGCTGTTCATGCAGAACCTGGGTGTCGATGTACCGACCTTGCCTGCCTACCAGTCCCAGCAGATCATCAGCGCGGCACCTCGTGCACCGGGCGGTAACGTTGCGTTGCCAGGGAACATCTACTTCCGCGAGCAAGCTGACGGCACCTACGCCACCTCGCCGCGCGTCGTGGTTGCGCCGGTGGTCAAAGAGTCCTTCATGTATGGCTACAAGTACCTGCCACTGCTGGCCATCCCGGACTTCCCGGTTCACGTCTCGCTCAACAAGCAGTTGATCGATTCGTTCCTGCAGCCAACCAGCTGGAAGCTGGATGAAGTGTCGCCGTTCGAGAAAAACAGGCTGATGACGGCGGCCCCTGACCTTCCAGAGCTCAATGCCTCGCTGGCAAAACTCAAGGTCGAATTCCCAGCCTTCGCCGAGTCGAAACTGATCGATCAGTGGAGCGGCGCCATGGCGATCGCCCCGGACGAAAACCCGATCATCTCGACCGTCAAAGAGTACTCTGGCCTGGTCATCAACACCGCGACCGGTTGGGGCATGACAGAAAGCCCGGTGTCTTCCGAATTGACGGCCGACCTGCTGCTGGGCAAAGCCCCAGTGCTGGACCCAACACCGTTTAGCCTGTATCGATTCTAAACCCCGCTACGACAATGGAATGACCGTGCATGCCTCGTCGAGGCGTGCACATCACCCGTGGTAATCAACTAGGAGAAACACATGAAGGTCGCTTTCAAGACCGTTGCTGCATTGGCCCTGACAATTGCTGGTGCCGGAAGCGTTCATGCACAGGATGTCGTGCGCCACAGCGCAGGCAGTTTCCCCATTTCGGCAGCTGTCGAAGTACCCGCAGGCAAGACCGTCGTTTACCTGAGCGGCTCTGTTCCGTCGGCTATTCACCCAGAGGCAGCCAAGGATTCGCTGGAATCCTTCGGTGATACCAAAGCACAAACCATCAATGTGCTCGAGAACATCCAGAAGCAGCTCAAAGACCTCGGTCTGGGCCTGAAGGATGTGGTGAAGATGCAGGTATTCCTGGTAGGCGGCCCGGAGAACGGCGGCAAGATGGACTTCGACGGCTTCATGGCCGGCTACACCCAGTTCTTCGGCCCAGACGCCAAGCAGCCAGTCCTGCCTGCACGTTCCGCGTTCCAGATTGCAGGCTTGGCGCACCCAGCCTGGCGTGTTGAGATCGAAGTGACTGCAGTTCGTCCTTAAGAGGTCACTGAAGGCAGGCGCGGCCCAGCCACGCCTGCCTGCTGACCTTGCCCGGTTGGTGGGTCGCTTCAGCCAACCAGAATGTCCTCGAAAAACGCCCCAACCGGCTCGGTGGGGTGGCACAGCTGAATCTCCAGCACCCACACCATCTCACTCGGCACGATGTCCAACTCGGCCAGTTTGTCCTGCCCGAACAGGGCATGCGGGAAGTCGGCAATGCGATGCCCGGCCAGGTTGCGCTCCAGCTGCCAGCCTTTGGCGAGGGCGCTGCGTTCGGCGAAGTCGTACAGCTCACGGCCGGTCAGCCCCGCGCACCAGGCTTGGCGCGTTTCTTCGAACACGTCGTGCAGGGCCTTGACGCAGGCGTGATACAGCGGGTGCTCGCCAAACACGAAGGTGTCGCCGTAGTCGCCTTCGTAGCCATCCCACACCGGGCCGAGGTCGACCACGGCGATGTCGCTGGCGCGCAGTTGGCGCTGTGGGTCGATGCCTTGGCGGGGTGTGCGCACGGTGTCGTCGCCAAAGCGGATATAGGTCGGGTGCCAGGTGTGCGACGCGCCCATCGCCTGCAACGTCTCGGCCGCCATCTGCAACGCCTCGGCAGTGGTCATGCCGACTTTCAGTTGGCTGACAATGGCTGCCAGGGCCCGCACCGATTGCTCGCGGGCTGCGAGCATGCCGTCCAACGAGTAACGTGGGCCGACTTTTTCCAGCACCGGGTCCAGCGTGCTCAGCGACGCAGCCGCTGGCGCCGATGCGCCGCTGGCAACGAAAGCCTCGGCGACAAAGCGGTGAGCCTGCACGCCCGCTGCCAGGCACTGTTCGCGGGCCTTGGTGATCATCGCGCTGTTGCCGCAGGCATAGACCTGGGTATCGGCCCACCGGTGGGCATGTGTCAGCGCGACCTGTTGTACGCGGGCTTGGGCCGATAGCACGCGGTGCCAGCGAAAGTGTGGGTGGGCAAGGCTTGCCTGGTCGAGGAAGTCGCCGTCATAGAAGTCGGCCAGCGATGAGCCGCCCCAATACAACGTGACTGGAGCATGGCCAGCAAGGGCCGTCAGTAACAACGGCTTGATGCCGGCATAGCCCGTGCCGGTGGCGAACAGCACGACCGGGCGTTGTTCTTCGTGCTGCCAGGTGCAGGCGCCCACCGGCCCTTCCAACTGCAGCGCATCGCCCACCTGCAGCGTGGGCAGCACGCGTTCGGTAAACAGCCCGCCGCTGACCTTGCGCATATGAAACACCAAGCGCCCCTGGTCCTGCGCAGGCAGGTTGGCGATGGAGAAACAGCGGCTGTCGCCATTGTCGAGGCAGAACCTGACGTATTGGCCGGCGCGCACTTCGAGAGGCTGGGTGGGCAGCAGCACCAGTTCGATGATGTCGACGCTCAGCGCGCGCTGGCTCAGCACATGGGCAGTGATGGCCAGCGTTGGCGTGTCCAGCGACCAGCCGGGGATTTCCAGGCGCATGTCACTGCAGGCATGGCTCTGGCACAGCAGCATCTCGTTGGCGGCCAGGGGGTAGCAGGGCGCGGGCATGTCTGCGCTGCGCTGCTTGTCCCGGTACTGGCCCGACACCACCTGGACCTTGCACGACCCGCAGGCCCCGCGGCGGCACGAGAAGGGCACCGACAGGCCGCTGGCGAGCATGGCGTCGAGCAGCAAGCCTTCTGCGGCTTCGAAGCGTTTGCCCGAGGGCGACAGTTCAATGACATGGCGTTGCTGCATACACACACACCTCAGGGCTGAATTGGGGGCGAGAAAGGCCTGATTGTTGCGTTAGACTAGGACCATAAGAACCTCCAGTTCTGGATAATTCACATGGTCCAGCTTCGCAAATGGCGGCCGTTGCTCAAGCTCGACGGGGCTCAGCCGCAGGCTTCGTACAGAAAGATCGTCGAGGGCCTGGTGACCGCGATCGTCGAGGGCCGCCTGCGCCCCGGCACGCTGTTGCCCGGCACGCGGGAAATGGCGCAGCTGCTTGATGTCAACCGCAAGACGGTGATCCTCGCTTATGAAGAGGCGGTTACCAAAGGCTGGCTGGAGAGCGTGCAACGCCGGGGCACCTTCGTCAGCACCCGGCTCGCTGCCGGCACCCTGGCCGCCCACAGCGCGCCGCCGTCATTTGCCCTGGCGCTGCACGAGGCGCCTGCCGTTCCCTACTTCACCAACAGCGAGCAGGTGACGGCGCTGCAACATCGGCCTGGCGCGCTGTTTTTCGATAACGGCGCCTGTGACCACCGCCTGTTGCCCCAGGCTGTACTGCACCGCTATTACCGCAAGGCCTTGCGCAACAGTTTCACCACCAACACCGTGCGCCATGGCTGCGAAAGCAGCAGCCAGTACCTGCGCAGTGCATTGGCCGACATGCTGCGCCACAACCGCAGCCTTAATGTGGGGGCCGAGCATATTTGCCTGACCCAAGGTGTGCAGATGTCGCTGTACCTCACGGCCAGCGCTTTGCTCAAGCCGGGTGACGTGGTGCTGGTCGAGCGCCTGAGCTACCCGCCGGCGTGGGAGATTTTCCGCCAGCTGGGCGCGCGGCTGGTCACCGTCGACCTGGACGAGGAAGGCTGCCGGGTCGATCAGATCGACGCGCTGTGCCGGCTGCACGACGTGCGCATGATGTACCTCACCCCTCATCACCAGTTCCCTACCACGGTCAGCCTGCATGCGGCACGCCGGCAGCAACTGCTGGAGTTGGCGCGGCTGCATGATTTTTGCGTGATCGAAGAAGACTACGACCATGAGTACCATTTTGCCGGGCGCCCTTATCTGCCGCTGGCCAGCGACCGTTCGCAACGCCATGTGATCTACATCGGCTCGTTGTCCAAGTCGTTGGGTAGTACCTTCCGTTGCAGCTTTATCGTGGCGCCACCGAATGTGATCGAGGTGCTTGAGCGCACAGCGGTGCTGACCCTGGGGCAGGGCGATGCGGTGATGCAACGGATGTTGGCCGACCTGATCAATGACGGCGAACTGAAAAAGCACCTGCGCCGGGTGTCCACGGAGTATCGACGGCGACGGGAAACCCTGTTGAGTGGCCTGCGCGATGCCTTTGGCGAGCAGATAGCGGTGCAGGAGCCGGAAGGCGGGTTGGCGCTTTGGGTGAAGTTTGCCGACACCCTCGACGTCGACCAGCTGGCGGCCAACGCGCTGGAGCTGGACCTGGTGGTGCGTGGCGGCGGCCAGTTTTCACCGTTTGGCCACCGCGAGAACGCCTTGCGGCTGGGGTTTGCCTCGTTGGATGTGGATGAAATCCGCCTTGCCACCCAGCGGCTGGCGCAGGCTGCAGGTGTGCTGGTGCCGGCCTTGATTCAGGGGCAGAGGTCGCCGCGGAATCGGCCCAGGTAGCTTCACTCGCCCTCTGCTTGCCGTACCGTCCGAAACCCGACATGAGACGTCGCCAGGTACACCGTCTGCGGTTGCCGTGCGGAAGGCCGATAGCGCATGCACGCGTCCGCCGAGCACAGGTGTGACCCGCCTTTGATCACCGCCACTGGTGTGCCGGGTTGGGCAGGGTCGTAGCTGTCGTCCAGCGCCGGGCCTAGTGGGTCGAGTGCGGCATCGCGGGCCTGATCATGCCCAGGGCGGTAGCCGCTGCGGGTCAATTCCCAGACATTGCCCCCCGCGTCGAACACGCCAAAGCCATTGGCCACGAAGCAGCCCACCGGGGATGTGCCCGTGAAGCCATCGAGCGCTTGATTGTGATAGGGGAACTGGCCCTGCCAGGTATTGGCCATGGGTTTGCCTGTGGGCTGCTCGGTAGCGCCCCAACTGAAATCCGCATCCTGCAGGCCACCGCGCATGGCGTATTCCAGCTGGGCCTCGGTGGGCAGTGTGCGGCCGGCCCATTGGGCGTAAGCCTGGGCATCGCGCAGGGTCACTTGCACGACCGGGTGGTTTGCCCGCTCACGCCAATGGCTATCGGGCCCCAGGGGGTGGCGCCAGCTCGCCCCGGCAACGAACTGCCAGCCCGGCCGTAATACCTCGGCACCCTGTTTGAACACCATCGCCCCTGGCACCCGCAGCGTGCCAGGTAGGTCAGGGGCCGCTTGCGCGTCGATGCCCTGTTCAGCCTGGGTCACGTAGCCGGTGGCCTGCACGAAGCGGTCGAACTGGGCATTGGTGACCGGGTGCACGTCGATCCAGAAGGCCGAAACCTTGGCCGGGTGCGGTGGGCCTTCTTCACTGTAAAAGCGGCTTGAGCCGAAGCTGAAGGTGCCACCGGGCAGCCGTACCATGCCGTCGCGCCACGGCCCCTCGCGGGGCGCGGGCACACCGCTGTAACCGCTGCACAGCAGCGCCGGTGCAGGGGCTGCGGGCCATGCCGCATAGGCGGCGGCAAGCACGCCGAGGGCGAGTGCCGCGCCCCCGAGCAGCCGGGGTGTCATGGTTTGCTGACCAGCGCGGGGGAAACAGGCCGGCCCTCGGTCGTGATAACGATGTTGTTGCGCTGGGCGTAGCTTTTCCAGTCGCGCAGCAGTTCGGCCACCTGCTGGGGCTGTTGTGCGCCCAGGTCATGGTGCTCGCCTGGGTCCTTGCTCAAATCGAACAAGCGCCACGCCGGTGCAGCGTCGGTGGTGTCGAACAGCAGTTTGAGGTTGCCTTTGCGCAGTGAGGCGTTCCCGTTGATTTCCCAGCCCATGGCCTCGTCGCGGGGGTGGATCTGCGTGTCCCGGCCTTCAAGGTAAGCCAGGGCCGAGGTGCCTTGCGGTGGCACGATGTCGCGGTCGCGGTACTTGATGCCAGGCAGTGAAGCACCGGCCAGTTGCAGCAAGGTCGGCATGATGTCGCGCACGCTGGCCAGTTCTTCGCTGCGCCCGGGTTTTATCGTGGCAGGGTAGTGGACGAAGGCCGGTACGCGGATGCCACCCTGGTAGGTGGTCATCTTGTAGCGGCGGCTGGGCAGGGCGCTGACCTGGGCCCATGCCGAGCCGATCATCAGGAACGAATCAGGCCGGCCGTAGTTGTCCAGGCGGTTATCGAAATTGCGTTTGATCCATTCCGGGTCGACGCGGTTGGCGTTTTCCGGGCCATTGTCAGACATGAACAACACCAGGGTGTTGTCCAGCTCGCCGGTTTCACGCAGGTGGTCCACCAGGCGGCCCACCTCGGCGTCCAGTGCTGCCACCATCGCGGCATACACCTCCATGGTGCGTGCTGACTGTTGCCGTTGCTCCGGGGTCAGCGACGCCCAGCTGGGCACACCTTCGAGTTGTGGCTCCATCGGGAAGTCCGCAGGCACCAGCCCGGCCTTGCGCTGGCGCTGCAGCCGCTCGCGCGCGATCTGTTCGTAGCCTTGGTCATAGCGGCCACGGTACTGCGCCAGGTACGCGTCGGGCGCTTGCAGCGGCCAGTGCGGTGCGGTGTAGGCGGCGAACGCGAAGAAGGGCTTTTGGCTTGCCTTGCCCTGGTCGATGACGTCGATCAGGCGGTCAGTGAACCAGCGGGTCGAGTAGAAGTCGTTGGGCAGTTCCACCGGCTCGCCGTTGTGGCGGAAGCTCCAGCTGTAGTTGGGCAGCAGGCCCATGTTGGTTTGCTTGAAGTGCGCCGCGCCGCCCTCCAGCAACACGTACGCCTGGTCGAAGCCGCGGTTTTGCGGCTGCTGCGCGGGCGTCATGCCCAGGTGCCACTTGCCGGCAATGTAGGTGCGATAACCGGCATCGCGCAACAACTCGGCGAGCGTGGCCACATTGGCGCCGAGCACCCCTTCATACCCCGGTTGCACCTCGCTGCCCGCCGGCAGGCGCCCACGCGACTCGGCCATCATACCGACCCCGGACAGGTGCGGGTCGTTGCCGGACATCAGCATGGCGCGGGTGGGCGAGCAGCTGGGTGAGGCATGGAAGTCGAGCATCAGGCGTCCGTCGGCCAGCAGCTTGTCCAGGTGCGGGGTCGCGATCTCGCTGCCCAGCGCAGACAGGTCGGAGAACCCCAGGTCATCCGCGACCACGAGCAAAATGTTGGGTTGTTTAACGGTTGGCGCGGCGAACGCTTGGCTGGCGCCGAGCAGCAGCAAGCTGAAAGCGAGCAAGGGCTTGGAGGGGATCATGGGTTTCTCTTTATTATTGTGGGTGGGATGCACTACATGATTTTTTTATTTAATTATCTTGTCAAGGAATGAAGACCGGCGACGACCCTGGCTGAAACGCTTCTGTCCGGGTTCATCCAGGCAATCCGCCTAAATAGCGGGTTTAAAAACTGTTCGATCAGCGAACAGTGATCGCGCCCCGTTGTATGCGATAAGCGCTGACGGCTATTGACGGCATCATCGTTAAACAAAATAATCGTTAACAGAGTTATCCATTTTCACAACAACAAGAAAGGATATTCTGATGACGAAGCCGCTGACGGGGGCATGTCTGTCCCTGGCGCTGTTATCAATCGCCCAGCTTTCACAAGCGGCGAGCCCCCTGGAAGACAGCCGCCCAGGGCGGCCTGGTGCGCCGCGCTGGGTCGAGGATTACCGTTTTCTGGATGACCCAGGTAAAGCCCGCGATCCTTTCGATGGCCTGCGTTACCATCGCCTGTCCGATAGCGCATGGCTGCAACTGGGCGCGGAAGCGCGCTACCGCGCCGATTCACTGGACAAACCCTTCTTCGGCCTGCGCGGGATCAAAGACGATTCCTACCTGATGCAGCGCCTGCAAGCCCACGCCGACCTGCACCTGTTCGACGATGCGCTGCGTGCCTTTGTGCAAGTCGAGAACACCCGCGCGTTCGGCAAGGACCTGTACTCACCGAACGACGAAAGCCGCAACGAAGTGCGCCAGGCCTTTATCGACCTGAACCATGACATTGACGGCGGGCGTTACACGGCCCGTGTCGGCCGCCAGGAGATGGCGTTCGGCAACCAGGTGTTCGTCACCTACCGCGACTCCCCCAACATCCGCCAGACCTTCGACGGCCTGCGCGCCAGCCTCAACCTCAAGGACGGGCGTAAGCTCGATGCCTTTGCGGTACGGCCGGTGAAGACCGGCGAGGACAGCTGGGATGACGGCAGCAATAATGGGGTCAAGTTTTATGGCCTGTACGGCACCCTGCCGTTGACCCAAGCCTGGAACATTGACCTGTTCGCCTTCGGCCTGGAAACCGACGACCGCGCCCTGGCGGGTGAAACCGGTGATGAACAGCGCTACACGTTCGGCACCCGCCTGTTCGGCCGCTACCAAGCCCTGGACTGGAGTTGGGACTTGGCCGGCCAAAATGGGCATTTGGGCAACGCCTCCATTCGTGCCTGGGCGGTGTCCAGCGACACCGGCTACACCTTCAACCACCCCTGGGCCCCACGCCTGGCCATGCGCCTGGATGCGGCCAGCGGTGACGGCGACCTGGGCGATGGCAAAGTCGGTACCTTCGACCCGTTGTACCCGCGCAACGGCGTGTACGGCGAGGCCAGCCTGACCACCTTGAGCAACATCATCGTCATCGGCCCGACCTTTGGCTTTTCACCCTGGCGCACCCTGCGTTTCGAACCCGGTATCTTCGAGGTGTGGAAACAGAACACCCACGACGGCGTATACATGCCTGGCATGAGCATCCTCGCCAACACCCGCGACACCGGCCGACACGTGGGCACCATCTACCGCGTCAACACCCGCTGGTTGGCGACGCCTAACCTGACGCTCGACCTGGACCTGAAGTACTACGACATAGGCGCCGCCATCCGCGATGCCGGGGGCGACGACGCCTCGCTGGTGTCGGTACGTGCGACCTTCAGGCTCTGACTCCTATTCGCATAACAACAAGAGGGCTGCACATGAGTGGTTCAATCGCACAATCGCACCGGCCGGTACTGACGATCGGCCTGTGTTTTCTCGTCGCGCTGCTCGAAGGGCTCGACCTGCAAGCCACCGGCATTGCCGCGCCCCACATGGCCAAGGAATTCGCCTTGACCCCCGCCATGCTGGGTTGGGTGTTCAGTGCCGGCTTGCTCGGCCTGTTGCCAGGCGCCTTCGTCGGCGGCTGGCTGGCGGACCGCATGGGGCGTAAACGCATCCTGATCCTGGCCGTGTTGCTGTTCGGGGGGTTCTCGTTGGCCACCGCGCATGCCTGGGACTACCCATCGCTGCTGGTGGCGCGGCTGATGACCGGGCTGGGGCTGGGCGCGGCGCTGCCGATCCTTATCGCCATGGCCAGTGAGGCCGCCCATGAGCGCCTGCGCAGCACGGCGGTCAGCCTGACTTACTGCGGCGTGCCGCTGGGTGGCGCCATCGCTTCGGTGATTGGCATGGCGGGCCTGGGCGAGGGCTGGCGCACGGTGTTCTACGTGGGCGGTTTTGCGCCCATTGCGATTGCCTTTGTGCTGATGGTCTGGCTGCCGGAGTCCCAGGCGTTTCGCGCCCAGGCCGCCGCCAGCGGCACGCAGAACGGGCTGGCAGCGCAACTGTTCGGCCCCGGCCGGGCGAGCCGCACGCTGTTGCTGTGGCTGGCATGCTTTTTCACCCTGACCGTGCTGTACATGCTGCTGAACTGGCTGCCCTCGCTGCTGATCGGCCAGGGCTATTCGCGGCCGCAGGCCGGCGCGGTGCAAATCCTGTTCAACCTGGGCGGCGCGGCGGGGTCATTCCTGACCGGGCGCATGATGGACCGTGGGCACGCTGGGCGTGCGGTGTTGATCGCCTACGCCGGCATGCTCGCCTCCCTGGCGGGGCTGGGCCTGTCCACCACCTTCGGTTTGATCCTGTTGGCCGGTTTTACCGCCGGCTATTGCGCCATCGGCGGCCAGTTGGTGCTGTACGCGCTGGCCCCCACGCTGTACCCGACACACGTGCGCGCCACGGGGGTGGGCGCGTCGGTGGCCGTGGGCCGGCTGGGGTCGATGGCCGGGCCCTTGGCGGCAGGGCAGATTCTCGCCGCTGGCGCCGGGGTAGGGGGCTTGTTGCTGGCGGCCTCGCCGGGCCTGGTGGTAGCGGCTGTGGCGGCGATGGCGCTGCTGGGGCGGCGTGCACCGCACACCGAGGCTGCGGCTTCGCAAGGGGTAGCGCCATGAGCCTGCGTAAAGGGCTTATCGCCCTGTGCTTGAGCAGCTGCGCCGCACTGGCCCAGGCCGCGAGCTATGAACCGCCGCCGCTCAAGCTCGAGCCGCTGGCGCGCTTCAGCGTTGACCTGGTGGCACCGATCTGGGAATTGGGCGCCACCAGCGGGCAGGGCAAACGGCGAATCATCCCCATCACGGGTGGGCATTTCGAGGGCCCCCGGCTCAAGGGCACCATCCTCAACAATGGCGCGGACTGGCAAGTGGTTACCCCCGAGGGCGTCGCCATCATCGACACCCGTTACCTGCTGCAGACCGACGACGGCGCGTTGATCTACCTGCGTACCGAGGGCTATCGCTTCGGCCCGCCCGAGGTGATGAAAAAAGTCGCCGCCGGCGAGGATGTCGACCCCAGCCTGTACCAGTTCCGCATCACGATGCACTTTGAAACCTCGGCCCCTCAGTACGCCTGGCTCAACCGCACGGTGGGCGTCGGCAGTGCCATGCGCCTGGGCAATGCCGTCGTCTACGACGCCTTCGAAGTTAAATAGATAATTTTGTTAATGGTTAATTGACTTAACTAAATGGCCGGGCTAATGTTCGGCCAACCACAACGAACAATCAGTACAAGAGGTGTGTGATGGGCCAATACGACAACCGCTGGCAGACCGTGAAAGTCACCGTCGAGCAAGGCATCGCCTGGGTCAGCTTCAACCGTCCTGAAAAGCGCAATGCCATGAGCCCTACGCTCAACCGTGAAATGCGCGATGTGCTGGAAACCATCGAGCAGGACGCCGACGCCCGTGTGCTGGTATTGACCGGCGAAGGTAGCGCCTGGACCGCCGGCATGGACCTCAAGGAGTACTTCCGCGAGGTGGACGCCGGCCCGGAGATTCTTCAAGAGCGCATCCGCCGCGATGCCTCCGAATGGCAGTGGAAGCTGCTGCGCTTCTACAGCAAGCCAACCATCGCCATGGTCAACGGCTGGTGCTTCGGCGGCGGCTTCAGCCCGCTGGTCGCCTGCGACTTGGCCATCTGCGCCGATGAAGCCACCTTCGGCCTGTCTGAAATCAACTGGGGCATCCCACCGGGCAACCTGGTCAGCAAAGCCATGGCCGACACCGTGGGCCACCGTGAATCGCTGTACTACATCATGACCGGCAAGACCTTCGACGGGCAGAAAGCCGCGCAAATGGGCCTGGTCAACAAAAGCGTGCCGTTGGCGCAACTGCGCGATGAAGTGGTACTGCTGGCCCAGGACCTGCTGGACAAGAACCCGGTGGTACTGCGCGCCGCCAAAAACGGCTTCAAGCGCTGCCGCGAGTTGACCTGGGAGCAGAACGAAGACTACCTGTACGCCAAGCTCGACCAGGCGCAACTGCGTGACCCGGAGCACGGGCGTGCGCAGGGCTTGAAGCAGTTCCTTGACGACAAGAGCATCAAGCCTGGCCTGCAAGCCTACAAGCGCTGAGTGATCTTGGCGTTCATTCCCGAATAATCAGAAAAGAGGAATGCCCGATGTTCGAGGTGCCATTGTTAATTGGCGGTAAGGCCCGTGCGGCCAGCGACGGCGGCACGTTCGAGCGTCGCCATCCGGTCAGCGGCGAGGTGGTGTCGGTGGTGGCTGCGGCCACCCTGGCCGACGCTGATGCGGCGGTCGAAGCAGCCCAGGCGGCGTTCCCCGCGTGGGCTGCGCTGGGGCCAGGCGAGCGTCGCGCGCGCTTGCTGAAGGCGGCCGATGCGCTGGACGCACGGCGCGACGAATTTCTGGCCATGGCCGGGGAAACAGGGGCCAAGGACAACTGGTACGGCTTCAACGTGATGCTGGCGGCCAACATCCTGCGTGAAGCGGCGTCGATGACCACCCAGATCCAGGGCAGCGTCATCCCCTCCGACGTGCCCGGCAGCTTTGCCATGGCCCTGCGTCAACCTTGCGGCGTGGTGCTGGGCATCGCGCCGTGGAATGCACCGGTGATTCTGGCCACACGCGCCATCGCCATGCCCTTGGCGTGCGGTAACACCGTAGTCCTCAAGGCCTCCGAAGCCAGCCCAGCGGTACATGGCCTGATCGGCCAGGTGTTGCAGGCGGCCGGTTTGGGGGATGGCGTGGTCAACGTGATCAGCAACGCCCCGCACGATGCGCCGGCGGTGGTCGAGCGGCTGATCGCGCACCCGGCGGTGCGCCGGGTGAACTTCACCGGGTCTACCCATGTAGGGCGCATCGTTGGGCAATTGGCGGCGCGTCACTTGAAGCCTGCAGTGCTCGAACTGGGCGGCAAGGCGCCGTTCCTGGTGCTGGCCGATGCCGACCTGGATGCCGCGGTGGATGCCGCAGCGTTTGGCGCCTACTTCAACCAGGGCCAGATCTGCATGTCCACCGAGCGGCTGATCGTCGACCAGGCCGTGGCCGATGCGTTTGTCGCCAAGCTCGGTGAAAAAGTCCGCAGCTTGCGCGCAGCGGACCCTGCACAAACCGATGCGCCGCTGGGTTCATTGATCGATGCCGGGGCCGGTGAGCGCATACAGGCGCTGGTTGATGACGCCGTCAGCAAGGGCGCGACCCTGGTGGCGGGCGGTGAGCGCACGGGCAGCGTTATGCAGCCGGTGCTGCTCGATCAGGTCAACGCCGACATGAAGCTGTACCGCGAAGAGTCGTTCGGCCCCGTCGCGGTGGTGCTACGCGCCAGCGGTGACGAAGCGCTGCTGGCCCTGGCCAACGACTCTGAGTTTGGCCTGAGCGCGGCGATTTTCAGCCGTGACACCCAGCGCGCCCTGGCCCTTGCCCAGCGCCTGGAGTCGGGCATCTGCCATATCAATGGCCCGACCGTGCATGACGAGGCGCAGATGCCTTTTGGCGGGGTCAAGGCCAGTGGCTACGGCAGCTTCGGCAGCACGGCGGCCATCGACGCCTTTACCCAGCTGCGCTGGGTCACCGTGCAGCAGGGCGCCCGGCACTACCCGATCTAACCCACGCACTCACAACAACAATAGCGAATGCATCTGGGGGCCTCTCGGCCCTCGGGCGCACTAAGGCAGAGGTAGCCTTCATGGTCTGCGAAACCCTCTCCGTTGCCCAGCGTGCGCCCTTGCGCGCCGTCAAGATCGGGCAGCCTCAGGTACAGGTGCGCCAACAAGGCGACATCCTCTACCTGGACCCTGTGGAACCCCTTGCTGCTTACCCGGCACGGCTGATGGAGCGCTTGCTGCATTGGGCCGAACAGCGCGGCGAGCAAACGTTCGTCGCCCGCCGTGGTGCCGATGGCGAGTGGCAGCACATTACTTACGCTGCCATGTTGCAGCGTGTTCGATGCATCGGCACCTGGTTGCTGGATCAAGGCCTGAGCGCCGAACGCCCGCTGGTGATCCTCTCGGGCAACGACCTTGAGCATGTGCAACTGGCCTCGGCCGCGCTGTATGCCGGCATCCCATATTGCCCGGTATCGCCGGCCTATTCACTGCTGTCCCAGGATTTTGGCAAGCTGCGCCATATCGTCCAGACCCTGCAACCGGGCCTGGTGTTCGCGGCCGACGCAGCCTATGGCAGAGCCATCGATGCGGTGTTCGAGCCCTCGGTGACACTGGTGCTGGGCGAGGGCGAACTGCCAGGCCGGGCGAGCACGCCGTTCGCCGAGGTGTTGGCCACTGCCGCACACCCTTGCGCCGACCAAGCGTTTGCCGCGTTGCGCCCACAAAACCTGGCCAAGTTCCTGTTCACGTCCGGCTCCACCAAGCTGCCCAAGGCTGTAGTCACCACCCAGGGCATGCTCTGCGCCAACCAGCAGATGCTGTTGCAGACCTTTCCGGAATTCGCCGAAGTGCCACCGGTGCTGGTCGACTGGCTGCCGTGGAACCACACCTTTGGCGGCAGCCACAATGTCGGCATCGTGCTGTACAACGGCGGCACGCTGTATATCGACGATGGCAAGCCGACGCCGCAAGGCTTTGCCCAGACGCTGCACAACCTCAAGGACATTTCCCCCACGGCGTACCTGACCGTGCCCAAGGGCTGGGAAGAACTGGTCAAGGCGCTGGAGCAGGACAGCAGCCTGTGCGAACGCTTTTTCCAACGCATGAAGCTGTTCTTTTTTGCCGGCGCCGGGTTGTCACAGGCCATTTGGGACCGGCTTGACGCGGTGGCCGTGGCCCACTGCGGCGAACGCATCCGCATGATGGCGGGGCTGGGCATGACCGAGACCTCGCCGTCGTGTACGTTCACCACGGGGCCGCTGTCGGTCGCCGGCTACATTGGCCTGCCGGCCCCGGGCTGCGAGGTCAAGCTGGTGCCGGTGGACGGCAAACTCGAAGCGAGGTTTCGCGGGCCGCATGTGATGCCGGGGTACTGGCGCTCATCCCAGCAAACCGAAGCGGCGTTCGACGACGAAGGGTTCTACCGCAGCGGTGATGCCGTGCGCCTGTGCGACCCCGACAACCCGCAGCTTGGGCTGATGTTCGACGGGCGTATTGCCGAGGACTTCAAGTTGTCCTCCGGGGTGTTCGTCAGCGTCGGGCCCATGCGCACCCAGGTGATCCTGCAGGGTGCCCCATATGTGCTGGACGTCGTGGTACTGGGCCCTGACCGCGAATGCCTGGGCTTGCTGATCTTCCCGCGGTTGCCGGAGTGCCGGCAGTTGGCCGGGCTTGGCGACCAGGCCAGTGATGCCCAGGTGCTGGCATCGCCTGCCGTGCGGGACTGGCTGTCGAGTCTGCTGGCCAGCCTCAACCGAGGCGCCACGGGTAACGCCAGCTTCATCCAGTTCGCGGGCCTGGCCGACGAAGCGCCGTCCATCGACCGCGGCGAGATCACCGACAAAGGCTCGATCAACCAGCGTGCGGTCCTGCAACTGCGCCAGGGCCTGATCGACAGCCTGTACGCCGGGCCGGGGCCGTTACGTGTAGACGCGCCATGACGGCCCGGGGGCAATTCCGCGCGTTTGCGGCGACCGCGTTGCTCGATGGTATCCGCACGCCGTGGGCCGATCTCAATGGCGCATTCGGGTTGGTCTCGCCGACCGACCTGGGCATCAAGGCCGGCCGCGCAGTGTTGCAGCGCGCCGGGCTGGAGGGGCGCGACGTCGACAGCGTACTGGCCGGCTCCATGGCCCAGGCTGACTTCGACGCCTACATGCTACCCCGGCATATCGGGCTGTACTGTGGCGTCGACCAGGCGGTGCCGGCGCTGATGGTGCAACGCATCTGCGCGACCGGTTTTGAACTGCTGCGCCAGGCGGGTGAGCAAATCCAGGCGGGGGAGGCGGGCACCGTACTGTGTGTGGCGGCCGAGTCGATGTCACGCAATCCGATCGTGGCCTACACCCTCCGTGGCGGTTTTCGCTTGGGCGGCGAAGTCGGCTTCAAGGACTTTCTCTGGGAAGCCCTGTTCGACCCCGCTGTTGGCATCAGCATGATCCAGACCGCCGAGAACATCGCCCGGCACTGTCACATCCCCCGGGCGGCAGTAGACGCCTGGGCGGCCCAGAGCTTCGCGCGGGCCATGGCTGCGCGGGCGCGAGGGTGGTTTGCCGACGAGTGCGTCAGTGTTGGCAATGAAGTGTTTGAAGCACCGGGTTTGTTGCCACGCGGCATTCGCCTGCCGCGTGGCGTTGAAGCCGTCTCCGAAGACAGCCACCCGCGCGCGACTGCGTTCGAGCGTTTGCAGCAACTGCCCCCGATTTACCCGCAGGGGGTGCAAACCGCGGGCAATAGCTGTGCGGTGGTGGATGGCGCAGCGGCGGTGCTGATGTGTTCGGCAGACCAGCTGGCTGGGCGCATGCCGATGGCCTGGTTGCGGGCCAGCAGTGTGGTGGGCGTGGCGCCTGAGCTGATGGGGCTGGGCCCGGTGCCGGCCATCCGCTTGCTGCTGGAGCGGGCAGGCCTGGCGCTGGACGCCATCGCCTGCTTTGAAATCAACGAAGCCCAGGGCGCGCAGATTGTAGCGGTGCAGCAATCGTTGGGCATCGCGCCGGAACGGCTGAATGCCTGTGGCGGCGCTATCGCCCTTGGCCACCCGCTGGCCGCAACCGGCCTGCGCCTGGTGATCAGCGTTGCGCGGCAATTGCGCGCCAGTGGCCAGCGCTATGGCGTGGTATCGGCCTGCGTCGGCGGTGGCCAGGGCATGGCCTTGCTGTTGGAAAACCCACTGGCCAAGACCTGAAAAGGAGGTTCACGTGTCTACCTATCGCGCTCCGCTGCAAGACATCCGTTTCGTGATCGATCACTGGCTGCAAGCGCCAGCGGCCTGGGAAGAATCCGAGCGGTTTGCCGGCGTTGACAGCGCGCTGGCTCACCAACTGCTGGAGGAGGGCGCGCGCTTTGCAGAACACCAGTTGCTGCCGTTGAACATGAGTGGCGACCGCGAAGGCTGTAGCTTCCACGCCGGCAAAGTGACCACCCCGAAAGATTTCCGCCAGGCCTACCAGCATTACGTGGAAGGTGGCTGGCCAGGGTTGACCTGCGCAGTGGAGCACGGCGGCCAGGGCCTGCCGCTGCTGCTCGGCGCGGCGCTGCACGAAGTGATCTACGCCTGTAACCATGGCTGGGCCATGTACAGCGGCATCGCCCATGGCGCCTACGAGTGCCTGCGCACGTTTGGCTCTGCCGAGCTGCGCCAGGCCTGGCTGGGCAAGATCGTCAGCGGTGAATGCCTGCCCACCATGTGCCTGACCGAACCCCAGGCCGGCAGCGATGTGGGGCTGCTACGCACGCAGGCGCGGTTGGATGAAGCGGGGGCTTATCGGCTGACGGGCAACAAAGTGTTCATTTCGGGGGGCGAGCACGACCTCACTGACAATATCGTGCACCTGGTGCTGGCCCGGCTGCCCGATGCGCCTGCGGGCAGCCGCGGGCTGTCGTTGTTCCTGGTCCCCAAGTTGACTGAGCACGGCCAGCCCAACGGCGTTCATTGCACCGGCATCGAACACAAGATGGGCATTCACGCCAGCGCCACTTGCAGCCTCAGCTTTGACCAGGCTCAAGGCTGGCTCATCGGCGAGCCCCATTGCGGCTTGGCTGCGTTGTTCGTGATGATGAACAGTGCCCGTACTTACGTCGGGCTGCAGGGCCTGGCCCACGCCGAAAGCGCCGGGCAGCGTGCCATGGCCTATGCACAGGCGCGTGTGCAAATGCGTGCGGTGGTGCGCCCTGAAGGTGCTCAAGCTGCCGCAGCGGACCCGGTGGCCTTCCAGCCGGCCGTGCGTCAGGTGTTGTGGCAGTTTCGGGCGCTGACCGAAGGCATGCGCGCCATCGGCTATTGGAGTGCCCATCTGCTCGACCTTGCCGAGCAGTCGCAAGGGGCGGCCCGTCACACCCTGGAGGCCCGCATCGGCTTGCTCACGCCCGTGGTCAAAGCCTTTTTCACCGAGCAAGGGTTCCAGCTGGCCAGTGACGCGTTGCAGGTGTTTGGCGGCTACGGCTACGTCACCGAATCGGGCATTGAGCAGACCGTGCGCGACAGCCGCGTGGCCATGATTTACGAGGGCACCAATGAGATCCAGGCCAACGACCTGCTCGTGCGCAAGGTGTTGGGCGACCGTGGCGAGGCGCTGGAAGCGCTGCTCGACCACGTGCTGGGAGATGCGGTCTTGGCGAGTGACGCCGAAGGCAGGCGTTGGGCGCAGCAGTTGCACGTAGCCAGTGAAGGATTACGCGCTTGGGTGCGTGGGCTTGTGCGGCATGATGATAGGGAATATGCCTACCGGGCAGCGGGTGACTTCCTGCAAGCGTTAGCGATGGTGTTGCTCGGCCATGCCTGGGCCCGAGCGGCACGCTTGGCGTTACTGCAAGTGGAGCAACCGTTCTACCGGCGCAAACGCCAAACGGCGGCGTACTTCTTTGACCACCTGTGGTTGCGTTTTGAGTACCGGTTGCAGTGCCTGCAAATGGCCGCACTACCGCTGCCGTTTGTGGATGACCTGTAAGAGGCATACGCATTTCGGTGTAGGAGCAGCCTTGTGCTGCGAAGAGGTCCGTGAGCAAACCGGGAATCTTCAGGGCTGCTACCGGCCTCTTCGCAGCACAAGGCTGCTCCTACCCAGACCGCGCAAGACCGGAGGGTGAGGCAGGGTGAGCGGTTTCTCGGACCTTTATACGGAGCCCAGCTCATAGTCGATTCGCGTCAACCTATCATTTTTACCAGTAGACGCTCATCACTATCCAGTGTGTCATTCAAGGGCGTGCAAAGCGCACAGTGGAGTGCATTATCTCTTGAAAAATGGAGGTTAATAGATGCGTGTACATTGTGTAGGGTTGATAATGCTGGCGATGATCGGGCCTGTACAGGCATGGCCTGAGCTCAATAGATACGGTAAGGAAATAGAGAAAAAAGTTACATTGCGCTATCAAGCTTATGTAGAGTCCTGTCCGAATAATCGCCCGGCTTACGAATGCTCCGGTTTATTGATAAGAGGTGTGGGCGATCCGCGTGGAAAGCATTTTAACGCGTGGGATCCCGCCCGAAAGGGAGCAACGCACGATACCTCGTTTAGTTACGTGCGCATCGGTATATCCTTTGAGCGGTTAGCGTATGGATACACCAATGGTTATATTGTGTCACCGCCAGGTCAAGAACAACCGGGTCAATTGAAGTTGCAGCCAACCTGCGTCTATCCCGTTGATGGTGCCTCGGACAAACGCTCAGACAAGGGTTGTGGAGCATATGAGGACAAGAAGGACAGCAGTGCGCCATGTGTGGTGTCGAGTGACATTGTTAAAGATGCCAAGGCCTGGTTTGAGGCCCATTCACCCATTGAAGATAAGGCCTACGACACGCGGTGCGCGTTTTCCCTTAAGGGGCCAAATGTAACGGAGGCGTTTATGACGGCACTGGCGGTCGTTGAGCGGGCGTCCGAAAAGACCACCGTGCCTAATGACTTCAAGGTGACCTCGTGGACGGCTGAAACAGCCGCAGCGCTTCCCGTTGAAGCTTTTTTCTATAATGTGAAGGATAGGGCAATTGGGCTGCCCAGTGCACAATTTAATCAGTGCCGATTCAACCGCGTGACGGGGCGTAAAGTTCCTATTCTGCGTAGGATGATACTTCAGGTGAATCTCGAGCCCTTCGAGGACAGGATCGAAAAGGTTAACCCACTGTTGGCTGAAGTGTACCCAGCGCTTAAGAACATGGCCTTTGAACATGGCACGTTGAGGGCGGCAGTCAAAAGCATCGCGCCTAGGGCTGAAGGTTTAACGGCGTATAATTCCTTTTCTTACTATTCGGAAGATCAAGTAGATGATCAGCGCTGCAGCGAGGTGCTGAGTGCGGCAGCGGGTTGACGGTGTGCTGACGCTGTGAACGCAGTGGAGCTGTTCGTAAAAAGTTTAGGTGGTGACTGTTTCTAAGGTGGCGAAATCCTTCTTGTGCCAAAGGTGATAGCTCAATATGGACAATCAATCTGCAGAAAATAACCTGCGCGTCGTTCTTTTTAATAGTGCAGTAGGTAACGTGCGCTTGGAGTTTGCGAGCCAACAATCACTCGCCCTTGGCAGCGATGGGCCGCTCGCCACGCTGTTTCAAGACGCTGAGCCTAAGGACATGCCAGATTACCTTGCTGCTGGCTACAGTGGCACGCTGGACCTTGCCAAGCGCCAATTCAGTGAAGCCTGCGCGCCCACCTTCAAGGGTACGAAGCAAACGGCCACCTCCCTGCACATCTACTCGGCGGCCGGCCAGTTGCTCAGCTTCGACGACATTACGGGTACTACCACAACGTTCACCTACGACACCAACCACCGCGTTGTCAGTTCAGCCAGTTCGGCATGCCAGACAACCAGCACCTACAACGACGAAGGCCAACTCACTCAGGAAACCATCAAGGATGTCTGCAGCGGCGCCTTGATCACGGTGAGTTACGCCTATGACCCGTCAGGCAATGAAACTACGCGCACCTTCAGTGGCGACGGCTTTCCTACGCTGAGCCTTGAGCGAACGTTGCTTAGTGATGGGCGGCTGAAGCAGTCTGTGCTAAAGGTCGATCACAAGGAGTACCGCAGCGACCATTACACGTACGACAGCGATGAGCGTCTGCATAAATGGTACTGCACGGGCGAGAATGCGCCTGTCAGCAGCAGCAACAAAGCCTATACCGAGCAGATATTTACGTACGACACCGATGGCAACGTTGTGTCGCGCAGCCACAAGTCGAGCAAGGGGCCAGGTGTTTCTACTTACGGCTATGACCCAGACCGCCCAGGTGCACTGATCTCATCGAACGGCGACCCGCAAGTCAACGATCAACGCGGCCGCACCTTGAAACGCAGCAAGCGCAAGCTCGGTTATCACGCGAATGGACAGATCAAGTCATACAGCAGCCAGGCAGGGGGGGAGGGCGCGGATTACCAGTTTGCCTATGACATTCAGGGGCGGATCAGGGAAGTGGTGCTAGGTGAGCAGCGTGAGGTGTATCACTACCGGGAAGGGTCGATCTATGCCGTTCAACAACTGGGCGATCACTTTACCGGCAAGGCAGCGAAACGGCGGATGGTGCTGCTCAATAAAAGCCCCTCGTGCTTTTTGCAGCAAATCACAGAGGCCACTGAAGACGTGTGGGACTCAACGACCTGCACGTTCGAACTGCGCGATGCTGCGGGCACCGTGTTCGCCAGCCTTAAGCACGGCCAATCTACCGCCCCGGACTATTACAGCTACCTGCCCTATGGGTTTCGTGTTCGCGACTTAGCATCCACTACCTGGCTGGGTTTTAAAGGCGAACCGCTTAACCCTTTGAGCTTGTACCACTTGGGCAATGGTGATCGTTTGTACGATGGGCAGCTGCACCGCTATCAGGTGCCTGCGGGTGCAGGTCTGCTTGCTACTCAAAATGGCTCGCCGTACGTGTACTGCAACGGCGACCCGGTGAATGAGCCGAAGCAGGTGCCGACGAGCTAAAGTTGAACATCCACTCCAAGTGATCAAGCGACAGCGCGGTACAGGAGGCTGCGCCCCCAGCACTAAAGCACAGCTACTGCGTTGCCAGGTCTGGCCTCTTCGCGGGTTAACCCGCTCCCACAAAGTCATTTGGTCCTCAACGCTTACGCATATCAGTGTAGGAGCAGCCTTGTGCTGCGAAGAGGCCCGTGACCAAACCGGGAATCTTCAGGGCTGCCACCGGCCTCTTCGCAGCACAAGGCTGCTCCTACCCAGACCGTGCGTGACCGCTGCGAAGAGGCTCAGCTGTGAAACTTCGGAGAGAGAAAATCAGATTTAACCCCTTCCTTGTAGGGCATTTCCCAAACATACTCCTGCCGCCTTTTTTCCGTTGCGGCTGTTCAGGCAGCGCTCTAGTCTCGGCGTGTCGCTGAAAACAGCGATCGGCTTTGACAGGCCGCGACGGTATTAAGCATATAGCTCGCTTCAATGGCGGCTGTACGTGCGGGCACGCTTGCGTGCGCCGGAACTTTGCTTAATCCGCCGGTCTGTCAACCCACGTACAGCTGCCACCCTTCTGTTTGACAGCAGGCAGGTGGCTGCACCATGAAAGGATTAAGTGATGCTAAAAATAGTCCCCGATCCACCCCACAACCACCATTCCCTAGAAGACACCCTCATCCAGGCAGCGGACTACGCCTTGTGCGCACAGTCCGTGGCAAATCAGGCCATTCTCCTACAGCCCAAATCACCCGTGTCGATCTTGATGATGGCGACGATGCATGAGCTGGAGGCACTGCGTGTGCTGCTGGAGTCGGCGTTGATCCAGGTGCAGATGCCGGCGCATCAGCCACGGACTCAGCACTAAGCCACAGCTAACGCGTTGTTTGATCCTCGCGGCTTACGCATTCCAGTGTAGGAGCAGCCTTGTGCTGCGAAGAGGCCGGTGACCAAACCGGGAATCTTCAGGGCTGCCACCGGCCTCTTCGCAGCACAAGGCTGCTCCTACACTGAAACGCGCTGGACCGGCGGGGGAGTGGGCTTGCACTGCGAAGAGGCCCGGCTGTAAAACTTCGAAGAGAGTGAACAATGACCACGGACATTGCAAAAGCCCCAACCACGGTCGGCAAGACCAAGTTCTACCAGGGCGAAAAAAAGACCCAGCCGCTGTTCTGCATCGAACCCGGCATCCCTTGCCAAGACGCCCGTGAGCAAGCCTCAGAACTGATGGGCGTTGTGCGAGACCTGACCATCGCCGGCGTAATGGACGACAACCCGCAGCTGATCTGGGCCTCACATTACTTAAGCGCCTTGGCCAAGGCGCTGATGGATGATGCCGAATTGGGGATGCGTTAAGGCGCAGGCGTACAGGGCCTAGTAGACCTTGCGCAGCAGGGCAAGCAACTGCCGCCGCTCGTCATCATCCAGATTGGCCGTAGCGGCACGGTCACTCTCTTCAGCTACCCCATACAGCGTTTTCAGCAGCTTCTCACCCGCTTTGCTCAGGTACAGGCCATAAGAGCGCTTGTCTGCCTTGCTGCGCACGCGCAGGGCCAGGCCCGCTTCTTCAAGCTTGTTGAGCAGCGGCACCACTTGGGGCGGCTCGATGTTCAACGCCTTGGCCAGCTCGGCCTGCGTAGGGCCTGGGTTTTGCGCGATGATGGCCAACGCAGAAAACTGTGCAGGCCGCAGGTCGTAGGGCGTCAGGCACTCGACAAGGTGCTGAAACACCTTCATCTGCACGCGGCGCAAGGCGTAGCCAACCAGATCATTCAGGTCGGTCGGCGCAGTGGCCTCGCTGCTGTCGGCGCCCGGTTGCAGTGCAGGGGATGTGTTCATGCGATCTCGTGTGTCAGCGACGGTAAGGGTAAAAAAATGATTAAGAAGTATAACCGATGCTGACCCGATGCAAACAGCGCAGGGCAGGTGGTAGCCGCAACCGGCTGCCACCCCGCAGGCTCACTCCATGGCCTCCGCTACGCCTTGGTCTTCACCCAAGAAGCCGCCACTCTGGTGCTGCCAAAGCCGTGCATAGGTGCCGTTGCGGGCCAGCAGTTCGGCGTGGGTGCCTTGTTCGATGATCCGCCCTTCATCCATCACGATCAGCCGGTCCATGGCAGCAATTGTGGACAGCCGATGGGCGATGGCGATGACGGTCTTGCCGTGCATCATCTCATTGAGGCTTTCCTGGATAGCGACTTCGACCTCGGAGTCCAACGCACTGGTCGCCTCGTCGAGCAGCAGGATCGGGGCGTTCTTGAGCATTACCCGGGCGATGGCAATGCGCTGACGTTGGCCACCGGACAGCTTGATGCCGCGCTCACCCACCAGCGTGTCGTAGCCGCTGTGGCCTTGGCGGTCGCTCAGCTGGTTGATGAACCCGTCGGCCTGGGCATTGGCGGCGGCCTCGCGGATTTGCGCGTCGCTCGCGTCGGGGCGGCCGTAGGCGATGTTGTCGCGAATCGAGCGGTGCAGCAGGGAGGTGTCCTGCGTGACCATGCCGATGGCGCTGCGCAGGCTGTCCTGGGTCACCTGGGCAATGTTTTGCCCATCGATGCGAATGGCGCCGTGGTCCACGTCGTAAAAGCGCAGTAGCAGGTTGATCAGCGTCGACTTGCCCGCACCGGACCGCCCCACCAGGCCGACTTTCTCACCGGCGCGAATGTTCAGGCTCAGGCCATCGAGCACCTGCCGCTCACCGTTGTAGTTGAAGCTGACAGTGTCGAAGCTCACCGCGCCGCCCGACGTCAGCAACACCCCGGCATTCGGCGCATCTTGCACCTTGGGGCCGCGGGTCAAGGTGGCCATGCCGTCCTGCACGGTGCCGATGTTCTCGAACAGTGAGGTCATCTGCCACATGATCCAGTGCGACATGCCGTTGATGCGCAAGGCCATGGCGGTAATCGCTGCCACCGCACCGGTGCCGACTTCGCCTTGGTGCCACAACCACAGGGCATAGCCGCCAGCGCCGATGATCAACCCGACCACCAAGGCCTGATTGACGATTTCGAACTGGCTGACCAGGCGCATCTGGCGAAAACCGGTCTGTTTGAAGTCCTCCATCGCCGCGCGCGCGAAGTGCGCTTCGCGTTTGGAATGCGAAAACAGCTTCACGGTGGTGATGTTGGTGTAGGCGTCCGAGATGCGCCCGGTCATCGATGAGCGCGCATGGGCCTGTTCCTGGCCGACTTTGCCCAGGCGCGGCACGAAGTACAGCAAGGCCAGCCCAAACAGCGCAACCCAGGCAATGAACGGCAGCATCAGCTTCAAGGCAAAACCGCCCGCCAGCGCGATGATGGCGATGAAGTACACGCCAATGCCGGGGGCGATTTCGATCAGGGTGAACAGCACTTCGCGCACGGCCAGTGCGGTCTGCATCACCTTGGTGGTGACACGGCCGGAAAACTCGTCAGAAAAGAAAGAAAGGCTTTGCCGCAGCATCAGCCGATGGAAGTCCCAGCGCAGCCGCAGCGGCAGATTAATCGCCAGTACCTGGTGCTGCACCATCGTGCGCAGCGCCACCAGCCCGATGCTGGTCAGCAATACGATGCCAATGCCCCATAGCACGCGGCTTTCCTGAGCCGCTTCAGCGCCGCCCGTTTGCCAGGTCGAGAGCAGGTCGACGACCTGGCCGAGAAAGGAAAACAGCCAGGCTTCGTAGATCGACACACCGGCGCTGAGCAGCGCCAGCGCCAGTACGTAACCACGCGCGCCACGCGTGCAGGCCCACAGAAAACGCAGCAGGCCGACCGGTGGCGGCGGGGCCTCGTCGGGTGGGAAGGGGTCTAGCCGTCGTTCAAACACACGGAGCATGGTGGCCTCCTAAAAGGTCCAGTTGTACCCCGTGCGGGCGTCAGGCGCCAGACCGACATGCAAACCTTACCCCTAGGGAACCCTAGGCCAGCCGCCACCGTCGAAGCTGGCCGAGGGTGTTCATGCTTCATGCTTGCGCCGCACTCATCCCACCTGCAGCCAGGGCATTCTTTCTAACGGCCCGGTACAGCAGGCTGGACACCATGAACCCTGCAACGGCCAGGATACTCATCAAGGTGAAGACCCAGTTGTACCCCTGCTGGCCGGGGAAGTGGTCGAGGATCGCACCGTAGATGACGTAGGCAAACATGCCCGGCGCGTAACCGATCAGGCAGCCGATGCCGAAGGCGGAACCGGTGATGTGCTGGGGAATACCGACTTCGCCCATCGGCGCCCAGAACACGCCGCGCATGGAGAACACGATCAACGCAAAGGACAGGGTGGCGGCCATGCCGGCATAGATGAAGGTCGGGCTTTTCGGAATCAGCATGATCACCGCCATCAGCGGCAACAGTGCCAGAAAGGCCCACTTCAGGTAGCGGCTGGTGCTCTTGAACTGCTTGTCGGCAATGAACCCGCCGGCAGGCCCGCCCAGAATCTTCAGGAAATACTGGTTGATGATGCCGTAGGCACCCACCAGCGCCACCGGCAAGCCGTACATCTCCTTCAGGTAGGGAATGAAGTAGGTCAGGCCGCAATAAACGATGTAGACCATGAACACATTCAGGCTGACCAGCCAGATACCCGGCACCTTGATCGCCTCCATCAGGTTGGCCAGGCCATTTTTCGGCTTGGCCAGCGACGGCGCGCTGTCGCCCTTGAGCAGGAACCAGGTGAGGGTGCCGGCCAGCAGGTCGATGATCGAGTAGAACAGGATCGCTGACTTCAGGCCGCTTTCGCCCGAGCCCATGGCCACGAACACCCCCAGTGCGGCAAACGCGACCAGCGTATCGACCACGCCGCGCCCGCCTTCGAGCAGGCCGAACAGGCGCCCTTGTTCCTGGTCGTTACCCAGGTTGCGGATGGCCTTGAGCAGCGATGGCCAGAACAGGCAGTCGGCACACACGGCCAGCAGGCTGAACACGATCAGCAAGCTGCTGAACGGCGGGAAGGTGGCCAGGTACACACCCAGGCAGCCGGTGCCGATCAGGCCCAGGGGGATCAGCCTGCGCGTCTCGAAGCGGTCGGCGAGCATGCCGCCGACCACGAACAGTGCGGTGGCGATGATCGCGTTGGCGCTGAGTAGCAGGCCGATTTCAGTGTGGCTCAGGCCCATGAATGCCTGCATGGGGACGTAGAAGGCATCCTTGAGGTTCGCCAGCTTGTAGACGGTACCGCCGCCAAGGACGAGGATCAGGAATCGGAGCCATTTGGCTTTGTTCTGGGCTGTCATTGTTGTTCTCCGCAGGTAGTCGGGTCGCCAGGTTCAAGCGTTGGCCAAGGTCAGCTCGGCCAGGGTGCGAAACTCGTTCAGCAGGCCGCGCACGTAGGCCACCTGGTTGTTCGCCCAACGGTGTTCGTCAGCCAGCATGCGTTCCAGGGTGAAGCCGGCCGGCAGGGGGGTGTCGCTCATTTCCCGATATGCGATGAAGGGGTCGGCCGCTTCTTGCTGTTGGCGGAAGGCCGGGGCCACGTAGTGGTTTTCCTGCTCGAGGATGAAGGCGATCACCTGCGGGGCGGTGTCGCCCAGCATCAGTAGCTCGAACAGCATGCGGGCACTGGGCAGGTCGTCATCGGCGCTGCCTTGCAGCACGCCGTAATGGCCGAAGCCGTTGTGTTCGGCCACGATGCGCACACCCTTGAGGTGGCTTTGGCGGATGTGCGGCGCCAGGTTGCGCAGGGCCTGCAGGGGCTGTTCGCAGGCATTGATCATGTTGCCAAAGTCGAACAGGGCATGCAGGCGAGGGTGGTCGAGGCGTTTGAGCAACTGGGCGATCTCGTCGCTCTTGAGCTCTTCGTGTTGCTCGAAGTCAAAGTACAGGTCGTGGGCGTCGGCCTGCTGCGCCAGGTAGTGCAGGTCGCTCTCGATGATGTCCATGACCCGCGACAGTGTGCCCTCGTAACGCGAGTAGACGCGGATGTTGCGCACCCCCAGGGCCTTGGCGATGGCGATCACCTGGTCGACGTCTTTCTTCAGCGTGCTGCTGATTTCCACATGCACGTCCAGCCCCAGCGCCTTGGCCTTGTCGGCAAATGCCTGAAGCTGGGCGGGTGTCATCTGGCTCAGGCTGTTCTGCTCGCCGTCGAGCACGTGCAGGCTCAGGCCTTGCAGCTCGTGGCGATAGGCGAAGTCGAGCAGGTCGGCGGGAGTGACCCGGCCGTGGGTGAGGTTGGTCAGCAGCGGGTAGGCATGAGCAAACAGGCGCAGTTGCCCGAGGCGTTCGAGCAAGCGCTGGGCCAGTGCCTGGGTCAGCACGGGGGCTGGCGCCTGTTCCACCACGTTGTGGCTCAGCAAGGCGTTGAAACGTTCCTGGATCTTATTGTTCATTAGCGTCGTTCCTGGTTCAGACGCCGGGGTCTACCGGCGCAACCTTTATCGCGCCAGTGAGGAACGTTCGATAGATCCATTATCCGCCAATCGATAGGACCACTTGCCTGGCCTCAGGTGTTTGCGGGCAGGTACCCCAGTGTGCGCAAGGCCTGGGCCAGTGCCTGGACGCGCGCTGCGGCCTGGTTTTCCGGCGTGCCGGCAAAGCCGATCAGCAGTGCAGGTGGTTGCGCATGCTGGATGCTGTAGTCGCTCAAGGGGTAGGTGTGGATGCCGTGCTCAGCCAGTTGCCGGGCGATGTCGGCATCGTTGAGCTCAGGGGGCAGCCAGGCGATCAGGTGCATGCCCGCATCGGCCGGGGTGAGGGTGAAGAAGCCGCCCATGTGCTGTTCGAGCTGTGCGATCAAGGCTTGCTGGCGTGCCTTGTACAACGCGCGCATGCGGCGGATGTGGCCAATGAAATGGCCTTGCGCCATGAAGTCAGCGGTGGTGGCCTGCAGCAGTGTGGGCGGGCTGCGGTCCATGACCGCACGCAGGGTGCAGAAGGGTTCGACCAGCGCCGGCGGCAGGATCACGTAGCCCAGCCGGAGTGACGGAAACAGCACTTTGCTGAAGGTGCCGACATAGATCACCCGGGCCATCTGGTCCAGGGCATACAGGGCGGGCAGCAGACGGCCACCGTAGCGGAACTCGCTGTCGCAATCGTCTTCGATGATCCAGCTTTGTTGTTGCGCGGCCCAGTCGATCAAGGCCTGGCGCCGCGCGTAACTCAAGGTGACGCCTAATGGGTGCTGGCGCGAGGGGGTGCAGAACACTAACCGGGCCTCAGGGCATTCGCACAGGCCTTGCTCCACGTCGATCCCGTGTTCATCGACACGCAACGCGGTCACCCGCGCCCCTTGCGCCTGCAAGGCAATGCGCGCGGCGATGTGCCCCGGGTCTTCCATCCATACACTGTCCTGGGGGTTGAGCAGCAACATGCCCAGCAAGTTGAACGCTTGCTGCGCGCCAGACACGATCACCACCTGCCCGGCATCGCAGTCGATGCCACGGGCATCGAACACATACTCGGCAATGGCGCTGCGCAAGGCCTGCAAACCTTGCAGCTCACCGTAGCCCAGCATCGCCTTGGTGGGCTTAAGCAGGTGCTGGTTCATCAGCCGCCGCCATATCGCCTGGGGGAAGGCTTCGTAGGTGCTGTGGCTGGGCAGGAACGAGGTCGGGGTGGCCGGGTCCCAGTCGGTGTACGAGACGCCGCGAAAATGATCGCTGCGCAGCGACAGCATCGACTGGCTCAGGTCGGACAGGCGCGGCGGCGGCTGGGGCTGCTCGGGCTCGCTGCCGCGGCTTTCCCATTCCGTGCCGACATAGGTGCCGGCGCCGGTGCGCGAGGCCAGGAAGCCTTCGGCAATCAGTTGATCGAACGCATTGAGAATGGTGATCCGCGACAACCCCAACTCGTTGCTCAAGGTGCGGGTCGAGGGCAGGCGCACGCCACCTTGGATCCTGCCATTGAGTATCTGCTTGCGAATCTGCAGGTACAGCTGGCGGTACAGGGGGATGGCACTGGCACGGTCCAGCTCGATGGCCGACAGCAGCAAACCTGCGGCGGTTTTCATGACATGCTCGTCTGCGCAGAAAGGATTGGGCCCGAAACCGTCAGGCCACCAGAGGCCAAGGGTATCGGGCGCCTCGCGATAAGTCATCCGCAGGATGCGCGCAAACGCCGCCACAGGGTGCTGCGGCTGACACCCAGGCAACGCGCAGCCTGGTCCATGTTGCCGTCGCAGCTGTCCAGCATGCGCCGGGCGTGCGCCGCCTCGGCGGCCTTGCCCAGGCTGCGCAGGTTGTCGCTAGCGGGCAGCGGCTGTGCGGCGGCCTGCACATGCTCGAAAAATTCCGGGAAGAGCGTGGCCAGGTCGATGCCATCGGCGCCCACCAAGGCTTGGGCGCACAGCGCGGCGCGCTCGGCGATGTTGTCGAGCTCGCGAATGTTCCCCGGCCAGCGGTGGCGCAGCAGCAGGGGCAGCAGCGGTTGCAGCTGCGGTGTGGCGAGCGGTGTTGCGCCGTGCCGTGCGAGCAGCGCCTCGAACAGGGGCAGGATGTCTTGGAGCCGATCGCGCAGGGGCGGCACGGCAAGGCGCAGGATGTTTAGGCGGTAGAACAGGTCGGCGCGAAACTGCCCGTTGGCGATGCGTGCTGGCAAGTCGCAATGGGTGGCGGCAATCACGCGGATGTCCACCGGTGTCGGCGCGCAGCCACCCAGGCGCAGCACCTCGCGCTCCTGCAACACACGCAGTAAACGGGTTTGCAGCGGCGCGGGCATGTCGCCGACTTCGTCGAGGAACAATGTGCCACCGTGCGCCAGCTCGATCAGGCCGGGTTTGCCCCCCTTGCGCGAGCCGGTGAACGCGCCGTCTTCAAAGCCAAACAGCTCGCTCTCGAGCAGCGACTCCGGCAGGGCCGCGCAGTTGATCGCCACGAACGGCCCCTGCTGGCGGGCGCTGGCGTGGTGCAGGCTTTGTGCGAGCAACTCCTTGCCCGTGCCGCTTTCACCGGTGATCAGTACCGTCGCGTCGGTCGCGGCGTAGCGCTGCGCCAGCCGCACGGTCGCGCGGAACGCCGGGGCATCACCCAGCAACTGATCGAAACGATAGCGCGTCATGAACGGCTGCGCGGCAGGCGGCTTGCGGCTGCGCCGGGGCTGAATGCGCAGGTTGTCGAACGCATGGCGCAGGCTGTCGCTGTCCAGGGCCAGCACCCCCTGAGCACCGGCCGCGTCGGCCAGCTGGCACACCGTCGGCGACCCGATGATGACCTGGACACCGTCTGCGACCAGCTGCGCGACCTGCGCTCGGGCCTGTTCCAGGCGGGTATAGGTGTGCTCGTGGACCTTGAGGTTGAGCAACGCTTGCATCGTCGCCAGCCCGGGGTGGGGCTGGCCAAAGCTGAGCACGCCGACGCGCCGGGTGCGCGTGTGGGCCAGGGCGAGGGCGCGGATCAGGTCGTGCTCGCCCAGGTGCAGGGCCTGCACCGAGGTCGACAAGTGCTGGCGCAAGTAGTCGGCGGCGGCCCCGGAACACAGGATGACGTCGGCCTGCTGGCGCCTCTCCAGCTCGCGCGCCAGCGGCAGCAGCTTGCCGAGGGTGGTTTCAATCACCTCGACATGGGCCTGCTGCCGGTAGTCGGCGCTGACCTGCTCGATCAGCCGGGCCATGGGGCTGGGTGCTCCAGGGCAACGCAAGTGGGTGACCAGCGCGACCACGCGGGGCAGGTAAGCGGCGGTGGGCATGCAGGCTCCTTGTTACAAAGGGTTGACCAAGTGCCCGCCATCCACGGCGAGGACGCTGCCGGTCATGAATGCACCGGCGTCACTGGCCAGCAACAGCAAGGGGCCGTCGAGCTCGCTCAATTGGCCCAGGCGGCGCATCGGCACGTGGTCTTTGATGTAACCCTGGCCGGCCTCGCTGTCGAAGTAGGCCTCGTTCATCTCGGTCTTGAAGTAACCGGGGGCGATGGCATTGACGCGGATCCGGTAGCGGGCCAGCTCCAGCGCCATGGCCTTGGTCAACTGCACCACACCGGCCTTGGCCGTGCAGTAGTGGCTCAGCCCGGCCCCTACGCGCAGGCCCAGGATCGAGGCGATGTTGACGATGCTTCCGGCGCGGCCGGCCTTGACCAGGCGCTGGCCAGCACATTGGGCGACATGGAACACGCCATCGAGGTTGGTCGAGAGCATGCGCTGCCAGTCCTGCCCGCTCAGTTCGAGAAAGCGCCCAGGGTCGCCGATGCCGGCGTTGTTGATGACCACATCGACCACACCGAAGCGGGCCTCGGCCTGGTCGAAGGCCTGTTCGACACTGTCGCGTTGAGTGACGTCGAGCGCCACGGCCAACGCTTCGCCGCCTTGGGTTTCAAGTTGCTCGACCAGCGCCTGCAAGCGTTCGACCCGCCGCGCCGCCAGCACCACACGGGCGCCAGCGGCCTGGGCCAAGCGTGCGAAGTGGGCACCCAGGCCGCTGGAGGCGCCGGTTACCAAAACAGTCTTGCCGGCCAGGGAAAAAGGGGTTGCTAGCATGGAGCGTTCCTCATCATTCAGTGAGTGGGCAGGGGCGGTGTGGGAGCCCTTGCGGTCCGGTTGTGTTCACAGCACTTCAAACAGGCCCGCCGCCCCCATGCCACCGCCCACGCACATGGTCACCACCACATACCGCACCCGGCGCCGTTTACCTTCGAGCAGCGCATGCCCGACCATCCGCGCGCCACTCATGCCATAAGGGTGGCCAATAGCGATGGCACCGCCGTTGACGTTCAGGCGCTCAGGGTCGATGCCCAGGGTGTCGCGGCAATACAACACCTGGCAGGCGAAGGCTTCGTTCAGCTCCCACAGGCCGATATCGTCGACGTTCAGCCCATGCTGCCTGAGCAGGCGCGGCACCGCGTACACCGGGCCGATGCCCATCTCTTCCGGCGCCAGGCCGGCCACGGCGATGCCCCGGTACAGGCCCAGCGGCCTGAGGTTGCGCTGCTCGGCCAGGCGCGCGTCCATCAGCACGCAAGCGCTGGCACCGTCGGACAGCTGGCTGGCGTTGCCGGCCGTGATGCAGCCACCGTCGAGCACCGGCTGCAAGCGCGCCAGGTCGTCCAGGCGGGTTTGCGGGCGGTTGCCCTCGTCCTGCGCCAGGGTTACCTGGCGGTAGCTGATCTCGCCGGTGTGCTTGTCCTTGACCCTTTGCTGCGCAGTTACCGGCACGATCTCGGCCTCGAACAACCCAGCCTGCTGGGCGGCGGCAGTGCGCAGCTGCGATTGCAGCGCATAGGCATCTTGCGCGTCACGGCTGATGCCGTAGCGCCGGGCGACGTGCTCGGCGGTGTGCAGCATCGGCATGTAGGCGTGCGGCACCTGCTGGATAACCGCGTTGTCCTGCTCGCCCAGCGCCCATTCGAGGTTGCGCACTTGTACCGCGCTGATGTTTTCGTGGCCGGCGCCAACGGTGACGTGCATGCCATCGACGATGATCTGCTTGGCGGCGGTGGCGATCGCCATCAGCCCGGAGGCGCACTGGCGGTCGAGGGTTTGGCCGCTGACCGACACGGGCAGCCCGGCCGCCAGCGCGCTCATACGCCCCAGGTTCCAGCCGGCGGTGCCAGCGGGCATGGCGGTGCCCATCACCAGGTCTTCGATTTCGTCGGCAGCGATGCCGGCCCGTGATACGGCAGCCTGGATGGCATGGGCGGCCAGGCTGGGCGAGCGCAGGTTGTTGAGGGCACCGCGAAAGGCCTTGCCGATCGGGGTGCGGGCGGTGGAGAGAATGACGGCGTCTTTCATGAACGGGGTTCCTTGATGGCCAGAAGAGGGCAGCTCAACGGTGTTGCGCGCGCAGCTTGCCGGTGCTGCTCGCCAGGCGCCGCAGCAAGGGGGCTGGCTGCAACCACAGGTGGCCGTAGGCACCCAGGCGATCGCGCAATTGCTCGATGCCAGCCAGCACGGTGTCCAGGCCGATGTCGCGGGCGTAATGCAGCGGCCCACCACGCCAGCCCGGGAAGCCGTAGCCGTTGACCCACACCAGGTCGATGTCACCACTGCGCAGGGCGATGCCTTCGTCGAGCAACTGCAGGCCTTCGTTGATCAGCATGAACAGGCAGCGGTCGTGGATTTCTGCGTCGCTGATGGTGCGCCGGGTGATGCCCAGCTTGGCGGCCAGTTGCGCCGCGAGCTGCACCACCTCGGGGTCTTCGATGCGTTCGCGGCCCTCGTAGCGGTAGAAGCCGCGCCCGCTTTTCTGCCCGTGGCGGCCCAGCGTGTAGAGTTCGTCGGCCAAGCGGAAGTAGCTCCGGTCGTGGGCGATCTCGCTGCGCCGCGCCTGGCGCACCAGGTAACCGACGTCGATGCCGGCCAGGTCGTACATGGCGAAGACGCCCATGGCCAGGCCGAGGTCGGTCAGCACCTTGTCCACCTGGGCCGGTGAGGCGCCTTCGAGGACCAGGCGGTGGGCCTCGCGGGCATAAGGTTCGAGCATGCGGTTGCCGATGAAGCCGAAGCACACGCCAGACACCACCGGCAGTTTGCCGATGCGCTTGGCGATTTTCAGCGTAGTGGCCAGCACGTCTGGCGCCGTGGCCCGGCCGCGCACCACTTCGAGCAGGCGCATGACATGCGCTGGGCTGAAGAAGTGCAGGCCGACCACGTCCTGCGGGCGGCGGGTGCAGGCGGCGATGCGGTCGACATCCAGGGTCGAGGTGTTGCTGGCCAGGATCGCGCCGGGCTTGCACACCCGGTCGAGGGTGCGGAACACCGACTGTTTGATCGACAGGTCTTCGAACACCGCTTCGATCACCAGGTCAGCGTCAGCCAGGTCGGCGTAATCGAGGGTGCCTTGCAGCAGGCTCATGCGCTGTTCGAGTTGCTCGGCGGTGAGCTTGCCGCGCTTGATGGCGCTTTCGTAGTGTTTGCGGATCTGCGCCAAGCCGCGGTCCAGGGCCTCGGGCTTGAGCTCCAGCAAGCGCACGGGGAGGCCGGCGTTGATGAAATTCATGGCGATGCCGGCGCCCATGGTGCCGGCTCCGATCACGGCAACCTGGGCGATGTGGCGCAGCGCGGTGGCCGCGTCGACACCGGGAATGCGCAGCGCCTCGCGTTCAGCAAAAAACAGATGGCGCAGTGCAGTGGCCTGGGGGTCTTGCAGCGCTTCGCGGAACAGCGCCTGTTCGCGGGCCAGGCCTTCGGCCAACGGCAGTTCGCAGGCCGCGCGCACGGCTGCCAGTACCCGCAGTGGCGCCCGTTGGCCAGGTTTGCGGGCAGCCAGCTGGGCCTCGTGCGTGGCGAACAGGCCCTCGGCTGGGTGCGCGGGTGTAACCCTTGGCGGGGCGGGGTGGGCGAGCTGCTCGTGGGCAAAGGCGCACGCTTGGTCGAGCAGGTCCTGGCCGGGTTCGACCAAGCGGTCTACCAGCCCCAGTGCCAGGCCTTGGCGGGCATCGATCGGTTCGCCGCCGAGCATCAGCTCCAGCGCGGGCGCCACGCCGATCAGCCGTGGCAGGCGCTGGGTACCGCCGGCACCGGGCAGCAGGCCCAGGCGTACCTCCGGCAGGCCCAGGCGGGCAGTGGCGCTGGCAACGCGATGGCTGCAGGCCAGGGCCAGTTCCAGCCCGCCGCCCAGCGCCACGCCATCGATGGCGGCGATCAGTGGCTTGGCAAGGGTGGTCAGCGTTTCTAGCAATTCGGGCAGGGCGGGTGCCTGCCAGGTGCGTGGGCTGCCGAACTCGCTGATGTCGGCGCCAGCACTGAACGGCAGTGAGCGCCCATGCAGGATGACTGCCTTGACCTCAGGGTCGCTGGCGGCCTGGGTGCAGGCCTGTAGCAGTGCCTGGCGCAGGTCGTGGCCCAGGGCATTGACGGGGGCGTGGCACAGGCCGATCAAGGCCAGTTGGTTATCGCGGCGATAGTCGATCAGCGGCATGGGAACCTTCCTGTTGGTGTCCTGAAAAAAACGAGGCGGCGGCCCGGAGCGTTGGCCACCGCCGAAAAACCCGCTGCCCTGGGGGACTCGGCAGCGGAGCCTGCCAGGCAGGGTCAGCGGGCGAAGGCGGCGTCGCTGATGTTCATCAGGTTGTCACTGCCCGTGCGGATCAGCGTCTCGTGCAGGCTGGCCCGCGGCAGCAGGCGCTGCAGGTAGAAACGCGCGGTCTCGCGCTTGCCCTGGTAGAACGCGACGTCGTCGCTGCCGGCCGCCAGTGCCTGTTCAGCGACGCAGGCGGCGCGCAGCCACAGGTAGCCGATCAGGGTGTAGCCGCAGAGCATCAGGTAGTCGAAGGCGCTGGCGCCGATCAGGTTGGCGTCGGTGCTGCTGGCGTCGCGCAGCCATTCGCTGACGTCGCGCCAGGCGCTGACGCGCTGTTGCAAGGCCTGGGCGAGGTCGGCTGAGGCCGAGGTGTTCTGAATGAAGGCTTCTATTTCGCTGAGCAGTTCGTCCAGGGCTTCACCGCCATCGGCCAGCACTTTGCGGGTCAGCAGGTCGATGCCCTGGATGGTGTTGGTGCCTTCGTAGATCGCAGTGATGCGCACATCGCGGGCGATCTGCTCCATGCCCCATTCGCGGATGAAACCGTGGCCGCCGAAGACCTGGATGCCCAACTGCGCAGCTTCGTTGCCGGTTTCGGTCAAAAAGCCCTTGGCAATTGGGGTGAGCAAGGCCAGCCGGCGAGCCGCGGCCTGGCGCACACCTGGGGTGGCGCCGTGGTGCAGCAGGTCGACGCCCTTGGCGCAGGTGTAGGCGAGCATGCGACCGCCTTCGGCATAGGCCTTTTGGGTCAGCAGCATGCGCCGGACATCGGCATGGCCGATGATCGGGTCGGCGGCCTGGTCGTCGCGCAGGCGCGGTGTGGCACGCATCTGCACGCGGTCGCGGGCATAGGCCAAGGCCCCCTGGAACGAGGCTTCGGCGTGGGCCTGAGCCTGCTGTGAAACTGCCAGGCGCGATTCGTTGATGTAGGTGAACATGGCGTTCAGGCCACGGTTGGCTTCGCCCAGCAGGTAGCCTGTGGCGCCGTCGAAGTTGAGCACGCAGGTGGCGTTGCCGTGGATGCCCATCTTGTGTTCGATAGACCCGCAGCTGACGCCGTTGGGGGCGCCCAGGCTGCCATCAGCATCGACCTGGACCTTTGGCACGGCAAACAGCGAAATGCCCTTGACCCCGGCCGGTGCGCCTTCGATGCGCGCCAGCACCAGGTGCACGATGTTTTCTGTCAGGTCGTGCTCACCGGCCGAGATGAAGATCTTGCTGCCGTTGATGCGGTAGCTGCCGTCGGCCTGGGGCCGGGCGCTGGTACGCAGCAGGCCGAGGTCCGAGCCGCAATGGGCCTCGGTCAGGCACATGGTGCCGCTCCAGCGGCCGGCGATCATTGGCGGCAGAAAACGCTGGCGCAGGGCCTCGTCGGCATGCTCGCTGAGGGTGCTGATAGCGCCGCCGGTGAGGTTGCCGTACATGCCCCAGGCGTGGTTGGCGCTGCAGATCATCTCGTGGTTGACGAAGCCCAGCGAGGGCGGCAAGCCCTGGCCGCCGTAGGCCGGGTCTTTGTCCAGGCCCAGCCAGCCGTTGGCGGCAAAGCGCTTGAAGGCCTCGGCGAAGCCCGGCGGGGTGCTGACCTTGCCATCCTGCCATTGGCACCCGTGCTGGTCGCCCACGGCGTTGAGCGGTGCCAGTTCCTGCTCGGCGAACTTGGCGCCTTCCTCGACGATGGCGGCGAAAGTGTCCGCGTCGGGGGCTTCGCAGCCAGACAGCTGTTGATAGTGGCCGCTCAGGTCGAGCAGCTCCTGGGCAACGAAGGTGATATCGCGCAACGGGGCGGTGTAGCTGGGCATGCCGGACTCCTGGCTGGGTGGATTCGGCATGTTGTAGCAGGCAGGCCCCGCGCGCCGCGTCCACCCCCCCGGTGGAATGGGGGGTGGAATCGGCGTGGCGTGCGGGTGGAGGTCAGTTCAGCAATTGCAATTCGCGCGCTGAGCACAAGGCGCTGTCGCGGTCGGCCACGTCGAGTTTGCGGAACAGGTTGTTGATGTGGGTCTTGACCGTGCTCAGGCTGATGAACATCGCCTCGGCAATCTGCCCGTTGCTTTGCCCGCGTGCCATGCGTTGCAGCACCTCCAGTTCACGGCGCGACAGCGGCACGATCAACGCGCTGTCGGTGCTGTCTCGCCCTGCCAGCAGGGGGCGGAACAGGGCATTGAGGCGCTCGCGTGACGGTGGCGGGACCGCCAAGGCCAGGCGCTCGCGAACCTGTGGCAGCAGCAACTCGCGCAAGGCTTCAAGGCACGCTTCGCCTTCGTACTGCAACAATTGCCCGAAGCCGTATTCACACGCCAGTTGCAAGGCCTGTTCGAGGCTGTGCAGGGCCTGGTCGTGGGCGCCACGGTCCTGGTGCAGGGCTGCGTCGAGCAACAGGGTGTCGAGCAACAGGCGGCGGTTGGTGTTCGCCTCAGCCTGGGTGTGCAGTGTCGCCTGGATCTGCCGCGCCTTGTCGCGCTGCCCCAGGTGGCGCTGCACCCAGGCATAGGCCAGCCACTCTTCAGGCAGCAACTGCTGGTCATACTGGCGGCTGCACCAGTGCCACTGGTCAAGCCAGCCGGGCAGGTAGTCGGTGTCGTTGTCACGCAGCGCCAGGCGCGCCAGCCAGGCCCCGGCCTGGCGGTACAGGGTGAACAGGCGGAACTGCAAGGCCAGCCGGCGCACTTCTTGCCAGCGCGCCTTGGCCTGGGCGGTCTCGCCCAGCGCCCAGTGCAGGCAGGCCTGGTGGTGGAACACCCAGGGCAGCGCGGCGCTGTGCGGGAAGCCCAGCGCCAGTACTTCGGCCTGGGCCAGGGCGTGGCGCGCCTGGCTTAGCTGGTTGGCTTGCAGCAGGGCCAGGCCTTTGCCCAAGTGGCGGAACAGCTCATAGAAACGCCCCGAACTGCCGGCAGCGGGCTGCTCGGCCATGCCTTGCAGGCGTTCCCAGGCCGCTTCGCTGGCGCCTTGGGCCAGTTCGATCTGGCCCAGCAGCAGTTGCAGCAAGTTGGTGTAGCCGCTCAGCCCGAAGCCTTGCAGTTCGACCAGGGCGCGGCTGGCTTCGGCGTGGGCCGGTTGCAGCTCACCCAAGGCCGCCAGGCAGTTGGCCCGGTCGAAATACAGCACCGAGCGCGCAGCGTTGTGCTGCCCAAACTGCTGCAATGCCCGTGCAGCCAAGGCCAGGCCGTGCGCCAGGTTGCCGCCCAGGTAGGCCAGGCGGCTACGCAGGAACATCACCGTCTGCTGCACCCGCTCGGGGTGGCGCGGCACAGCGTGGCGGCGCTGCAGGGCATACAGCTGGCGCAGGCATTGGCAGGCCTGGGCGATGTCGTTGGTGACCATCACCGTGGAGGCTTCGGTCACGGCCAGGGTGAAGCTGTCGTTGCCGGCATGGCCGGCCACCTCGTCGAGCACATCGACCAGGGTGTTGACCTTACCTTCGCGTAACAGCTCGAAGCCATGCCGGTCGACGATGCCGAGCACGGCGTCCAGGTCCCTGGCCCGGCCGTACTGGTAGATCGCCTCGGTGAAGCGGCGCTGCGCCAGCAGCCAGTTCGCGGCTTGGCGGTGCAGTTGCCGCAGGCGCTGCGGGTCGCGTTGTTCGAGGCGTTGGTAAAGGCTGTTGCGCAGGGCAGGGTGGTAGCGGTATTCGGCGTGGCTGGCCTGGGGCATTTCGATGATCAGGTCCAGCCGCTGCAAGTGGCGCAGCGCCGCCGTCACATCGGTATCGGTGGCCAATTCACCGGCCAGCCCCGCATCGAACACCTGGGCCACGGCGGTGTGTTCAAGAAAGCCGCGCAAGGCGGTGGGCAAGCGCTGCAGGCGTTCTTCTTCCAGAAACTGCCGGGCATGGGCGTAGGCCTGACGCGTGATCGGGCGCAGGTCGCCGGGCGGCTGGCCGGTGCTCTGCAGCGCTTCGCGGTAGGCCTCGAACCAGAACAGCACGCCGCTGGGCCAGCCCTCGCTGCCGGCGCGCAGTTGGTACAGCGCGTCGCTGCCCAGGCGGACGTCACGGGCCAGTGCCAGCTGGCCGGTCTCTTCGCTGTCCAGGGCCAGTTCACGCGCGCTTAGCACGGCCAGCCGGCCGTCGCGGCGCAGGTGGGCCAGGGGTAACGCCGGCGGGCCTTCGCTGGCGGCGAGCAGGCGCAGTGCTGGTGGCGGGTCGTGCAGCAGGGTGTCGAGGTACTGCCAGGCCTGGGCGGCGTTGAGCAGGTGCAGGTCGTCGAGCAGTAACGTTACCGGGGCCTGGCGGGCTTCGAGGTCGGCGAGGATGTGGCTCCACAGCGGTTCGGCCTGGGGGGATTCGCGGTGTGACGCCGGCAATTGAAGGGCGGCGTGCAGGTGCAGCAGCAGGGCCAGGGGCTGGTTTTCGGCGCGGGTCAGGCGCAGCCATGCAAAGGGGCTGGTGAGGCGGCGGGCGAACTGGCCGAGCAGGGTGCTTTTGCCGTAGCCCAAGGGCGCTTGCAGGAGGATGACAGCGCCGTCGTCCAGCGCGCTGGCCAGGTGGTCGAGCAACCGGGTGCGCTGTAAGGCCCTGGGTGGTTCGGCGGGTGGGCGCAGCTGGTTGGGTTTGAGCGCGGGAAGGTGCATGGCGAGCAGTGCTCCGTCGGGTCAGCCAGGTATCGTAGGGGGTGGGGGGTGTTTGTCACAACATTTTTGGTGCCTGGGAGATCGAGCGCCGCCCGCGCGGCGCTTCGCAGCACAAGGCTGCTCCTACATTTTTCTCGGGCCAATTATTCCTAAGGCGGTCGCGCGCAAATCTCACAGGCCTCACTGGCCCGAAACAGATGTGGGAGCAGCCTTGTGCTGCGAAGCGCCGCGCGGGCGGCGCTCGATCTCCCAGGCGCTGCAAATGTTGTGGCGAACACATCAGCCCTGAAAAACCCGTTCAAATTTGAACCGCCCCCGGTCAAATCCGCCATGAAATCAAGCCAAAAAATCGAAATAAACCATTGATTAATAACAAATAATAAAACCAATAAACGACCTGGCAATCATCTTGCAATCGGCTAGTCCACGAATGACCAGCCAATTGGACCCACCATGCCCATCACCCATCCCGCGCTCCCCCCCAGCGCTCGCATCGACATCCCAGACGCCCGTTCAAAGCTCTCTACCTACCTACAAAACCAACTCGCCAGCCACCCCGTGACCCTCACCCGCAGCGAGCGATTGTCAGGCGGTGCCATCCAGGAAAACTGGCTGCTCGAGGCCGAAGTCGCAGGCCAACCACAGCGTTGGGTACTGCGCACCGACGCTGCTTCCGCAGTAGCCGCCAGCATGACCCGCGAGCAGGAGTTCGCGGTGCTCGACGTGGTCCACCAAGCCGGTGTCAACGTACCCAAGCCCCTTTGGCTGTGCCAGGACCCGCAGGTCATCGGCCGCGACTTTTTCATCATGCAGGCGCTGGCCGGCACTGCCAGTGGCCACCGCCTGACGTCCGCACAAGACGCGCCCCAGGGCAACCCGGCACTGTGCCGGCAGTTGGGCGCCAACCTGGCGCGCCTGCATCAGGTACGCCCGCCGCAGCAGGCGCTGGCGTTTCTGCCCGCCGCTGCACCCGACACGGTGCAAGCCAGCGTCGACCAGTACCGCCAGTTTCTGGATGCCTTGCCAGGCAGCCACCCGGTGCTGGAGTGGGGCTTGCGCTGGTGTGAGCTGAACAAGCCTGCGCCCTTGCCCACGTGCCTGCTGCACCGCGACTACCGCACTGGCAACTACATGGTCGAGGCCGGTGCACTGACCGGCGTACTGGATTGGGAGTTCGCTGGCTGGGGTGACCCGCGTGAAGACCTGGGCTGGTTCACCGCGCGCTGCTGGCGCTTCGGCCGGCCGGACCTGGAGGCGGGCGGCATCGGCCATCTGCAGGACTTGCTCGCCGGATACCGCAGCGTGTCGGCGCTGGAACTGGACAGCCAGGCGCTGCGCTTCTGGCAGGTCATGGCCCACCTGCGCTGGGCGGTAATCGCCCTGCAGCAGGCCGAACGCCATGTGTCTGGCCAGCAACGCTCGCTGGAGCTGGCGCTGACCGGGCGGATGGTCAGCGAACTCGAACAGGAAATCCTCTTGCTCACCCGTGGAGGCCACGCATGAACCAGCCCGATGCCCGCGACCTGCTTGTGACGGCGCGCGACACCCTGCTCACCCATCTACTGCCGGCGTTGCCGAAAGGGTTGCACTATCAAGGCCGGATGGTCGCCAGCGCCATGTTGATCGCCAGCCGCGAACTGGCGCAGGCGGCGGACTGTGCCGAGGTCGAGCGCCAGGCCCTGGAGGCCTTGCTGGCGCAGCACGGCCAGGCAGCGACGGGGCTTGAACAGGCCCGTGCGTTGCTGGCGCGGCGCATTCGCCAAGGCGCCTACGATCAGGACCCAACACGTTTACTGGCGGCGCTGCGGGCGATCAACCGGGCGCAGTTGAGCATCAGCAACCCGAAGGTGCTGGCCCATGACTGACCAGCCCGCCCAGCGTCGCCGCTGCTACCTGGTTCGGCATGGCCATGTCGATTACTTCGACGCCGATGGCCGGCCCCTCGACCCGCGCCATGTGCCGCTGTCCGCGCAAGGCGTGGCCCAGGCCCAGGCGTTGGGCCAGGTGCTGGCGCACACCCGGTTCGACCGGGCGGTGTGTTCGGACTACCCGCGCACCCGCCAGACCCTCGACCAACTGCTGGGTCCGCGCACCTTGGCGGTGGAGCAGCGCGCCGCCTTGCGCGAGGTGCGGGCCGGCCGCCTGCGGGAAATACCCCCAGGCTGCCTGCACCGCGAAGTGGCCCAGGCCTATCACCTGGCCGACCGCCCCGGCGCCGCCTTTTTGCGCGGCGAACCTTGGGTGGCGTTCCAGCAACGGGTGCTGGACAGCTTCCAGCAATTGCTGGCCGAGCCCGGCTGGACATCGTTGCTGCTGGTCAGCCACGACGCCGTCAACCGCATCCTCCTGGCCTGGGCCAGCGGCGCGGGGCTGGGCGGGCTGGCCGCCTTCGAACAAGACCCTGCTTGCCTGAACATCGTCGATATCGACATGGCCGGCACGCAAGCACAGCACGCGTTCATCCGCACCCTCAACTACACCCCGTACGACCCCGGCAAGGCCTCGATCGACAAAACCGTGATGGAGCACCTGCATGCCGCCATCGACCCGCGCCGCCTGCACGCCTGAGCCTTTCCCTCTACAAGGAACCCCACCATGCATTTCGCCCTTTCCGCCGAGCTGCTCGCCCTGCAAACCAAGACCCGGCAGTTCATTGCCGAAAGCGTCATACCCCTGGAGCACGACCGCCGCCAGACCGCCCACGGCCCCTCGCCCGAACTGCGCCAGGCGCTGCTCGATCGGGCCCGCGAGCACGGCCTGCTGACCCCGCATGCCGCGCGTGAAATGGGTGGCCTGGGCTTGCGCCATGTCGAGAAGGCGATCATTTTCGAAGAAGCGGGCTATTCGCCACTCGGCCCGGTGGCCCTGAACATCCACGCCCCGGACGAGGGCAATATCCACCTGTTGGAGCAGGTGGCCACGCCGGCGCAAAAAGACCGCTGGCTGCGGCCACTGGTGCAGGGCCATATCCGCTCGTGCTTCGCCATGACCGAGCCCAGCCCGGGCGCCGGCTCCGACCCCTCGATGCTGACCACCTTGGCCGTGCGTGACGGTGACGACTACGTTATCAATGGCCAGAAATGGTTCATCACCGGGGCCGAAGGCGCGCAGCTGGCGATCATCATGGCGCGCATGGAAGACGGCAGCGCGACGATGTTCCTGACCGACACCGACCGCCCGGGCTTCATCCTGGAGCGCATGATGGACTCGCTGGACAGCTGCTTTGCCGGCGGCCATGCGGTGTTGCGTTTCGAAAACTTGCGGGTGCCGGCCAGCGATGTGCTCGGCGAAGGGGGCAAAGGCTTCCGTTACGCCCAGGTGCGCCTGGCGCCAGCGCGCCTGACCCACTGCATGCGCTGGCTGGGCCAGGCCCGCCGCGCCCATGACGAGGCCTGTGCCTATGCCAACCGCCGGGTCTCGTTCGGCAAGCCGCTGGGCGAGCATCAGGGGGTGGGCTTCATGCTCGCCGACAACGAGATGGACCTGCATGCCACGCGCCTGGCGATCTGGCATTGCGCCTGGGTGTTGGACCAGGGCGAGCGGGGTAACGTCGAGTCGAGCATGGCCAAGGTGCTCAGCTCGGAGGCGATCTGGCGGGTGATCGACCGCAGTGTGCAGGTGCTGGGCGGGCAGGGCGTTACCGGCGAGTCGATCGTCGAGCGGATCTTTCGCGATGCCCGCAGCTTCCGCATCTATGACGGCCCCAACGAAGTGCACCGGATGAGCCTGGCGCAAAAGATCCTCGCCCGCGCGGCCACGGGGGCCGCCAAATGAAGCACGACAGCTATCAGAATCAGGTGGCCATCGCCGTCGACGGCGGCCTTTCGGCGTTCTGAGCCCCTGCGCCAGGCGCGCTGTCATCAACTGTAAAACGGTTGTCGTCCGATGATAAGCGGCGCTTGGCGCAACGGCCTAAATTGCCCCTCAAGACGCACTTTGTGTGCTCAACAACAATGACAAGAAGGGAGATTGGCATGGCCAAAGCGGTACGTTTCTACGAAACCGGAGGGCCTGAGGTCCTGCGTTACGAAGACGTCGACGTCGGCGAACCCGGCCCAGGGCAGGTGCGCCTGCGCCACGTGGCGGTTGGCCTGAACTACGCCGACACTTATTTTCGCAATGGCACCTACCCGATCCCGCTGGCCAACGGCATGGGCGTGGAAGCGTCGGGTGTGGTGCAGGCAGTAGGTGAGGGCGTCAGCCATGTGGTGGTCGGCGACCGAGTGACCTACACCGGCTTCCTCAACACCCTCGGCGCCTACAGCACCGAGCGCCTGATTCCCGCCGCGCCGTTGATCAAACTGCCGGAAACCATTTCCTTCGAGACGGCGGCCGCCATGACCATGCGCGGCCTGACGGCCTCGTACCTGATGCGCCGCCTGTACGACTTCAAGCCCGGTGACAGCATCCTGCTGCACGCGGCAGCGGGTGGCGTCGGCCTGATCGTTTCGCAGTGGGCCAAGCTGCTCGGCCTGACCGTGATCGGCACCGTCTCCACCGACGCCAAGGCGGCTGTGGCCCGCGCCCATGGCTGCGACCACACCATCAACTACAGCCACGAAGACGTCGCCCAGCGCGTGCGCGAGCTGACCGATGGCGTAGGCGTCAACGTGGTGTTCGACAGTGTCGGGCGCAACACCTTCATGGGCTCGCTGGACTCGCTCAAGCGCCGTGGCCTGATGGTGTGCGTGGGCACCGCGTCCGGCAAGATCGAACCGTTCGACCCGCAGTTGTTGGCGATCAAAGGCTCGTTGTTCATGACCCGGCCGGCCCTGGCCGACTACATCGCCGACCCGGCAGAGAAGACCCGCCTGGCCACCGAGCTGTTCGACCATGTCAGCAGCGGCCGTATCCGCATCGAGATCAACCAGCACTACGCCTTGCAGGATGCGGTGCAGGCGCACCGTGACCTGGAGTCGCGCAAGACCACCGGCTCGTCGATCTTCGTCATCTGAGGGCACTGCCATGCAAGTCGAACAACTGACCTGCGCCATCGGTGCCGAACTGCTCGGCGTCAGGCTGGCCGATGCCATTCACGATGACGGCCTGTTCGCCGAGATTCGCACCCAGTTGCTCAAGCACCGGGTGCTGTTTTTGCGCGACCAGGCCATTAGCCGCGCCGAGCACGTGGCGTTCGCCCGTCGCTTCGGTGAACTGGAGGATCACCCCGTCGCTGGCAGCGACCCGGAGCACCCGGGCCTGGTGCAAATCTACAAACGCCCCGACCAACCGGCCGACCGCTACGAAAATGCCTGGCACACCGACGCCACCTGGCGCGAAACCCCGCCAATGGGCTGCGTGCTGCGCTGCGTGGAGTGCCCGCCGGTGGGCGGCGACACCATGTGGGCGAACATGGTGCTGGCCTACGACAACCTGCCGGCCGAGATCAAGGCCCGCATCGAGGGCTTGCGCGCCCGCCACAGCATCGAGGCCAGCTTCGGCGCCGCCATGCCGACCGACAAGCGCCTGGCGCTCAAGGCCCGCTACCCCGATGCCGAGCACCCGGTGGTGCGCACCCACCCGGAAACCGGCGAGAAGGTGCTGTTCGTCAATGCCTTCGCCACCCACTTCACCAACTACCACACCCCCGAGCGCGTGCGCTTTGGCCAGGACGCCAACCCCGGCGCCGCCGACTTGCTGCGCTACCTGGTGAGCCAGGTGTACATCCCCGAGTACCAGGTGCGCTGGCGCTGGACACCCAACAGCATCGCCATCTGGGACAACCGCAGCACCCAGCACTACGCCGTCATGGACTACCCGGCCTGCCACCGCAAGATGGAGCGGGCCGGGATCATGGGCGACAGCACTTTCTGAACAGACAAGAACAAGACTGAGGATCAGACATGCAATTCTTCGACGACTCGCTGCACCCGGAAAACATGGAAAAGGTAGTCATCACCGTGGCCCCCTATGGCCCCGAGTGGATGCCCGACGATTTCCCCCAGGACATTCCGGTGACCATGGACGAGCAGGTGCAAAAGGCAGTCGATTGCTACGAAGCCGGCGCCACTGTACTGCACCTGCATGTGCGTGAACTCGATGGCACCGGCTCCAAGCGCCTGTCCAAGTTCAACGAGCTGATCGCCGGGGTGCGTGAAGCGGTGCCGGACATGATCATCCAGGTCGGCGGCTCGATTTCGTTCGCACCCGAAGGCGAGGGTGAAGCGGCCAAGTGGCTGAGCGACGACACCCGCCACATGCTGGCCGAGCTGACCCCAAAGCCTGACCAGGTGACGGTGGCGATCAACACCACCCAGATGAACATCATGGAGCTGCTGTACCCGGAATACCTGGAAGGTACATCGCTGGCCAACCCTGGGATCCAGGCCGCCTATAGTGAAATGACCGTGCCCGCCGGGCCGGCCTGGGTCGAGGAGCACCTGCGTCGGCTGCAGGCTAGCAATATCCAGCCGCATTTCCAGCTGACCGGCATGCATGCCCTGGAAACCCTCGAGCGCCTGGTGCGCAAGGGCGTTTACAAAGGCCCGCTGAACCTGACCTGGATCGGCATTGGTGGCGGTTTCGATGGCCCGAACCCGTTCAACTTCTTCAATTTTGTGCACCGCGCGCCAGATGGCTGCACCCTGACCGCAGAGTCGCTGCTCAAGAACGTGCTGCCGTTCAACACCATGGCCCTGGCCATGGGCTTGCACCCGCGCTGTGGTATCGAAGACACCATCATCGACCAGCACGGCAAGCCGTTCACTTCGGTGCAGCAGATCCAGCAGACCGTGCGCGTGGCGCATGAGCTGGGGCGTGAAGTGGCCAATGGCAAGGAAGCCCGGGCGATCTACCGGATCGGCGAGCAGTACGCATCCGTCGAGGAAACCTTGCTGGCCAACGGCATGGCGCCGAACCGCCGGCCGGGCCAGAAGGGCGTGCCACAGCGCGCCTAAGGCACTGGCCTCACTCCCTGTAGGAGCAGCCTTGCGCTGCGAAGAGGCCCGTCATTACTGCGAAGATTTGCGGTTCTTTCACTGGCCTCTTCGCAGCGCAAGGCTGCTCCTACAAGGGGCGCGCGTCTGACGCGAGGCATGAGGCCAGTACCCGCAGCACAGATTTTGGCATTTGTTCATAACAACAAAAACAACCCAAGCCAGATACCCGAGGAGGCAGCATGGCCACCTATCACACCGGTGCGACGGACCCAGGCACGGATACATCACTGGGCATCCCCCGGCGCTATGCCTGGATCGTCTTTGCCCTGACCTTCGGCCTGTTGATCTCCGACTACATGTCGCGGCAGGTGCTCAACGCCGTGTTCCCCCTGTTGAAGCAGGAATGGCAGCTCAGCGACAGCCAGCTCGGCCTGCTCAGCGGCATCGTCGCCCTGATGGTCGGGCTGCTGACCTTTCCGCTGTCATTGCTCGCCGACCGCATCGGCCGCATCAAAAGCCTGACCTTCATGGCGGTGATGTGGAGCCTGGCCACGCTGGGCTGCGCAGTTGCCGAAAACTACCAGCAGATGTTCATCGCGCGCTTTCTAGTCGGTGTCGGCGAAGCTGCCTATGGCAGCGTCGGTATTGCCGTGGTGGTGGCGGTGTTCCCGCGTGAGATGCGTGCCACCTTGGCTGGGTCGTTCATGGCCGGTGGCATGTTCGGCTCGGTGCTGGGCATGGCCCTGGGCGGGGTGATGGCTCAGCACCTGGGTTGGCGCTGGGCGTTCGCTGGCATGGCGTTTTTCGGCCTGGCCCTGGCGCTGCTCTACCCGCTGATCGTGCGCGAGGCGCGCATTGCCCCGAAAAATCGGGCGAGCGCCAGCGACAAGGCCGCCTTGAAGGCATTGCGCCCACTACGCACGCTCTATTCAAGCCGCTCGGTGATCAGCGCCTATGTCGGCAGCGGCTTGCAGCTGTTCGTCGGCGGCACGGTGATCGTCTGGATCCCCAGCTACCTGAACCGCTACTACGCCATGAGCACCGACCGGGCCGGCGCCGTGGCAGCAATCATTGTGCTGTGCAGCGGCGTCGGCATCGTGCTGTGCGGCATGTTGTGCGACCGCATGGGGCGCGATCGCCCTGATCGCAAGATCAGCCTGGCCATCGCCTACTGCCTGGGCAGCTGTGTGCTGCTGTCAGTGGCCTTCGCCATGCCGGCGGGCCTGCCGCAACTGGTCCTGATCTGCCTGGGTATGATGATTGCCGCAGGCACCAATGGCCCGTCCAGTGCCATGGTCGCCAACCTGACCCACTACACGGTGCATGGCACGGCATTCGCCACCCTGACCCTGAGCAACAACCTGCTCGGCCTGGCCACTGGCCCGTTGATCACCGGCAAGGTGTCCGACCTGATCGGCCTGCAAGCCGCCTTTCAACTGGTGCCGTTGATCAGCATCGCCGCCGCCGCGGTGTTTTTCTACGCCAAGCGCCACTACCACCCTGACATGGCGCGCCTGGCCTGTGGCAATAACCCGCAAGCGCCTGTCGAGCCTGTACTGGAGGCCCGTACGTGAAGCATTCGCTGTCGATAGACGTGTATTTCGATCTCATATGCCCGTGGTGCCTGATCGGCAAGCGGCAACTGCAAACCGCGCTGGCTCAGTTGCGCGAAGCCCGGCCCGAGGTCGAGGTCACCCTGGCCTGGCACGGCGTGCAGCTGTTGCCCGACATGCCCGCAACCGGCCAGCCGTTCGCCGATTTCTACCGCCGCCGCCTGGGCAGCGACGAGGCGGTGCGGCAACGCCAAGGGCAAGTGCAGGAGGCTGCGCGTGCCGTGGGCGAGCTGATCGACTTCAGCCGCATCGCGCACATGCCCAATACTGCCGACGCCCATCGCCTGCTGCTGCATGCGGTCGAGCTGGGCAGCGAGCAACAGGTCGAGGCGCTACTGGAGCGGCTGTTTGCCGCGTATTTCCGCGAGGGCGAAGACTTGGGCGATCGCGACACCCTGTTGCGCATCGCCGAACAGTGCGGCTTTACACCTGCCGCGCTGGCCGGGAGCCTGAGCGCTGATGGCCGGCCATTCATCAGTGCCAGCGCCGACATCGCCAGCAGGGGCGTGCCGTGTTTCGTCTTCGACGACCACCTGCGCGTGTTCGGTGCCCAGCCGGCAGAACAACTGCTCGACGCCATGCACGTGGCGCTGTCGCGTTCGGCGGGGGTGCAGGCGTGAACGGGCGTATCGAGGTACCGGCCCAGCGCGTGCCCGGCGTAGGCGAGCGTATGCTGTTCGAACATGGGGGCAAAAGCCTGGCGCTGTTCAATGTTGACGGGCGTTTGCTGGCCATCGACGACAGCTGCCCGCACCAGGGTTCATCGTTGTGCGCCGGGCAACTGGACGGCGCCGTGATCCAGTGCCGCGCCCATGGCCTGCGCTTTGACCTTGCCAGCGGCTACCTACTCAACTCCAAGGCACTCAAAGTGGCCAGCTACCCGGTGGAGGTGGAGGGCGACCAGGTCTTTATCGTCCTCGCCGGCCAGGAGGAGGTGTCATGAGCACCCTTGCGCTTGCCCAGGTCAACCACCGCGCGCGGGAGTTGGCGCCGGGGCTTAGCGTCAGCCTGATTGCCGCTGGGGCGGCGAGCTTTCTGGCGGAGCATTATGGCGCGCCGGTCATGCTGTTCGCCCTGCTACTAGGCCTGGCACTGAATTTTCTGGCCAGCGATGGCAAATGCAAAGCCGGCATCGAATTCACCGCACGCACGGTATTGCGCTTGGGCGTGGCATTGCTGGGCATGCGTATCACCCTGGAGCAGATGGCAGGCCTGGGCTGGAAGGCCGTCGCACTGGTGGTGATCCTGGTGGTGGTGACCATCGGCGTGTCGATGGTGGCGGCCAAGGCCCTGGGGTTCCAGCGCCTGTTCGGCATGCTCACCGGTGGCGCCACGGCGATCTGCGGCGCCTCGGCGGCGTTGGCGCTGGCCGCTGCGCTGCCCAGCCACCCGCAAAAAGAGCGGGCGACGCTGTTCACCGTCATCGGTGTGTCGGCGTTGTCGACCCTGGCGATGATCCTCTACCCAATGATCGCCAACGCGCTCGGCCTGTCGCCACAGGCTGCCGGGGTCTTTCTTGGCGCGACGATCCATGACGTCGCCCAGGTAGTGGGGGCGGGCTACAGCATGTCGCCCGAAACCGGCGACACCGCCACGGTGGTCAAGCTGATGCGCGTCGCCATGCTGGTGCCGGTGATTGTTGTCGCGGCCATGATCTCGCGCCGCCAGGGTACCGACACCGCAGGCAAGCGCCCGCCATTGTTGCCCTGGTTCGCGGTGGGGTTTCTGGCGCTGGCCTGCATCAACAGCACCGGTTGGGTGCCGTTGGCCGTGCAGGGTGGGGTCAACGAGCTGTCGCGCTGGTGCCTGGTGGTGTCGATCAGTGCCCTGGGCATGAAGACCCAGCTCAAGGAGCTGGCCGCCGTGGGCATCAAGCCGATTTTGCTGATGGTCGGCGAGACGGTGTTCTTGGTGGCGCTGGTGCTGGTGCTGTTGCGCTTCGGCTTGTAACACCACGCGCTCAGCGCGTGGTGACTGGCCCCTGGGCCGCGCTGCGGGCGCGTTTGAGTGGCGTGGGCAGGTCATGCTGAACACGCCAGGTGGCCGGTGGCTGGCCGAACTGGCTGATGAACCAGCGGGTGAACGAACTGTGCATGGAATAGCCGAGCATGTCGGCGATACGCCCCAGCGAATAGCCGGGGCTTTCCAGGTAGCGCAGCACCAGGTCGCGGCGCACGCCGTTGACCAGCTCGCTGAAGGTGGCGCCTTCTTCTTCCAGCCGGCGCTGCAAGGTGCGCACGTTCATGCCTTGGGTCTGGGCGATGTGTTCGATGGTGGCGCGGCCCATGGGCATCAGCAAAAAGATCGACTTGCGCACCTCGTGCACCAGGGAGGGGTTGCCGTCATCCTGCAGCGTACACACGTAGCGCTGGGCGAGCCGCGCCATGGCTTCGTTGGCCTGCGGGTTGGCCGTGTCCAGGTCGGAGGCCGAGCAGACGATGCCGTTGAAGTCGCTGTTGAACTCAAGCTTGCAGCCAAAAATGCGCCGGTGGATGGCCACGTCGGCAGGGGCGGCATGGGTGAAGTTGACGCTGATCGGGTGCCAGTGGGCGCCCAGCAGCGCTGAGCAGAAGCGGTGCATCACACCGATGGCCAGCTCGATGGCCTGGCGGCTGTGTATCGGCTGCTCGGTGATGACCTCCTGGCGGATGATCACCGTCTTGCCGGTTTCTTCGATGTGGATCGCCAGCGCATTGTTGAGCACATGGCGGTACTGCACGATCACCTGCAGCGCATCGCGCAGCGAATGCTGGTGGCTGATCAGCAGGCTGACCTCACCAAAATCCGACAACTGGCGCAGTTCGGCCATGCGCAGGCCGAAGGCTTCGCAGCCGCTCAGCCGCGCCGATTCTTCAAGTACGCTGATGGCGGCAGCCACCGGGATGCGCTGATCAGGCGCTTCGAGCAAGGACGCACTGAGGCCAGCCTGGGCCAGCAGGCCATGGCCGTTGAGGCCCAGGTGGCGGGAAACTTCCAGGTAATTGGTGAGCGAAGCCGCTCGGGCGAGCACGGTCATATTGTTGTTTTCCACGTGTTCTTGATGGGCATCCCGCTGCGCTGGCGGGTAGTCACTTATAGCGCCTGTGTCATCAGATGCAAAGCCATTTTCCTGCCGTTGGTCGCCCGTGGCGAGGGGGCTGCGGGCGGCCGCGTCGGCCGTGTCATCAACTGAAAAATCCGTGACGCGCAATGTAAAGCGTGTGCCGGACCGACTCATTACTCTGGCCCTCAAGCAGTCGGCAATCGACCGAGTGAACAGAGCAAGGGCCCTGACATGGAAAAACTGCAAACCGCCGCCACCGTGCTGATCGTTCCCGGTCTGCGCGACCATGTACCTGAACACTGGCAGACCCTGTTGCAGGCGCGCCTGGCCAAGGTGCGTGCGGTGCCGCCACTGGAAACCGACAAGCTGAGTTGCACGGCACGGGTCGAAGCGATCGAGCGTGAGCTGGCGCAAATCGAGGGCCCGGTGATCCTGGTCGCGCACAGCGCCGGCGTGCTGATGGTGGCGCACTGGGCGGCGCGCTATCAGCGGCCGATCAAGGGCGCCTTGCTGGCCGCACCGCCAGACCTGCACAGCGATTGGCCACAAGGCTATCCCACCCCGGATTCCCTGCGCGCCCACGGTTGGGCGCCATTGCCAGGCGGCCCGCTGCCGTTCCCCAGCCTGGTAGCCGCCAGCAGCAACGACCACCTGGCCAGCCTGAGCGCAGTCGCCGGCCTGGCCACGCAGTGGGGCAGCGCGCTGGTCGAACTCGGTGCCGTTGGCCACCTCAACCCTGCCTCGGGCTACGGCCCGTGGCCCCAAGCCGAGGCCCTGATACAGCAACTCGATCGCTGAGCCGCGCCTAACCCCCACGCAGAGACATCGCATGAACAACAATAAAAACGTTCTCTTCTGCCTTCCCCGCCGTAACGTGATGGCTACGTTGCTGCTGGTCGCCGGTGCGCCGGCTGCCCAGGCATTCCAGCTGGACATCGCCAACCCTGACTGGAGCGTGCGCTTCGACAACACCGCCAAGCTCAGCTATGGCCAGCGGGTCGAAGGCGAAAACGCCAAGATCGCCCGCACCGCCAACCTCAATGACGGCGACAAGAATTTCAGCGTCGGTAGCGCGGTCACCCAGCGCCTCGACCTGCTCACCGAGCTGGATGTGGTCTATCAGAACACCATGGGCATGCGCGTCAGCGCGGCCAGCTGGTACGACCATGCCTATGACGACGTGGGGTCCAATTCCAACCCGTTCCCCGGCCAAGCGGGTAACGCTGGCAACCTGGTGCTGGCACGCCCGGCCGGTGGCTTGCCGGCGGGTACCGTGTTGGCCGGTGGCCCGGCACGCCACCATGGCCTGAGCCGTTACAGCGACCGTTACTACAACGGGCCGTCGGGCGAGTTTCTGGATGCCTTCGTGTTCTACAACACCGAAATCGGCGACGAGTCGATGCTGAGCGGCAAGCTGGGCTGGCACTCGGTGTACTGGGGCGAGACCCTGTTCAACGCCGCCAACGGCATCAACTATGGCCAGTCGGCCCTGGACCTGGCCAAGCTGTACAACGTGCCGGGTACCGAAACCAAAGAACTGTTCCTGCCGCGCAAGCAGTTGTCGCTGAGCTACACGGTCAACCCTGAACTGACCCTGGCGGCGCAGTACTTCCTCGAGTTCGAGAACTCGCGCCTGCCCGAAGGCGGTACCTACATGGGTGCCTATGACATGCTGGGCGATGGCGGTGAGATCTTCTGGTTGCCGGTGCCCAATGCCGTCGGCGGTGCCGGTGCCTTCTACGGCGCGCCGCGCGGGCATGACATTCGCCCCCACAACACGGGTGACTTCGGCTTGATGGCCAAGTGGAGCCCGGAATGGCTCGACGGCACCCTGGGCTTCTACTACCGCAACACCTCCGACCCGACCCCGGCCGTGCTGATCAACGCCCCCAACCTGCACACCGGCAGCCTGGCCGGCAGCAGCTACATGGCCGCTTACGCCGACGATATCGACATCTACGGCATCAGCCTGGCGAAGAGCGTCGGCCCGGTCAGCGTGGGGTTGGACGTCAACTACCGCGAGAACATGCCGCTGATCAGCAACTTCAGCACCATCAACGGGCCACTGTACGAGGCCTTGGCCGGCACCGCCGGCGGCACCAACCTGATCGGCGAGGTGCCAGGCCACGGTGAAACCGGGCTGGCCCGCGGTAAAACCTTCCATGTGGTGCTCAATGGCCTGGTGTCGTTTGGTGCCACGCCGCTGTGGAATGCATCGTCGTTGGCCGTGGAGGGCGCGATGACCCACCTGGTCAGCGTCGACAAGGGTGAGCAGACCTTCAAGGGCGACTCCACCTACCACGGCGTCGACAAGGTCACCACCAACGCCTACACCCTGGCGGTCAACTTCACCCCGACCTGGTTCCAGGCGCTGCCGGGGGTCGATGTGTCGATGCCGCTGTCCTACAACGTCGGCCTCAAGGGCAACTCGGCCATCCAGCTGGGCGGTAACGAGGACTCTGGCAGCTACTCGGTGGGGATCGCCGCCGATGTCTACCAAAAATACAAATTCGACCTGAAGTACGTCGACTCCTTCGGCAAGTTCGATACCTGCTCGAGCGGTACCGACAACAACACCCCAGGCACCAACGGGCGCTACCAGTGCATCCCCGGGCAGATCACGTCGCAGGCCGGCCTGGCGCCGCTGCTCAAGGACCGCGGCATGGTCACTGCCTCGTTCAAGACCACCTTCTGAAACTCCATTACAACAACAAGCGGAGAAACCTGATGAAGTATCTCAATAGCCTGCTGTCGGCCTCGCTTGCGGTCGTTATCGCCGGGGGCGCCCAAGCGGCCGCCCCGGCCCAGGATGTCGCCCGGCTGGGCAAGGACCTGACCGCGGTGGGTGCTGACAAGGCGGGCAACGCCGACGGTTCGATCCCGGCCTACCAGGGCGGCCTGAACACCCCGCCCGCGGGCTTCAAGCAAGGCGATACCCTGCGCCCCGACCCCTTTGCCACTGAAAAGCCGCTGCTGGTGATCGACGGCAAGAACGTCGACCAGTACAAGGACGCGCTGACCGCCACCACGGTGGAGCTGGCCAAGCGCTTCCCCACCTTCCACATCGACGTCTACCCCAGCCACCGCACTGCCGCGTTGCCCAAGGCACTGCTCGACAACACCCTGAAGAACGCCGCCAATGCCAAGTCCCTGCAGGACGGCTTGGCCATCGAAAATGTCCTTCCCGGCGTGCCGTTCCCAGTGCCGCAATCGGGTGCCGAGGCGATGTGGAACCACCTGCTGCGCTACCAGGGCGTGGCGCAGAAGGCCAAGTACGACTCCTGGAACGTCGACGCTGCCGGTGTCGCGGCCCTGGCGACCACGGGCCTGGCCTATAACGCCTACCCGATCTACGAAGACCTGAACAAGGTCATCGAAGCCAAGGACATCTACTTCCAGACCAAGCTGTACTTCGAAGGCCCGGCGCGCCGTGCCGGTGAGTCGATGATGCTCAAGGACGCCGCCAACCCGCTGGTGCAAGAACGTCGCGCCTGGCAGTACCTGCCGGGGCAGCGCCGAGTGAAGCTGGCGCCGAACCTGGCCTACGACACCCCCAACCCGGGCACCGCCGGCTCGGGTACGTTCGATGACGTGTACGTGTTCAACGGCGCGTTGGACCGCTACGACTGGCACCTGGTAGGCAAGCGCGAGATGTACGTGCCGTACAACACCTACCGGCTGACCTACATCCACGACCCGAAAACCCTGACCACGCCGAACCACCTGGCGCCTGACCAGGTGCGTTGGGAGAAGCACCGCGTGTGGGTAGTGGAAGGCACGCTCAAGGGCAATGCGCGGCACATCTATGCCAAGCGCCGCTTCTACCTCGACGAGGACAGCTGGTTCGCCCTGGCCTCCGACCAGTACGACGCCCGTGGCCAGTTGTATCGCGGCTCGTTCAGCTTCTTCACGCAGAGCTACGACGTGCAGATCCCCAACAACAACCCGCATGTGGTCTACGACCTGGTGGGTGGCAGCTACAACGTCAATGGCCTGATTGGCCCGCACGGCGGTATCGAGTACATCGCCCCTCTGTCCAAGGCGCAGTGGTCGCCGGAAGCCCTGGCCGGCGCCGGTATTCGCTGACCCCGACGATCAGCCTGCCGGCTGGCCACAGGTGGCCGCCGGCAGGGTTTGCAGAGGATGTGGCATGGCTACTTTGAACACGTTTACGCCGTGGGCGCTGGCCGTCGCGCTCACTTTGGGCGGCGCTTGCGGTGGGGCCCAGGCGGCCTATGTCGATGTATTGGACTTGCCGGCCAAAACCAGTGCGTTGGTGGTACACAGTGCGCTGCGCGATGTAGCACTGGCCGGTGAGCGGCTGGTCGCGGTAGGGCCGCGTGGCCATATCGTGTATTCCGACAACCAGGGCCAGGATTGGCACCAGGCCAACGTGCCGGTCAGTGCCGACCTTAATGCTTTGGTGTTCCCCACTGCGCTGGAAGGTTGGGCGGTGGGCAACGATGGGGTGATCCTGCACAGCCGTGACGGCGGCGCCAACTGGGCGGTACAGCTCGATGGCCGGCAGATTGGCGCTTTGGTGGCGGCCCATTACCAGGCCTTGGCCAAGGCCCATCCCGAGGACGCGCAATGGGCGCAGTTCGCTGCCGAGGGCCAGCGCCTGGAGCAGGAGGGCGCCGACAAGCCGTTGCTCGGTGTGTGGTTCGCCGACGCCCGCCACGGCTACGCGGTGGGGGTGTTCAACCTGATCCTGCGCACTGACGACGGCGGCAGCACCTGGGTGCCGATGCAAGACCGCACCGACAACCCGCAAGGCTTTCACCTGAATGCGATCCGCGCCGTCGGCGATGCGCTGTACCTGGTTGGCGAACAGGGCCTGCTGCTGAAGTGGGATGCCGGCCAGCAGCGCTTCGTCGCCTTGCCCAGCCCCTACCCAGGTACCTGGTTTGGCGTGTTCGGCAAGCCTGGCGAGGTGCTCGCCTATGGCCTGCGCGGCCATGTGGCACGCAGCCTAGATGGCGGCCAGAGCTGGGCCAAGGTGGACACCGGGGTGACCCAGAGCATCACCGCCGCCAGCCTCGACAGCCACGGTGACTACTGGCTGTTCAGCCAGGGCGGGCAGGTGCTGCGCAGCCGCGACGGCGGCCTGAGCTTTGCCGTGCAACCGCAGGTGCCGCCGGCACCGGTGGCCGGCGCCCTGCAGACCGGCGCAAATGCCACCGTGCTGGTAGGCGAGCGCGGTGTACGCGTGCTGCCCGCCCGATAAGCCTCCAAGCATTCCAAGAGAACCCAGTGATGGCCAACATCAAGCAAGACACCCTGCCGGTCATCCGCGACCTGAGGGATTTCGACCCGCGTTCCGGCAACGTGCTGGAGCGCATGGTCTTCAACTACCGCCCGCTGTTCATGCTGTTCATGGTGCTGGTCACGGGGGTGTTGGGGTATCTGGCGCTGACCCGCCTGGAGCTGCGTCCCAGCTTCGAAAAAATGATCCCGCAGAGCCAGCCTTACATCCAGAATTACCTCGACAACCGCAAGTCGCTGCGCGGTTTGGGCAACGCGGTGCGGGTTGTGGTGGAGAACACCCAGGGCGATATCTACGACCCTGAATACCTGAACGTGCTCAAGCAGATCAACGACGAGCTGTTTCTGGCCCAGGGCGTAGACCGCGCCTGGATGAAGTCGTTGTGGAGCCCAGGGGTGCGCTGGACCGAAGTCACCGAGGAAGGCTTCCAGGGTGGCCCGGTGATGCCCGACGATTACCAGGGCAAGCCCGCCGACATCGATCAACTGCGCCAGAACATCAACCGCGCTGGCATCGTCGGTAGCCTGGTGGCGACCGATTTCAAATCGAGCATGCTGGTGGTGCCACTGCTCGACCACGACCTGGCCACCGGCCGCGGCATTGATTACCGGCAGTTCTCGCAGATGCTCGAGCAGCAGCTGCGCGACAAGTACGAGTACGCCGGGGACAGCACGGCGCGCAAGGCCGGCGAAGAGGGCCATGGCAAGTACAAGGTGCGGGTCATCGGGTTTGCCAAGCTAATGGGCGACCTGAGCGACGGGCTGGTCCAAGTGATGATGTTCTTTGCTCTGGCGGTGCTCACGTCGCTGGTGATCATCTTCCTGTACACCCGCTGTGTGCGCAGTACCTTGCTGGTGGTGTTCTGTTCGCTCACGGCGGTGGTGTGGCAACTGGGTATTGTCGGCTGGCTGGGCTATGCCATCGACCCTTATTCGATCCTGGTGCCGTTCCTGATTTTCGCCATCGGCGTGTCCCATGCGGCGCAGAAGATGAACGGCATCATGCAGGACATTGGCCGTGGCACGCACCGGCAGGTCGCCGCGCGTTACACATTCCGCCGCCTGTTCGTGGCCGGGGTCACTGCGTTGCTGGCCGACGCCGTGGGCTTTGCCGTGCTGATGCTGATCGACATCCCGGTGATCAAGGACCTGGCAATCACCGCCAGTATTGGTGTCGCGGTGCTGATCTTCACCTCGTTGCTGTTGATACCGGTGGCGTTGTCCTACGTCGGCGTGGGCCGCAAGGCCGCCGCACGGGCGCTGTGCATCGACCAGCGCGCTGCCGAGCACCGCGGCTTCGGCAAACTGTGGGATGCGCTCGACCGTTTCACCACGCGCAAGTGGGCCACGGGCGCCGTGCTGGTGGCCACGCTGATGGGCGTGGGTGGGTTCTGGGTGAGCCTGCAGTTGAAGATCGGTGACCTCGACAGCGGGGCGCCAGAGTTGCGCGCCGATTCCCGCTACAACCGCGACAACGCTTACATCACCCAGCATTACACGCTGTCCAGCGACCTGTTCGCGGTGATGATCAAGACCCCGCCGGAAGGCTGCCTCAGCTACCAGACGCTGATGCTCGCCGACCGCCTGGCCTGGGAGCTGCAGCAGTACCCGGGCGTGCAGACCACGGTGTCGCTGGTGAATGCCGTGCGCCAGATCACGGCGGGTTCATTCGAGGGCAACCCGAAGATGAGCAGCCTGCAACGCAACCAAGACATGCTCAACTACGCCGCCCAGCAAGCGTCGGTCAATGCGCCGGAGCTGTTCAACACCGACTGCTCGATGATGCCGGTGATCGCCTACCTCAAAGACCACAAGGCCCAGACCCTGGACGACGTGGTGGCCATCGCCGACCGCTTTGCCCGCGATAACAGCAGCCCCGACCGCCAGTTCATGCTCGCGGCCGGCAGTGCCGGCATCGAGGCGGCAACCAACATTGTGGTCCGTGAAGCCAACCGCACCATGTTGCTGTTCGTCTACCTGGCGGTGACGCTGTTCTGCCTGATCACCTTCCGCAGCTGGCGGGCGACCCTGGTGGCGCTGTTGCCGCTGGTGCTGACCTCGGTGCTGTGCGAGGCCTTGATGGTGGTGATGGGCATTGGCGTGAAAGTGGCCACGTTGCCGGTTATCGCCCTGGGCGTCGGCATTGGTGTGGATTACGCCTTGTACCTGCTCAGCGTGCAGCTGCATTACCAACGCCAAGGTCGTTCGCTGGGCGAGGCCTACCAGAACGCCGTGGCCTTCACCGGCCGGGTGGTGGGGCTGGTCGGCATTACGCTGGCGGCGGGGGTGGTCGGCTGGGCGTGGTCGCCGATCAAGTTCCAGGCCGACATGGGCATCCTGCTGACCTTCATGTTCCTGTGGAACATGCTCGGCGCCCTGGTGCTGATCCCCGCGCTGTCGTACTTCCTGCTGCCGGACAAACGCTTTGTCGCCGCTGCTCCCCAACCCTGCGCGCCTACCGCGCCGCCGGGTGAGCAGGTGAGCGAACCCCGGGCGCACACACGGATGAGCGCTTGAGCGCCCTATTAGTTGAAACGAACACGGAAACTGGAATCTACCTTCATGGCCAAGACAAAAATAATGCCGCCGGCAGCCGGTGCCTATGCCTATCCCTTGCTGATCAAGCGCCTGCTGATGTCGGGGGTACGGCAGCATCCTGAGCAGGAGATCGTCTACGCCGACAGGCTGCGCTACACCTACCGCGACCTCGACCAGCGGGTTCGGCGCCTGGCCAATGTGTTGCGTGCTGCCGGGGTGCAGGCGGGCGACACCGTGGCGCTGCTGGACTGGGACAGCCACCGCTCGCTGGAGTGCTTTTTTGCCGTGCCGATGCTAGGCGCCGTGCTGCACACAGTGAACGTGCGGCTATCGCCGGAGCAGGTCGCCTACACCATGAACCATGCGCAAGACGACCTGGTGCTGGTGCACGACGACTTCGTGCCGCTGCTGGAGCAGATTCAGGGCCAGCTGGGCACAGTGCGAGGTTACCTGCAACTGACCGACGAACAGGCCACGGCCACCACGCTGCCAGTGCTGGGCGAGTACGAGGCGCTGCTGGCCAGCGCCAGTTGCCAGGCCGAGTTCGACGATTTCGACGAGCACTCGGTGGCCACCTTGTTCTACACCACCGGCACCACGGGCAACCCCAAGGGGGTGTATTTCTCCCACCGTCAGTTGGTGCTGCACACCCTCAACGAACTGGGCACCTTTGCCGCTTACGACGGCCAGCCGCTGTTACGTTCGAGCGACGTGTACATGCCGATCACGCCGATGTTCCATGTGCACGCCTGGGGTGTGCCGTACGTGGCCACGGTGCTGGGGGTCAAGCAGGTGTACCCGGGGCGCTACGAGCCGAACACGCTGGTCCGGCTGTACCGCGACGAGGGGGTGACGTTCTCGCACTGTGTGCCGACCCTGTTGCAGATGATGCTGGACTGCGAGCAAGGCCGGCACACCGATTTCAGCCGCTGGAAGATTCTGCTCGGTGGCAGCGCGCTGACCCACGGCCTGGCCCGACAGGCCAGCGAGCGCGGCATGCTGATCTACAGTGGCTACGGCATGTCGGAGACCTGCCCGCTGCTGACCCTGACCCACTTGCGCGAACAAGACCTGGCCTTGCCCATGGGCGAGCAGGTCGCGCAGCGCATCAGGACCGGCGCCCCGGTGGCGATGGTCGACTTGCGTATCGTCGATGCGCAAGGCAACGACATGCCCCACGACGGTGAGTCGCTGGGGGAAATCGTGGTGCGCTCGCCCTGGTTGACCCAGGGCTACCTGCACGAACCGCAGAAAGGCGCCGAGCTGTGGCAGGACGGCTGGTTGCACACCGGTGACATGGGCTCGATCGACCGCCACGGCGTGCTGGAGATCAAGGACCGCATCAAGGACGTGATCAAGACCGGCGGCGAATGGATCAGCTCGCTGACCCTGGAAAACCTGATCAGCCAGCACCAGGCGGTCAGCGCCGTGGCGGTGGTCGGCATTCCCGATGAACAGTGGGGTGAGCGGCCGATTGCCCTGGTGGTCCGCGCGCCGGGTGACAGCCTTGACCAGCCGATGCTCGAGGCGCACCTCAAACAGTTCGTCGATCGGGGCCAGATCAACAAGTGGGCGATCCCCCGGCAGGTGCACTTCGTTACTGACATCCCCAAGACCAGCATCGGCAAGATCAACAAGAAGCTGATTCGCGAGATGCACATGGGGGTGTAGGGGAACAGTCTGTAGCAAGCCCCCAATCCTGTGGGAGCCGGCTTGCCGGCGACGCAGGCACCGCGGTGCATGGCACCGGCTTCGCCGGTGATCGCTGGCAAGCCAGCTCCCACCCGAACTATGTAGCCTCCAAGTCTAGCGCCGGACCTGTGGGAGCTGGCTTGCCAGCGATGAGGCCGGAACAAGCACTACAAGACAGTAGCTCCCACAGGTCCCTGCTAAACCACTAAGTTATGTGCTGTCCTATGGAAGCCGGCTAAACCAATGAAGTCTATTTTTGTGTAGGGATTGGACTGCCCCTCCAGAACCTGCACAATTGCCGGCTTTTTTCGCGACAGGAAGCCGCCATGCAACGGATTGTGATTCTGGGAAATGCCGGCAGTGGTAAATCCACCCTTGCTCGTGCCGTGGGCAAGCGGCTCGGGGTGCCGGTGGTTCACCTGGATACCCTGTTCTGGGAGCCCGGCTGGGTCGAACCGGACGCCGAGCAGTTCCGCCAGCGGGTCGGCGAGGCGACAGCAGGGGACAGCTGGGTGTGTGAAGGCAACTACGCCCGGCGCACATTCGACCTGCGCCTGCCCCGTGCCGACCTGGTCATCTGGCTCGATACGCCCCGGCTTACCTGTTTCACCCGGGTGATCCTGCGCAGCGTCATGAACCGGCCCCGTCCAGACCTACCCGCCGGTTGCACAGAGAAACTCGACCGGGCGTTCCTGACTTTCCTGAACTTCGTGTGGAACTTCGATCGCGGCTACCGCCCAGGCATCGAGGCGCAGCGCCTGGCGAAAGGGCCGCAGGTGCCTGTCGTGCACGTGCGTGGCAGCCAACAGATTGCCGCGTTTCTCGACAGCTTGCCGGCTGCCGGCGTGCTGGCGTCAGGCGGGCAGTAGCGCACGTATCGCAGCGGTCACGGCGAGGGCGAACAGCATCACTGGCAAGATTGAAAACCGTGAAGCGGCATAAGCGGTAAGTGCCAGGGCGATGAGGTCTGCGGGGTGGCCAGAAACGAAGGCGGGTGCGATCACGGCAACCAGCACGCAGCCAGGGGCGGCGTTGAGCACCTGGGTGGATGGCTTGGCCCACAGGTACGCGCTGACCAGGCCGGCCAGCGTGCCCGCCAGCACGTACCCGCCACCGGGAATCAGCAGGTAGAACAGCCCTGCAGTCACCAGGCTGAACAGCCAGGGCAGGGCGGCGTGCACCCCATTCCACAGGCCCTTGAGCAGTACCAGCAAGACGGCGGCTAATGCCGTGTCCAAGCCGTAGGGGTGCAGGTCACCCAGCAGCGGCCCGATCAACGCGCCGAGCGTGATGAAGCTGACCCAGGCCACCCACTGACACCCCCTCGAAGTGGAGCCGGTGCGCGGGCTCGATTGGGGTGGCGATTCGGTGGTCGCGGCAGCGGAGCATTCGCGGTCTGGCGTTGCAGGGGGATCTTCAACTACGGATTCAAGGGCATTCATGGTCACCTCCAGTGGGAGGGATTATTCCAATGAATCGCTGAAATAGGGTTGCGTAGTGGCTCTACTGGCGTGAGTATTTGGCATCTGCTGCCGAAATATTCCAATCAAAGGTTTTCAATGCCAATCAAGCTCGACGCCATCGATCGACGTATCCTGCGGGCGCTGCAACGCGACGGCCGACTACAGAACCAGGAGCTGGCCAAACAGGTGGGGTTATCGCCCTCACCGTGCCTGCGGCGGGTGCGCCTGCTGGAAGAAGCCGGCGTTATCGAGCGCTATGTGGCGCTGGTGGACCCGGCCAAGGTAGCGCTGGGCCTGACCTTGTTTGTGCGGGTGTGGCTCAAGCGCCAGGACCAGGACACCACCGATGAGTTCGTCGAGGCAGTGCGGCTGCTGCCCGAAGTGGTGGAGTGCCACGTCATGGCGGGTGACTGCGACTTGCTGTTGCGGGTGGTAGCAGCGGACCTTGAGGCCTATCGCCGCTTCCAGATCGCTCACTTGACCAGCCTGAGCGTGGTGCAAAACGTCAAGACCGAAGTGCCCATGGAGAAAATCAAGCTCACCACCGAGTTGCCGGTGTAGGCGGGCTTCGATTCGCAACGCGCCAGGCAATCTTGGCCTAGAGTTAGCGGCACGTGCGATGGCGCAATGCAATTAATTGCCAGTCGCCACAACTATTTCCCTCGGCAAATGTCACTTCTCGGAGCCGGTACGAATTATGGGGCACCGGCCACGCATTTTACGGAGCTAACTCGACATGGCAGCACTGCAAAACAGTACGTTGGAAGCGATTGTCAGCAATCAGGCGCAGCTGCTGAGTGAGTGGCACGCCTCACTCGAAGCCAACGGGGCGACGCGTAATATCCGCGAACAGGACCTGCGCCAGGAAACCCGTGAGTTCCTCCAGTTGGTGGTCGATGGCTTGCGCAATGAAAGCGGCACCAACATTGCTGCCGAAGGCTGGGAAGAGACACGCCGCTTCCTCGAGAAGCTGTCTGCCAGCCGCGCCCAGGTGGGCCAAGAGTCCCATCAGACGGCATTCTTCATCTTTGCGCTGAAGGGCCCGCTGTTCAACTTGCTGCAAACCCATTACCGCGAGCAGCCCGCGCTGCTGGCCGAGCAGCTGTGGGAGATTTCGTCGCTGTTCGATGCCTTCGGCCTGCACACCATCCGCACTTACCAGAAGAATCGCGAAGCCGTGATCAAGCGTCAGCAGGAAGAGTTGCTGGAGCTGTCGACCCCCGTGGTCAAGTTGTGGGAAGGCGTCCTGGCGTTGCCACTGATTGGCACCCTGGACTCCCATCGCAGCCAGACCGTGATGGAGTCGCTGTTGCAACGCATCGTCGACACAGGCTCCGAGATCGCCATTATCGACATCACGGGCGTGCCAACAGTCGATACCTTGGTGGCCCAGCACCTGCTCAAGACCGTGACCGCCATCCGCCTCATGGGCGCCGACTGCATTATCAGCGGCGTGCGCCCGCAAATTGCGCAAACCATCGTGCACCTGGGCCTGGACCTGGGCACGCTGACCACCAAATCCAACCTCGCCGATGCCCTGAAGCTGGCGCTGGCGCGCCTGGGTACCGCTGCTGGCGAGCGGGGCTGAGCCCATGGAACGAATCCCCATCTTGCAAATGGGCGAATTCCTGCTGGTGACCATCCAGGTCGATATGCATGACCAACTGGCGCTGCGCCTGCAGGACGACCTGACCGATCGCATCGAACACACCTCGGCCCGTGGCGTGCTGATCGACATCTCGGCACTGGACATGGTCGACTCGTTCATCGGCCGCATGATTGCCACTATCTCGGGGCTGTCGCGCATCATGGATGCCGAGACCGTGCTGGTCGGCATGCAGCCAGCGGTGGCGATCACCCTGGTGGAGTTAGGGCTGACACTGCCGGGTGTCAGCACTGCGCTCAATGTCGACCGCGGCATGCACCTGTTGCGCAAGCGGGTAGGCCACTCATGAGCCTTCGTGAGCGTGGCAGCCAGCCGGTACGCATCGAGCAGGACGTGGTGCTGGCCCGCCAATTGACGCGAAAAATCGCCAGCGATTGCGGCATGCGCCTGGTCGACTTGACCAAACTGGTCACCGCCGTCAGTGAACTGGCCCGCAACACGGTGGTGTACGGCGGGGGCGGTGACATGGACTGGGAGGTCATCGAAGAGGCCGGCCGCGTCGGCGTACGCCTGGTGTTCCGTGACGAAGGGCCGGGCATTGCCGACATCAAACTGGCCCTGACCGATGGCTGGACCTCGGGCGGCGGCCTGGGCCTTGGCCTGACCGGCGCACGACGCCTGGTCGACGAATTCGAGCTGGACACCGCGCCCGGGCAAGGTACCCGGGTAATGATCACCCGATGGATATGAGCCTGAGCGCAAGCCTGACCCAGGTGCTGCGCCTCGACGATGCCAGCCAGGTCGGGCACGCCCGACGTGTGGTGCAGAAACTTGCCGAACAGCAGGGCTTCGACGCCGCTGATGCAGGCCGGGCAGCCCTCGTCGCCACCGAACTTGCCAGCAATGTGCTCAAGCACGCCGCACGCGGCGAACTGCACCTGCGCGTGCTTGCCCATGGCGACCAGCCTGGCATCGAGTTGCTGGCGGTGGACCGCGGCCATGGCTTCGACCTGGCCAACTGCCTGGTCGATGGCTATTCCACCGGGGGCACCCAAGGTATCGGCCTGGGCGCTGTGAGCCGTCTGGCACAGGTGTTCGATGTGCACACAGACGCACAAGGCGCAGTGGTACTGGCGCGGGTCTATAAACAAGACGGCACGCCCAAGGACATTCGCCTGGGCGTCAGCCAGCATTCATTGCATGACGACCCAGCCTGTGGCGATACGTGGCACGTGACCCTCGGCGAGCAGCGCGTGAGTGCCTTGTTGATCGACGGCCTGGGCCATGGCGAAGAAGCGGAACGCGCCGCCAAGGCGGGCGCGCAGGCTTTTGCCCAAAGCCCCTTCAGCGCGCCCCAGCAGCTGCTGGGCGAGCTGCACCAGGCCATGGCCGGCACGCGCGGCGGGGCCGTCGCGATTGCCCAGTACGAGGGCGCGCGTGACAGTGTGGCGTTCATCGGTATCGGCAACATCGGCGCCACCCTGGTCGGCGGCGAACGCCCGCGGGGCCTGGCCTCGCACCCCGGCATCGTTGGAGGGCAGTACCGCAAGGGGCAAGTGTTCGACTACGCTCACGTGAGGGGAAACCTGTTGATCATGTTCAGTGACGGCCTACAGTCCCGTTGGAACCTTCAAGCTTACCCGGGCCTCGTGCTTCGCCACCCGGCCGTGATCGCGGCGGTATTGCACCGCGACTTCTGCCGTGGGCGGGACGATGTGACCGTGCTGGTCCTCGATCTGGAGACGGTGCATGCCTGACGACAACCGGGCCGAGCAGGCTGCCTGCATGGCACACCTGCAAGCCGAAAACCAAGCCCTGCGCGCTGAGCTGGAAGAAACCAACCAGGGTGTGCTGGCGCTGTATGCCGAGCTCGATACCCAGGCCGAACAGTTGCGCCAGGCGTCGGACCTTAAAAGCCGCTTCCTGTCCTACATGAGCCACGAGTTCCGCACGCCGCTGGGCTCGATCCTGAGCATCACTAGCCTGTTGGCCGACGAAGTGGACGGGCCGCTGAGCAAGGAGCAGCAATTGCAGGTGGCCTTCGTCAGCAACGCCACGCGCGAACTCAGCGACATGGTCGACGACTTGCTCGACCTGGCCAAGATCGAAGCCGGTCGCATCACCATTTCGCCGGCCTGGTTCGACATGCTCGACCTGTTCGCTGCCTTGCGCGGGATGTTCCGCCCGATCGTCGACATGGGCTCGGTAGACCTCATCTTCGAAGAGCCACACGGGCTGCCGAAGATGTATACCGATGACAAGAAGCTGGCGCAGATCCTGCGCAACTTCATCTCCAACGCGCTGAAGTTCACCACCCGTGGCGAAGTGCGGGTGTCGGCGCACTTGCAGGGCAACGACCAGATTCGTTTTGCTGTGACCGACACGGGCATCGGCATCGCACCTGAGCTGCTGGGCGGGCTGTTCGAAGACTTCGCCCAAATCGACTCGCCGCTGCAGAAACGCCTGCGCGGCACTGGCCTCGGCTTGTCACTGTGCAAGCGCTTCGCGGCCTTGCTGGGCGGTGAAGTAGGGGTGGACAGTGTGCCGGGCGAAGGGTCGTCGTTCTTTGTCGTCATCCCGCTGGCGCTGGCCCAGGAGAGCGTTGATGAACCCTGACATTCGCCTGCTAATTGTCGACGACAACGTCGCCACGCGTTATGCGCTGCGTCGCCGCCTGGCCCAGCATGGCTACCAGGTGCTGGAGGCGGGCACCGGTGGCGAAGGGCTGGCCATGATCGGCAGCGAGCAGATAGACGGGCTGATCCTCGACGTCAACCTGCCGGACATGAGCGGTTTCGATATCGTCCGGTTGCTGCGCGCGGACCCTGAGACTGCACTGCTGCCGGTGATTCACGTGTCGGCGGCGTCGATCCAGACCGGTGACATCATTACCGGGCTCGACGCCGGTGCCGACGCTTACTTGGTGCATCCAGTGGACCCGGATGTGCTGGTGGCGACCCTGCGGACCCTGATGCGGGTGCGCGATACCGAGCGGGCGCTGCGTGCAAGCGAGGCCAACTTTCGGGAAATTTTCACCAATGTCTCGGCACCCATCGCCGTGCTCGATGCCGAGCTCAAGGTGCATGAGTGCAACCATGCATTCGCCCAGCTGACCCAAGACAACCGTAACCCCAAGGCGCTGCAGGAGTGCTTTGTCGACGGTCAGCAAACCGCTATCGCCGCCTTGCGCCAGCACCTGGCCGCTGGCCAGCGCTGGCGTGGCACGCTGGGCATGAGCGTGCACGGCCAGCCACGGGACACCGAGTGGCAGCTTTCGCCCTACCGAGCGCCAGGGTTCTGCCTGGTGTTCGTCGAGGACGTCACCGAACACCGCCACCGCGAACGCTCGCACCTGGCACGCCTGGATGACGCCAACACCCAGCTGGCGCGAGAAATGGCCCAGCGGGCGCAGACCGAGGCGCAACTGCTGCAGTTACAAAAGATGGACGCTTTGGGCAGCCTGACAGGAGGGATCGCCCACGATTTCAACAACCTGCTGACCGGCATCATCACCAGCCTGGAGCTGATCCGCAAACGGGTGGCGCAGAACCGTCTGGAAAAGATCCCGAGTTACGCAGACGCCGCGCTCAGTTCAGCCATGAGCGCCGCTTCGCTGACCCACCGGCTGCTGGCATTTGCCCGTCAGCAGCCGCTGGACACCCGCCCGGTGGACATCAACGAGCGCGTGCGCTCGCTGGAAGAGCTGATCACCCGCACTATCGGCGAACGGATCGTGCTGGTATTGGAGCTTTCCAGCGAGCCGACCATCGCCCTGGTCGACCCGATCCAGCTAGAGAGCGCGGTGCTCAACCTGGTGATCAACGCCCGCGATGCCCTGGCCAAAGGCGGGCATATCTGGGTCAACACCGCGGCGAGCTGGTCGCATGGCAACCCTTACCTGCAGGACGGCCCCTATGTGGCGGTGAGCGTGCGCGATGATGGCGGCGGCATCGAACCGGAGGTGCTGGAGCGGGTGTTCGACCCGTTCTTCACCACCAAGCCGGTCGGCCAAGGGACCGGGCTTGGGCTATCGACCATCTATGGCTTCGCCCGCCAGTCGGGTGGGCATGTGTCGATCTGCAGCGTGCCAGGGCAGGGGACCGAGGTGACGTTGATGTTGCCGGCCAGCAGCCACCAGGTCACCTGTGAGGCACAGGTGCCACAATTGGACCAGCGCGGCGCTGGCGAGCATGTGCTGGTGGTCGAAGACATGGCCTCTGTGCGCCTGTCGGTGGCAGAAGTGCTTGCTGACGCGGGTTATCGCTGCACCCTGGCCGAAACCATCGAGCAAGCGCTGGACCACCTGCGCGAAGATGCCGACATCGAGTTGTTGCTGACCGATGTCGGGCTGCCGGGCATGAGTGGCCGCGAACTGGCCGACATGGCGCGTACTTACCGCCCGGGGCTGCCGGTCTTGTTCATGACCGGTTACGCCGAGACGGCGCTGGATCGGCAGGCATTTCTGGACACGGGGATGGACCTCTTGATCAAACCCTTCCAGATCGGTGATCTGCTCGACAAGGTGCGACTTAGCCTTGGCTAGCACAACTCGATGCGCGGTCATGACATAAGGGGGATTTTAAAGTTGGCATGAAAATCTCATGCCTAACCGTTATGCGACCCATCCTGTCGACCTGTAAACAACTTCCCACGCCAAAAAGAGCATAAGGGGGCTTCATGAGTTGTCTGATTTGCGCTGGACATGCTGATTCCGTCGAATGCCCGCTCGGGTGGGAAGAGCGACGCTGCTCGCAATGCGGGTGTTACAGAATGTCTCAATCACTCATTCTAGTGATGATGGAGGAGGGTCAGATTTTCGATACTGAGCGCATGCGGGCGTGGCTTGCCGCCCGCCGAGAGGAGGTATCCATACCCTCTATCGAACACCATCAGGCCATCTTGGTGAGTTGAACAGATGAACTGCCATGTGTTCGGCGTGCATGAGCGGCGGGGTTAGACTGATTTCGTTGTTGCATCAGGGCAATGCGCGGTGTAAACCACAGTGCTGACGCACTGGCGAAAGCGCTTCAGCGTGCATCTTTATCTCGTTTCTGGAAATAGTCCCCATGCAGCATCAATCTCCCGACGAAACCATTCGCGCCGCGCTGCAGAAGTCGCATGCCAGGCTGCGGCGGCAGCACGAACTGGTCGTCGAGTACGGCGTCATGTCACTGAAGTCGTCTAACCTGGATGCGCTGCTGACGCTGGCGTGCGATGTCGTGGCCAAGGGCATGGAGACGCCATTCGCCAAGGTGCTCACGCCCATAGCGGACAGCGACGAGTTTTTGCTGTCCCATGGTGTGGGTTGGGATGAAGCTGACATCGGGCATGCCACGGTGGGCGGGGACATCGCCAGCCCCGCAGGCTATGCCATTTCCACCTACCGGCCGGTGCTGTCCAACCACCTGGGCCAGGAGCAACGCTTCAGAACCCCCTCACTGCTTAAAAAATACGGCATCGAGCGTGCGATCAACGTACCCATTCGCGGGCCATCCGCCCCGTTCGGCGTGCTCGAAGCCGACAGCAGCAATGGCGAAGACTTCATCGAAAGCGACCTGGTGTTCCTGGAGGGCATCTCCAACGTCATCTCCATGGCGGTCGAGCGGATTTCTGCAAGCTCGGAGATGCATTCGTCCGACCCTTATTCGGAGAGCGTGCTCAACGCCAGCCCCGATTGCGTGAAGATCCTGTCCGCGAGCGGCGACATAGAATTCATGAACGATGCTGGCATGTGCCTGATGCACATCGGCGACCTGGCCCAGGTTCGCGGTGTGGCGTGGTCGCAGCTCTGGCCTGACGAATCCCGAAACCTGGTGCTGGAAGCGATCAGTAAAGTCACAGGCGGCGAGTCGACCCGGTTTGAGGCCTTTTGCCCAACCCAGCATCAGGAGCCGAAATGGTGGGACGTGACGGTAGCGCCCATTTTTGGCGAGCAAGGGGACTTTCAAAAGATGATCGCTGTTTCACGCGACATCACCGAGCGACGTCATCATGAAGCCCAGTTGCTGTCGTTGATCGACGCGCAGAACATCAAGCTGAGCAAAAGCGACCTGTACCTGGAAGAAATCCATCACCGGGTCAAAAACAGCCTGCACCTGGTCAACACGTTGCTGTTGCTGCAGGCAAACATGGCCCAGGATGAAGCGGTAAAGCTGCAGCTTGAGACGGCGGCGACTCGGGTGTTGACTATCGCCAGCGTGCATGAACGCCTTTATCAGAACGCCGAGGCCCAAGCCGTGCGGGCCTGTGACTACCTTGCGGCGTTATTGGGGGATTTGGGCAAAGCCTTGGCCGAGCGCAGAATCTTGCTCAACGCGGACACGTTCATCCTACCCGCCGAACGGATGGCGCCACTGGGTTTGGTGATTTCCGAACTCATCACCAACGCCTTGAAGTATGGCAAAGGCACGGTGGAAGTCAGCGTGAGTGGCCAAGGGGATCATGCGCTGATCACCGTAACCGACGAGGGCGAGGGTTTTCCGGAGTCCTACCCAAAACCAACGGGTACCGGCCTGGGTATGCGCTTGGTTAAAAGCTATTCGGGTTATGGCAACCAGGCGATCACGGTTGACCGTGCGCAAGCAAAAAGCACGATCCATGTGCGTTTCAAACTTTAGCCCCAGGGCAGTATTGCCACCCCGGGGCCAAAGGCATCAGCGGTCTTCATCCCGTTGCTGAGCATCCCCGTGGTCGGCCTGGCCACCCATGCGGCCCTTGTCGGCGGGGTCTTGGCGGTTGGCTTGGTCAGTGCCGGGCTGCCCACCTTGGCGCCCCGTGTCAGTTGAGCGGTCCCAGTCCTTGTTCATCTTGTCTTCAGGTTTCTGTCCTGGTTGCTGGCCGCCTTTCTGTTTGTCGGGCATGTCGCCCCCGGCACCCTGGCCGCCTTTCTGACCGGCATCGCCGGCACCGGTATTGGCGTTGCCGCCTTGGTTTGCACCCCAGTCTTGATTGTTCGCCATGACTGCATACCTCTGTTCACACACAGGAAGGTCTGTGTTCAGTTGTGACTTCGAGGCAATCTTGGCTGGTGCATTTATTGTTGGGGATTCTGACAAAACGCCTGAACAACCGCCGGCCCGGTATTTATGGCTCCAATAATCCTAAGCTTTTTGGGTTTAACCACATTCTTTGCATGAGCCAGCTTGAGTCTTTCCTATATGCAGACTAATACTAAAGAACTGCCGGAGAGGGCTGATTATGCACATGCGCTTCGTTGTGGTTCCCGCGGTACCTCGCCATAAAGAGATCTTCCCTCGGCGCATTGGTTTTCCCAGTGCCTTGGGGGAGGGCTATGACCTTTACGATACGCAAGAAAAGGTGCGCCTCAGCCTGAGCTTTTCGACGCGCGCCGAAGCCGAGTTCGAATGTGCGGCGCGTAATAGCTGCCAAGATCCCCAGCAAGCAAATTTCGCCTGAGCAAGGTGCTTGAGCAGATTGCCGACCCGTTGTCTACGCTATCTGCCAGGTAAGCGCCAATTCGGGGGGCACGCATGGCCCAGGCGGATGATGTGATCATTTGCGAGTACTGCGACGCCGTGTACCGGCGCACGCCATTGCACCGTCATCAAAGTGCCTGCTGCCAGCGCTGCGGCGGCGTGCTTTATCGCCACAACCCACTGAATGTGCAGCAGCGTCTGGCGTTGTGCATCACCGGCGGGGTACTGCTGGTCTTCGCCAACGCCTACCCGGTGATGACCATCAGCATGAGCGGCTTGAGCAATTCGGCCACCTTGTGGGATTCGGTGCAGATCCTCAGCCACGGCAGCATCACCTTCATCGCCCTGGTATTGGCGCTGTCGATCATCTTCGCCCCGGTGTTGCAGATTGCCCTGTTGTGCTGGGTGCTAGGGTTTGCCCTGGGCAGGCGCCGCGCGCCGGGCTTTGCCGCCTGCATGCGGGCGCTGGAGGGGTTGCGGCCCTGGAGCATGCTGGAGGTGTGCTTGCTGGGCGCCATGGTGGCGGTGATCAAGCTGGCGGGGCTGCTCGAGGTGATCCCGGGGATTGGGCTGATCGCGCTGGCGGCGTTGAGCGTGTTGATGATCTTCATTGCCGGCCGCGATATTCGCGACTTGTGGGTGCAGGTATGAGCGCCCCGGCGCTGGCCGACCAACTGCACCTGTGCCTGTGCCACGGCTGCGGCCAGGCCTGCGACCTGCGCCAAGGCCTGCACCAGTGCGACCGCTGCGGCGCGCCGCTGCACCGGCGCAAGGCCAACCCGATCGCCCGGGGCTGGGCATTTCTGTTTGCCGCGCTGATCTTCTACGTGCCGGCCAATGCGCTGCCGGTGATGCGCACCGAGATGCTCGGCCAGGGCAGCGACAGCACCATCGTTGGCGGGGTGCTGGAGTTCTGGGAGGCGGGCGCCTGGGACATCGCCCTGATCATCTTTATCGCCAGTATCGGTGTGCCGGGCATCAAGTTCGTGTCCCTTGGCCTGCTGCTGTTCACTGCCCAGCGCCGCAGCCAGTGGGCGCGCCGCCAGCGTTCGCAACTGTTTCGCTTCGTCGAGCTGATCGGCTACTGGTCGATGCTCGACGTCATGGTGGTGGCGTTGGTGGCCGCGCTGGTGCAACTGCGCGGGCTGGGCACCATCGAGCCGCGGCCTGGCATCCTGTTCTTCGGCCTGGTGGTGGTACTGACCATGCTCTCGGCCATGAGCTTCGACCCACGCCTGATCTGGGACGACCAACCACACCACGGGGAGCACCACGATGGCGCTGGAGACTGAGAACCCTGCTGGGCCCGGCCAGGCGCAGGTACGCACACGCCGCTTCAGTGTCTCGCTGGTGTGGATCGTGCCGATTTTGGCACTGCTGGTGGGCGCCTCGCTGGTGGTGCGCAATTGGATGGAACAGGGGCCAGTGATCTCGATTTCCTTTCGCAGCGGCGAGGGGCTGGTGGCGCACAAGACCCAGGTGCGCTACCGCAGCGTGGTGATCGGCGAAGTCACCTCGGTGGAGCTGGCGGCGGACCACAAAAGCGTGGTGGCCAAGGTGGAGCTGTCGAAAGAGGCGGAGTCGTTTGCCACCGAAAGCGCCCGCTACTGGGTGGTGCGCCCGCGTATCGGCGCCGGTGGCATATCTGGGGTCGACACCTTGCTGTCGGGCAGTTTCATCGGCGCCGATGCCGGCGAGTCGAAAAAGCCCGCGAAGACCTTCGTCGGCCTGGAATCACCGCCGGCCATCACCTATGGCGAGAAGGGCAAGCGCTTCGTGCTCAGCGCCAATGACCTCGGCTCCCTGGATATCGGCTCATCGATCTATTTTCGCCGGATCCCGGTGGGCGAGGTGGTGTCCTACGCGCTGCAGCCCGATGGCAGGGGCGTGGACATCGACGTTTTCGTGCAGGCCCCCTACGACGCCTTCGTCACCCTCGATACGCGGTTCTGGAACGCCAGCGGCATCGACATGCAGATTGGCGCCAACGGGCTGAAGGTCGAGACGCAGTCGTTGTCGTCGATCCTTATGGGCGGCTTGGCCTTCGGCACGCCCGAATATGCCGTTGCAGCCGAGCCCGCCGCCGACCAGCAGGCGTTCGAGCTGTTCGCCGACCGCGATGCGGCCCTCGCACCGCCAACGGGCAGCCCGCAGTACTTGCGCCTGCGCTTCGACCAGTCGATGCGCGGGCTGACGGTGGGCGCGCCGGTGGAGTTCAAAGGGGTTGAATTTGGCAGGGTGACGTCGATTACGTTGGATTACGACCCGAAGAAACAGATCTTCCCTGTGGTGGTCGATGCGGCGATCTACCCGAAACGCCTGGGGCCGGTGCACCAGAAAATGCTCAAGGTGTTCAAGCACACCGAAGGCGACGCCGCCGGTGCCCGGCAACTGATCGGCACGTTCGTCGAGCACGGCCTGCGTGCCCAGGCGCGCAGTGGCAACCTGATCACCGGGCAGATGTACATCTCGCTGGACTTCTACCCCGAGGCGCCGAAGGTCGCCTTCGACATGAGCGCCGACCCGATCGTCATCCCCACCGTGCCCGGCAGCCTGGAAAAACTCCAGGAGCAGTTGCAGGGTGTGGTCGAGCGCATCGGCAAGCTGCCGCTCGAAAGCATTGCCGGAAATCTAGACGGCACGCTGCGCGAACTGCGCAGCGCGGCCAAGCGCGTCGATGGGCAAACCCTGCCTGGGCTGACGACCACACTGGATGAACTGCAGAAAACCCTGCGCACGGCCAATTCAGCGATCTCCGAGAACTCGCCGCAGCGGGAAAAACTCGGTGACACGCTGCAGGAGCTGGAGCGTATGTCCCGTTCGCTGAGGGACCTGGCGGATTACCTCGGCCGTCATCCCGAATCGCTCATTCGCGGCCGGCCAAAAGCGGCAGGCGCGGACGACGTGCAACCCTGACCACGCCCAAGGAGTGAGAGCCGATGCGCACGTTGCCTACCCTGTTGCTGGCCACGCTGGTGGTGCTGACCGCGGGCTGTCGCAGCGCGCCCAATAACTACCACACGTTGGTCGCTGCGCAGCCCAGCCACGCGGCGGGCGAGAAGATCCTGGTCGAGCGGGTCAGCATGCCGCCGCAGGTGGACCGCCCGCAGTTGGTGATCCGCCAGGGCACGAGCAGCTTGGTAATCCTGGAAACCGAGTGGTGGGGCGCCAACCTGGTCGATGAGTTCCGCAGCGCCTTGCAGGACCAGCTAGGCGGGCCGGTCGGCGGCACGCCCCGCGCCCTGCTTAGGGTGGATGTGCAGCGCTTTGACTCGGTCCCTGGCCAGTACGCACTGCTGGAGGCGGTGTGGCGGCTGAAGCGCCCTGGGCAGGACGAGATGACCTGCCGCACCTCCGTGCAGACCCCCGCGCAAAACAGCGTCGGCAGCCTGGTCGGCGCCCAGCAGGCCAACCTGCAGAAGCTCGCCAGCGCCGTGCGTGCCAGTGTGTCGGGTTGCCCTAGATCTTAGGCTTTGTTGCGCAATTTCTAAACATTGACGCACGTGGGAGCGGGCTTGCCCCGCGAACACCGGCGAAGCCGGTGCCATACACCGCGTAGCCCCATTCGCGGGGCAAGCCCGCTCCCACAAAACGTTTCGTACAGAGCCTAAACAGGCGGCGTTCAGCGCAGCCGCAATACGCGGTCCAGTGACAGCGCGCCAGCGCCCTTGGCCACCAGCAACAGCAGCAGGCCCGCCCAGGACAGGTGCGTAGGCCAGGCGTCCGGGTAGACGAACACCTCGATCACCGTGGTCATGCCCAGCAGGGCCAGCGCCGAAAGCCGCGTAAACAGGCCAAGCACCAGCAGCAGCGGGAACAGGTGCTCGGCATAGGTCGCCAGGTGGGCCGCGAGCCAGGGTGAGACCAGTGGCAGCGCATACTCGCTCTGGAACAACTCATAGGTACTGGGCGTGATGCTCAGAAGGCCCTCGACCTTGGTCCGGCCAGACATGAAAAACACCGAGGCGATACCCAGGCGCGCGACCAGGCACAGCACGGTGTCGTTGAGCAGTAATTGCAGGCGTTCGGCCAGGCTGTTCCAGCGTTGGCGCAGGCTGATTGCCGGGGCAGTGGGGCGCAGGGTGTCCATGGCCATTCCTTCATCCGAATGAGAGTGGGCGAAAGACCCGGGCTTGCATCAGTCGGCCGAGCAGGTCGCCGAAGTCCAGGTCGGGTTGGCGTTGCTGGGCGCATTGCGAAGCGGTTTCCAGCGTATGGCCTGCCGCGCAGGCATCCAGAAAGGCGCAACCACCGGCTTCCAGTGGCTGATGGCTGACGCCGTCGAGGCCGCCGCTGAGCAGCACGCCTTCGGCCACCCACGGTTGCGCGCCCGACCACGGCAGGCCTTCACGGCTGCAGCGCCACAGGCTGAGCACCGGGTGCGGATCGAACCACTGCCAGCGCACGCTCTGGCGTGGGGCCAGGTAGCTGTGCATCAAGTCGCTGGCGGTCATGCCAGCCAAGTCGGTGAGCGCCAGGCAAGGGTCTTCGGTAGCGCTGAACGCTTCACTCCAGTAGAAGTCCAGGCGTGCCACATCGGCCAGGTAGGGCAGCCCATGGCTAGCCTGCAACTGTTCCAGAAACGCCGCAAAGCCCGCACCGTAGTGGATCAGCCGGGCATCGTCCGGGGGGGACTGCTGGGCGTAGGCGGTCGCGGCCTCCTGCATCCAATCGGCGCCGACCAAGGTCTCGACGCTGGGGAAGTTGGCCCGCAGCGCGTCGACGCAACTGGCCAGCACGGTATTGCGGTAGACCGCGAACGCCGCTTGCCCGATCAGGCTTTGCAGCGCCGGGGCAGGGCGCTGGTAGAGCGCGTCGATGAAGGCGTCCTGGAACTGGCCGAGGGGCAGGTTCATGGCAAGTCTCCTGCAGACGTGAGGGTGGTTTGGGCGATGGCGTGTTCGGCAAGCAAGTCATCGAACGCTGGCAGGTTACCGTCGCGCTCGATCAGCGTCGGGCGTGGGCCGATTCGTGCGATCAAGCGGCGGAACAGCGCCCATACAGGTTCGGCAATCGCGGCATCGTGGGAGTCGATCAGCAGCGCGCCCTGCGCGTCGTGGCTGTGCCCGGCCAGGTGTACTTCACTGATGGCCTGGGCAGGGAAGCGGTCGAGATAGGCTGCGGCGTCGAAACCCAGGTTGTGGGCACTGACATGCACGTTGTTGACGTCCAGCAGCAGGGTGCACCCAGTGCGGCGCACCAGTTCGTAGAGAAAATCGATCTCGTCCCACTCATGCCCTTGCAACTGCAGGTAGTGGCTGGGGTTTTCCAGGGCGATTGACCGCCCCAGTGCATCCTGAGTGCGCAGGATATTGTCGCTGATGCGCGCTAGCGCTTCGCTGCTGCGGGGAAACGGCAGCAGGTCGGGGTGGTACTGGCCGCGCCAGGTGGACCAGGCCAGGTGCTCGGACACCAGCGCCGGCTTTACCTGGTCGAGCAGCGTGCGCAAGCGGCGCAGGTGGGTGGCGTCCGGCTCGGCGTCCGCTGCCAGTGACAGCGACACGCCATGCAGCGACAGCGGATGGCGCTCGGCCATGCGCTGCAGCCAGGCCAGGCGCGGGCCGCCGACCATGTAGTTTTCCGGATGGACCTCGTACCACAGGCCTTCGGCGTTGCACGCCAGGGCCTGGGCATAGTGCTCGGCTTTGAGCCCTAGCCCAGCGCCCAGGAGTAAGTTCCGGTTCATGGTCGGCGGCCTCTGCTCAGGACTTGATCGGGGTCAGCGACCCCATGCCGTTGGGGGTCTTGATCGACGTGCAGGTACCGGCCGGGACGTTCTTCCAGTGCATGCCGTCGTAGTCCTTTTTCGCGCTGCCGGCGCAGGTGGTGCCAGCGCCGGCCTTGCAATCGTTTTTGCCGGCCATGGCGACGCCGTAGCATTTTTCCATGGCGGTACCCGTGCCGGCGGTGGTGCCGGCGAAGGCGACACTGGCCATTGAAGCGAGGGCCAGGGCGGCGGTGGCGAGGGCGAGGGTTTTCATGAGAGTGTCTCCAGAGGATGGGGCCAGGGTGTTGTACCGAAGGCTCATTGAGTAGTTCGCGGCGATCGCTGCCCGGGTTACAGGCCGACGAAAATTTTTTTCCAGTGGCTGTGGCTCATCTAAGGTTCGATAAAAGAAACCTTCCGACGGTGTAACCCTGGCGCCCAATGCAACGAACTAACCCACAGGACCTCCTCGCCGCTCGCGAGACGCAGTTGCAGGGTTTGCTGCTGCGCGGGCTGGCGGGTGATGCGCAGGCTTACCGCGAATTTCTCGCGGCACTGGCGCTGCACGTGCGGGGTTTTCTCAAGCGGCGGCTGCAACAGCGCCCTGCCGAGGTCGAAGACCTGTTGCAGGAAGTGTTGCTGGCCGTGCATAACGCGCGGCAAACCTATCAGCCGCAACAGCCGCTGACGGCCTGGGTGCAGGCGATTGCCCGCTACAAGCTGGCGGATTACCTACGCCGCTACGCGCATCACGATGCGCTGCACGACCTGCTGGACGACGACAGTGACCTGTTCGCCGCCAGCGACGAAGCGCCAGCCCAGGCCAGCCGAGACCTGGGTAAACTGCTGGGGCAGTTGCCGGAGCGCCAGCGGTTGCCGATCGTCCACGTCAAGCTTGAGGGCCTGTCGGTGGAGGAAACCGCGCGTATCACCGGGCTCTCCAGTTCGGCGGTCAAGGTAGGCATACACCGTGGGCTCAAGGCCTTGGCCAGGCTGATTCGAGGCAGTGAAGACGATGAAAACCGATGAACTGATTACCCTGCTGGCCGCTGGCGAAGGGCCGGTGGACCGCCATGCCCTGGCGCGGCGCCTGGCCCAGGCGTTGCTCGCGGGCCTGCTCGCCGCAGTACTGATGACAGTGGCCCTCTATGGCGTGCGCAGCGACCTTGCCGACGTGGCGCGCACGCCGTTGTTCTGGGCCAAGCTGGCCTTGCCTGGCAGCCTCGCGCTGCTTGCGCTATGGCTCACGCAACGTTTGGCCCGGCCGGGTGTGAAGGGCGGGCTGGCTTGGGGGCTGCTGGGGCTGCCGTTGCTGCTGGTCTGGGTGGGTGCGGCGATCAGCTTGTCGGGCGCCCCGGTCGAGGCCCGTGCCGAGTTGATCTTCGGCCGTACCTGGCGCACCTGCGCGTTGAATATCTCGCTGCTGAGCGTGCCGGTGTTCATCGCTGTGTTCTGGGCAGTGCGTGGCCTGGCCCCAACACGGTTGCGACAGGCCGGCGCCGCCGCAGGGCTACTCGCCGGTTCGACTGCGACCTTGGCGTATTGCCTGCACTGCCCGGAAATGCAGGTGCCGTTCTGGGGGACCTGGTACCTGTTGGGCATGCTGGTCCCCACGTTGGTGGGGGCGTTGGCAGGGTCCCGGTTGTTGCGCTGGTGAGAGGCAGCGAAAACGCTAAAGCCCACGCGAATGTGTTAACAAATCGGCTGTTCTTCGCGAAAACGATAACGGTCAGAACAATCGAAGGGACTCTGTGATCCCCTGTTGCGAGATTTAGTCGCGCGTCATCTGCACGAAACGTACAGGCGTTGATGACCTGTCACTCAGATCAGAATGTAATCGCTACGCTGCACAATGCCGTAATGCTCACCCTCAACCAGGTGCACATAGCGCCCTTCTAGCAGATCAATCGGTATGCAATCGTCGACATCGAGCACCGCGTCGGTATGGGGTTTCAACCAACCTGCCGCCATACGCTGCTTCCCCAGTTGCTTGGCGGCGGCTTTGTCAGTAGCAGCCACTAGCAGGTAACGGTGAGCTTCACCAAACACCTGCCGCTCGTAACCCCCCAGGTTCAGGAAGAACAGGCGCATGGCCCCTGGCGGTGGCGCTGCCTGGCTGAACGCGATGCGATACCCGTCCACTCCGTGCACTTCCAGCCAGGAGTCGATGTGCAACCCTTTGGGGCTGCCGAACCAGGCGTTGCGCAAGAGGGGGTAGGTTTGCTCCAGCGAGTCGGCCTGGGCAAATACCACATCGTGAACTTCGATGCTGGCGCGGGGGTGGCGTCCGCCGAGCATGACGACGTAGAGCATGGAATAACCTGTGGTTTGACAGTGACAATGACCAGCATGCGTGGCGTCTGCCCGATCAGCAAGTCCATCTGACTTCAGATTCCTTTCAGATTCACGCCGGATACTCCCCTCATCGAATCCCACGGGGGGCGTTTCATGAACCCGCATCAATGGAGCAGCCTGCTGCCGCTACGTATCGGCAGCCACGCCGACCACCATGCCCAACTGTCCCTGCACCTGGAGCCTGATGCAGGGCGTCGTGACCTTGAGCACTTCATTCACCAGTGTTTTCTGAGCGTGCATCACGCCGATGTGCACCATTACCTGCCTGAACTCCTGGCGTTGTATGACAGCCATGGGCGGATGATTGCCGCCGCAGGCATGCGCCCGGCCAGCAGTGGTGCGCTGTTTCTCGAGCGATACCTGGACGAGCCATTGGAGGCGTCGGTTTCCCGCGTGGCCGGCTACCCGCTAGCGCGGGAGAGCATGGTCGAGGTGGGCAATCTGGCCTCGCTGAGCGCTGGCAGTGCACGCATCATGATCATTGCCGTGACCTGGCTGCTGGCCACGCGCGGTTTGCAATGGGTGGCATTCACGGGGGCGGCCACGCTGATCAACAGCTTCCAGCGCCTGGGGCTGATGCCTACGGTGCTAGCTGCGGCCGACCCTGAGCGGTTGGGCGAGCAGATGGACCATTGGGGAACCTATTACGACCAGCATCCGCAGGTGTTCGCCGGCAACATCGGGCTCGGTTTCGAGGCGCTGAGCAAGGCTGGCGTGTTTGAGCGCCTGGGGCTGCCATCGATCATCGAGGAGACCGGCCATGCCGCATGAGCTGGAGTACTTCCGTCAGTTGCTGTTCAAGTATGCAAGTGAACAGGAGCGGGCCGTAGCCGTGCAAGGTGTAGCAGGGCGCTTCACCTTCCGGCAACTGCTGGCTGAAGTCGAAGCACGGGCCCATACCTTGCGTGCGCAATCGGGAGGCCCCTTGGTATTGGCCCTGGATAACGGCCCCGAACTGCTGTTCTGGGACTTGGCGGCGTTGTTTGCCGAGCGCCCTTGCGTGATCGTCCCTGGGTTCTTCAGTGCTGCACAATTCAGGCATTGTATCGAGCAAAGCGGCGCCAGCCATGTGCTGTGCGAGGCGCAGTGGATAGATACGCTCGTCGAGTTGGGGTTTGTCCAGCAGGACGCGTTTTGGGCCCGGCCTGTCGGTGGGGAGGTGGCGCTGCCCAGCGGTACCGCCAAGATCACCTACACCTCTGGCAGCACGGGCCAACCCAAAGGCGTTTGCCTGGGTGCCGATGCCATGCTGCGCGTGGCCCGGGAACTTGAAGCCGCCAGCCGGCCGAGCGCCCCCCAGCGCTATCTGGCGGTACTGCCGTTTGGCGTGCTGCTGGAAAACCTTGGCGTGTACGCCGCCCTGATCGCAGGGGCATGCGTGCAACTCTATCCCCAGGTGCAATTGGGCATGGGGGGCGCGAGCCAGGTCGACTTCAAGCGCTTGCTGAGTGCCATTGCGTTGAGTGGCGCCCAAAGCCTGATTCTGGTGCCGCAGCTGTTAATGGGGCTGATTACCGCGATCGAGCGCGGCCTGATGCGGGTGGGGCCGCTGCGCTTCGTCGCCGTCGGGGGCGCGCGGGTTTCGCCCAGCCTGCTGGCGAGGGCCGAAGCGATCGGCTTACCGGTGTTCGAGGGCTATGGCCTGTCCGAGTGTGCTTCGGTGGTGGCGTTGAACCGCCCCGGCGCCCAGCGCCTCGGCAGTGTCGGCAAGCCACTGCCCCATGTGCAGGTGCGCATCGCCGACGACGGTGAGGTGCTGGTGGCAGGTTCGCTCCTGCTCGGCTACCTGGGCGAAGCCCCTGTGTCCACGCCATGGTGGGCCACCGGTGACCTCGGCTATGTCGATCAGGACGGCTACCTGTACCTGAACGGGCGCAAGAAGCACCAGTTCATCACCAGTTTCGGGCGCAACGTCAACCCTGAGTGGGTGGAGGCCGAACTGACCCAAAGTGGCGTCATCGCCCAGGCGTTCGTGCACGGCGAGGGCATGCCGCGCAATGTGGCACTGCTCTGGCCACTGGATCCCAGTACCCCTGATGCCACGATCGAACAGGCCGTGCAGCACAGCAATGCGTCACTGCCTGACTACGCCCGGGTTCATGCCTGGCGACGCTTACCCAGCCCCCTCAGCTGCGCTGATGGCACCCTGACCGCCAATGGCCGCCCACGGCGCGAGGCCATTTTGCAGCACTACCAAGGCTTGTTATCCGACATCCCATTGTGAGGTTCGCCATGTCCTTTTTCGACACGCTGCAATTGCAAACCACCGACGAGCGCCAGGCACTGTTCAGTGTGCCGGTGATCCGTGAAGCCTTGGCCGGCCAGGTCAGCCTGGACAGCTACGTCGCCTTCCTGACCCAGGCGTATCACCATGTGCGTCACACCGTGCCACTGATGATGGCGTGCGGCGCACGCTTGCCATCACGCCTGGAGTGGCTGCGCGGCGCCGTGTGCGAGTACATCGAGGAGGAGTACGGCCACGAGCAGTGGATTCTCAACGATATCGATGCCTGTGAGGGTAACTGGCAAGCGGTGCGTGACGGCCGACCGGCAATGGCGATCGAATTGATGGTCGCCTACCTCTACGACCTGATCGCCCGCGGCAACCCGGTCGGGTTGTTTGGCATGGTCAATGTGCTTGAAGGCACCAGCATTGCCTTGGCGACTCATGCCGCCGGCAGCATCCAGCGCACCCTGGCGCTGCCGGACAAGGCGTTCAGCTACCTCAGTTCGCACGGTGCGCTGGACCAGGACCATATGGTGACCTACAAGCGCCTGATGGACCGCCTGGACACTGCTGACGATCAGCAGGCGGTGGTCCACGCCGCCAAGGTGGTGTACCGCCTGTACACCGAGATGTTCCAGGGGTTGCCGCGTGGCAGCCAGCTGGGCCAGCAAGAGGTGCGCCATGCGCTTGTCTGAATCCGTGGTAGTGCTGACCGGCGCCAGCGGCGGCATTGGCCTGCAATTGGCCGAGCAGTTGTGCGCAGCCGGTGCCCGGGTACTGGCGGTGAGCCGGCAGATGGGCAAGCTCGCCAGCCTGATGAACCGCTACCCTGACAGGCTGCGCTGGCAGTCGGCCGACTTGCGTACCCCAGACGGCCGTGAACAGGTGCTCGCCCGTGCCCGGGACATGGGCGGTGTCAACGTGCTGATCAACGCCGCCGGCGTCAATCGCTTTGCCTTGCTCGACCAACTCGACGAGCAGGCCCTCGACGAACTGCTGGACATCAACATCAAGGCGGCCTTGCAGCTCACGCGTGTCTGCCTGCCACTGCTGCGTGCGCAACCCAAGGCGCTGGTGGTCAATGTCGGCTCGACCTACGGTTCTATCGGCTACCCGGGTTATGCCACTTACTGCGCCAGCAAATTTGCCCTGCGTGGGTTCTCCGAGGCACTGCGCCGCGAACTGGCCGATACCTCGGTGAACGTGCTGTACGCGGCCCCCAGGGCGACCCGCACGGCGATGAACAGCAGTGCAGCCATGGCGCTCAACGAAGCGCTGAAGGTCGGCATGGACGACCCCGCCGATGTGGCCCGCGCCGTCCTGCAGGCGGTTCAGTCCGAGCGCAGCGAGCTCTACCTCGGCTGGCCAGAAAAGCTCTTCGTGCGCATCAACGGCATGCTGCCCGGCGTGGTGGACCGCACTCTGCGCAAGCAACTGCCGGTCATTCGTCGCTACATCGGTAGCCATTCCAAGGAGTCGCTCAAATGAAACGTCTGTTCGTTGTCGGGCTGCTGGCCTTCACACCCCTGACCTGGGCGCTGGACCAGGCGGGCACGCAGCAATTGGCCGCGCTGCAGCAACGCTGGGCGCAGATCCAGTATCAGACGCCCAAGGACAAGCGCGCGGATGCCTTCGAAAAACTGTCGACCGACGCCTCGGCCTTGGTCCACCAGCACCCAGGGTCGGCCGAACCCTTGATCTGGGACGGCATCATCAACAGCAGTTGGGCCGGGGCCATCGGCGGCCTCAGTGCGCTGGGCAAGGTCAAGGCCGCCAAGGCGAGCCTCGAGCAGGCGATGGCAATGGACCCCACCGCCTTGCAAGGTTCCGCTTACACCAGCCTGGGGACCTTGTACGACCAGGTACCCGGCTGGCCCATCGGCTTCGGCGACAGCGACAAGGCTGACGCCTTGCTGCGCAAGGCGCTGCAGATCAACCCCAACGGCATCGACAGCAATTACTTCTGGGCCGATCATCTTTACCGGCAAAAACGCTATGCCGAAGCCACCGCGGCCCTTCAGAAAGCGCGACAGGCGCCGCCTCGGCCGGGGCGTGAACTGGCCGACCAGGGCCGGCGTGGCGATATCGATGCTTTACTCAAAGCCATCAAGGACAAACAGGACTGAACATGCGGCTGCTGCTGGTTGAGGACGACACCGCACTGGGCGAGGGGATTTGCGACGGCTTGCGCCAAGAGGGCTACACCCTCGACTGGTTGCGCGATGGCGTGAGCGGGCTGCATGCCCTGCAGCACGAGGCATTTGACCTGGCCATCCTCGACCTGGGCCTGCCGCGCTTGGACGGCATCGAGTTGCTGCGCCGGCTCAGGGCGGGGGGCAAGAGCCTGCCAGTGCTGGTGCTCACCGCCCGTGATGCCACCGAGGACCGCATCGTCGGGCTGGATGCTGGCGCCGACGACTACCTGGTCAAGCCGTTCGACCTCAACGAACTCAAGGCCCGCCTGCGCGCGCTGCTCAGGCGCAGCGCCGGGCGGGCCAAAGTGCTCATCGAGCACGCCGGAGTGACCCTTGACCCCAGCACTCAGCAGGTCCACTACAACGGCCTGCCCGTGGTCTTGACGCCCAAGGAGTACCGGTTGCTGCACGAGTTGCTGGCGCAGCCGGGCAAGGTGTTCACCCGTGAGCGCCTGACCCAGTTGCTGTACGGCTGGGACGAGGAACCGGAGAGCAATACCCTGGAGGTGAACATCTACCAACTGCGCAAAAAACTGTTCAACGGCCTGATCCGCACCGTTCGCGGCATCGGCTATCTGGTCGAGGGCAAGGTATGAGCTCACTGCGTCAACGCACGCTGTGGCGGGTGATGGTGCTGATGTTGCTCGGTACAGGGCTGCTGGCGCTGTACAACTACCATGACAGCCGGCGCGAGATCAACGAGGTCTACGATGCCCACCTGGCGCAGAATGCACGGCTGCTACAGGGGGTGATGAGCTTGCCGGTGCAGGAGGGCAACCGCGAGCAACTGTATCGCGCGTTCAACGAGGCACTGAGCAAGGCCGGGCGCCACCGGGTTGGGCACCCTTATGAAAGCAAACTGGCGTTCCAGGTCTGGGGGGACGGGGCAGGGCTGCTGGTGCACACGCCCAGTGCACCGACACTCGACCCACCGCCCACGGCGCCGGGTTTTTATGATTTTTCCAGTGAGGGCGAGCAATGGCGCGGTTTCGTTCTGCCAGTGCCGGAAAAGCACTGGATGATCTGGGTGGGCGAGCGCGATGATGTGCGCTTCGACCTGATCGACCGCATCGTGCGCCATACGTTGTTCCCGTTCCTGTTGGGCAGCCTGGGCTTGGCGTTGTTGGTCTGGGCCGCCATTGGCTGGGGCCTGCGCCCGTTGCAGAACATGGCCAATGTCATTCGCGCACGGCATGCCGACTCGCTCGAACCCCTGCAACTGGTGCCGCTGCCGTCGGAGCTGGAACCCATGCAGGCCGCCATCAACCGCCTGTTGGCGCACATCGAGGACCTGCTGCGCCGTGAACACCGGTTCATTGCCGATGCGGCCCATGAAATGCGCACGCCGCTGGCCATCCTGCGCCTGCATGCGCAGAACGCCCAGGCCGCCAATACCGATGCCGAGCGGCAGAAAGCCTTGGGCTACCTGATTGGCGGCGTCGACCGCCTGACCCGGGTGGTCAACCAGTTGCTGACCCTGGCCCGGGTCGAACCGCGCCTCGGTCAGCGTGCCACCACCGAGGTCGATCTGGGCGAGGTCGTCACCGATATCCTGGCAGAGCTCACCCCCTGGATACTGGACCGCGGCCTTGAGCCATCGCTGGAGATTGGCGAGGGTGATCTTCACCTGGCGATCGATGCCGGCGCGTTGGGTATCGCATTGCAGAACTTGGTCTCCAACGCGGTCGAGCACTCGCCACCCGGCGGGCGTATCACGGTTTCACTCAAGCGCTTGGGCAGTCGTTTCGAGCTGACTGTCGACGACGATGGGCCGGGCATCGACAAGGCCAGCCTCACCCGTGTGTTCGAGCGATTCTACAGCCGCAATAGCCCGAATGGGGCAGGGCTCGGGCTCTCGATCGTGGCCACCATCATCGAGCGGATGGGCGGGCAGGTACGCCTGGACAATCGCGCCAACGGCGGGTTGGCCGCAACGTTGTCACTGCCCTTGCGGTGAGCGGGCGCTTCAGCCTGGGGTATTGATCCTTCGCTGATCATCAGGCGTACACCCTTGGTGTTGCCCCCTGGCCTAAGCCGGTCTCGGGTCTTAATCATCGCGCCACGCGCGCCGGCCCAAAGCAGCCTGCAACCCCCTCCAAGGCAGCGTACCGAGCGGTGTGCCTGCTTCTGATAATCGCCTCCAACACCGAGCCCACGTTTTTGGAGCGCGTCATGCACAACAACAATAAGAAACTATCGCCTCGTATCCTGACGGCTGTCATCGCCAGCCTTTCAACTCTGGGCCTGAGCGGCGTCGCCGAGGCCGAGATCATGCTGTACGACAAGGACCAGACCACGTTTTCCACCGACGGCTACATCAATGCCTTTTACGTCAACAGTGATGTCGACCGGGCGGGCGATCAATTCGACCGCCGCCAGTCACGGGTGAAGATGGGTTTTTTGCCCAACTACCTGGGCTTCAACATGGGTAAACAGGTGGATGACCTGAAGCTCGGGGCGCGTGCCTCGTTCTGGGTGACCATCAACGACAGCGAAACCAACGGCACCGACACCGCCATCGACGTGCGTCAGTTCTACGGCACCGTGGCCAACCCCGAGTGGGGCGAGGTGCTGATCGGCAAGGACTTCGGGCTGTTTGCGCGTTCCAACATTCTGCTGGACGAGCTGCTTGCCGGTTACGGCCAGGTCAGTGACAGCCTGGGGCTGGTGGACGGCGGCGGGGTATCGTTCGGCAACATCGGCAGCGGTTACCCGTACCCGTTCCCCACCTCGCAGATCACCTACCGCACACCGGTGATGGAGGGCCTGCGGGTGGCGGTGGGCATCATGGACCCGGTGGACACCAACGACAGTAGCCCGACCGGCAAGGCGTATCAGGAAAACCCCCGCACCGAGAGCGAGATCACCTACCAGTTCGACCTTGCCGGCGCCAAGATCTACAGCTGGATCAATGGCAGCTACCAGACCTCGGACAACACCGACTCGACGGTCAAGTCGATCACCTCCAAAGGTGTCGGCTATGGCGTGCAGGCGAAGATGGGCGGGCTGTCGCTCACCGGCTCCGGCTTCCAGGCCAAGGGTATCAACCCGTTCTTCACTAACAACGCCGGCGAGCCGACCCTGCGCAATGTCGACAGCGACGGTTACCTGCTGCAAGGGTCGTACAAAGTTGGTAAAAACCGCCTGGCGTTGTCCTACGGCAAGACCAAGGACGATGGCAACGGTGTGGTGGGCAGTGGCGCGGATTACGAGACGCGGGGTGTGGCGCTGTTTCATGACGTCAACGACAACCTCACGTTGGTGGCCGAGTACAACCAGTTTTCCATTGATGGGCATGACACCAGCGACCAGAACGAAGACACCGATACCCTTGCACTGGGGGCGGTGCTGACCTGGTAGACCGCTGGGGCCGCGAAGCGGCCCCAGCAATTGCACGTGCAACCCATCCTCCCATGGAACCGCCTACCCGCTACCCAAGTAGCATTCGCCCTCCGGGACGTCCTCCGTACACTCAACCTTCAGACAACCCGCGCCGGAGACCACGATGCAGCAGGCCCAGAACGACGGTGTGGTCAGCGCCATGTCCCAGGCAACCGATGCGCGGCTTGCAGCCCAGGACCTGGCGCGGCAGCTGCTGCACCCGCACCTGGGGTTCGTGCTGTTCTTCTGTTCTGCCGAATACGACCTGCAGGAACTGGGCGAGGCCTTGGAACAGGGTTTCGGCGGCATTCGCCTGGTGGGCTGCACCAGTGCCGGCGAAATCACCCCGCTAGGCTACGGCCGTAATTGCGTGACGGCGCTGGGGTTCGATCATCGGCAGTTTTCCATCGCCACCGAACTGATCGATGAAATGGAACGCTTCAGCCTGATCGACGCCCAGCAGATGGTCGAACGGCTGGTCGGCACCTGCCGCAGCAATACCCTCGCGCCGATCAAAGGCCACAGCTTTGCCCTGACCCTGCTCGACGGCTTGTCCAGCCGTGAGGAGATGTTCCTTGGCGCCCTGAGCGCGGCATTGGGGGACATTCCGCATTTCGGCGGGTCGGCCGGCGACGACAACTACCTGACCCGTACCCATGTGTACTTCGGCGGGGCGTTCCACAGCGGCGCGGCGGTAGTGGTGCTGGTCAATACCTGGCTCGACTTTGAAGTGTTCACCACGCACCACATCCTGCCGCGTGATGAAAAGCTGGTGGTGACCGGCGCCGACAGTGCTCAGCGGCGGGTCTTCGAACTCAATGCCGAACCCGCTGCCGAGGAATACGCCCGGCACATCGGCGTGCCGGTGGCCGAGCTCGATCACCGGGTATTCGCTGCCCACCCGTTGGCGGTGCGAATTCACGATCAGTATTACGTCCGGGCAATCCAGCAGGTGCACCCGGACCTGAGCCTGAGTTTCTACTGTGCGGTGGAAAACGGCATCGTGCTCACGGCCATGACACCGGGCCCGCTGTTGCCAAAGCTGCACACCCTGTTCGACGGGCTGCACCAGCGCCTGGGCCCCTTGCTGCTGACCATTGGCTGCGACTGTTTCCTGCGGCGCCTGGAACTGGAAGCCCACGACGGCCTCGAGCAGGTCGGCGCGTTCTTGCGCGAGCAGCGGGTGATGGGCTTCAACACCTATGGAGAACAGTTCAATGGCATGCATATCAACCAGACCTTCACCGGGGTCGCCATTGCCCGCAACCGGCCACCCGTCAGCCGCTGAACTGCAGGCCGAGGTCGTTCGGCTGCAGCACGAGAACCGCAAGCTGCAGCGCATCAACACTGCGCTGATCGAACGCGTCGAGTCGGGCGTGACCCGCGGCAACGACCCCTACGCGGCATTCCAGCACTCGGTGGTGCTGGCTGAGCAGGTCCGCGAACGCACCGACGCCCTCAACCAGGCCATGGCCGAGCTCAAGGCCGGTAACCACCTGCTCAGTGAAGCGCGGTTGCGGGCCGAGACCGCCCACCAACACTTGATCGACGCCATCGAAAGCATCTCCGACGCCTTCGTGCTGTTCGACCAGAACCAGCGCATCGTGCTGTGCAACAGCCGTTTCAAGGCGTTCTGGGCCAACAGCCGGGTGCGGATCATCGCCGGCATGCGCTTGGCCGAGGTCAAGCAACTGATGACCGCCAGCGGGGTGTTCACCGAAGAGCCCCGCGGGCCGGCCGATGAGCACCTGCTGTACCGCCTGCAGAACGGGCGCTGGCTGCAAGTCAGCGAACGGCCTACTTGCGAAGGCGGGCGGGTGTTCCTGTTCACCGACATCACCGAGGTCAAGCTCAGCGAGACCTTGCGCCGCGAGCAGGCGGTGGCGCAGAAATCGCAACTGATTCGCCTGATCACCGACCATGTTCCGGCGCTGATCGCCTACTTGAATGCCGACCTGGTCTACGAGTTCACCAACAAGGTGTATGAGCAGTGGTACTGCTGGCCCCGCGGCGTGATGCTGGGCCAGAGCCTGCGCGAAGCCCACAGCGAATCGCATTACCAACGCCTGGAAGCCTACGTGGCGCGCGCGCTGGCGGGGGAGAGCGTGACCTTCGAGTTTGCCGAAAACAACATCAACGGCCAGGAGCGCTACATGCTGCGCTCCTACGTCCCTAACCGCCTGGCCAATGGCGAAGTGGTGGGGATTTTCGTGTTGATCCGCGACATTACCGAGCGGCGCAAGAGCGCCGAGGCGCTGCACCAGGCTTACCAGAACCTTGAGCAACGGGTGCGCGAGCGCACCGCCGAGCTGACCAGCCTCAACGACCAGTTGCTGCGCGAGATCGATGAGCGCAGCCGGGCCGAATCACGGTTGCGCGAGGCCAAGCGCGAGGCCGAGCAGGCCAACCTGTCGAAGACCAAATTTCTCGCTGCGGTCAGCCATGACCTGCTGCAACCCCTGAACGCGGCGCGGCTGTTCACCAGCGCGTTGCTCGAACGCCGCGAGCCGCACCAGAGCGTTCAACTGGTGCGCAACGTCAGTAATTCCCTGGAGGACGTGGAAAACCTGTTAGGCACCCTGGTGGATATTTCCAAGCTTGACGCCGGGGTGATCAAGGCCGATATCGCCCCCTTCGCCCTCAGCGAACTGATGGACAATTTGGCCGCCGAATACGCCCAGGTGGCGCGCAGCGAAGGGCTGGAATTGCACTTCGTGGGCTGTTCGGCCTTGGTGCACAGTGACATCCAGCTGTTGGCGCGGATCCTGCGCAACCTGCTCAGCAATGCCATCCGCTACACCCGCAGCGGCCGCGTGGTGCTGGGCTGTCGGCGCCAGCGCCGGGGCCTGTGGATCGAAGTCTGGGACAGCGGGATCGGCATCGCCGAAGAGCGCCTGGACGAGATGTTCCAGGAGTTCAAACGGGGCGATGTACAGCGCCCGGACCAAGACCGTGGCTTGGGCCTGGGCCTGGCAATCGTGGAAAAGATCGCGGGCATTCTCGGCCATCGGATTCGGGTGCGTTCCTGGCTCGGCAAAGGCTCGGTGTTCGCCGTCGAAGTGCCGCTGAGCGCAACCGCGCCCAAGGCCCCGCCGAGCCTGGCCATCAGCGAGCCGATGCTCGAACGCCTGCGCGGTGCGCGGGTGTGGGTGCTGGATAACGATGCGGCGATCTGTGCCGGCATGCGCACCCTGCTGGAAGGGTGGGGTTGCCGGGTGGTCACTGCGCTGTCGGAGGAAGACCTGGCGCGGCAGGTGGACAACTACCACGCCGAAGCCGACCTGTTGATCGCCGACTACCACCTGGACAACGACTGCAATGGTGTCGATGCCGTGGCGCGGATCAGTGCCCGCCGCGCCGTGCCGATTCCGGCATTGATGATCACCGCCAACTACAGCAACGAACTCAAGCAACAGATCCGCGAGCGGGGCCACACCCTGATGCACAAGCCGGTGCGGCCAATGAAACTCAAGGCTGCGATGAGCCATTTGCTGGCCAACAGCCCCGGTCAGCCGCTTTAACGGCGCAGGTAGTCGCCGAAGTCGATATCGCCAGCACTGAGGATGGCCTGCACCCGGTTGTGCACGTTGAGTTTGCGCAAGATCGCCGAAACGTGGGCCTTGACCGTGGTTTCAGCGATGTCCAGGGTGTAGGCGATCTGCTTGTTCGACTCGCCTTTGGTCATGCGCTCGAGCACCAGCAACTGCTTGCGGGTCAGGGCCTGGAGCATCTCGGGTGGGAAGCTCGGGGTATCGCTCTGGCGCCGGCTAGTGCTGCTTTTGTTGGCGCGAATGATGTCGGGTGGCAGGTAGACATTGCCGGTGAGGATCTGCTCGATTGCTTCGATCATCTGCGAACGTGGCGAGGACTTGGTGATGAACCCCACGGCGCCATAGGTGATGGCCTGCAGCACGATTTGTTTTTCCTGCTCGGCCGAGACGATCACCACCGGTGTGGTCGGAGCCTCGTTGCGCAGGGTGATCAGGCCATTGAGGCCGTGCATGCCGGGCATGTTCAGGTCGAGCAGGATCAGGTCGAGGTCGTCATGTTCCAGGGTCAGCGCCAGGGCGCTGTCCAGGTCGGCAGTCTCCATGACTTCGCTGCCTGGGAAGCCATCGCTGATGACGTTGTGGATGGCTTCGCGAAACAGTGGGTGATCGTCGGCAATCAGAATTTTGTACATGGCCTTTTCACCTCGTTTTTATTGGATGGGGCGCGCACGCGTTTACCGGTGGTGAGTTCAGGGGAAGGGCTCTGGCTGGGCCGGCTGCAGTGGCAGGTTGGCAGCTTCCCAGGCGTCCAGGCCGTCGCGGTACCAATACAGCGTCTTATAGCCCAGGGATGCTGCGCGTTTTACCGCGTTCCAGCTTAACCAGCAATCGGAGCGGCAGTAAAAGACCAGCGGTTGCTCCAGGCGGCCGGCGGTGGCTTTTTGCAGGTGGCGCACGAAGTAGTCTTGCCAGGCCGGGCTCAGCTCGCCGTCGCCGGTGTTGGCCAACCAGTGGCTGCCGGGGAGGTTGGCGTGGGGTTCGTCTTCGATGAAGCGGCCTTGCAGCCATTGCCGGCGGTACACATCGACCAGCACCGGCTTGGGGTGCTGGCCCAGCAAGCTTTGCAAGGTGGCGGTGTCGATGACCTGGGCGCCCTCGACCTGGTGCGGTGTCGGGCTGCGGTAGAGGGTGGTGCGATACCCCTCGGCAGAAAACAGCGGCGTGGTGTCGGCCTGGGCGACGCCCAGCAGCAGACTCAGCGAAAGGGCTGCCAGCAAAGCACGTGGCAGCCTGGGCAGGGCACGAGGCATGGGGTTTATCCTTTTTGTTATAGGCCCATTACATGCCAGCGGCGGTGCTTTGTGAATGCGACGATAGACAGTAAAGCCAGTACTAAAGTAGTAGGACCTAACCCGCTGCTGACGCACGCCACTGGAGCAGCCTTGTGCTGCGAAGAGGCCGGCAACAGCAGCGAAGATTCTCTGTGTTGTCACTGGCCTCTTCGCAGCACAAGGCTGCTCCTACAGAGATTGCACATGGCGATTGGCTCAGCGTCACCCCTTAATCATTGCAAAGCCCTTGCGTGTGCTCAGTTATTCCTTCACTCAGCACGGACCGGTAGGAGCAGCCTTGTGCTGCGAAGAGGCCGGCAACAGCAGCGAAGATTCTCTGTGTTGTCACTGGCCTCTTCGCAGCACAAGGCTGCTCCTACAGGGATTTTCGCAAGGCATGAGCTGTCAGCGCGGCTTGCGCAGCGCTGCGTGCTGGGGGTTGAAGGTCAGTATCGCGAGCAGGGTAAACAGCACGGTCAGGCCCAGGCAAACCGCCAGCGCCAGCGGATTGAAGCGTTCGTACAGCGCGAAACGCACCAGTTCCACGGCGTGGGTGAAGGGGTTCAGGGCGCACAGCCAATACAGCCACTGGCTGGCCTCGCGCATCTTCCACAGCGGGTACAGCGCCGAGGACAGGAAAAACAACGGGAAGATCACGAAATTCATCACCCCGGCAAAGTTTTCCAACTGGCGAATCGCATTCGACAGCAACAGCCCCAGGGCGCTGAGCATCAGGGCCACCAGCAACAAGGCCGGCAGCGCCAGCAGCAACCCCGCAGCTGGGGGCTGAACGCCATACAACCAGGCGATGGCGAGAAACGCATAAACCTGTAGCAGGGAAATCAACGAGGTCGCCAGCAGCTTGCTGCCGAGCAGAAACGCGCGCGGCAAGGGGCTGGTCAGCAGCACGCGCATACTGCCCATCTCGCGGTCATAGACCATCGACAGCGAGCCCTGCATGCCGTTGAACAGCAGAATCATGCAGGCAAGGCCGGGGATGATGTACACCTCGTAGGGGATGTAGGTGTCGTAGGGCTCGATGATCGCTATGCCCAGGGCCGCACGAAACCCGGCAGCAAACACCAGCAACCACAGCAGAGGGCGCACCAGGGCGCTGAGAAACCGCGTGCGCTGCAACACGAACCGCAGGCATTCGCGCAGCAGGATGCCGTTGAAACATTGCCAGTAGGCGTTCATCAGGCCTTCACTCCTGGGGTGGGGCCAGGCGCGCGGGTCAGGCGCGCGAAGGCGTTGTCGAGGTCGCCGCCGTGCGCTTGGCTCAGGGCATCAGCGGTGCCACTGGCGACCAGGCGCCCCTGGTGCAGGATCAGCAGGTCATCACTGGGCTGCACCTCGTCCAGCAGGTGGGTGGTCCAGAGCACACTCAGCCCTTGCTCGCGGCACAGGTGCCGAAGGTGCTGGTTGAGCGCCAGGCGGCTGGCCGGGTCGAGGCCGACGCTGGCTTCGTCGAGCAACAGCAAGCGCGGTTCGTGGAGCAGGGCGCGGGCAATTTCCACTCGGCGCCGGTGCCCGATATTCAGCGCACGAACGGGCTCGCGCCGGCGCTCGTCGAGGCCCTGGCGGGCCAGTTCGGCCTCGACCCGCAGGTTGCCCTGGCGCCGCGACAGGCCATGCAACGAGGCGTGGTAGCGCAGGTTCTGTTCGACGCTCAGGTCCAGGTCCAGGGTGCTTTGCTGAAACACCACGCCCAGTTGTCGCAACGCCGGGCGCGCCGCGTTGCGCAACGAGCAGCCGCAGACGCGGATGTCGCCCTGTTGCACGTCGTAAAGCCGGGTGAGCAGTGCGATCAAGGTCGACTTGCCGGCGCCATTGGGGCCCAGCAACGCAGCAAAACGCCCAGGCGCCACACTGAACCCCACGTGCTTGAGCGCCTCGCGCTGGCCGTAGGCGAAACTCACGTCACTGACGTCGAGGGTATTCATGGCGTGACCACCACGCCCCAGGGGTAACGCCCGACCTTTACCGATTTGAGCACCTTGAGGGTTTTCGTATCGATCACCGAGACGTCGCCGCTGACCCCGTTGGTGGCCAGCAATTGGCTTTGGTCTGGGGTGAACGCCAGCTGCCAAACACGCCGCCCAACCAGCAGGTAGTCCAGCACCTCGTAAGTCTTTGCATCGATCACCGCCACATGGTTGGCCGGGCCCAGGGCGACGAACGCGTACTGGCCATCGGCGCTGAGCTTGATGCCCACCGGCTGGACTTTGTCCGGGTGCACGCCCTTGATCTGGAAATTCAGGGTTTTCAGCACCTGGCGCGTGGCCACGTCGAGAATGGTCACCGTGCCGCCGATTTCCGCCGAGGCCCAGAGCCGCGAGCCATCCTGGTTGAACTCGACGAAGCGCGGCCGTTGATCCACCAGGGTGCTGTCGGCCAGGGTCTGGGTGCTGGTGTCGATCCAGTGCAGCATGTTGGTGGTTTCGCTGGTATTGACCGCCCACTTGCCATCGGGGCTTACCGCCATGCCCTCGGGCTCGATGCCGACGTTGATCTGGCCGAGCACTTTGTCGGTTTCGGTGTCGATCACCGTTACCAGTGCGTCGTCTTCGTTGGACACGTACAGCCAGCGGTCATTGGGGTGCAGGGCGAACTGCTCGGGGTCCTTGCCGGAGGGCAGTTCCTTGATGATCTTGCGGGTGGCCACGTCCATCACCTGCACCCGGTCCGAATCGCTGGCGCAGATGTACAGCCGCTTGTTGTCGTGGGACAGCAGCAGGCCACGTGGGCGCTGGCCCACGGGCAGGGTCTCGGTAACTTCCAGGCTTTGCAGGTCGATCAGGCTAAGGCTGTTGTCCTTCTCGTTCGAGACCCAGGCGGTGGCGGCGCTGGCGTGCCCGGTGGCAAGCGCCAGCACGCCGGCCAGCAGGGTGGGGTAAAGCACAGGCCGGTAGCAAAGGGGGCGACGCATGGCGGAATCCTTTTTTTGTGATTATCGGTTTCAGGGGTAGCCGCAGGTCACTTCGGGTTTGTCGAAGCCCAAGCTGTCCATTTCGTTGAAGGGGTGCAGGAAGCCCTCCTGGGGCGAAGTGCTGACCAGCGCGCGGGGCTGAACCAGCGGGATGGGTTGGCGCAGTTCGCCGTTCCATGGGCGGTAGCTGAGTTTGCGGCCCTTGAAGCCATCCAGCGGCAGCTGGTCGCTGAGCAGCAGTTGCTGCAGGGCGCGTGGCTCGGCCTGGCGCAGTTTGCTGACGGCGCTGGCGATGCTGCGCACGGCCATCCAGGCGGCGAAGTCGCGGTCGTTCATCCAGCGTCCGGCCTGGGCTTCGAAGCGTTTTTGCAACTGCGCCGCGCCGAAGGTTTCCACGGTCTTGTGCCAGCCGGTGGGGGTCAGGCCCTGGGTGCCGGCCACGGGGCGGGGGTACCAGGTCTGGTAGGGCAGGTATTCGCCGAAGTCGCCGCGTTCGTCGGCCACCAGCACCACGTCGTACTCGGCGGTTTGGGTGAACAGGGGCATATCGGCTTGGGCGCTGCGGCGCTGGTCGTTGTCGAAGCGCCAGGTTTTTTCCGCCACCAGCTGCACGCCGAAGCGCTTCACTGCCCGGCGCAGGGCTGCGGCGTAGGCCTGGTCATCTTCGGTCTGGCCGACGACGAGCAACGCCCGCTGCCATTTGCGCAGTACCAGAAACTGCGCCAAGGCATCGGCCAGCATGGCGCGGCTGGGCAGGCTATGCAGCACATTGCCCAGGCACTGGCTGCTGCGCAGGCTGTCGTCGGGGCTGCCGGCGTTGAACAGCAGGCTGTCGGGCAGGGCGGCAGACAGTGCGCGCAGGCTGGCGGCCGGCGCGTTCACCACAAACAGCCGCAGGCCCTGGTCATGCTGGGCCTTGGCGGCTTGCAGCAGGGCCTCGGGGCTGTCTACGTGGGTGCTGGCAAGGGTGAACGCCTGCTTGAGAAAACGCCCCGTACTGTTGCTGTCGACAATCGCCAGCTCGGCGCCCTGCAGCCCCGCGTCGGCGGGCTCGGGAATGATGTTGGACAGCAGCGGGCCGGGGTCGGGGCGATAGCCCAGGTAGCCGATGCGCACCTGCAATTGCGGCTCTGGCGGGGCGGCCGATGCGAAGGCCGAACACAGCGCCGTGGCCAGGGCCAGCAGGCAGGTCAGGGCATGAGGGGCAGGCTGGCGCATAAACGCACTCCACGGCAGATGGCGCCAGCATAGGAAGCCGGCCGGGAGGGGGAAATATGCAGAAAGTAGCGCTCGGCCAGTACCAAGGTAGTAAATCACCGCTAAGGCCTCGGTTTTACGATGGGTCGCCGCCCTGGCCGCGTTCACCCGGAGGAAACTGCCCAATGCGCCTCATCAACCTGTCGGCCCAGTGGCGGATCAACCTGTGGGTCACGTTCTTTTTCGCCTTGGTCACCTTGGCCTGCGGCGGGTTGCTGCTGCACCAGGCGGTGGCCGATGTCGAGCGCGAATTGCAGTCTGCCGAAGCTGTGGTGGCGTACCTCGCCGACACGGCCGAACGCAACCCGGCGAGCCTGCAACCGCGGCTGACCCAGAGCCTGCGCCACGTGCGGGTGCACTGGCTGGCGGCGGGCGAAACTGCGCAGATGCCGCGGGAGGCCGGCCTGGATGCCTGGCTGGGGCGCCAGCTGTTCGGTGATCGCCGCCACAGCACCCGCTTGCTGGACTTGAGCGAGGGGCGCCGGGTATTGATCGCCGTGGATGCGCGGGATGAAATCGACGAAGTCCGGGATTCCCTGCAGCAGTTGCTGGGCTTGTGTGGCCTGGCCTTGCTCGTGAGCCTGTTGTCCATCCGCTGGGCGGTGCGGCGCGGCATGGGCCTGCTGGATGAACTGCTGCGTGCGTTGCGCCAGGTCTCGGGTGGGCAGCTGACCACCCGCCTGCGCGAGGCCGGCCTGCCGGAGGCACGCCAGCTGGCGGCGCATTTCAACCGCATGACCGCGGCCCTGGAGCAGACCCGGGCTGACAATGCCCAACTCACCCAAACCCTGTTGGCGGTACAGGAACAGGAACGCACCCACCTGGCGCAGGCCCTGCACGATGACCTCGGGCAGTACTTGGCGGGTATCCGCGCCCAGGTCTGCCTGCTGCGCCTGGTGGCAGGCCAGCCGACGGTGGTGGAGCAGACCGCGCAAGCCCTGGAGCTTAACTGCGAACGCCTGCAGCAGGGCTTTCGTGCCTTGGTACACGACTTGTATCCGGTGGCGTTGCAACACGTGCCATTGGCCGAAGCCTTTGGTGTGCTGGTGAGCCAATGGCAGGCCAGCCAAGGCATCGATTGCCGTTTGCGGGTCGGTGAGCGCCTGCCGGTGCTGCCTGGGCCCAGTAGAACGCATTTGTATCGCCTGCTGCAGGAGGCGTTGACCAACGTTGCCCGGCATGCCGGCGCCAGCCAGGTGCGGGTGCGTCTGCAACGCAGTGCCAAGGGCTTGCGCCTGTTGGTGCGTGACAACGGCTGCGGCGCGAGCCAGCCCCAGCGGCCCGGCGTTGGCCTGCATTCGATGGCCGAGCGCGCGCGCAGCCTGGGCGGCGAATTACGCATCCTGAGTCGCCCGGGTGCCGGCTGGGCGTTGGCCCTGAACATTCCCATGGAGGCCTGATGAATATCGTATTGGTGGATGACCACGCCGTGGTGCGCCAGGGTTATGCCAGCCTGTTGCGGGCGGTGCTGCCGGCGATGGAAGTGCGCGAGGCCGCCAGTGGCGAAGAGGCGCTGGTGCGGGTTCAGGAGCAAGTGCCGAACTTGGTGATCATGGACTTCGGCCTGCCCGGCATCAGCGGCCTGGAGACCACCCGCCGGCTGCGTCAGCGCCTGCCGCAGCTACGGGTGCTGTTTTTCAGCATGCATGATGAACTGCCCCTGGTGCGCCAGGCACTGGAGGCGGGGGCTTCGGGCTACCTGACCAAGAATTCGGCGCCCCAGGTGTTGATCGAGGCGGTGCACCGGGTGTTGGCCGGGCATGCCTATATCGAGCAGCCTTTAGCTACACAGCTGGCCTGCACACCGCAACAGAACGCCAGCGACCCGCGCTTGCAGCGCATGACCCAGCGCGAGTTGGAGATTTTCGTGATGCTGGCCAAGGGCACCCCGGTGCGGGTGATTGCCGAACAGCTGTGCATCAGTGCCAAGACCGTTTCCAATCACCTGACTTTGCTCAAGAGCAAGTTGCAGGTGAGTTCCCACGCTGAGCTGGTGCACCTGGGGATCGATCTGGGGGTGGTGCGGGTGGCGGGGTGAGGTTTTGTGGTGGTTGACAGGGCCTCAGACGAACACATGACTCATAGATTTAGCAGGGACCCTGTGGGAGCGGGCTTGCCCGCGAACACCGGCGAAGCCGGTGCCAGGCACCGAGTCGCCTTCTTCGCGGGCAAGCCCGCTCCCACAGGTGACCGAGTCGCTGCAGACTAGCTGCGCTCACTTGTCCCAGGTTTCAGGGCATCCCTTGCACCCTTCCATGTTGGCCTCCTGAAAATTCCCATAATGCTGCCGCGCGCCGCGCAGATCGGCTTGCGCCAGGTTGCTCTGGCCAAACTTGGCTTCCTGCAGGTTAGCATCGCCAAGGTTGGCCCCTTGCAGGTCGGTTTTGCTCAGCCAGGCCATCTCCAGGTCCGCCGCCCGCAGGTTGGCCTGGTGCATGTTCGCCCCGGAAAGCCTGGCGAACTGCAGGTACGCCGCACTGAGGTCGGCCTTTTCGAACTGCGCACCCTGGGCAAACAGCCCCCAGCCTTGAATGGCAATCAACGTGCTATGGCTCAGGTCTGCCAACCGCAGGTTGCTCTGCTGCAGGCTGGCGCGGGTCAGGTTGGCGCCCTGCAAGCGGGCCTTTTCCAGGTTGGCCAGGTCCAGGCGGGCATGGCGCAGGTCGGCATCGCGCAGGTCAGCGCCGGCCAGGTTCATCTTGCGCAAGTCCTGGTTGGCCAGGTTGGCGCCACGCAAATTGGCGCCCGGGCACTGGCTGCCTTCGGCGATCACGCAGCCGTTGACGGTCAAGGGCGCATCGTTGCCGTCGTCGTCCGCACTCACGGCCAGGGCAGGGGCAAGGACCAACAGCAGGGCAAAGGGCAGGTAATTCATGTTCGAAGACTCTCGGTGAAAGGAGGGCAGGTGCGGGGAGGGCGCTGGGCGCTCCCCGCAGGCGATCACCGCTGCGCGGTCTTGTTGTCCCAGCTTGGGATCTTGAACACCCAGAACGAGCCGCCCTGGGCCACCGGCTTGGTCAGTTCGGCCATGTCGCCGCCCCACAGCGGCACCGCGCCGCCATAGCCCACGGTCACGCCGATGTACTGCTCGCCGTCCTGTTCCCAGGTGATGGGTGGCGAGACGATGCCGCTGCCGGTCTGGAACTTCCACAGCTCCTTGCCCGTCTTGGCGTCGAAGGCCTTGAAGAAGCCGTCGCCAGTGCCGGTGAACACCAGGTTGCCCTTGGTCGCCAGTACGCCGGCCCACAGTGGCAGGTGCTCTTTGTGCTCCCAGACCAGCTTGCCGGTGGCCGGGTCCATGGCGCGCAAGGTGCCGACGTGGTCGTCATACATACGCTTGATCCGGAAGCCCATGCCCAGGTAGGCCGAGCCCTTCTTGTAGTTCACTTCTTCGGTCCAGTACTCCTCCTTCCACTGGTTGCCGGGGATGTAGAACAGGCCGGTGTCCTGGCTGTAGGCCATGGGGTTCCAGTTCTTGCCCCCCAGGAACGGCGGCGAGACTTCCACCGGCTTGCCCTTGGTTTCACCCGGCAGCGGCTTGGCCGGCCGCTGGCCAGGGTTTTCCACTGGGCGCCCGGTCTTGAGGTCGATATGGCTGGCCCAGGTGATGTTGTCGACGAAGGGGAAGGCGTTCTGCAATTTGCCGTTGTTGCGGTCCACCACGTAGAAGAAGCCGTTGCGGTCGGCGTGGCCGGTGGCCTTGACCACCTTGCCGTCCTTGTCTTTGTAATCGAACAGCACCAGCTCGTTGTTGCCGGAGAAGTCCCATGCATCGTTCGGCGTGTGTTGGTAGAACCACTTCACTTCGCCGGTGCTGGGGTCGACGCCGACCTGGCCCGAGGTGTAGAGGCTGTCGTAGTCGTGGGGGTTGCCGTCCTTGGACGTGCGCGCCCAGGTGTTCCAAGGGCCAGGGTTGCCAGCACCGACGATGATGGTGTTGCTCTCGGGGTCGAAGCTGGCGCTCTGCCAGGGTGCGCCGCCGCCGTGGCTCCAGGCCTCGACCTTGCCGGTCTCGGTGGTCGGGTCGTCTGGCCAGGACGGCGCCTTGACGTCGCCGGTCGGGGTGCTGTCCTTGCCGTTCAGGCGGCCCATGTGGCCTTCGACGAAGGGCCGCATCCACACTTCTTCGCCGGTGTCCGGGTCGCGGGCGAACAACTGGCCGACCACGCCGAACTCATCGCCAGAGCTGCCGTGGATCAGCAACACCTTGCCGCTGGTCTTGTCTTTGATCAGCACCGGGGCGCCGGTCATGGTGTAGCCGGCGCTGTGGTCGCCGAACTTCTTGTTCCACACCACCTTGCCGGTGCGCTTGTCGAGGGCGATGAGGCGGGCGTCGAGGGTGCCGAAGTAGATCTTGTCGCCGAAGATGGCCGCCCCGCGGTTGACCACGTCGCAGCACGGGCGAATGTTGTCTGGCAGGCGGTGGTTGTAGGTCCACAGGCGTTTGCCGGTCTTGGCATCGAGGGCAAATACCCGCGAGTAGGAGCCGGTGACGTAGACCACGCCATCGCTGACGATGGCCTGGGATTCCTGGCCGCGCTGTTTTTCGTCGCCGAAAGAATAGGACCAGGCCGGGGTCAGCTTGAACACGTTCTGGTCGTTGACCTGGGCCAGCGGGCTCCAGCGCTGGGCATTGGTGCCCATGCCGTATTGCAGCACGTCCTGGGTGGTCAGGTGGTCGTTGGCGATGTCTTCCCAGGTCACGTTCTTGCTGGCAGGTGCCGCGGGGGCGGTGGCCGCGGTGGCCGCCGTGCAGAGGGCCAGGCTACCGGCCAGCAGCAGGGCCCGCACGCTGAGGGCCAGAGGGGAAAGGGCGGGTAGCGATCTTATTGTCATGGTTGCAGTTCCCTGTGGAGGTTTTGGCCTGCACAGGGTGGCGGCGGGACGGCGGCTGGGGATACGGAAAAAGTCCCGCCCTTGCCGGGAATAGTTCCCGGGCGGCACCTCATTTGGCCCTTCGCCACAAGCCCTACTACCAAGGGAGTAAGGCCCGGCCACCAAAGCAGCATACGGCCGCGCGCGGGCTGTTTCTAAGATGGCGGCACGGCCTCTGTGGTTGAGGCCTTGCGTGCAATCTTGAGGGCATAACAATGACAAAAAAACGCAACGTCTTGCTCGCTACAGGCCTGCTGGCCGGTGCTTTGCTGACGGGCACGGTGTGGGCTCATGGCAATGTGGTGCCCCAGGCGGTGGAAACCCAGGGCCTGACCCCGATCAAAGATGCTGGGGTAAGCCTGGACGGCGACGGCTGGGCCGCGGTCAACCCTTACCGCACCTCCCCAGAGCACGACAAAGCCGTGGAAATCGGCGCCTCGGCCTACAACCAGAACTGCGCCGCCTGCCATGGCCTGGAAGCCAAGTCTGGCGGTATCGCCCCGGATTTGCGCCTGCTCGATGTGGGCGAGGCCGGGGATGAGTGGTTCGTTGAGCGGGTGCGCCACGGCGCGGTGCGTGACGGGCGGGTGTACATGCCGAAGATGGCCGATTACCTGAGCCAGGAAGCCCTGTGGGCGGTACGCACCTACCTGGACAGCGTGCACGTCGAGGAGTGATCGCCATGCGTCTGTCGGCCGTGCTGTTGAGTGGCCTGCTGCTGTGCTGCGCGGCAGTGCAGGCTCAGGTGCGCAACTACGACGCGATCATCGCTGCCGGTGAACTGAAGGTGGCGGTGTACAAGGATTTCGCGCCCTACAGCTTCGAGGACCACGGCCAGCCGCGTGGCGTCGATGTGGAGCTGGCGCAAGCGCTGGCCACGGCCTTGGGGGTGCACCTGCAATTGATCTGGGCGCCGCCAGGAGAAAAGCTCGACGACGACCTGCGCGACTACATCTGGCGCGGCAGCCCGCTGCGCCACCAGCAGTTGGCCGACCTGATGATGCGGGTGCCCTACGACCACGCCTACGCGCAGAAGCGCAACGAGCTGGGCGAGCTGGAAAACGCCCAGGTGGTGATGTTCGGCCCCTATCAGGAGGAGCGCTGGCAGGTGGCCTATGACCGCCGCCGCCTGCCCTCGGTGGCCAGTGTCGCGGTGTTCCAGCAGCACCCCATCGGGGTCGAGGTGGACAGTGTGCCGTCGTTCTACCTGACCTCGGTGTTCAACGGCATGCTCAGCGCCAACACCCACCATTACCCCAGCGTGCAACAGGCGTTCGGCGCGCTACAGGCCGGCCAGGTGGACGCGGTGATGGCGATGCGCGGCGAGGTTGACTGGCAGTTGCATCAGGCCGCCGACCCGCAACTGGCCCTGGCGGAAAACGCCTACCCTAACCTGGGCAAGCAAGCATGGGACATCGGCATGGCCGTGCATGAAAGCAACCGGCAGTTGGCCTATGCGGTGGAGGAAGCCCTCGAGGCGATGATCCGCGATGGCCGGCTGAAGGCGCTGTACGCCACCTACGGCCTGCGCTACGAGGTACCGGAGATGTACCAATGAACTGGCGGGCGACCTTACTGCTGGCCTGCTGGATGCCTTGGGCAGCCCAGGCCGGTGAACCGAGCAGCAAGACCGACCCGGTGCCCTCGGTGATGTGGGATTTCTACCACAAGCAACTGCTGGGGCAGGCGCCGTTCGTTTTCGATGAGCGAGTGAAACTGCTGGCGCCGCCCTTTGCCGAGGACGCCCGGCAAGTGCCACTGGAGATCGACGCCCGCGCATTCGCGGGCGACGTGGTTCGGATTCTTGCCTGGGCCGAACTCAACCCCCTGCCGCGTATTGTCGACTTCGAGCCTGGCGAACGTGTGCTGCCGTGGCTGTCGATCCGCATCCGCATCGAACAAGCCACGCCGCTGCGCGCTGCGGTGCTGACGCGTGACGGCGTGTGGCATGTCGGTTCAACCCTGATCGATGCAGCTGGCGGCGGTTGTACCGCGCCCAGCGTGGTGCGCACCCAGCCTGGCTGGGAGGAGCATGTCGGTGAGGTGCTGGGCGGGCGCTACCCGCGCGGTGATGGCAGCCGCTTGCGCCTGCAGGTGTCCCACCCGATGGACAACGGCCTGGTCAGCGGCATCCCTGAGTTCTTCCTCGAACATGCCGAATTGCAAGGCGCGGATGGCCAGCGCCTGGCCAGCCTCGCGCTGTATCCGGCAGTCAGTGAGAACCCCAACCTGGGGTTCGATATCCAGGGCCCCGGGCTTACCCGGCTGCTGTTGCGGGACAACAGCGGTAACCAGTTCGAAGCGGCGGTGCCGTGAGCGCGTTGCTTGCCTTCACCCCCTGACCAGAGGCGCCTGTCATGCGTTGGATGCTGCTGTTGTTGCTATGCCTGGGCCTGCCGGCCTGGGCGGACCTGGACTATCGACTCACGCCCCGGCAAATCGCGGAAGGCACTTGGCTGCTGGAGGGCAGCACCGACAATTTCGCCAAGGCCAATGGCGGCAATATCGTCAATACCGCGTTCATCGTCACCGACAGCGGTGTGGTGGTGATCGACAGCGGGCCGTCCAAGCGTTACGGCGAGGCCCTGCGCCAGGCTATTGCCGCGACCACCGACAAGCCGGTGGTCGGAGTGCTGCTGACCCACCATCACCCCGACCATGTGCTGGGCAACCAGGCCTTTACCGATGTGCCCATCGGTGCCCTGGCTGGCACAGGCGACCTGTTACGCCAGCAGGGCGAGGCGATGGCCGAGAACATGTACCGCCTGGTCGGTGACTGGATGCGCGGCACCGAGGTGGTGCTGCCGACCCGGGTGCTGGAACCGGGTGTGCATGAGGTGGGTGGGCACCGGTTGCGGCTGTTGGCGCTGGGCGGGCATACCGGCGCCGACCTGGCGATTCTCGATGAGAAGACTGGCGTGCTGTTTGCCGGCGATTTGGTGTTTTACGAGCGCGCCCTGACCACCCCCAACAGCCCAGGGCTGGACGTTTGGCTCAAGGACCTGGACACCTTGCAGGCCTTGCCCTGGAAGCAGCTCGTGCCGGGGCATGGGCCGGTGGCCAGCGATGCTAAGCCTTTTGCGCAGATGCGTGATTACCTGGGCTGGCTGGATGGCCTGATGCGCGAGGGGGCAGCGCGTGGGGATGACATGGTCGAGATGATCCGCAGCCCGATCCCTGAGCGGTTTGCCGGTATCAGCCTGACCCGTTATGAGTTGATTCGCAGCGTCAGTCACCTGTACCCGCGGTATGAGCGTTTGCGGTTGCAGCGTATCGACGGCAAGCCGCCTCTCTGATGAGTTAACTCGGCCTATTTGTAGGAGCGGCCTTGCGTCGCGAAAGGGCTGCGAAGCGGCCCCGGGATTTCTGCATCACCGCTGAAATTGCTGGGGCTGCTTCGCAGCCGTTTCGCGACGCAAGGCCGCTCCTACACCGGGCCGCGTGAGGGCAGCCCCTGTACCAAGGAACTAGAAAACTCCACATTGCGGGCAATTGTTGGCAAGCAGGTCGGGCACAAGAATTCTCGGCACACCGGGAAAATTTCCCGGGCACAACAAAAAAACCAAAGGTAGCCGTCATGACCCGATCCCCACGTCGTCCCTTGTTCGCCGTGAGCCTGGTGCTCAGCGCCATGCTGCTGTCCGGCGCGGCACAGGCCGCTGTCAGCGATGAAGAAATCCTCCAGGACCCGAAAAACCCGCAGCAGATCGTGACCAATGGCCTGGGGGTCCAGGGCCAGCGCTACAGCCCGCTGGACCTGCTCAATGTCGGCAACGTCAAGGAACTGCGGCCAGTCTGGGCCTTTTCGTTCGGCGGTGAAAAGCAGCGCGGCCAGCAGGCCCAGCCGCTGATCAAGGACGGCGTGATGTACATGACCGGCTCCTACTCGCGGGTGTTCGCCGTCGACGCCCGTACCGGCAAAAAACTCTGGCAATACGATGCGCGCCTGCCAGATGACATCCGCCCTTGCTGTGACGTGATCAACCGCGGCGTGGCGCTGTACGGCGACCTGGTGTTCTTCGGCACCCTGGATGCCAAGCTGGTGGCCCTGAACAAAGACACCGGCAAGGTGGTCTGGAGCAAGAAGGTCGCCGACCACAAGGAAGGCTATTCCATCAGCGCCGCGCCGATGATCGTCAACGGCAAGCTGATCACCGGTGTGGCCGGGGGCGAGTTTGGCGTGGTGGGCAAGATCCAGGCGTACAACCCGGAGAACGGCGAACTGCTGTGGATGCGCCCGACCGTGGAAGGGCACATGGGCTACGTCTACAAAGACGGCAAGGCCATCGAGAACGGTATCTCGGGCGGCGAGGCGGGCAAGACCTGGCCCGGCGACCTGTGGAAGACCGGTGGTGCAGCGCCATGGCTGGGCGGTTACTACGACCCTGAAACCAACCTGTTGCTGTTCGGCACCGGCAACCCGGCGCCGTGGAACTCCCACCTGCGCCCAGGCGACAACCTGTATTCCTCGTCGCGCCTGGCCCTGAACCCGGACGACGGCACCATCAAATGGCACTTCCAGAGCACGCCTCATGACGGCTGGGATTTCGACGGCGTCAACGAACTGATCTCGTTCAACTACAAGGACGGCGGCAAGGAGGTCAAGGCCGCCGCAACCGCGGACCGCAACGGCTTCTTCTACGTGCTGGACCGCACCAATGGCAAATTCATCCGCGGCTTCCCCTTCGTCGACAAGATCACCTGGGCAACCGGCCTGGACAAGAATGGCCGCCCGATCTACAACGAGGCCAGCCGGCCAGGGGCACCGGGCACTGAGGCCAAGGGCAGTTCCGTGTTCGTCGCACCGGCATTCCTCGGCGCCAAGAACTGGATGCCCATGGCCTACAACAGGGACACCGGGCTGTTCTACGTACCGTCCAACGAATGGGGCATGGACATCTGGAACGAAGGGATCGCCTACAAGAAGGGCGCGGCGTTCCTCGGGGCCGGTTTCACCATCAAACCGCTCAACGAAGACTACATCGGCGTGCTGCGCGCCATCGACCCCGTCAGCGGCAAGGAAGTGTGGCGCCACAAGAACTTTGCGCCATTGTGGGGCGGGGTGCTGACCACCAAAGGCAACCTGGTGTTCACCGGCACGCCGGAAGGTTTCCTGCAGGCATTCAACGCCAAGACCGGCGAGAAAGTCTGGGAGTTCCAGACGGGTTCCGGCGTACTTGGCTCGCCCGTGACCTGGGAAATGGACGGCGAGCAGTACGTCTCGGTGCTGTCTGGCTGGGGCGGCGCGGTGCCGCTGTGGGGCGGCGAAGTGGCCAAGCGGGTGAAGGACTTCAACCAGGGCGGCATGCTCTGGACTTTCAAGTTGCCTAAACAGCTGCAGCAAGCGGCCAGTGCCGAGGCGCCAGCACCCAGCGCCAAGCCGCAAAGCTGACACCGGGCCGCTTGCGGCCCTACTACCAAATGACGAGAGCTCCGCTGCCAACGATGCATACGTCTGGCACGCGGGGCTTTTTACCATCGGTCCATCGCCTGTCGTTGGACAGGCATCGACCCGCAGAGGCTCAGCATGATCTACGCACAACCCGGAACCCCAGGCGCCATCGTGTCGTTCAAACCCCGCTACGGCAATTTCATCGGCGGCGAGTTCGTGCCGCCGTCCGGTGGCCAGTACTTCACCAACAGCTCGCCGGTCAATGGCCAGCCGATTGCCGAATTCCCACGCTCCACCGCCGCGGACATTGACCACGCCCTTGACGCCGCGCATGCCGCTGCCGACGCCTGGGGCAAAACCTCGGTGCAAGACCGCGCCCTGGTGCTGCTGAAGATCGCCGACCGCATCGAGCAAAACCTGGAAGTGCTGGCCGTCAGCGAAAGCTGGGACAACGGCAAGGCCGTGCGCGAAACCCTCAATGCCGACGTGCCGCTGGCGGCGGACCACTTTCGTTACTTTGCCGGCTGCATCCGTGCCCAGGAAGGTGGGGCGGCAGAGATCAACGCGCTGACCACGGCCTACCATTTCCACGAACCCCTGGGTGTGGTCGGGCAGATCATCCCGTGGAACTTCCCGCTGCTGATGGCCGCCTGGAAGCTCGCCCCGGCCCTGGCCGCCGGTAACTGCGTGGTGCTCAAACCCGCTGAACAGACCCCGTTGTCGATCACGATTTTCGCCGAGCTGATCGCCGACCTGCTGCCAGCAGGTGTGTTGAACATTGTCCAGGGCTTTGGCCGTGAAGCCGGTGAGGCCCTGGCCACCAGCAAGCGCATTGCCAAGATCGCCTTTACCGGCTCCACCCCGGTGGGCTCGCACATCATGAAATGCGCGGCCGAGAACATCATCCCGTCTACCGTCGAGCTGGGCGGCAAATCGCCGAACATCTTCTTCGAAGACATCATGCAGGCCGAGCCTGCGTTCATCGAAAAGGCCGCCGAAGGCCTGGTCCTGGCGTTCTTCAACCAGGGCGAGGTGTGCACCTGCCCGTCGCGGGCGCTGATCCAGGAATCGATCTACGAGCCGTTCATGGCCGAGGTGATGAAGAAGATCGCCAAGATCACCCGTGGCAACCCGCTGGACACTGACACCATGGTGGGTGCCCAGGCGTCCGAGCAGCAATACGACAAGATTCTCTCCTACCTGGAGATTGCCAAGGAGGAGGGCGCGCAGTTGCTCACCGGCGGCGCTGCCGAGCGGCTCGACGGTGACCTGGCCACCGGGTACTACATTCAGCCGACCCTGCTCAAGGGCCACAACAAGATGCGCGTGTTCCAGGAGGAGATCTTCGGCCCGGTGGTGGGCGTGACCACCTTCAAGGACGAAGCCGAAGCGCTGGCCATCGCCAACGACAGCGAGTTCGGCCTGGGCGCAGGCCTGTGGACCCGTGACATCAACCGCGCCTATCGCATGGGCCGGGCGATCAAAGCTGGCCGCGTGTGGACCAACTGCTACCACCTGTACCCGGCGCATGCTGCGTTTGGCGGTTACAAGAAATCCGGCGTGGGCCGCGAGACCCACAAGATGATGCTCGACCACTACCAGCAGACCAAGAACCTGCTGGTGAGCTATGACATCAATCCGCTGGGCTTCTTCTAAGGGCACACAGGCCCGGCGGTAGGGTGCCGCCAGGCCTGGATGCAACGACGCACGTGGGGAGGGCTCTGGGTGGGCGCCTCCCCGCGTGCGTCACCCGTGTGGGTAAAAGCCCGCGTCACCCCCTACCAACGCACGCGGCAAGTTCGTTCCAAAGTAGCATTCGGCCCCGCCGCCCCCCGTGCATTAATGCCTCTACCGGAATTGCCCGGCACAAGAAGAGGACTGCCCCATGTGGACTAAACCCGCCTTTACCGACCTGCGCATTGGCTTCGAAGTGACGATGTATTTCGCCAATCGTTGATGGCTCTGCGGCCATCGTAGCGATGGCCGTTCCTTCTCTGGGGATCGTTGTCCATGCACATTCGTGTTCTCGGCTCCGCCGCTGGCGGAGGTTTTCCGCAGTGGAACTGCAACTGTCGTCAATGCACCGGTGTGCGTAATGGCAGCCTGAGGGCGCAGCGGCGCACGCAGTCTTCGATCGCGGTGAGCGACGATGGCGAGCAGTGGATTCTGTGCAACGCTTCACCCGACATCCGCGCCCAGCTCGAAAGCTTCCCCGCTTTGCAACCGGCGCGCCGCCTGCGCGACACGGCAATTGGCGCGGTAGTGCTGCTGGACAGCCAGATCGACCATTGCACGGGCCTGCTCAGCCTGCGCGAAGGCTGCCCGCACACGGTGTGGTGCACCGAGCGGGTGCGTGAAGACCTGAGTAGCGGTTTCCCGCTGTTCACCCTGCTCAAGCACTGGAACGGTGGCCTGCAGTGGCAATGCATCGGCCTGGACCGCGAACCGTTTCGCATCGCTGCCTGCCCAAACCTGCAATTTCGCGCGATCCCGTTGCTGAGCAACGCGCCGCCGTATTCGCCCAACCGCGGCAACCCGCAGCCGGGCGACACCATTGGCCTGCTCATCGAGGACCGGCGCACCGGTGCCTCGGTGTTCTACGCACCGGGCCTGGGGCAGGTCGATGCCGAGGTGGCGAGCTGGATGCGCCATGCCGACTGCCTGCTTCTGGACGGCACGCTGTGGCGCGACGACGAGATGCGTGTGTGCGAAGTCGGCCAAAGCCTGGGCAGCGAAATGGGCCACCTGGCGCAGAGTGGCCCCGGTGGCATGCTCGAGGTGCTGGAGGGCTTCAGCCGCCAGCGCAAGATCCTCATCCACATCAACAACACCAACCCGATCCTCGATGAAGACTCGGCCGAACGGGCCTTGCTGGATCGCCGGGGGATTGAAGTGGCGTACGACGGCTTGTCTATCACGCTGTAAGGGCAGGCACCGCGTGCCCTGGAGAACCGCAATGACCGACACCCCCATGACACCCCCTGAATTCGAAGCGGCCTTGCGTGCCAAGGGCGCCTATTACCATATCCACCACCCCTTTCATCAGGCGATGTATGCCGGGCGTGCGACCCGTGAGCAGATTCAGGGCTGGGTTGCCAACCGCTTCTACTACCAGGTCAACATCCCGCTCAAGGACGCGGCAATCCTCGCCAACTGCCCGGACCGGGAAGTGCGCCGGCAATGGTTGCAACGGGTGCTCGACCACGATGGCGCGCCGGGCAGCGAAGGCGGTATCGAAGCCTGGTTGCGCCTGGGGGAGGCGGTCGGGCTGACGCGTGAGCGCATCCTCTCCCAGGAGATGGTCCTGCCTGGGGTGCGTTTTGCCGTGGACGCCTACGTCAATTTCGCCCGACGCGCAGGCTGGCAGGAGGCTGCCAGCAGCTCGCTGACCGAACTGTTCGCGCCGCAGATCCATCAGTCGCGCCTGGACAGCTGGCCCCAGCACTACCCGTGGATCGATGCCGCCGGCTACGACTACTTCCGCACACGCCTGGGCCAGGCGCGGCGCGATGTCGAACATGGCCTGCGTATCACCTTGGCGTATTACGTCACGCGTGCCGGCCAGCAGCGGATGCTGGAGATTCTGCAGTTCAAGCTCGACGTGCTCTGGAGCATGCTCGATGCCATGAGCATGGCGTATGAGCTGGAGCGGCCGCCTTATCACAGCGTGACCCAGGAAAACGTCTGGCATCGGGGGATCGCCCTGTGAAACTGATCGATGGCGAACAGGTGCTGGGGTTGCGCCGCGGCTACCGCCTGCAATGGGAGCCGCGCCAGGATTGCCATGTGCTGCTGTACCCCGAGGGCATGATCAAGCTCAATGCCAGCGCCGGTTGGGTGCTGGAGTTGCTGGACGGCCAACGGTGCGTAGCGGCGATCATCGACGGCTTGGCGCAGCGCTTCCCCGATGTACAGGGGCTGGACGAGGATGTGCTGGCGTTTCTGGAGGTGGCCCGTGGCAAGCACTGGATCGAATGACACCCGCCCGGGGCCGCCGCTGTGGTTGCTGGCGGAGCTGACGTACCGCTGCCCCTTGCAATGCCCGTATTGTTCCAACCCGTTGGACTTTGCCCAACATGGCCAGGAGCTGACCACTGACGAGTGGATCCGCGTGTTCCGCGAAGCGCGGGCGATGGGCGCCGCGCAGTTGGGCTTTTCAGGCGGCGAACCGCTGGTGCGCCAGGACCTGGCGCAGCTGATCAAGGCCGCGCGGGACATGGGCTACTACACCAACCTGATTACCTCGGGTATTGGCCTGACCGAACAGAAAGTCCGCGACTTCAAGGTCGCCGGGCTCGACCATATCCAGATCAGCTTCCAGGCCGCAGATGAGGCGGTCAACAACATGCTGGCCGGCTCGCGCAAAGCGTTCGCCCAGAAGCTGGCGATGGCCAAGGCAGTCAAGGCCCAGGGTTACCCGATGGTGCTGAACTTCGTGACCCATCGGCACAATATCGACCAGATTGCCGACATCATCGAGCTGTGCCTGGCGTTGCAGGCGGACTTCGTGGAACTGGCGACCTGCCAGTTCTACGGTTGGGCCGAGCTCAACCGTGCCGGCCTGCTGCCGACCCGCGAGCAATTGCAGCGGGCCGAAGCCATTACTCAAGCGTATCGCCAGCGGCTGGAGGCCCAGGGGCATCCGTGCAAGCTGATTTTCGTCACGCCGGACTACTACGAAGAACGCCCCAAGGCCTGCATGAACGGCTGGGCCAACCTGTTTCTCGATATCACCCCAGACGGCACTGCGCTGCCGTGCCACAGCGCCCGCCAGTTGCCGGTGGCCTTCCCCAACGTGCGCGAGCACAGCATCGAGCACATCTGGAGCGATTCTTTTGGCTTCAACCGCTACCGTGGCAATGACTGGATGAAGGAGCCTTGTCGCTCGTGCGATGAAAAACACCAGGACTTGGGCGGCTGCCGCTGCCAGGCGTACATGCTCACCGGCGATGCCGCCAATGCCGACCCGGTGTGCAGCAAGTCGCCGCACCACGGGGTGATCCTCAAGGCCCGGGAGCAAGCGCAAACAGCGGGGCAGGGCATGGCGCAGCTGACCCTGCGCAACGAGCAGGCGTCGCGGCTGATTTTTCGTGGCTAAGCCGGGCCCCCGCTTTGGTCTGGTTGCTTTCGCTGCGGGATGCTTTACGCTGGCGATTACCTTCCAGAACAATAAGAACAGGCTTACCAATGAGCCAGAGTTTCAGCCCGCTTCGCAAGTTCGTTTCGCCTGAAATCATCTTTGGTGCCGGCTGCCGGCACAACGTCGCCAATTACGCCAAGACCTTCGGTGCGCGCAAGGTGCTGGTGGTCAGCGACCCCGGCGTAATCGCTGCGGGCTGGGTGGCGGATGTCGAGGCCAGCCTGCAGGCCCAAGGCATCGACTACTGCCTGTACACGGCCGTGTCGCCCAACCCGCGGGTCGAAGAGGTCATGCTCGGCGCCGAGATCTACCGGGAAAACCACTGTGACGTGATCGTTGCCGTCGGCGGCGGCAGCCCGATGGATTGCGGCAAGGCGATCGGCATCGTGGTCGCCCACGGGCGCAGTATTCTCGAGTTCGAAGGGGTGGACATGATCCGCGTGCCCAGCCCGCCGCTGATCCTCATCCCCACCACGGCCGGCACCTCGGCAGACGTGTCGCAGTTCGTGATCATTTCCAACCAGCAGGAGCGCATGAAGTTCTCCATCGTCAGCAAGGCGGTGGTGCCCGACGTCTCGCTGATCGACCCGCAAACCACCCTGAGCATGGACCCATTCCTGTCTGCCTGCACTGGCATCGATGCGCTGGTGCATGCCATCGAGGCGTTTGTGTCCACCGGCCACGGGCCGTTGACCGACCCGCATGCGCTGGAAGCCATGCGCTTGATCAATGGCAATTTGGTGCAGATGATCGCCAACCCGACCGATATCGCCCTGCGCGAGAAGATCATGCTGGGCAGCATGCAGGCCGGGCTGGCGTTTTCCAATGCGATTCTGGGTGCGGTCCACGCCATGTCCCACAGCCTGGGCGGCTTCCTCGACTTGCCCCACGGCTTGTGCAACGCGGTGTTGGTGGAGCACGTGGTGGCGTTCAACTACAGCTCGGCACCCGAGCGTTTCAAGGTGATTGCCGAGGTGTTCGGCATCGACTGCCGCGGGCTTAACCACCGGCAGATCTGCGGGCGCCTGGTGGAGCACCTGATTGCCCTGAAGCACGCGATCGGCTTCCACGAAACCCTGGGCCTGCATGGGGTGCGTACGTCCGACATCCCGTTCCTGTCGCAACATGCGATGGATGACCCGTGCATCCTCACCAACCCCCGCGCGTCGAGCCAGCGTGATGTCGAGGTCGTTTATGGCGAGGCCCTCTGACGAGCAGCAGCGGGCGCTCGCCGGGCTGCTGGGGCTGGGCGACCACTCGGCACGCAAGAGCCATTACCCGGAGCTGGCAGCCCGCCTGGACGAGCTGGAGGCCGAACGCAACCGCTACAAATGGCTGTTCGAAAATGCCGTCCACGGGATTTTCCAGGCCAGCCTGCAAGAAGGCATGCGCGCCGCCAACCCCGCGCTGGCGCGCATGCTTGGCTACGACAGCCCGCAGGCGGTGCTGTTTTCCCTGACGGACCTGGCCGCCAACCTGTTTGTAGGCGGCGCCGAAGAGCTGCATGCGATCACTGCGACGCTCGCCCGCGAACACAGCCTGCACGGCTACGAAACCCGCTTGCGGCGCCGCGACGGCAGCCACCTCGATGTGCTGATGAACCTGCTGCTAAAGCCTGGCCACGAAGGGCTGGTCGAAGGCTTTGTCGCCGACATTACCGAACGTAAGCAGGCCCAGCAGCACCTGCAGCAACTCAACGACGAACTCGAACAACGGGTCGCCGCGCGGACCGATGAACTGCTCGAGGCCAACCGCAACCTGCAGCAGCAGATCACCGAGCGTAAAGCGATTGCCCGCGCCCTGCGCGATGCCCGCGACGCCGCCGAAACCGCCAACCGCAGCAAGGACAAATACCTGGCTGCTGCCAGCCATGACCTGCTGCAACCGCTCAATGCCGCCCGCCTGCTGATCTCGACCCTGCGCGAACGGCAGTTGCCGGAGGCGGAGCAGGTGCTGGTGGAGCGCACCCACCAGGCACTGGAGGGTGCCGAAGACCTGCTGACCGACCTGTTGGACATCTCCCGGCTCGATCAGGCGGCGGTCAAGCCCGACGTGGCCTTGTACCGCCTCGACGAGCTGTTTGGCCCGCTGGTCTCGGAGTTCAGTTCGGTGGCGGACGCTGAAGGGCTGAAGCTGCGGGCGCACATTGGCGACTATGCCATCAACACCGACCTGCGGCTGATGACACGGATTTTGCGCAATTTTCTCAGCAACGCCTGCCGCTACACCGACGAAGGCAAGATCTTGCTCGGGGCCAGGCGTCGCGGCAGCCACTTGCGCCTGGAGGTCTGGGACACCGGGCGGGGCATTGCCGAAGATCGGTTGGAGGCCGTTTTCCTTGAGTTCAACCAACTGGACGTCGGCCGTGCTGCCGATCGCAAAGGCGTGGGCCTGGGGTTGGCTATCGTCGAGCGGATCGCCAAGATTCTCGGTTACCGCGTCCAGGTACGGTCGTGGCCGGGGCGTGGCTCGATGTTCAGCATCGAGGTACCGATCGGCACAGAAATGCCGCTGCCTGCTCACCCGGCGATGCCGCAAGCCAGCGCCGGAAACCCGTTACCCGGCCGCCGGCTGCTGGTGTTGGACAACGAAGTGAGCATCCTCGAAAGCATGGGCGCGCTGCTTGGGCAGTGGGGCTGTGAGGTGGTGACTGCGACCGACCAGGCCGGTGCCCTGTTGGCCTTGCGGGGGCAGGCGCCGGAGTTGATCCTGGCGGATTATCACCTGGACCACGGCGTTGTGGGTTGCGAGGTGGTCAGGCATTTGCGCGAGCATTTTGCCGTCGCCATTCCTGCGGTGATCATTACCGCAGACCGCAGCGATCAGTGCCGGCGCGCCTTGCAGAAGCTTGGCGCGCCGCTGCTGAACAAGCCCGTCAAACCGGGGAAGTTGCGGGCGGTGTTGAGCCAGTTGTTGGGGTAGGGCGGTTTGGGGCCAAAGGGTCCGCTGCGCGGCGGCCCCAATAACAGCCCACTCAGTCGCCCAGGCAATCCTGCACAACCCTGACCCACAATCTGAACCCAAGCGAATTCGTTCCACTTCAGTTCGACAAGCCTGCTTTATACGTATGCGGTCCACAAACCCCACCTCCCCAAGCAGTGGGTTAACGGCTTACCGTGGCGTCTCTGGCGAGCAGTCCCACGGCAGCAGAGCTTCGTAGTCTGCTACTGACGAGGCGTGTTGAGATTGTCACGAGGGTGCCCAGTCAGGGTGAAGCTCAGGCCCGGTTGCAGGCGAACATCTTCACCTTGGACTTCGGCATTGCGTACATCATGGCGAAGCGCGGTGATGCGGTTATCGGTGAACGGCTTGCCCACGGCATCGCGTTTATAGCGGCCCGGGTAATCAAAGTATTCGTACTCCTTGGACTGATGCTCCAGGAAGGGCCCTGCAGCTCTGTGTTCCTGGCGGTAGGCTGGGTTGGTAAAGGTGTAGTCGCGCTGAACCTGGCGAGCGGTGCGCACCTGCTCGCTGTAGCGCAAGCGACGAAGGCAGGGTATGGCTTGATCGCCACCGCTGTTGGCGTGGTACAAGACGATGTTGCGGTCTACAGGCTCGTCTTCATCCTCGGTTTAGCGACGGAATCGCGGGACTGTCCGCGAATCGTGTCCAATGTTGAGCGTTTGGCGTGCTTCGATGAGGCGGCGGGTACCCTGGGGCTCACGACGAATCGACAGTGGTCAGCACAGGAGCAGGATGCGCCCACGTTGCGCCGCGTGATGGCCCAAGAGCAGGGGCGCCCGCCAGAGGACCTGATGTTTCATCTCAGTTCTGGGGACGACGGTGTGATGATTTCAGCTCCTGCAATTGCTTCGGTCAGCCCTCAGCCCTACTTGGTGATCAGTTGTGTGCAGAGCATCTCCAGACTGCAGCTGGTTACCGCGCATCCTATCGACACAGGCCGTGTCAACGTGCGCCTGCGTGGGGAGCGCGGTGCAACCACCACCAGGCCATGGCAGGTGATGGAGAACGGCCAAGTGCTCGATGCCGGGCGAGGCCTACCGGGTATCGAGCAGATCAAGCAACTGATTGGGGCTCATCGCATTCACGTCGAGAGCGACAACCGAGCCGTTGACGGCCTGGTTTTCGACGCTCAGGGGTTGGATCCACTCATCAATGAGGCGCGCAAAGCATGTCGCTGGTAGCCGAGGTCATCGCACAGGAAATTACTCGGTTGCTTGCCCCCATCGACGCGCATAACCCTGCCGGCCTGTTCGACGTGGAGGACGAAACGTACCAGGCCATTGACCAGGAGATGGTCAAGCTGGGTGGGCTGCAGGAGGCTTCCATCGACTGGGCCTACATCGAAGAAGCGTCTCGTCAGTACCTGGGTGAGCAGTGCAAGCATTTGCGCATCGCCGCGCATCTGAGTGCCGCCTGGCTGCGTAGCCGATGCTGGGAGCGATGGGGTTTTACCTTGGCAATGCTCGCTGGCCTAATCGAACAGTATTGGGAAGGCTCATACCCGAAACCTGGCCCTAAAGGCTTCCTGGGCAAACGCAAGCTGGTTGCCCTGATGCTCAATCGTTTGATCGAAGCGCTGCCACGGCTGGACCGCTTCACCTACAGCCCTGCTCATGCGGCGGCGGCCCAGGGCGCGTTGCAACGTTTGCAACAGCAGCAAGCCGCTGCGCAGCTGGATGAAGCAGCCCTGGGCGAACTGACGCGCCTGCTTGGCAAACACACAGAGCTTGCCAACGGCGTGGACGAGTCGGCCACGGTCAAGGCCTCTGCGGCGAGCATCAAGCCCGTACCGCTGGCCGAGGTCGTCGCTACACCGATGCCGCGCGTATCGCTAGGCAACGAGCGTGAGTCACGAAGGGCCGTGCTGTCTATGGCCGAGCAGATCAATCAGCAGGACCCGTATGACCCGACCGGTTACCAGCTACGGCGGTTCGGCTTGTGGGCCCATATCCAGGCGGCGCCTCAAACCAAGCAAGGCAACCGCACAGAGCTGATGGCAGTGCCTCAGGATATTGCCAGTGATTATGAAGAGGCCATTTCGAGCAGCGCGATTGACGCGACATTGCTTCTGCGGATCGAAAAGAGCGTGACGGCTTGCCCCTACTGGATACGCGGCAGTTTCCTGGCGGCAACTGCTGCCACGCGGCTGGCCATGGGCGAGGTGGCCGAGGCCATTCGCGCTGCGACTGCGCGGTTCGTGCAGCGCATGCCAGCGCTGCAGCAGCTGTGTTTCAGCGACGGCAGGGTATTTGTCGATGACCAAAGCCTGGCGTGGCTCAAGGGTACACAAGGTACATCCGATCAGGGGGCGGCCACCCATGAGTTTGTCAGCCTGCGCGAAGAATTAGTCAGCCAGCTGGAAACGGGCGGTGTGGAGCCGGTTTTGCTCAGGTTGCAGGGGATGCAGGCGGAGCTCCACGCCCCCCGCGAACGCTGCCATACCACCGTCATTGCAGCTGACCTGTTGGCTGCTCGGGGCGTGTCCTGGTTGGCCCGCGACTTGTGCGCAGGTGTAGCCAGAACGATGCAGGAAACCACCGCAAGCGCCTGGGAACCGGAGGTGTTTCAACGTCTTCAGCAGTATGCGGCACCGCACATGCAGACTGATCGGAACAAGGAACGGGAGTCACGATGAATCAACTATGGAAGCACCTAAAACGCTGGGGCTTGCCCTTGGTGACCCGTATCGGTCTGGCCATGCCGCTGCTGCTCGGGCTGGGGGCTGCACTGATGCTCGTTGCCATCTGGTGGCTCGGTCCGCAATGGACGTGGCGTGAGCAGCAGCCGTTGTCCAGCGTGGCCCATCGAGGGCTGGCAAGTCTGGTACTCGTGCTGGTACCACTGCTGTGCTGGCTTGTTGTGCTGCGCAGGCGTTTTCGCCGCTTGCAGGCAGAACGCAATCAGGCAGTGGCCGCCGAACTGGACCGAGCGTTGCCGTTCGTTCAAGCGCAAGAGAAGGCGTTGGACCAAGGGCTTTCGCGGTTTCTGCACAATGCGGGTGGGCGACGCGCCTTGTACCGATTGCCCTGGTACCTGGTGTTGGGCGACCAGCAGGCAGGCAAGACCAGCTTCATCGACCGTACCGAACAAAGTTTCTCTCTGACCCGCATCGACAAGGCACAGGCGCGCGGCCGACAAGCGCAAACGCTGGCCTACCCGATTGGTTGGTGGGTCAGCAACGATGCGGTGATCATCGATCCTCCGGGCACTTTCATCAGTCAAGCATCGCGGTCAGTTCTGTCAGCCGAGGAAGCAGACGCATCGCAAGTTCCTCCCGCCACTCCGGCCAGGTTGTGGCAGCACTTGTTGGGTTGGCTGCTGCGCAACCGCAGCCAGAGAGCCCTCAACGGCTTGCTGTTGGTCGTCGACTTGCCTGCGCTGTTGCATGGCACGCCTGAGCAACGTGTCGCCTTAGCGCATGTGCTGCGCACGCGGCTGTATGAAGTGAGTAGCCAGTTGGGTTCGCGCCTGCCGCTGTATGTGGTACTGACCAAGTTCGATCTGCTGGACGGTTTTGACCAGCTGTACGCCGGGCTTCCCGCTGGCACGCGGGAAAAGATGCTGGGCTTTACCTTCAAACTGGATGCGGTCGGCACGTTCGATGCCTGGCTGGATGAATATGGCGATCATTACGATCGGTTGATCAGTCAATTGTTTGAGCAGGTGGTGGACCGACTCGATGGAGTAGGCGGTGCGCCACTGCGAGCTCGCTTGTTCTCGTTACATGCCCAGTTGATCGGGCTGCGCCCGATACTGTTGGGCTTTCTGAAAGAAACACTGGCAAGCGATCGTTTCACTACGCCTGCCTTGGTGCGTGGCGTGTACTGGTCTTCGGTCGTGCAGCAGGGCGACATGCTCAATGCGTTCGTGCGTGAGGCGGCACAACCCTATAAGACGGAACTCCCCCTGCGTGAGGGCAAGGCGCAAGGCAAGGCGCTGGCCTATTTCATCCAGCACGCGTTCAGACGGGTCATCTATCAGGAAGCCGGCCTTGCCGGGGACAACATCAAAGTGGCGCGCAGCAAGCGCCAGCTGCTCTGGGTCGGCTCCGCTGTGGGCGTCCTGGCGGTCTGTGTCGGCCTCGCCAGTTGGCAGCGCTACTTTGATATCAATGGTGCCAAAGCCGCCAACGTGCTCGCCAAGAGTAAGGAATACAGCCACCACGAAGTGGACCAGCGTTTGGATCCGACCGGGCGCAACCTGCTGGGGCCGTTGGACCAGATCCGCGATGCCGTTTCGGTGTTTGGTGACTATCGTGCTGCGTGGCCGGGTGTTGCTGACCTGGGGTTGTACCAAGGGCGTGCCATCGGCCCTACGGTCGACGAGGCCTACCTGAGCTTGCTTTCCAAACGCTTCCTGCCGGCCTTGGCCAGTGGTGTGATCGATGCCATGAACGCGGCGCCCCCAGGCAGTGAGCAGCAGATGGCTGCACTCAGGGTTTACCGCATGCTGGAGGATCGCCAGAACCGCCGGCCCGAATGGGTCGAAGACTGGATGGCACGCCAGTGGCAGCAGCGTTTCCCAGGGCAGGGGCAACTGCAACGCGACCTCATGCAGCACCTGAAGTACGCGTTGGCCTATGCCGATACCGAACTGCCACAGTACAACCAGCGTATCGCCGAGGTGCAGCAGGTTCTGCGCAAAGTACCCCTGCCAGAGCGGGTCTATGCGAGCCTGAAACAGCAGGCCGCGGAACAGTTGCACACCGGTTTGGATCTGCGTCAGCAGGTGGGGCCGGCCTTTGATGTGGTGTATCAGTCAACTGGCAGTTCCAGGAAGGACGATGACGTCTTGCTGGCATCGATGCTCACCGCCAAAGGCTTCAAGGATTACTTTGAGCCGCGCAGTCAGCGGTTTGCCGACATGGCGATGATCGACCAATGGGCACTGGGCGAGCGCGGCCAGCTTGATTACTCGGACGCTGACCGGGAGGCGCTGAGCGAGCGGCTGCGCAACTTGTACAGCGCCGATTTCATTGACAGTTGGCGGCGTGCCTTGAACGCAATTTCGGTGGCTGACTTCCGCGATCTGGATCATGGGGTGGCTATCCTGCAGCAGTTCACCGGTCCAACGGCCCCGCTGCAGCGGCTGCTGGATACTGTAAGGGACAACACATCACTTTCATCACCGGTTCGTCGGCAACGAAGGCGAGGATAAGCCAGGCTGTCACCGTTCAACAAAGCGCATCGCCCTGTGCGTCACTATGGGGCCAGAGCTGGCTGAGTTGCTGCCTGATACCAGAAAGTTTCTCAAAGAGGAGCATGGTGGCGTGGTGGTGTACTCGTTGTATTGGAATGACGCGACGAGTCGATGGACCCTGCCGATAGGTGGCGTGTTTGTTCCCCATCAGAACGAGGTGGCAGACTATGTGCCAGAGGAGGCGACATTGTTGGACCGCTTGGCCAGCGACTGGTTGCTGGAGGTGAACCCAGCCTGTTCCAGGCTACAAAAATTCAATGTCGCGCCTACGGTTCTCATGCCCGAGAAGTTCGATCATTGCTGTGTCGAGCTTGGGCTTGAAAGCTCCCTTGCATGCATTATCAAAGAAACCCGTGAAGAAGTCGGGGCCTTCCTGCAAGCCAGCGTGATGCTGAACTGCGCCAATGTGCGCCTGGGCGACGTTGCTGCTCCCAGTCTGTTGAACAAGAAACGCAAGGCCAAAGGCAAACCGCCGTTCTTCAGTTACCACGTGCTTCAGGTCGAGGCACCCCGAAGTGGGGCTGCTAGCGCAGGCGGTCATCATGCCTCTCCAAGGGGGCATCTGCGGCGGGGGCACATTCGACGACTGCAGGATCGGATGGTGTGGGTGAGGCCGGCGCTTGTTAATCCGAGTGCAACAGGGGAGATGATCCACAAGGATTATGGTCTTAATAAGCTGGGTGTGAAAATTAGTAGTTAAATTGTTGAAGGCTAAATTCAGGGCGATGTATGCGAGACGGGCGGGGTAGTCACTGCGAAACATATTTTTCCGTTATGCAGAAGCTTCGAGATTCTTTTGGAGAGGAGTTTGATCATTTGCCTTTTCAGACGGGTGATGGCAGAAGTCTTGAAGGGGCGGACTTCAATGGAGTCACTACGGGGTGTGAGATTCTCGACAGGCAGGGTCTCGGCTGGATGTGTCAATGCAGGTCGTTCGACGAGAGGCTCAAATTTGAATCTGATGATGGCCAGATAAGGTCCGGCACAAAATATAAAGTGTCGCTGTCGGGCGGGCATGTCGTAACTGGCTGTACCGACGACTTGGGTTGCACTGAGCGGATACGCAGTTCAGAGGCGGTTCACCTCGAAAAAATTGAATTCCTGGTCGATGACATTGAAACGTGTTGTGGTTCGGGAAATCCAGAGCCGATAGTGCTTTCAGTTGACTTGCCTGGTATTAAAACATCTAAGGAAGGCTTTGGGGAATCGGAGCGGAAGGTTACTGTCAAAAGAGGATGCAGACCCTTGAGTGGTGGTGAAATTGAGCTGGCGCGATTGCTGTTCAAGGAGGTTGTAAATTATGATGCGGTTAGGGTTTACAACAAGCAGTATCTTCCGTTTCAGCCTGAAAAAATGGCGATTGCACCGAACGGAAATATATATTTTCATCCTGCTGATTTTCAGGAAGATTTCTCCGTCGCAAGCGCGTCGCTCAAGCGCTGGTTTATTCACGAGATGACCCACGTGTGGCAGCGCCAGTTAGGGTATCCAGTGTTTTGGCGCGGGGCGGCTCGAGTTGGTTTGCGGTATGAATATGAGTTGGTCGAAGGGATGCGGCTTGGTGATTATAATATGGAGGCGCAGGGAGATGTGCTGGCTGATTATTTTTCGATAAAATTTTAGGGGTGCCTGAAGTTGTTCGCATGCGTCAGTATTCGGGGTCTCTATGGCTGTATGAGGATGTGCTAAGTGAGTTCATTAATGATCCGGGGTCGGCAATTAATTCGCCTTAGCGTCTTTTCGTCTTTTTGTTTTTTGTTGGCGTCTTGCTTTAGTGATGTCCGTATGGGTAATGCAGTCGTATGGCGAGAAGGGGAGGGCGTATGTTTCGCGCCGAGCATTGGTGGAGGTGAGCTTCCGAGGCTGCACGCGGTACAGGTGTATGATATCTCAGTGTCACCTGCGGCGGCGGTTTGGTCTTTTTATTTTCCAGTAGACGGGAGTCATGTGGCTGGTGTCGATTGCTTGGCATATGGGGTTTTGCCGCTGGGAGCGAAGGATCGCGGTGCGGCGCGGAAATTGCAGCAGGGCCATGTCTATGAGGTGTATATAAATGCAAAATATTCTGATCCATATAGTCCGGTGTTTGGGTTTTCAAGAAGGTTCTGCCTGAAAGAAGGGCAGGCCGATGTTGTTTTGATAAATTACGATGAAAAAAAGGGTTGGGACTTCTCGCAGTGCGAGTGAATGGTGCTCACTGTCTCGCCGGTTGGTTGTGTTTGGATTGTGTTGGCGGAGTCGGGGGCCATGGGCGAAAGCTATCTGGTTGGCCATCTTGTGAGGTACCGCAATGAATGACTTGAACGATTCATTGGCGGAAGTGTTGCGCGAAAGAGGTGTTCGTGTGATCCATATGCTTAGGGAGTTCCAGCGATGACGAGCGGTGTACTGGGGAAAGTCATCGATCGGCTGGCAAAGGAACAACATGAGCGAGGTTGCCGCCTTGTCGACATGCTTAGTCGGGAAGCCTATCTGGAAACCCACAACCAAAACCCGAAGCCATTTCGGTGGTATAAAAAGGCCGAGGACATCCTTGCCTCAGTCGCCCGTACGGCACGGGCACTGGGCAAGTAATTTTTAGTGGTATTTCTGAGACACCACACTAACACGGGGGGAGCCGGCTAGCCTGGAATGGCAATTCAGTTCACTTCAGTTCGACAAGCCTGCTTTATCCAGCACCTTGTCGAGCCACGACTGGTCCAGTGCACCCGTGGCAATCTCTGCCTTGACGGCCTCTTCGTGAGCCTCGTGTTCGCGCGCTTTGCCTAGCACGAGTTCAGCCACGTTCTGGGGGAACGCGACGATGCCGTCTTCGTCACCGACGATGATGTCACCGGGTGAGACGAGCATGCCACCAATCGAAACCGGCACGTTGATTTCGCCTGGCCCGCTCTTGTAAGGGCCGCAGTGCACGACAGCCCTTGCATAGCAAGGGCTGGTCTTGAAGCTTTCAACGTCGCGAATCGCCCCGTCGACGATGAAACCGACGCAGCCACGCTGCTCTGCGTAGAGCTTGATCAACTCGCCGATGACCGCATTGTTGGTGTCACCCTGGGCATCGATGACCAGCACGTGACCGGGTTCGAGCAGCGTCAGTGCCTTGTAGATGAACAGGTTGTCGCCGGGGCGCGTTTTGACGGTCAGCGCAGTGCCGATCAGCTTGCCCGAGGTGTTGTAGCGGGTAAGCCCTCGCGCGCCAATGTGTCGACCCAGGTTGTCGCTGATGTGCGGCGTGACGACCGATCGGAACGATTCGATCACATGCGCAGGGGCGAGTGTTGGCGACGGCAGGATACGAGACCCGGGTAACAGCATGACAATCTCCTGAATGGCTTGACCCAGTGGGGTATGGGTCGATGGTAGGAGAGAATTGCCGTTACTTTTAGCGATATTTATTGATCAAAAAACATCGCCTCAGGTGATGATAAGCCGGGTGAAGTCGCAGGCCTGTTGCGCCAACCGCGCCACTTCATTGCTGAGCCCTTGGTAGCGGTCAGCCCGGTGCACGCAGGCATAGCTGATCGGCGGCAGTGGCAAGTCGGTTTGTATGACCTTTAAGCGGCCCTGCTCGATCATCGAACTCATGCATTGCCTAGGCAGGTAGCTGAGCCCGACACCCGAAATCGCCAACCCGACTTGTGCCACCAGGTAGTTGCTGGTGAGCGTCTTGGTCAGCCGCACGTCATGTTCCGCCAGCCAGCGTTCGTAGGTTTTCCCGGTGCCTGAGCTGCCACCCTGGGTGAGTACCGTGAACGACGACAGCGATTGCAAGTCCATGGGCGCGTCACTCGGGTACAGCGAGGGTGAGCACATCCACGCGTTCTCGACAGACGCGAGCGGGGTACTGATGAAGCGGGCATCGCGGAAGATGTCAGGCACGATGATCAGGTCAAGCTCGTCAGCCTCGAGCCGGCGCAACAGGTCGGTGCTCAACTCGATCGAGGGTTCCAGATCGACCTTGGGGTAGGTCTGGTGAATTTGATCGACCAGGTTCGGCAACCACGTGAGCGCCGTGAGTTCCGTTACGCCAAGCCTGAAGCGTCGGACCAGCGTTTCTTTCGAGCTGATGCGCTCCAGCAGGTTATCCCGCTGGCGCAACATTTCAACGGCGCAGCCATGCAGCTCCAGGCCTTTTTGGGTCAGCCGGGCGCTGCGTTTCGAGCGGTCGAAGATGGCTACGCCAAAGGCATCCTCGAGCTCTTGCACGCGTTTGGAGATCGCCGATTGAGACATATTGAGTTTGGCGGCAGCTGCTTCAAAGCTGCCCAGCTCGACAATCCAGTAGATGGCCTCGATTTGCTTCAGCGTGATCATCGCGTGCTCCAGGTGTGAAAAGCCCGTTTCAGAGCGGCCCCGAAGGGATTTCAAAGCAGGTGGATGAGAGCGATTGTCCACTAAAAGTGATGATAAGTGGTGAGTATTTGTCGCTTTTTTTCTACCTTTGCGGCGCCTAGATTACCGCCGAATTACAAAAACAAAGGTATGTACCTATGTCGATCGCTGAAGTTGCCTATGCCAAAGGGCGCAGCAGTTACCGGTGGATCGTGGCTGGCATGATCTTCTCGATCTACACCATCGCTGCCGCCGACCGCGCCAATCTCGGCGTGGCGTTGCCTTTTATTCGCAAAGAGTTCGAGATGAGCAACGCCGAAGCGGGTGGGCTGATGAGCCTGTTCCTGCTGGCTTATGCCTTGGCGCAAATCCCGGCAGGCTTGGCCTTCAGCCGCCTGGGCGTGAGCCGGATCTTGCCGACCGCCATGGTCATGACGTCGGTGCTGACCGGGTTGGTGGGCACCGCAGGCTCACTGCTGGCGTTGAAAATCTATCGGTTCGGCCTGGGCCTTGCCGAAGGGCCGCTGCCGATCAGCATGACCACCACCATCAACAACTGGTTTCCGCCGAGAGAAAAGGGCATTGCTTCAGGCATTTTTCTGTCTGCGGTCAAGTTCGGCCCGGTCATCGTACCGCCGCTGTGTGCCGTGATCATCGCGGTGTGGGGCTGGCGCGAGGTGTTCTATTTCTTCGCCGTGCCGGGCATTTTGCTGTCGATCGCCTGGTACTTTCTGATTGCCGACCACCCTTCGAAAAGCCGCTTCGTCAATCAGGCGGAGCTTGATTACATCACTGACGAAACGCCGCGCGAAAACGTCGCCAGCACTGAACCCACCGTGCAGACGACCTCAGGGCGAGGCTTCGAGCGCCTGGACTTCTTCATTCGTCGGCGCGAGGTAGCGGCGCTGGAGACCAAGCGCCAGGTCTTCGGTTCGTGGTTGATCTGGGGGAGTGCGCTGGCGTACTGCTTCCAGCTGGGTGTTTCCAGCGTATTGTTGTCCTGGATCCCCACCTACCTGATCACCGTCAAAGGCTTCTCGTTGATGAATATGGGGCTGGTCTCGGCTGCGCCTTGGGTTGGGGCAGTGCTGGGCAACTTGTTGGGCGGCTATTGCTCGGACCGTTGGTTGGGCGGGCGGCGCAAGCCTGGGATGCTGCTCTCAGCGCTGGGTACCTCGGTGATGATGTACCTGTTGATTCATTCACCTGCCGATCCGTTTTCGTACGGCCTGTTGCTGATGGCGACCGGCATCGTGCTGAGCTTCGGGTTCTCTTCTTACATGGTTTACCCAATGGCACTGGCGACCAAGCAGACGTTCCCCGTCGCCAACGCCATCGTCAACATGGTCGGGCAGCTAGGGGCTGCGGCGACGCCGTTTTTGACCGGCTTGTTGCTTGACAGTTATGGCTGGAACTACGTGTTCTCTTACCTTGCGATGGGTTCGTTCGCCAGCTTTGTGCTGTTGCTGACGATTCTGGAGCCGGTGCCGAAGACCCAAAAGGCGTGACCTCACGGCCTGTGGTGTCACCCGTTGTGATCAATCCGTCTGTTTGAAAGGAGCTAATGATGCACGCAGAAGATAAAGCGCTGGTCGCACTGTTCGAAGGCCTGGACACGCCCGGCGTCTCGGATGCCTTGGACAAGCTCGGCCTGCCTGGCCATTGCTTTGGTGTGATGCCGCTCGACAACTACAAGCAGGTGGTCGTGGGGCCGGCGTTCACGGTGAAGTACGTGTCGGCGAGCGTGCCACCGGGCACCGTTGGTGATTTCATCGAAGAGGTCGCTGAGGGCGACATCGTGGTGATCGACAATGATGGCCGCACCGACTGCACCGTGTGGGGCGATATCATGACCCAGTATGCTGGGGCCCGGAAGATTGCTGGCACGGTGATCGACGGCGTCTGCCGCGATGTGAACAAGGCCTTGGGCGATGGCTATCCGCTGTTTACCCAGGGGCGCTTCATGCGCACAGGCAAGGACCGTGTCCAGGTCGAATCGGTCAACCAGCCGGTTTCCATCGGCCAGGCCCGTGTCTGCTCCCGTGACATCATCGTTGCCGATGCCAACGGCGTCGTTGTAGTGCCCCGTGAGCGGGCGCAAGAGGTTGCTCAGGTTGCCCGTCAGATCGAAGCAGTCGAAGCGGATATCCGTGCGTTGATCAGCGAAGGGCGCACCCTCAAGCAAGCGCGCGAAGCGCTGAGTTACCACACCTTGCAACGCAAGTCCTAAGTGGCATTGTGCTGACCCCTGCAGGTGCAGGGGTCAATAGCTGTTATGCCCAGAGGGTTTAGCACCGCTCGCAGCATCGCCTTAAACTAGGCGCGTGCGTCCCGCGCACTGATTCGTTCTTCTTGCTGGCGGTCATGGGCGAGCCGATAACGCGCGAGACCGGTTGGGGCAGCCAGTGGGTGTACGGCGCGTTGTCGCTGAGCCTGATGGTCTCGGCCCTGCTTGCGCCGCTGTCGAGCCGCCTGGTTGCCCGTTACGGTGGCCGGACACAACTGGCCAGCAGTGGCGTGATCGTTGCTCTCGGGTTGTTGATCATCGCGGCTAGCCAGACGTTGCCGACGTTTTTGCTCGCGTGGGTGATCATCGGTGTTGGCATGGCCGCCGGGCTCTACGAAGCGCTGTTCGCGACATTGGGTGCGCTGTATGCCGAGCGTGCGGGTAAAGCCATCACCGGCATCACCCTGATTACAGGGTTTGCCACAACGCTGTGCTGGCCGCTGGTGGCATTTGCCATCGAGCATGTGGGCTGGCGCTACGCGTGTGTCGGCTATGCCGCAGTGCTTCTGGTGACCACGCCGTTCTACCTCAAGGTACTGCCGAGCGCCGTCCGGTCAGCGCCGCGCAAGCGCCTCATAGAGCAGAGCAGTGCGGGCGTTAACCGACGCGTGTACCTGCAACTGACGTGGATCTTCGCGCTGGGTGCGGTCATCATGACCGCCATTTCGGTGCAACTGGTCGCCGTTCTGCAAGGGCTGGGCTATTCGCTGGCTGCAGCCATCGCGCTTTCGGCGTTGTTGGGGCCGAGCCAGGTCGCCTCGCGGGTGTTGCAGATGCTAGCGGGCAAGCGCCACCCCATTTGGACTGCATTGGTGTCAGTCGTGCTGGTTGCGGTAGGCGTATTGCTAGTCGCGTTTGTGCCAGGCGCGACAGCGGCAGGCTTGTTACTCTACGGCCTGGGCAACGGGCTGCGAGCGATCGTGCGCGGCCTGCTACCGTTGGCGTTGATGCCACCGTCGCAGTACGTGGTGCTGATGGGCAAGATGTCGCGGCCTTCACTGATCGGCCAGGCACTGACACCGTTAGTTGGCGGCTACCTGCTGCAGCACTTCGGTGCCATGGGGGTGCTCATGGCGTTGGGTTGCTTGGCGGCAATCAATGTCGGGCTGGTAGTGATGGTGTTGCGCGCGTTGCCAGCAGCCAAGTCGGCACCGAATGAAACGGACGAAACGATAGCGGTCGATGGAGATAGCGATGCACGATGATGCACGAAGCGAACAGCTGATCACGGGCCCGGCCGGGTTGATCGAATTGATTGTCGATGAACCGGTGTTGCCCGTCAGGGGCGTAGCGGTGGTCAGCCATCCGCAACCCTTGCTGGGCGGCAGCCCGCACCACGTGGTACCGCTGACCTTGGCCCGCAAGCTGTGCGCTGCAGGCTGGCGCGTGGTGCGCCCGAGCTTTCGCGGAGTGGGGCAAACCGCTGGCGCACATGCCGAGGGAGTAGGTGAGGCCGAAGACAGCATTGTCGTCGTCAGGCACCTGCAGGAACGTTACCCCGAGCTGCCCATCGCACTCGTCGGCTTCTCGTTTGGTGCGCACGTGTTTGCCCGGGTCGCGGTCACGCTGGAAAGCTCGCTGCATGCTGTCGCGCTGTTGGGGCTGCCGGTGGGAGAGGTGCCTGGCGGGCGGTTCTACCCAGCGCTGCCGTTACCCTCCCGCTGCCTGTTGCTGCATGGCGAGCACGACGAGATGGCGCCGCTGGCCAACCTGCTTGATTGGGCACGGCCAGAGCACCGCCCGGTCGTTGTCTATAGCGCGGCCAATCACTTCTTCAAAGGCTGCCTGGCGCAGGTAGCGGACCAGGTGGTCAGGCATTTGAACGAGAGAAGCTGAACGCCCGGCAGGATTGATGTATAGCTGCCTGGTATCTCAGACATTCACGGGAAACACGGCTTTCCCTAGGGATGTTGCGATCAACTGTTTTCGAGCCATCCACAGGTTCGACAGGGCGAACAGCGTGGTCAACTGAGCGGTGTTTTTCATCAGCCCACGAAAGCGCACTTTCACGTAGCCAAACTGACGCCTGATCACCCGAAACGGATGCTCGACCTTGGCGCCGATATGCACCTTCATGCCGAAGAAGTATGGGTTACCTTTCTTTGTTTGATGCATCTCGGGGGTTGGTACTGTAGTGGTCATGCAGTGTCCGGCACTATCAAAACTATCACTTTTACCAGGTGTTGAAGTGTTCCCGTGTGTGTAACGTTGCTGAACGCACCTGCGCGCCTGTTTCCCTTACGCTTGAAGAGGGCTGGGTGGGGCGCCCATAACTAATGTTGCTTGTTTTATTGCGGCTCCAACTGCATCGAAGGACTGAAAAAATGAGCTCAACAATGATACCCCCCCCGTTAATCCGAATAGCATTGTGCCAGGCAGTCCTGCTGGCATTGACGATTTGCGCATCGAGTTTGATCTTCACCTGAAGAGCCGCTATCCGAAAGAGGCGATTTCGGATTATCCAAGGCCTATGGTCATCGGTGCCACGTGGCCTGTCTCAATCGCGGATGTGGGTATCAACCACGAGGAAGTCTGGGACCCTGACGACGGCGTGGTGGTCGTCATCCCTGCCTATAAGGGCATGGCCGTGGATGATTGGATCATCGCAGAATGGAGCGGCAAGAGAGTACCCGCGAAGGTCGTAGCAGGGGACGTGAGCAACCAGTACCTGACAGTGATCGTGCCCAGTGCCTTCATCAAGGAAAAAGATGACGCGCAAGTAAAGTATTACGTTACACGCAAAGACAGCGCTGGCCTCTATGGCACTGTGGGCACTTCACAGGTGTTGATTGTAAAGGTGCGATTCGGCCAACCGGGGCATGTGGGTAACGCAGCACCTGTGCCGTTGAATGCGCCCACCCTGACAACGCCGGCCACGGGGCCGGTAGGCGAAAGCGACGCCAAGAGCGGCGTGCAAGTGACGATTGCGGCTTACACGGGCATGGCGGCCTTCGATACGGTCGTACTGTATTGGGGCCATGAAACCGTTGAGCATAGCGTGCAAGCGGCACAGGTGGGCAAGCCGATTGTCATCACCGTGCCGGAGGCTGCAGTACTGGCAGCGGGAGACAGCAAAGACCTTGAAGTGGATTACCACGTCGTTGATGAGGTTGGCAACGAGTCCGAATGGTCGGTAACCACCCGTGTACAGGTCGCCGTATCGAAGCTTAAGTTTGCTGCACCCACTCTCAGCGATCTGGAAAACCTGAAACGCACTATTGTCCAACCTTTCAATTTGGACATCTATGGCAGCAGAGGGCTGGAAATTAAAGCTGACCCCGGCAATTTCCAGCCAGGCGATAGTGTAACCGTCAAATGGAAAGCCACTACCGAAGCAGGCCTTGCTCAAGCATCCGATCTGGGTACTGTGGATATAACAGTTGCTGGCGAAGTGCTTACCTTTACACTGTCCCCCACGGAGTTGTGGGGCCTCGCCAATGGTGCAGGCAGCGCTTATTACGAAGTAAAACGCAATAATACGGTCACGTTGTCACAGTCAGCCACGCTTGATTTCATCGGCACGCGTGCATCCAACGCATTGCCCGCAGTGTCGATAGACGGCGCCGAAAGTGTGGATAATGGCTGGTGGACCGACTCTGATCTGGCGGTAGCAGACCTGGTCATTCCTCAACTGGCCAATCTGGTGAAGGATGATATTGTTGACGTCGTGATGCGCGGGGTTGCTGCCGACGGTCGTAGCCTGGTATTCAAACCCAGAACGCATCGTGTCACCGCAGTCCAGGTCAGCAGTGAATTGCGGTTACGCTTGGACGGGCCTAAGTTCCTGCTGCCCTTGGAGGGGGGCTATGTGGATATCTACTACACCGTGAAACGGGGCAAGAACAAGGTCAAGTCGTTATACCAGCGATTCTACGTTGGTTATCTTGCCGAGACGCTGCCGGCGCCCACCACTGAAACCGATCTTTCCGGTTCCAATAATGTGTTGGACCCCGGCCGGCGGGAGTTTGCACACGGTGTTTATATCGCGCTGCCGGATCTAAGCGCGGTGAAGGGGGATTATACGCTCCAAATGATCTGGGAAACCTCGGATGGGGGGTACCACGAGCAGTCGCAAGGCATAGACGCAGGCGATACACCGACCTCGTTCCAGGTGCCTGCCGCTGAACTGAAGCTCAATGGAAACCCTATTGATGTCGTTGTTTACTACATTGTGTCCCAGGCCAACACACCTGATCGTGCGTCTGCGGACCTGGAGTTTACAATCGCAACGCCTGCGATGCTGGTTGCCCCGTTGGATGTCAGCCAAGCCCCGATGGTGCTGCGCGGAGGGGCCATCGAAATGTGTCAAAGGGTGGCCAATGCCTGGGCCGTTATCCCGCCCAAAGTCAATGGCAATATTGCAAGGTCCCAACAGCGATTGCCCACCGGCGGCACCCCTCCGTATACCTATGCTTCAAGTGCCCCAGCCATTGCTCGGGTAGATGCCGACGGTCGTGTCTGGCCATTACGCAATGGCGACGTAACCATCACGATCACCGATGTGGCGAAAAAAACCATCAGCTATCCGGTGCAGGTGAGTTATTGCTTCAGGGTGCTGATCGGCCCAGGCAGCTACAATTTGGTCAGTGCCGAGAGTTTTGTCAGAGCGGAGTCGGCCCTGCCTGTGAATGACGATTTGATCCCGGATCTGCGTGTATTGTACGGGGCACAGTTGCCATTAAATCGTCATACCTGGACAGGCCATAGGCTTTTTCCTGAAGGTATCAACAATGGCCCAGGCTCCGGATCTTTCTATCACGTGGCAACAAAGACAATTCACTTTGCGAATTCTTATAATACGAATGTCACAGGCGCCATGGCAATGAAACCTGTCTAGGGAAACTTCAAACGAACAGCTCAACTTCGCGCATTTCCCTGCGCATGGTGTTGAGCTGCTTCACCGCCGATTAGAGCGTGGCGGGCGGACAGCCGAAGGGCAATCGCTTGAGCAACGCTCGGGCAGGCAACATCAAACCACCCTGTGCCATTGAGTTTGCCAGGCTGTGCCATGACACCGACGTGGGCGGACAGTATCAACGCCATTTGGACTGTGTCCTACAGCCGCAAGCCGGGAGTGGCAGTACCGATCACGTCGCCGGGTTGCTGGCCGATTCGCATCGCTACAGCCTGTTGCTTGATGCCTCTGGGCCAGGCTCAAGGGCGTGCTGAGCGAGAGCGAACTGCAGCTGGTGGTCGGGCTGTGCAAGACCGATCGCTTGCCGCGCCTCGATGGCGATCCGGTGGTGGCCATGCAACTGAGCCTGCTCGGTTGGCTTTTCGCTTCGGCCGACGTCACTGGGCATGCCTTTGCAATTTATTACATTTCAAACGGCCACTACCCTGTCTCGGTGCTGTAAAGTTGACGCTTCCCCGAATTCGCATGCCGAATTATCGCTTTTTTGACGTGAGTCAAAAGGCGTCATCGGTGCACGTGCGAAATTCCATGCTGTAAGCCATTTTATTTTTGACGAAGAGCCAGTGTTTTGACGAATGCAATGCCGTTGTTGGCTATTTCCGGCCTAGGGGCCGAAAGCAGCCAGCTTCATGTACAAGGACTGTACTGGTTGGCCTGTGACACCGCAGAAGATGCCACCGTGCTGTGCCGTCAGGTGGTGGAGGGTTTGCCCGGGCGCACGCGGGCAGCGCTGATCGCCGATGCGCAAGCCATGGGTGACGTGCTAGGCGCACTCGATACGGTGCAGGGGCCGGACGCGTTGGCGTTGTATGAAGCCAACCCGCAAGCGATGCTGCGGCTGGTCGATGACCTGCCCCGTATCGATGTGCCTGGGCGTGTGCTGATCGTGCTGGCGCCTGCCGACGTCTGGGATGGCGGCAAGGTCGAGGAATGGTGCAATGCCCTGCGCACGGTATTGATGGCGGAGGCTGCGCTGATGCTGGTCATCAGCGGCGGGCAGTGCGCCGGCCTGGTCAAGCGCTTGCGCGCCTTCAACCAGGGCGTCGACGGGTTGGCCCAGGTGTATCGCGGCAAAGGCGGGGTGCGTTACCTGCAGCACTTCTGGAGTAACGCGCTGGGCAAGGTTGGCACCCGGGACATCGAGTTGGTGCGCCTTGATGCAGGTTTTGCCGTTGCCGCGTCGCCGCAGGCGCCAACCGACACAGGTGGCGATGAGCTGTTGTGCCTGGCCCAGCGGCCGGTACTGGAAGGCGCGCCTGCCTTCTCCGAGCACTGGCAGGTCTGCGAAAGCCTCGACGAACTGACTGACAAAGCCGGCCGGGCGGTATCCGCCACGGTCATTTTTGCCATGGAGGGTGGGCAGCGTCTGGATACCCTGGCGCGTCAGCTGCACCACCTGCGCCAGTTGCGCGGCAATGCCCTGAAGCTGGTAGTGCGCGAGATGGCGCCCACTCTGCGCTATCAGGATGAACAACTGCTGCTGGCCTGCGGGGCCACCCAGATCGTGCCCTTTGGCGCGAGCCTGTCGCGCTTCCTGACCCTGGTGGAGAGCATCCAGGGTTACGTCTGGCGCCGGCACCTGCCAACCGACTTCGATGCTTTGCTTGCGCGCTTGCGGCCGCTGGCGATCTGCGGGCTGGTGGCGCCTGGCGCGTTTGCTGAAGCGGTGCAGACAATGTGGCACGGTGTGCGTAACGGCGAAATTGTCCACCAGTTGCTGGTGCTGCGCCCGGCCCCTGGCCTGACCCCGCTGCAGGCATGCTCGCGCACGGTGTTCCGCCGCGACGGTGACATCGCCTGTGTCGTAGGTGATGTGCTGTTCCTGTTTCTGTTCGCCTGCCGGTCCGAAGGCGTCGAACAGGCGCTTGATCACATCTTCCAGCTGTCGTGGAAAGAGCTGTTCATCAGCCAGGAAGTGCTTGCCGGCGTCGACAGCCTGGCCGCCCCTGCCTTTCTCGATGACAACGTGCCACAGCCGCCACGGATTGACGCGGCGGCGCAATTGACCGCACGTGAGCGGCCGGCCCTGGCGCCGCGCCGGGTCGCACTGGCCAAGTGGGGCGCTGTATGAACTTCGTGCAACTGCTGCAAGTGGTTGGCATCACTGCGCTGGTCACTGTAGGGCTGGCCTTGCTGGTGCTGCGCCTGCGCGCCGCGTTGCGCGGCTGGTTGCGCCGCCGCCTTTCCCCCCGTTACTTGAAACCGCTGGGCGTACGCCGCCGCGCTATACGCCAGGAACCCCGTAATGACTAATGCAAGCACCACTCTCCCGGTACCGGCTCAATGGCCTGGACTGGGAGGGTGGAACCTTTATTTTTTGGCCAAGTTCCTGCTGGTCGCCCTGGGTATGCTCGACTTCCAGGCCCTGCCAAACCTGCTGTTCGCTGTGTTTCTGCTGATCCCGCTACCGGGTAAGTGGCTGCGCGTTGCGCGCCAGCTGGTGGCGCTGCCGATTGGCATCGCGCTGTTCTACCAGGACACCTGGTTGCCGCCGTTCAGCCGCCTGCTGGCGCAGCCAGGGGTGCTCGATTTCTCGTGGGACTACCTGCTTGAACTGCTGGGCCGCTTTATCAACTGGAACCTGCTGGGCGCGTTGGTGCTGTTGCTGGTGGGCTATCTGTACCTGCGCCATTGGCTGCGCCTGAGCACCCTGAGCCTGTTGGGGCTGGCGTGGCTGGCAGTCGGTGGCCTGCCGTCGCTGGGGTTCAGCGCGGGCCAGGTGCCCAGCACTGCCACTACCCACCCCGCTGAGCCGGTGCAGGCTACTGCGATAGCCGACAACGCCACATTCGACAGCTGGCTTGAGCGCTTTTTCACCCATGAGCGTGAACGGGTGACGGCATTCCCTGCGATGAACGCCGATGAGCAGCCGTTCGATCTGCTGGTGATCAACATCTGTTCGCTGGCCTGGGACGACCTGTCGGCGGTGGGGCTGCGTGACAACCCCTTGTTCTCGCGCTTGGACGTGGTCTTCGATCAGTTCAACTCGGCCACCTCCTACAGCGGGCCAGCTGCTATCCGTGTGTTGCGTGCCAGCTGTGGGCAGTCGTCCCACGTGGGCCTGTACCAGCCAGCCCCGGCGCAGTGCCTGTTGTTCCAGAACCTGGCCAGGCTTGGCTTCCAGAGCAATACCTTGCTCAACCACAGCGGGCGGTTCGACAACTTCATCGGCGACATCACCCAGCAGCACATGCCGCAACCTGGTATGCGTAACACCGATTTCCCGCGGGCATTGGTCGGCTTCGACGGCTCGCCGATTGCCAGTGACCTGGAGGTGCTGCGGCGTTGGTGGGGGCAGCGCAAAGACACCGCGGATGATCATGTTTCGTTGTTCTACAACAGCATCAGCCTGCACGACGGTAACCGCATCGTTACCGCCGATGGGGGGACCCGCGTGGCCGATTACGCCACCCGCGCCAACCGCCTGTTCGGCGAGCTGGGCACCTTCCTCGATGAGCTGGAGCGCAGCGGCCGCCGGGTGGTCGTGGCTATCGTCCCGGAACATGGCGCCGCGCTGCATGGCGACCGCATGCAATTGTCGGGCATGCGCGAAATCCCCACGCCGTCGATTACCCATGTGCCGGTTGGCCTCAAGTTCATCGGCATGGGGCAGCCTGCACGCAGCGAGCCGCTGCGGGTCTCGGCCCCCACCAGCTACCTGGCGCTGTCCGAGCTGATCTCGCGCGTGTACGCCGGGCTGGGCCAGCAGCAGGCGCTGGATGTGCCCAGCCTGCTGACCGACTTGCCGACCACCGAGCAGGTCGCGGAAACCTCCGGTGCGCAGGTCTTGAACTACCAAGGGCGCGCCTACATGCGCCTGCAAGGCCAGCCGGACTGGCAGCCCATTCCCGAGGAGCGCCGATGAAACCTGGCAACGCTGACCCCGCTGACCGTAGCGACGACATTGCCCAACTGCGCCAGCACCTGGATATGCCGGGCCTGCACTACCAGGACATCTCCATGCTGGTAGGTGTTCAGCAGGCCTTGCAGCGCTGGCCGTTGCTGGGTGAAAGCTGCCGCTCCAGCGCCCAGGGCGAGCTGTCCATGACGGCACCGCGGCGTGAGAGGGTGACACCATGACCAGCTTGGCGTTGCACGGGGTGCGCGGTGGCTTGGGGCGCAGTGCCTTGCTGGCCGCGCTGGGCTATGCGTTGCAGGAGGTGGGTGAGCGGGTGCTGCTGATCGACCTGTGCCAAGACAACCTGCTGGGGTTGCATTTCAACCTGCCCCTCGACACGCGCGAGGGGTGGGCGCTTGCCGAGCGGGAAGGGCGGCCGTGCACCGATGCTGTATACGAGGTGCTCGATGGGCTGTGGCTGATGCCTTTCGGCGCGCTACCTGCCGACGCGCCGCAGCGGGCGCCCGATGCTGCCGCGTGGGACGCTCGCCAGGTCGAATTGGCCAAACACTTTGACTGGCTGCTGTTCGACGTGCCGCAGTTGCCGGCTGATGTCGCTGCCCGTGTCGAGACCGATGTGCGGGTACTGGTGGCCGAGGCCGAGATGGCCAGCCATCTGTTGCTGGGGCGGCGGCAGGTCGAGCATTACGATTTGCTGCTGGTCAATCGCTACGACCCGGCAAGTCGCTTGCAGAGCGACCTTCTGATGGTGTGGCGGGATCTGTACCGTGAACAGTTGCCCATCCAGGTGGTGCACCGCGACGAGGCCTTTCTCGAAGCCTTGGCGTGCAAAGCTCCGCTTGGTCATTACGCGCCGCAGAGCTTGGCCTGCCGGGATGTGCAGAGCCTGGCGGTGCGTTGCCTGACGAGGCGCCCGTCGTGAGCTTGACCCCTCTGTCTGCCTACACCAGGTTCACTGCCCGCGGCGCACAGCGGCCAGTTGCCTGGCTGTTTACCCTGGGTGTTTGGCTGGCCTTCCTGTTCTTGCGTCTGGAGTCGCCCGCTTGGCAGGCCCTGTTGGCCGAGCGTCAGCGCCTGTATCCGCAACTGGCGGGCAAGCGCCCGACCCTGGGCGACCCCTTGCGTGTGTTGATCCAGAGCCTGTGGCTGCTACTGCGACGCCCACCGGTGCCACGCGAACCTGGGCTGGCCAGCCAAGCTTGGCGCACAGTAAAAGCGCAGTGGTGCATCGCGGGGCAGCATGTACGCCAGTGCCGTGGCCTGCTGATCGACAGATTGCAACAATTGCCCGGGCGCTATCGGGCCAGTGCCTTCAAGCGAGAAGCCTCGGCACGCCTGCGCGGTTTGAGCGACTTCGCCCGGTGGGCGTTCTATAGCGTGCTGACACTCTGCGCCATTGGCCTGGCCTTGCTGTGCGTGACCGAGCCGTTCGGCTACCTGGCGCAGTTGGTGTTCATCTGCCTGCTTTTGGGCATTGCCATGCTGGTGCGGCACATGCCGGGCCGCTTCCCGACACTGATGCTGATCGTGCTGTCGACGATCATCTCCTGCCGTTACCTGTGGTGGCGCTACACCTCGACCCTGAACTGGAACGACACGACCGACCTGGTGTGTGGTGTCATCCTGCTGGCGGCCGAGACTTACTCGTGGTTCGTGCTGATCCTGGGCTACATCCAGACCAGCTGGCCGTTGCAGCGCAAACCGGCGAGCCTGCCGGCAAACCCGGGGCACTGGCCGACGGTCGACCTGATGATCCCGACCTACAACGAAGACTTGGCAGTGGTACGTACTACGGTACTGGCAGCCCTGGGCCTGGACTGGCCCAGAGAGAAGTTGCGCATCTACCTCCTCGATGATGGCCGGCGCGAAGCGTTTCGGGCGTTCGCTGACGAAGTCGGGGTGGGCTACATCGTGCGCGCGGACAACAAGCACGCCAAGGCCGGTAACCTCAACCATGCGTTGAGCGTGACAGACAGCGAGCTGATCGCCATTTTCGACTGCGATCACGTACCGGTGCGCTCTTTCCTGCAATTGACAGTGGGCTGGTTCCTCAAAGACTCAACGCTTGCGCTGGTGCAGACGCCGCACCATTTCTTCTCGCCTGATCCGTTCGAGCGCAACCTGGGTTCGTTCCGCCGTCGCCCCAATGAAGGGGAGCTGTTCTACGGCCTGATCCAGGACGGTAACGATATGTGGAATGCGGCATTCTTCTGCGGCTCGTGTGCTGTGCTGCGGCGTACCGCGCTGGAAAGCATCGGTGGCTTTGCCGTAGAGACCGTCACCGAGGATGCCCATACCGCTTTGCGCATGCACCGCCAGGGCTGGTCTTCGGCCTACCTGAGCATCCCGCAGGCAGCGGGCCTGGCTACCGAGAGCCTGTCGGCGCACATCGGCCAGCGTATTCGTTGGGCGCGCGGCATGGTGCAGATCTTCCGCACCGACAACCCCCTGTTCGGTCGCGGGCTGAGCCTGTTCCAGCGGGTGTGTTATGCCAACGCCATGCTGCACTTCCTGGCCGGCTTGCCGCGGCTCGTGTTCCTGACCGCTCCGCTGGCGTTCCTGTTGCTGCATGCCTACATCATCTATGCGCCGGCCTTGATGATCCTGCTCTACGTATTGCCGCACATGATCCATGCCAGCCTGACCAACTCGCGCATGCAGGGCAAGTACCGGCAAACGTTCTGGGGCGAGGTCTACGAGACCGTGCTGGCCTGGTACATCGCCCGCCCTACCACGGTCGCCCTGTTTGCGCCGAAGAAGGGCACGTTCAACGTCACCGCCAAGGGCGGCCTGATGGAGCAGGAGCAGTTCGACTGGCGTATCGCCCAGCCTTACCTGTGGCTCGCGGCTTTTAACGTGGCCGGCCTGGGCTTTGCCGTGTGGCGCCTGTTTACAGGCCCCACAGCAGAAATCGGCACGGTGATCGTCAGCTCGCTGTGGGTTGTCTATAACCTGCTGATCATCGGCGCCGCCGTTGCCGTGGCCGCCGAAGTGCGGCAGGTGCGCCGCGCCCACCGGGTACAAATGCGCTTGCCAGCGGGGCTGGTGCTTGCCAGCGGCCACGCCTACCCCTGCACCCTGGTGGATTACTCCGATGGCGGTGTTGGCTTGCAGCTGCCCCCGGGCCTTGAGCTGCAGCCGGGGGCGCGGGTACGCCTGCTGCTCAACCGTGGCCAGCGCGAATTCGCCTTCCAGGCCTGTGTCACCCGTACTGTCGGGCACCACGTGGGCCTGGTGTTCCATGACTTGAGCCAGCAACAGCGTATTGACCTGGTTCACTGCACCTTCGCCCGCGCCGATGCCTGGCTTGGCTGGCACGAGCAGCATGAAGCCGATCGCCCGCTGCGCAGCCTGGTCGATGTGCTGAAGCTGGGTGGCGTTGGTTACTTGCGCCTGGTCGAGCACCTGCCGCCGTGGCTGCGTGCGTGGTTGCGCCCACTGCGTACGCTGGCGCGCTGGCTGGCCAGCTACAGGCCCCGCACACCGCGGCCTTTCCCTTCCCTGAACCTTGTTGATCGAGACGCATGATGACTGGTTATCCCGCGCGTACCTGGGGCTTGGCGATGGCGCTGTTTGCCGCCTTGTCGCAGAGCGCCGCAGCCGACGCTGTAACCCCGCTTGCCGAGCCAGCCGTAGCCACGGTGCCGAACTGGCCGGTTACGAAAACCTTCGAGCAGCTCGGGCATGCGTCCGACAGCCTGCTGTTAGGGGTGCGCAACAGCGAACACATCGAGTTCGGCCTGCGTCGCGACCGCCTGGCTACCGATGCCACCTTGCAGCTGGACTACACGCCTTCGCCCGCGCTGTTGCCGAACCTGTCGCACCTGCGCGTGTACCTCAATGACGAGCTGATGGGGGTAGTGCCGGTCGAGAAGCAGCAGTTGGGCCAGCGCGTACGCCGACAACTGCCCCTGGACCCAAAGCTGCTCAGCGACTTCAACCGGGTACGCCTGGAATTCGTCGGGCATTACACCGACATCTGCGAAGACCCGGCGCACAGCGGCCTATGGCTGAACCTGAACCGCAAGAGCCAGGTGCAGTTGCACGAGCAGGCACTGGCGCTGGACAACGACCTGGCGTATTTCCCGCTGCCGTTCTTCGACGCCCGCGACACCGGCAAGGTCGAGCTGCCGGTGGTGTTCAGTGGTGTGCCGAGCCTGGGTGAGCAGCGCGCGGCGGCTATCCTGGCGTCTTACTTCGGCAGCCAGGCCGGCTGGCGCAAGGCGTCCTTCCCGGTGCTGTACAACAGCCTGCCGGCCATTGCCGACAAACCCAGGCCCAGCATCGTGTTTGCCAGCAATGAGCGACGTCCTGCATTCCTGGGTGACCTGCAGAGGTTTCCGCTGGTGGACGGCCCGGTGTTGCAGATGATCGATCACCCCGGCGACCGTTGGAGCAAGATGCTACTGGTACTGGGGCGCAACGATGAAGACCTGGTCAAGGCAGCCTCGGCCCTGGCGGTTGGCAACAACCTGTTCCGTGGTGCCAGGGTCAAGGTCGAGCAGATGACCGCGCTGCAACCGCGCCTGCCCTACGATGCGCCGAACTGGACGCGTACTGATCGGCCGGTGCGTTTCGCCGAACTGCTCGATTACCCTGAGCAGTTGCAAGTCAGCGGCCTGCAGCCGCGGCCGGTGACGTTGGAACTGAACCTGCCGCCAGACCTGTTTGTCTGGCGCAACCAAGGCATTCCACTACGAACGCTGTACCGCTACACGGCACCGGCAGTCACCGACGAATCGCGCCTGAGTATCAGCGTCAATGACCAGTACATCACCAGTATGCCGCTGGTGGGCAACGACCGGCGTGCTGGCAAGCTTGAGCAGATGCGCCTGGCGGTGTTGTCGGGTGACAGCACTGCCTTGACCGAGAAATCGCTGGTGCCGGCGTTGAAGATCGGCGACCGCAACCGGTTGCGCTTCGATTTCAGCTTTGCCAGCACCCTGGGCAGTGCTCAGCGGGATCATTGCCAAACCTCGCTGCCGGTGGATGTGCGGGCGGCGATCGACGAAAACTCGACCATCGATCTGTCGGGCTACCACCATTACATCGCCATGCCTGACCTGCGCGCATTCGCCCGCAGTGGCTTCCCGTTCAGCCGCATGGCGGACCTTTCCGAGACCTTGGTCATCATGCCGGCAACGCCCTCGGCGATGCAGGTTGGCACCTTGCTCGACAGTGTGGGAGGGGTGGCCGGGCAGATCGGTTACCCAGCGCTTGGCCTGCGCCTGGTCGACGACTGGAAGCAGGCAGCAGCGGCAGATGCCGACCTGCTGCTGATCGGCAGCCTGCCCGAAGCATTGAGCGATGCGCCCAACCTAGGCCTGCTGCTCAGTGCCCAGCGTGACTGGTTACTGCAAGGCCGTAGCGCGGGGCTGCCAGGCAGCCAGCGTTTCGATACCACGCCGGTGGCAGCGAGCAGCCGCGTGGCGGTCAGCGCGCAGGCGCCGATTGCGGCCATTACCGGGCTGAAATCGCCGTTTCATGAGCAGCGCAGCGTCGTAGCCCTGTTGGCCAACAGCGACAGCGACTACGGGTTGCTGCGCGAGGTGCTCGGCGATGTGGGCAAGCTCGATGCCGTGGCGGGCTCGGTCACATTGGTACGCAGCAGTGGTGTGACCAGCCAGTTCGTTGGCGAGCATTATTTTGTTGGCGCGTTGCCGTGGTGGCTGCTGCTGTGGTTCCACTTGTCCGAGCACCCGGTGTTGTTGGCGGCGATCGCGGCCGTTTGCGTGGTGCTGTTCGCCTTCTTGCTGTGGCGGGCATTGCGCTGGGCTGGCCGGCGTCGACTGGGTGAGGCGGGGTGATGATGCGTCAGTGGCTGGTAGGGCTGTTCGCCTTGGGCGTGCCCGTTTTCGTGAGTGCCGCGCCGGCTTGCCCGTGGCCAGCCTGGGACCGCTTCAAGGCTGAACGGGTGAGCGTGGATGGCCGGGTCATCGACCCGAGCGACGAGCGCCTGATCACCACCTCGGAAGGGCAGAGCTATGCACTGTTCTTCGCCCTGGTGGGCAATGACCGGCCAGCCTTCGCACAGGTGCTGCGCTGGACCCACAATAACCTGGCTGAGGGCGACCTGGCCCGGCACCTGCCAGCCTGGCTGTGGGGCCGCGACGGCCAGAGCCAGTGGCAGGTGCTGGACGCCAACAACGCCAGCGACGCCGACCTGTGGATCGCCTACAGCCTGCTGGAGGCCGGGCGGCTGTGGGACGAGCCCGCGTACACGCAACTGGGCCAGCGCGTGCTATGGCGCATCGCTGCCCAGACCGTGCGCAAGCTGCCGGGCCTGGGCGTAATGCTGCTGCCGGGTGACTACGGCTTCGAGGATGCCCGCGGTACTCGCTTGAACCCCAGCTACCTGCCGCTGCAATTGTTAGAGCGCTTCAGCCTGGTGGACCCCCTGTGGGGTGAGCTGGCAGCCAACACACGACGTTTGTGGCTGGCGTCCTCGCCCAAGGGGTTTGCCCCGGACTGGCTGCTGTGGACACCGGCCGGAGAACTGGCTGCAGACCCGCAACATGGCAGTGCCGGTGACTACGACGCCATTCGGGTGTACCTGTGGGTCGGTATGTTGGCCAAGGATGCGCCCCAACGTAGCGAGCTCGTTGCCCACTATGCCCCGATGGCGACCGTGACCACACGCCAAGGCCTGCCGCCAGAGCGCGTGGAGGCACACAGCGGCAACACCAGTGGCCATGGCCCGACGGGGTTCTCTGCTGCGTTGTTGCCCTTGCTGGCAGCGTTACCTGAACACGCTGCTGGCCTGGCTGCCCAGCGTCAGCGTCTGCGCGAGCAGCCGGTCGAAGCCAACGCCTATTACAGCCAGGTGCTGGCGCTGTTTGGCCAGGGCTGGGATGAATCCCGTTACCGTTTTGACCCGCACGGTCGCCTGTTGCCAGCCTGGAGCGCGCCATGCAGCGAATGATGGGTGTGTTGATGCTGGCGGCAGTGGCGTGCCAGGCCGCTGCGCAACCCAAGGATGCAACTGAACAACGCCAATGGCTGCTGGACCAGGTGCGCCGGGGCGAGGCGCTGCACCGTGACGACTTGGTGCGCGATGCGCTGGGCCGCCTGCAATTGCTGGAACCGCGTAACCCGCAGGTGCTGCTGGCAGCCTTGAGCCTGGCGTTGCGCGACAAGAACATCACCGAGGCCGAGCAGTTGCAGGCTCGGATCAATGCCCTGGCGCCCGGCAGCCCGCAGGCACGCCAAGCCCTGCGCTTGCTCGAACTGCAGCAGCCAGAGGCCGCGCGGCGCCTGCAGCAGGCGCGGCTGCTGGCCGTTACCGGGCGCAATGAAGAAGCGCTGGCGGCGTATGAGCACTTGTTTGCGGGTGAGCCACCCAGCCTTGAACTGGCCCTGGACTACTGGCGCGTGCGCGGCAACCTGCCAGGCCAACGTTCTGCGGCGATCCGCCAGTTGCAGCAGTTGGACCAGCAGTACCCAGGCAGTGCGGGACTGCGCCAGACCCTGGCCGGTTGGCTGTTCGCTGAAAACCGCGACAGCGAAGCGCTGGCACTGCTCGACCAGCTGGCGCGCGACCCTGGCGCACGCGATGCCGCTGCCCAGCGCGAGTTCGACTACCTGTCTGGGCAGGCGGTGAGCGCCGCCAGTGCGGCGGCGTGGCAAGCTTTTCTGCAGCGCTACCCGGCCTCGCCGTTGTTGGCCCAGGCCAGCGAGAACCTGCAACAGCAACGCAAACTGCTTGCCGACCCGTCCTGGCAGGCCGGCCAACGGGGCAAGGCGTTGCTCGACAAGGGCCGTAACGCCGAGGCCGAAACCCAGTTGCGTCGGGCGCTGCGGCAGTACCCGGACGGTGCCGGCCTGCACGGTGCGTTGGGCTATGCCCTGATGCGTCAGGGCCGCTATGAAGACGCCAATGCGGCGTTTCGGGCCGCGAGTGCCAAGGAGCAGGACACCTACTGGATCAGCCAGTGGAAGGACCTGGAGTCGTCCAGCCAGTACTGGGCGTTGCTCAACAAAGGTGAGCGGGCTTTGCAGGCACACGATGTGCGAGGCGCGCGTGCCATTTACCTGCGGGCACGTCAGCAGCGCCCCCAAGATGAATACGCCCTGCTGGGCCTGGCGGATGTCTCCCTGGCAGAGGGTGATGCAGCCGCTGCCGAGCGCCAATTCCTGCAGGTGCGGCGTAGGGCGCCAGATAACGAAAGTGCCGTGCGTGGCCTGATGCGGGTGTACCAGGCGCAATCCCCCGACAAGGCGCAGGCGTACCTCGACAGCCTGCCACCCCGGCAACAAGCGCAGTTCGCCAGCCTGCGCCGCAGCCTGCAACTGGCGCGTCTGCGTCAGCAAGGCGATGAAGCCCTGCAGCGCGAGGACTGGTCGGCGGCCAGCCAGGCGCTGGGCCAGGCCTATGCGTTGGCCCCGGATGAGCCCTGGCTGGTTTATCAGCTGGCGAACAGCCTGCGCCACCTGGGGCGCACCGGGGAGGCCGACGCGGCATTCGCCAAGCTGGTGCAGCGCCAGCCCAATGACCCGGCGACCCGCTATGCCCATGGCCTGTTCCTGGAGTCCAGCGACCGAGATGCCTTGGCCTTGGACAGCCTCGCGGCGGTGCCGCAGAGCGCCTGGAACGCTGACATGCAGGGGCTGGAGCAGCGCATTCGGCGCCGCATGACCCTGGCCTCGGCGCAGCAGTTGCAGGCACAAGGCCATAGCGCGCAGGCGTCCGCGCTGCTTGAGGCCAACCTGGCGCGTGGCGAGGGCGGCGCGGACGACCTGATGCTGTTGGCCGACTGGGCAGCGGCACGCGGTGAGCCGGGCAAGGCGCGCGGCTATTACCAGCGTGTGCTGGCCCTACAGCCCGGGCAGCCCGCAGCGCGCCTGGGCGTGATCGAAAGCTGGGTCGCTGAAGGTAACCTCGCGCACGCTCGGCAGTTGCTGGTCGCTCAGCCGCCACAGTTGGCTGCCGATGACAGTAACGCCCAGCAGCGCATGGCGGCGGTATGGGTCGCTTTGGGTGAGCGCGACCAGGCAGCCAGGCTGCTTGAGCGGATGGCTGCTCAGCAGCCGCAGCCTGATCCGTTGCTGCGTCGCGACGCCGCCCGCCTGGTGGCGCAGCACGACCCGCAGCGGGCGCTGAGCCTTTACGCTGCCGCGATGGCCGATGCGCAGTTGCTTGACCCGGCGGCGGTGTCGCCACGGGACGACCGCGCAATGACGCTCGCCAGCCGAGAGCAGGACGGCGATGACTGGTTGGCGCGCAGCCTGCGCAGCGATGTCGATGCGCTGTATCGACAGCGCAATACCCACGTGACCCTGATGCATGACTACGGTTGGCGCCAGGACGACGGTACGCCGGGCACATCCGAACTGAGCACTCAGTCCACCTTGTTGCATGTCGATACCCCGTTGCAGGACGGCACCGCCTTTGCGCGCGTGGAGCGCATCGGCATGGATGCGGGGTCATTCGAACTCAATGATCAGGGGCGCAATACCACGGATTTCGGCACCTGCCAGTTTGTCGGCCGCAACGCTGACGGGGTGTCCTTCCCAGGCTGCAGCGGTGGCTCGCAAACCGCAGACGGTAGCGTGCTGGCGCTGGGCTGGCAGGGCAGCCGCTGGGCCCTCGACCTGGGTACCACCCAAGGCTACGAGGTCAACAACTGGCTGGGTGGCGCCACGGTCAACGGCGATGTCGGCCAGGTCGGCTGGTCGCTGACTGCGTCGCGGCGGCCGATGAGCAACTCGCTGCTGTCGTTCGCGGGCGCGCGTGACCCGGCGACGGGTGTGCGCTGGGGTGGGGTCACGGCCAACGGGGCCACGCTTGGCCTGAGCTGGGACCAAGGCGGCGATGACGGGGTTTGGGCCAGCCTGGGGCACCATTGGCTGTATGGCGAAAACGTGGCCGACAACCAGCGTACCCGTGCCATGGCCGGCTACTACCACCGCCTGGTGGAAAAAGCTGACGAGCGTGTGCGCGTTGGCGTGACGCTGATGCACTGGCGCCACGACAAGGACCTGGGCGGCTACAGCCTGGGGCAGGGCGGCTATTACAGCCCGCAGCGCTACACGTCGGTCGGCGTGCCGGTCAGTTATGCCTGGCGCAACTACGACTGGTCGTTGCTGCTGGAGGGCTCCGTCGGTTGGTCCCAGGCCCACAGCGGCAGCAGCCGTCTGTACCCGGATGCACATGTCAATCACAAGGTGCTGGCGCAGTATGGCGTCGACTCCAACCTCGACGCCATCAGCGACGCCAGTAACAGCAGCGGACTGGGTTACCGCCTGCGCGGTCTGTTCGAACGCCGGCTGAGCGATCACTGGGTAATGGGCGGCGGGTTCGACTGGCAGCACAGCGATGACTATGCACCGAGCCATGGCATGCTTTACCTGCGCTACCTGTTCGAACCGTGGCGGGGCAATCTGGCGCTGCCGGTGACGCCGCTGGAGCCTTACAGCGAGTGGCGTTGACAGGCGCATCTAAGGCGCGCTCAGCCGTCTTATGTCCACCACCGGCAGCCCACCGCGCTGCGCTGCTTCCAGGCCTTGCTCGCTGTCCTCGAACACCAGGCAGCGAGCAGGCGGCAGCCCCAGTCGCCGGGCGGCCTCTAGAGGGATAGCAGGATCAGGCTTGGCCTTGCCGACATCGTCGATGGTCACAATGGCGCCGAACAGCTCGACCAAACCCAGTGCGGCCAGTGAGTTCAAGACAATCTCGCGTGATCCACTGGATGCCACCGCCATGGGCTTCACCCCGGCAAACCGCCTGGCGATGGCAGTTACCTGGGTGATCTCACGCACATGCCGGGAAAGGTTGGCCAGGTAGTGCTGGCGCATCGTCGCCACCACCCTGGGGCGATCCAGCGTGACCTGGTGGCTCTGTTCGAAATGCGTCATCAATTGCGTCTCGCAGAGCCCGCAGCGGGCGGCGTGCCATGCGCTGTCCATGCCCTTGCCAGACGCAGCGAAGCCCGCGCGCCAGGCGCTGGCGTAGGCGGGCAGGCTGTCGATCAGGGTGCCGTCGCAGTCGAAAATCAGGCCTTCGGCGGCCAGCAAGCGTGTTTCCAGTGGGGTGTCGAGTGGGTGTTTCATAACGCTTCGACCTGGCCGGGGTAGCGGGTTTGCAGCACCACGGCGAGGGCGTCCGGGCGCCAGAATTCCTGGTCGAACTCCACGGGCTGGCCGCGCTCGCCGAAGCTCAGGCGTTCCAGGTAGAAACTGCTCGAGCCTGGGGAGACTTGCAGCAGATCGGCCTGAAAGTCGTTCATCGTCTCAGGGTGCATGCACAACTCGCTGCGCGACTGCACGCGGCCGAAACGTTCGCGCAGCAGGGCGGTCAGCGAGGTGTTGAGGTCGACGTCGAGCAAGGCGGGGCACCAGTCGGCAACCAGCACATTGCACTCGAGCAGCACCGGGCGTTGGTCCACGTAGCGACGGCGCTGCAGGTAGAACACCGGCTCCTCCGCATGCTCCAGGCCCATGCGCTTGGCCAGCCAGGCCCCGGCTGGGCGGCGCTCGGCGTGCAGGCACTCGGTGCGTGGCGTGCGCCCTTGGGTGGCGACGTACTCCATGAAGCCTGTGATGCCGGTTGGGTCGTAGCGGATGCGTGGGGGGCTGACGTACCAGCCGCGGCGGTCCTGGCGGTAGATGACGCCGTCGGTTTCCAGCAATTGCAGTGCCTGGCGCAGGGTCACCCGTGTGCAGCCGAAACGCTCGGCCAGGTCGCGCTCTGCGGGCAGCTTGCTGTCGGCGGGCAGGCAACCTTTGGCCAGGTCACTGGCCAGTTGATCGCGGATACGCAGGTAATGGGGCTGGCTGGCGCGCCAAGTGGCCTGTGGCTGCGACTCGCTGACGAACGAGGTGCGAAACGGGTTCATGGCAATACCTCGGCGCTTGCAAGCAGGGGCTGTTGCTGGGCCAGCAGTTCGTTGCGCCAGGCCAGCAGGCCGTAGGCGGCCAATACCACGAAGCCGGCGTACAGGGCCGCCGTGAGTTGCAGGTCCTTGAACAGGAACAGCCCGACGTAGGCGCTGTCGAGCACGATCCACAGCCCCCAGCTGGCGACGTATTTGCGTGCCGCCCAGAAGCTGGCCACCAGGCTGAGCGAACTCAGCAGCGCATCGACCCACGGCGCGGAGGCATCGGTGTAGCGCTGCATGACGGCGCCAAGCAGTACTGCGCCAGCAAGCCCCGCCGCCAGGCTGACGATGGCCTCGCGGCGCGGCAGGCGTTGCACGCCGACCTTGCCGGCGACGCTGTAACCCTGGCTCCAGCGCCACCAGCCGTAACCTTGCAGCACGGCGAAGACCAGTTGCAGCAGCATGTCGCAATACAGCTTCACGTCGAAGAATATCCAGGCGTAGAGCAGCACGGCGACCACGCTTACCGGCCAGCACCAGCGAATACGTTGGGTGGTAAGCCACACGCCGAGGATATTGAACAGCACGGCGATGATTTCTAACGTTGACATGGGCGCCTCCTCGGCAGCGTCAGTACTGGGGCTTCAAGACCTTGTGCTTGAAGGCGCGCTTCTGTTGTTCCGACAACCCTTCGCGCCCCTGATACGGCGCGCTGTACCAGCCGCCATAGGTGGGGTTGGGCAGCAGGAACCAGCGTTCACCCAGCCAGGCGAAGTAGGGGCGGGCCGCGTCGAGCTGGGCCTGCTGGCTGCCGCGGGTGGCCATGAAATCACCGAAACTGTCGCCCAGCTGCATCAGCACCCGCGCCTGAGTCCCCACCCAATGACGGCGGCAGGTCTTGTCCGAACCGCTGGCCTGGCAACCGCCAATGGCGGTGCCGGCGGTGAGGATCTGGGCGCTGCTGTCGATGGGGAAGCCGGCGCGGCGCAGGTTTTCCAGGGTTGCCTGCTCCTGGCCTGGCGCTCGGTTGGTCAGGTAGTACGGCGTGATACCACGGCGCACGGCGGCCTGCAGGAAGTCCACTGCGCCGGGCAGGGCAGGGGCTTTGGCGCGGTCGACCCACTGGTACCAGGCGTCGTAGTCATAGGGGCGGTCATTGATGATCGAACGGGCGTTGAGCGGGACGTTATCCAGCAGGGTTTCGTCGATGTCGATGATCAGCGCCGGTGGCAAACCGTGTAGCGCGCGCGGTGCGTGTGCCAGCGCATCCCAGGCGGGGTCGGCCAAGGCCCTATCGAGGTGCTGGGTGGCACTGGCATACACCTGGCGGAACAGCAGGTCGTGTTCCACCGACGTCTGGGTCCAGAGCACTGCATCGAGCTGGTCGTTAGCGGGCGGGTGCTGCTGGCAACCGGTGAGCAGCGTTGCCAGCAGGGTGGCGATCAGCGAGACGGACCGGGTCATGGCGATTCCTCAGAAATTCACGGTGGCGGACAGGCGAGCGGTGCGCGGCGCACCCTGGAACAGGTAGCCATCCCCCATGTATTCGCCCACATCACGCCAGTAGCGTTTGTCGAAGAGGTTGTCCACGGTCAGGCGCACTACGGTTTCGTAGCCCTCCAGGTCCAGGGTGTAGCGCGCCCCGGCATCGAACACCGTGTACCCGTCGACCTTCACGTTGCCGGCCTGGCTTGCATACTTGCTGGCGCTGTAGCGCAGGCCGCCGAGCAGGGCCAGGCCCTTGATGCTGGCGACACTGTAGTCGGCGTGCAGGCTGGCGCGTACGTTCGGCACGTTGATCGCCTGGTGCCCTTCGTAGCTGTCAGTGCCGCTGTCCTCGACCCGGGCGCGGATGGCCGCGGCACTGGCCGACACCTGCAACTGCTCGGTCAGGTGCCCGCTGGCGGACAGTTCGAGGCCGATGTTTTCCTGGTCGCCTTGCTGCACGTAGGTGAAGCTGCCGTCGCCATTGGGGCGTGAATACTGGTAGGCCTTGCTGACGCGAAACAGCGCGGCGCCGAGGCTTAAGCCCCGCCAGTCACGCTTGGCACCTACCTCCAGTTGCCGTGAAACCGTGGGCGGCAGGATCTCGTCGGCATTGGTGGTGAACCACGCCGCTTCACCGCCCAGTGACAGGCCTTTGCTGTAGCTGGTGTACAGCGAGATGTCCGGGCGCGGTTTGTAGATCAGTGCCACGTTGGGCAGGAACTCCGAACGTTGGGTATGGCGCGTGGTGTTGCCGTCGATATCGAAGGTTTTTTCGTCCAGGCGCACCTGGCGGCCACCCAGAATGGCCTGCCAGTGTTCGCCGTAGCTCAGCCGGTCGCTGAAGAACAGCCCGTACTGGCGGCTGTCCAGGCGCCGATAGGTGTGGCCCAGCGGTTCGCTGGTCGGCGCAAAGTCGGGTACAGGCTGGTAGATGTTGGCAGTGCCCACCCATTCGTTGACCGAGTCGCGGCGGTCGACGATACGGCGCAGGGCGCTGCTGCCGACGGTCAGCTCATGCTGCAAAGGGCCGCTGTCGAAGCGCCCGCTCAGTGCCGCCTGGAGCTCGTCGTTGCGGCGGGTATCGTCGGGGTTGCGGAAGTCGTAGACATCGTAGTCGCCCTCGGGGCTGAAGTAGTTGGGCACGGCGGAGCTGGCGCAGCTCGGGGCGCCATAGCAGCCCCAGGCGAAGGCGCTGTAGTCGTCGATCACCACCCGGCTGCGCGAAGCGCTCAAGTTGGCGCTCCAGTTGTCGTCGAAGCGGTACTCGAAGCGGCTGCCAAGGTTGAGCGAATCGATACCCACCGGTTTCGACCAGCGCTGGTCGGCCAGGCGGTCCTTGGGGTCGATGCCGCTGGGCACCACGCTACCGCCGAGTAGCTGATAGCCCGGCACCGAGCGCTGTTCGCGGGTCTGGTACTCGGCATCCAGCTGCAGCAGGGCGGCATCGCTGAGGTTCCAGTCCACGGCCAGGGAGGCGAAATCGCGTTTGCCGTCCGAGTTGTCCACGTAGGAGCGTATGTCTTCGTGGGCGAAGTTGGCGCGCACGCCCAGGCGCTGCTCGCTGTCCAGCCAGCCGCCAAGGTCGGTGGCCACATAGCGCTCGCCTGATTCGTTGCTCGCGACGGTGACTGAACGTACGTTCTGCGGGCGCTTGGTGACGTAGTTGACCAGCCCGCCCGGCTCGGAAACGCCACTTTGCAACCCGGAAAGGCCTTTGAGCAGCTCGACCTGCTGTTTGTTTTCCAGCGCGACGTTCTGCTCGCCGGTGATAGTGCTGCCGTTGATCTTGTAGCTGTTGGCGGCGCTGAGGGAAAACCCGCGAACCACGAAGTTTTCGTAGTAACCGATCGGCGCATAGCTTTCGCCGGTCGAGGCGTCGTTGCTGAGCACTTCGCTGAGCAGCCTGACCTGGCGGTCCTTGAGCAGTTGCTCGGTGAACACCGCAACCGAGGCCGGCGTATCGAGCAGTGGCGCCTCGCCCAGCCCCCCCACCGAGGCTGAGGTGGCTTGGTAGCTGTTGGTCTGTGCGCCCGTCACGGTGATGGCCTCCAGCAGGGTGCTGTCTGCCCAGGCCAGGGCCGGGTTCAATGACAGGCTCAGCAGCCCCAGCGCGAGGCCGTGACGGTGTTGAAAAGACAAGGATGAAGCCATGAACGAACTCCTGGGTGACCAGCGGTGTGGCACCGAAAATCGGGTAAACCTGTGCTCGCGATGCCGCGCCTATGCAGCGGCGACAGCATCGTTGAGCGGGCGCTTGAAGGGGGTGTAACTTCAGGCCGGCGTTGCTCCGGTGGTCATTGGTAATGCAGGGTCAGCTGCCCATTCCTGCAGCGAGCCGTCATAGATCGAAACGCCCTGGCGCCCCAGGCGCGTCAGGGCCAGGGCAGTGGCGGCCGCGGAAATACCGCCGCCACAGTAGAGGACCAGTGGCTGGGTGCCTTCGACCAATGCTGGGCCGAGTGCGCGGGCCAATGCGTCGGGCGCCAGGTAGCGGCCCTGCTCGTCGAACAGTTGCCGCGCCGGTCGGTTGAGGCTGCCGGGGATATGGCCGCGTCGGGCATAGCGGGTCACCGCGCTGCCCTCGAACAACCCCTTGGACAGCGCACATACCAGCGTGCCTGGGGCCTGTCCATCGAGTACGGCCAGCACGTCCTCACGGTTTGCCCAATACCCTGGATGGACGGTGAACGACACTGGCGAACCCGGTACACCAGCCAGAGCTTGTTCACCGCGAGCCAAGGGCAGGTTGGCCTGGCGCCAGGCCTTCAGGCCGCCGTCGAGCACCGACGCGGCCACGCCCAGGCTACGCAGCATCCACCACAGGCGTGCGGCCCAAAACCCCTCATGCCGGTCGTAGACCACGATGTGCCGTGCCTCGGCGATGCCCAGGCGTGCCAGCGCCGCGGCTGCCTCCGTCGGCGAAGGCAGGGCGAAGCTGTAGCTCGCTGCGGTGTCGGCCAGCTCGCACGTCAGGTCGGCATGCCGCGCCGTCGGGATGTGTTCGGCCAGCCAGGCCGCATGGCCACTGGCGACGCGGTAGTCGCCATCGAACTGGGCGGCGGCCAGTTCCACACTGGCGTCGAGCACCACCAGGCCCGGCTGTTGCAGGGCGTGGTGCAAGGCGTTGGGTGAAATGAGGATGTCGGGCATAAGGGCTCCTGTCAGCGCGCGCGTGCGATGCGGTGCAGATGATCGAGCAGGCGGGTGCCTTCGCTGTCGCCAAACCATTGGCCATGGCCGATCAAGAAATTGTGGTAGGCGATGTCGGCGTTGCTCCGGGATCCGACGATGCCCTGGAAGTAGTCGATTTCGGCGAGGGCGAAATCCACATGGACCAATGGCAGCAGCGCTTTGAGCGTGAGCAGGTCGGCCTGTGTCAGGGGCCGCTGGCTGTGGTAACCGGTCAGCAGTGCATCGACGGCGTCGAGGTCGGCGGCGGCGCGCCCGCCTGCATCGAGTTCAAGCCAGGGAATGCAATTGCGTTCTACCGCAGTGGCCAGGTCGAATACGGCGAAAGTTCGGTCACTCAGGCCGAAATCAAGGACGCTGCGCACCTGCGTGGTGTTTGCCGATTCGTCCCACAGCAGGTTGGAGGCGTGCCAGTCGTTGTGGGTCCACAGCGCCGGCTGGTGCTGCAGCAGCGGCAGCAGGGCGCGGTGATGGGGCAGGTAGAGTTCGCTCAGGGCCTGCTGCCAGTGTTTGTCTGCGAGGTAGTGAGCCAGTGCGGGCTGCTGCGCCAAGGCCGTTTCGATGGACGACAGCGGCGCGTGGTGGCTGAAGAACCGCAGGTTGGCAATCAATACGGGCGTGCGTCGGGCGCCCGCAGTGAAGCCTTCGGCGGCCAGGTGCAGGCGAGCAAGGGCAACGCCCGCCGCATGGGCGTGCGGCAGGCTGAGGAAGGGTGTCCACGACAGCGCGTCACGGTACAGGTCGTGGCCCTGCGCGCAGGGCAGCACCTCGTAAGTCCATTCACCCAGGGCCACCACGCTGTTGCCATTGCGGTCGAGCAACGGGGTGACAACGGGCGCGCCACGCTGTTCAAGGTGCTGAACGAAGCGGTGTTCCTCCAGCAGCCAGGCGGGCTGGCGGACACTGCGGTGGTGGCGTTTGACGAACAGCTCGCCCTGGTCTGTGCGCACCTGCGCGGCAGCCGAGAAGGGGCGGGGGCTGTGCCAGTGCAGCGGGCCCACGGTGCCAAGCCGCGGGAAATGGCTCAGTACCGCTTCCACATCCACCTGAGTCAGCGCGGGCCAGTCGGCTTCTACTGGCTGCACGCCCATGCCATGGGCCATGCGCAAGGGCTTGTTCATGCCTGTGGCTCCGGCAGGTAACGGTTACTGGTGGCACCACGCCAAGCGTCGGCGTCGGCCAGTACGCCGTGGTGGTGCAGCCACTGGGCGTAGGGGGCGATCAATTCTTCGCGTTGCTGGCCCCAGCGCTGCTCATGCAGCCAAGTGGGTGCGATGTGCTGTAGCGATTGGCTGAGCAGCGCCCTCGGAAAGTAAGGGGTGGCGGCCTCATAGGCGCCCAACGCGCTTTGCGGGTCAGCGGCCGCCGCGCGAAAGCCACGCTCGGTGGCGGCGAGAAAGGCGCGGGCGATCTCGGGGTTTTCCTCGAACCAGCGTTGCTGCCCGCCCAGCAGGTAGCTGTGATAACGCGGTGCGCCAATGTCATCGACTGGCCAGACCACACGTCGCTCGGCCGCAACCGGGCTGTCCATCAAGGCCTCCCAGGCCCAGTAGCCGCCAAAACTGGCGTCGGCAATGCCTGCCGCCAGGTCTTCCGGGCGCAGTTCGCGCACTTTGCTGTCGACGATGATCACGGCATCCGGGTCGCCGCCATCGGCGGCCACCAGATGGCGCACCATGGCCAGGCCACGGGGCGTGGGGTTGAGCGCCAGGCGTTTGCCTGCGAGGTCCCTGGGGCGGCGAATGCCGAAGTCGGTGAGGGTCTGGATCGATTCAAGGCCCCGATGGTTGATGGCCGCGACACCCAGCAGCGGCTGGCCGAGGCTGCGCCTGACCAGCAAGCGATTGCTGGGAAACACGCCGACATCCGCATCGCCGTTGAGCAGGTGCTCCAACGTGTCGCCATGGAAGGGGTCGGGCACTACCAGTTGCACCGACAAGCCGGCGTCCTGATACCACCCGCGCTCCCTTGCGACGTAGAACCCTGCCGAATTTGGCCAAGGGTGGAAATATTCCAGCATTACCCGTACAGCGTTCATCCTTTCGTGCTCCTTGGTGCCCTCGGGGCTCAGGGAGCAGATTTAACGGGTAGACATCTGGTATATACCAATATCGTTCGGTGCTATTTTTATTCCTTCAGGTAATAAACTGGCCTGCTTTAATTTCTTTTTGGCTGTGGCGCATTCGGTTCATGCAGCCTTTCGTTCGCCCTTGAGCATTTTCCTGTGCGCCTCCATGGCAATGCCCATCTCTTCCAGCTGATCTTTGCCCAGCAGTTTTTTCGCCGTGGGGAACAGCTCGCCTTCCTCTTCTTCGATGTGATGTTCAAGCAGCTCTTTCATCACCTTCACCCGCCCGGCAAATTCCAGGGTGCCGGTTTCGGTATGAAGCAGATCAGGAAGCACCAGCGAATCGACGGTACGGTGTTCTTCCTTGGCTTCGTAATACATCTTCGCCTCTTCCTTGCCGCCGGCTTTCTTGATGGCCGGGTAGAGGATGTCCTCCTCCAGTGCAGTGTGGACTTGCAGCTCCTGCTCGATCCGGTGCAGCAGTTCGGCGCGCTTTTTCACCGCTCGCTCGGTGGTTGAAGACAATTCAGCCAGCAGCTTCTTCACCAATTTATGGTCTTGAATCAACAGGTCGATAGCGTTCATGCAGGCACCTCATGGTGGTCGGAGAAAAACGGATTGCTGGGTACAAACTCATCGTTTCTGTTGCGGTGGACGTAATGTGCGTGCGAATGGTTCAAGTCTTTACCGCATGGTTCGCAGCGCGCAGACGAAGCGTCCAGGCCTGCAACAACAAGCCTCCTCATGGTCGTCAGAGGATCGGTTTGCCCCCTGTGACGCCGTAGCGTGAACCCGAGATATAACTGGCTTCATCAGAGCCCAGCAAAACGTAGATCGGCGCGACCTCGACCGGTTGCCCTGGCCGCCCCATGGGGTAGCCCGAGCCAAAGTTTCTGACGGCCTCATCCGGCATGGTGGCAGGGATCAACGGCGTCCAGATCGGGCCTGGCGCCACGCTGTTGACCCGGATGCCTTGCTTGGCCAGCAACTGGGCGAGGCCTGCGGTGAAGTTGGCAATGGCGCCTTTGGTGGCGGCGTAGGCCAACAGGCTGGGTGACGGGTCATCGGAGTTGACCGAGCTGGTGTTGATGATCGAGCCGCCCTTCGGCATTGACGGCAATGCCCGTTGGCAGATGCGGAAGATGGCGGTGATGTTGGTGTCGAACGTCTTCACCCATTCCTCATCGTCAATGTCGTCCAGGCTTTCATGGGCCATCTGGAATGCGGCGTTGTTGACCAGGATGTCGATACGACCGAACTGTTCCACGGTCTTGTCGACAATGGCGTAACAGTGCTGTTTGTGCGACAGGTCACCGGGCAGCAGGAGGCACTGGCGGCCCGCGGCTTCGACCCAACGCGCAGTTTCTTGCGCATCTTCGTGCTCATCCAGGTAGGCGATGGCAACGTCTGCACCTTCACGCGCATAGGCAATCGCAACGGCCCGACCGATGCCGCTGTCGGCGCCGGTGATCAAGGCGATTTTGCCTTCGAGCCGGTTGTGGCCTGTATAGGTCTGCTCACCACAGTCCGGGTACGGCTCCATCTTGCGCTGCGAACCGGGGACGCTTTGCGGTTGCGAGGGGAATGGCGGAGTAGGGTAGTCGCTCATGGTCGAAGCTCCTGCAGTTGAGAACGCTCATTACCGTTCGAACCGTGCGAGAAGCCAGTGTTGAAGTGGATGCTGGTTTTGAACGACGGACGGCCTGCCACCCACTTGCAATGAATTTTCGTTGAAGGGATCGCTCTATCGCTGATCAGCAGTGCGCTGCTCTCACCCCTTTCAGGAGCGCCCGAGTGCCTCGAATCATTACGCCCACCACCTCTGAGCATGAGATCGATCAGCAGAATGCGCGGATGTTCGGCACGCCCAAGGAACGCCTGGATTTCTATCGACGCGAAATCCAGTACGAGACCACTATCCTGGCCAACCGTACCGATGCGTATTTGGCCGCTCAGTCGTTCCTGGTCATCGCCTTCGTGTCTTCGATGAGCAACCTTAACCAGAGCTGGGGGGAAATGTTCACGTTGATCGTGCCGGCGTTTCTCGCCCTGCTCGGCGTGTTGAGCTCGTTGAATGCCTGGCCAGGCATCCGCGCGGCGTTCCGGATCATCGAGCACTGGCAGTTGAAGCAGAGCCACTTGCTGCGCAGTGAGCCGATGATGGGCCTGGCCTATGATGAATCGCCCTTATTCTGCGAGGCTGAGACGTCCCGGGCCGGGCACCGGAAATCCTTGCTGTTCTCCCTTCGCACGCCTTGGATTTTTCTCGGGTTCTGGGTTTTGCTGGGCAGCTACTCGGTGTATATCCAGCTCGCGTGACGGGCGCGCTGCTGTGCGCAAATGACTGCCAGCAAACCCTAGCGGCGCCTGCGTTGCGAACGGGTGAAGACAAACCCGGCAATGACACCCAGCAGCGCCGCACCTACCCATAATGACGTTTTATCTTTCTGAGTTCTCCAGCCACCGTCCACACTTCGCCGGTCATCGGGTGGCTCGAACAGATTCCCGGAAGATATCGCCGCGCTGGGGCTGCGGTTCAAGCCCCAGCGCGTGAGCCACCCTGACAACTGAGGCAGCCCCGGTACCAGGTAGCTGGCCAGATGGGCGAGGCGAGCGGCAGCGCCGACAGTGGTGCGCGCGCTCGGGGAAATGGCGCAGGCTACCATGGCGTTTGCCACCCGTTCCGGGTCGTAGATCGGCCCTGGGGGTGTCAGCGCGTGGCCGGTGTAGTTGCCTGCGTCCCGCAAGCCTGGCGTGTCCATGACGGCCGGATAAAGATCACACACATGAATGCCGGGGAACGCCGTCAGCTCACCGCGCAGCGCTTCGGTCAGGCCACGCAGGCCGAACTTGCTCGCCGAGTAGGCTGCCGCATAGGGTTGGGCGATCCAGCTGCCAAGCGACAAGGTGTTGATCAGTATGCCGCTGCGCTGTGCCTTGAAGTAGGGAAGCACCACGTAAGCGCCGCGCAGATAACCGACCAGGTCGGTTTGAATCACCTGCTCATGTGCCTCTAGCGGTGTTTCGTCGAAGCTGCCCAACGCGCCAACCCCGGCGTTGTTGATCCAGATATCGATACGTCCATGGCCAAACTCGGCAGCTTGGGTGGCCAGGGCTGCCACTTGATCGCTGTGGGTGACGTCGGTGGTGATGGCGACAGCGTCCGTGCCGCAGTCGGTGCATTCATCCAGCACGTCGAACAACGCTTCCTCATCGCGTGCCGCGAGCACCAGGCGCGCACCTTTGCAGGCAAACGCATGCGCAGCCGCCCGGCCTATGCCGCTGGAGGCGCCGGTGATGACCACGACCTTTCCGCGCAATGGGCCTTTGATCGGCGTCGGGCTCATTGGCATGGAGTGCTCTGGGGCTGGTGAGTCTTCGCTGTCGTTAGACGGCAGTGTGGCACTGGCTTCTAGGGCGCAAAGCTCAAGGGTGGTTCCATCAGCCATTACCAGCTTCAAGCCCTCGATGGTGCCCGCTATCCGATCCGGGAAGACGGGTTCGCCTTCAGCATCCAGGCTGTCGTAGATGAACTGCGTGCCTTCGAGCCAGCCGACCGCAGTCAGCAGTTCGGGGCCGAGGTAATACTTGCCGTCTTGAAAGTACCCCGGGAACTGATGGGCGCGCTCGACGTTCTCCACGCAATAGCGCTCGCCTGGTTTCATACCTGTCGCTTGATCGATCATGGTGAAAACCCCTTTTCTGAAAGCCGGCTGTGCAGCAGATATTGCAGTGAGTAAGCAGGGGAATCCGTTGGGCAGGACAAAGTTCAGAGCAAGCGTTTCAGCGGTTTTTTTTTAGCGGCGGATGGACAGTGCTTACCGTTTGTTGAAACCTATACAAAAAGCTATTCTTGTACAGGATTTTCCCAATTGTTCGAGGTAAGCATGGTGCCTCCTGCGCGTTGGGCCAGCCTGTGCGTGCTGATGGTTGCGCTGTCGACCGTGGCGGCGGACTGGCGAGCCGAATTGCCAACGGCGCAACCGTTGGGTGCTGGCGATTTCACGTGGTTCGGCGTGCGCCTATACAGCGCCCGGCTGTGGACAGTGGGCCCGGTTCAGGACTGGAACCAGCCCTTTGCCCTGGAACTGCGCTACCACCGATCGCTGTCCAAGGAGACGCTGGTAGACGCGAGCCTTGCGGAGATACGCCGCCTTAACGCCAACATCACGCCGCAGCAGCGCGCAGCGTGGAGCAAGGCCCTTGAAGGGGCATTCGTGGATGTGCGCCCAGGTATGCGTATCACGGGTGTGTACCTGCCAGGCCAAGGGGCTCGCTTCTATGTCGATGGCACACTCAGCCAGGTAATCGCCGACCCGGAATTTTCCCGAGCATTCTTCGCCATCTGGCTCGACCCACGGGCCAGGGACCCACAGCTGCGCCAGCGCCTGCTCGGGCGGGCGGGCAACGACCGAGGGACGTAAACATGTACAGAGCACTGTTACTGGTTGGCTGCCTGCTCCTCGGCAGTTGTGGCAACGTCGGTGTCGAGCACTATGCCAAGGAGCAACCAAAACTCGACCTGGCGGCATTCTTCTCACGACCGGTGCAAGCCTGGGGGATGTTCCAGAAGCGTTCCGGCGAGGTGGTGAAGCGCTTTCACGTGCGTATCGACAGCCGCCGCGACGGTGAGCGGCTGATCCTCGATGAGCATTTTCTGTACAGCGATGGCACGCGTCAGCAGCGAACCTGGACGCTGGTGCCGGAAGGTGCGGGCCGCTGGCGAGGAACAGCGGGTGACGTGATCGGTGAGGCCCGTGGCGAATCGGCCGGTAATGCGCTGCGCTGGCGCTACCGGCTGGACCTGCCGGTAGACGGGGAGCATTGGCAGGTGGACCTGGACGACTGGATGTACCTGATGGATGAAGACACCCTGATCAACCGCTCGAGCATGAGCAAACTGGGCGTGGAGATTGGGCAGATCACGCTGTTCTTCCGCCGCTTGCCGGAGGGCACACCATGAACCTGAATGCGCTTACTCAACGGGTTACGGCCGGTGAAGTCAGAGAGCTTGAACTGCTGTCGCTCGAAGGTGGCTTCTACATCCTCCGCGCACTGACCGGTGCCGGCCCGGTCACGTTGATTGATGATCATGGTCAGCCCGTTCGCCTGCGCTCCACCACCGAGCTGCGCCACTTGTTGGCCGAGCTGCCACCGGTGCCGTGCATGCTGGTGCAGCAGGTGGTGCATGATGAAATGTGTGGGCAGCGTGACGGACCTATCGCGCCGCTGCGGGTGCCCGTGACGCTGACGACCCAATGGTAGCCCGGCCCCCGCGGCTGGGGTTGGTGCTCGGTGACCAACTGTCGTTCGACCTGGCAAGCCTGGGGGCCCTGGACCCTACCCGCGACGCTATTCTGATGGCGGAAGTGGAGGGCGAGGCCCGCTACGTGCCGCATCATCCGCTGAAGATCATCCTCATCTTCAGTGCCATGCGGCATTTCGCAAAGGCGCTGCGGGAGCGGGGTTGGCAGGTGCACTATGTCGAGCTTATCGCTGCCGGCAACAGCGGTAGCATTGCGGGCGAGCTGCGTCGCTGGCAGCAGGCATTGGGCGCCACGCACATCCACCTGACAGAGTGCGGTGAATGGCGCCTGGAGCAGGCGCTACGCGATGCGCAGCTGCCGCTTGTGTGGCACCGCGATACGCGCTTTTTGTGCTCGCGTGAAGCCTTCGCGCGGTGGGCGCAGGGGCGTAAGCAGCTGCGCATGGAGCATTTCTACCGCGGCATGCGCAAGCGTTGCGGGTTGCTGTTGGAGGCCGATGGCAGCCCCGCAGGCGGTGCCTGGAATTTTGATGGGGACAACCGCAAGCCGTTGCCGCGCCAGTTGCGAGGGCCGTTCGCTGCGCAGTTTGAGCCAGACGCGATCACGACAGCGGTAGTGGCCTTGGTTCGGCAGCGTTTCAGTGACCATTACGGGGCCGTGGACGGGTTCAACTACCCCGTGACCCATGAGCAGGCTCATCAGCTCTGGCAGCATTTTCTCGATTTCGGCCTGGCGGCGTTCGGTGACTACCAGGACGCCATGGCAGAAGGCGAACCGTACCTGTTCCATGCGCGCATCAGCGCGGCACTCAACATTGGCCTTCTGGATGTGCGTTGCCTGTGCGACGACGTCGACAAGGCGTGGCGTGAGGGGCGGGTGCCGCTGAATGCCGCCGAAGGCTTCATCCGCCAGTTGATTGGCTGGCGCGAGTATGTGCATGGCATCTACTGGCTGCGCATGCCTGAGTATGCCGGGCTCAATCATCTGGGTAACCAGCGTGCCTTACCGGAATTCTACTGGACGGGCGCCACCCGCATGCGCTGCATGGCGCAAACCATCGGGCAGACGTTGCGCTTGGGTTACGCCCACCACATCCAGCGGCTGATGGTCACCGGTAATTTCGCCCTGTTGGCCGGCATCGTGCCAGACGCCATTTGCGAGTGGTATTTGGCGGTGTATATGGATGCCTTCGACTGGGTCGAACTGCCTAACACGCTGGGAATGGTCATGCATGCAGACGGTGGGTACCTGGGGTCGAAACCGTACTGTGCCAGTGGTCGTTACATCCAGCGGATGTCCGACCATTGCAAGGCGTGCAGCTACAAGGTCGACCATGTGGTCGAGGAGGATGCCTGCCCATTCAATGCCTTGTACTGGCATTTTCTGATACGTCACCGCGCTCAGCTGTCGGCCAATCCACGCCTGGTCATGGTCTACCGTAACCTGGACGGCATGCCGCCTGGCCATCGCGAAGCGGTGTGGTTGCGTGGTCAGTCACTGCTGGCGCGGCTGGATGCTGGCGAGGTGGTATGAAAAAGAGCCTGCTGCCCAGCAAAACCTGCGTGGTATGTGGCCGACCCTTCAATTGGCGCAAGCGCTGGGCACGCTGCTGGGCCGAGGTGCGCTATTGCTCCGAACGCTGCCGCCGGTCAGCGCCGCGCCGCGATGTGCAGTAGTAATGGCAGGGCCAGGGCCCACACCGGCATAAGCAACAAGCCGGTTTCAATCACACCCAGCGGCAGGCCGACCCCCGCCAACCTGGCGCCACCGACGTAGGCCATTGGGGCGCCAAGGGCGCCCAGCAACGCGCCGCGCCAGTAAGGCCGGCCGGCCCAGGCCAGGCTATGGCGAAGGCCGCTGGCCAGCACCCACCACAGCAATACCAGCCACAAGGGCAGGGGCCACGTATCGAAGCTGAATACGCCCAGTGCCCCGAGCACGCTATCCAGCACGCAGCCGCCCAATGCGACACGCAACAATGCCTTGACTTCTACCTTGTAGTCCGGGCAGAGCCACAGGTGTATGGCCAGGCCGAGTGGCACCAGCAGCAACAACCCAGGGTACCGAGCGCCCAGCACGCAAGCCCACCAACCGGCCTGCAACCAGAGTGCATTGGCGATCAGCCAGCTGCTGGGCATCATTCACCGGCCGGACAAAAATGGGCGTCGAGATTGCCCCTTTCAAGATTATTGAAGGGCTTGGCGAATGGCTGAAAAACGGACATGTTTGGCTCCAGATGATCCTCAAGCAACAGTGAACTGTTGAAGGATATAGCTGAAGCCTATGACTAAATTTGTACAAGTCAACGAAGTTGTACAGCTTTTATTCAGTCCTGGGCTCACTCAACGGGTACGTAAGTGAGCGATTTCCGCTTGCAGTTCGCGAACCCGCTGTTCGGTGTTCATTTTGATACTGAATGACCGGATGAGTGCTACGAAGGAACCTATTCCGCTTTTCAGTCAAGCTGCCCAAGGCCGACACGCATGCGGGCCAGTGCTGACCTTGTAACGTCGCTAGCGCAGTGCGTCTGATCCACAGACGGTGTCTAGCATGGACTGGCAGCGTTGGGTATAGGACTGTGCAAACAGCCTGTACCTCGATGGCTTCCTTTTGAAAGTGTGAAACATTCTTAAGGATTGATTAACCATGGGCACGCCCTTCGCCTCGGTAACATGCCGTTCTTTTTTCCTGCGGAGAACGTTCCAATGCGTCGAATGCTGCCCTTTGCTGCCCTGCTAATTACGTCAATCGCCTGCTCGGCTGCTGACGCCGCGCAAGCAGGCGCTCAAACGCTGACCGTCCTGAGTTCAGGCGGCATCATGGGCGCTATCCGGGAAGTGGCCCCAATCTATCAGAAGAAGTTCGGTGTGAAGCTGGAAGTACTTGCCGCGCCCTCTATGGGGGAGACCCCACAGGCTGTCCCGAATAGGCTCGCCCGCGGTGAGCAGGCGGATGTTGTCCTGATGGTGGGCTCGGCGCTAGACAACCTGGTGGCCGACGGCCAAGCGGACAAAACCAGCCGCGTCGATCTTGGGAAATCGTTCATCGCCATGGCCGTACGCAAGGGCGAACCGAAGCCGGATATCAGCACCATGCAGGGATTGCGCACGGTGCTGCAAAACAGCAGCGCTGTCGCCTACTCTGACAGCGCGAGCGGGGTATACCTCTCCAAGACCCTGTTTCCTCGCATGCAGCTCGGTGAACAGTTCGAGGCTAAGGCTCACATGATACCGGCTGAACCCGTCGGTGCAGTGGTCGCGCGCGGCCAGGCGCAGATCGGCTTTCAACAGCTAAGCGAGCTCAAGCCGGTAAAGGGCATCGACATCGTTGGTTTGATCCCGGCCGAAGCGCAGAAAATGACAATGTATTCGGGCGCGGTCGTCAGTAAGAGCCAACATCATGCCGCAGCCCAGGCGCTACTCGACTACCTTGCCTCGCCACAAGCCGACGCCGCGATCGAAGACAGTGGTCTGACGCCACTGCCTCATACCGCCAGCTAACCATACATGCGGGCGCCGATACCGAGGCTGTAGCGTACTTACGACCAGCTGAACCGCCCAGGCTCTGCAAATACCTTTAACATGGCTCAGCACTTGGGCCGGTCGTTGAAAGAGACTTGTATGGAGCTGCGTCAACTTCGCTATTTTCTGGGTGTATTGGAGTACGGCAGCCTGGGCAGGGCTGCGGTCGAGCTTGGGGTTGGCGCCTCTGCATTGAGCCAGCAACTGTCGAAGCTGGAGGGTGAATTAAGTACCCGGCTTTTGACACGTTCGAGTACCGGCGTCTCCCCGACGGCAGCGGGCCTGGCCTTCGAATACCATGCTCGCCTGGCGCTGCGCCAGGCAGAACATGCCGTCCTGGCGGCACAAAGCGGGCGCATGAGCGGCTATGCCAGCGTGGGGCTGGCACCGACCACGGCGTCGATTCTAGGCCTGGCATTGATCGACAGGATGCGCGAACGCTATCCCAACATTCGTCTGCACCTGGTGGAAATGCTATCTGGCTATCTGACCAACCAACTCAATACCAGGCACCTTGACCTGGCGGTGTTGTTTCAGACGGAAACAGGGCCGCGATTAGAGGTGCGGGCGCTTTTGACAGAGCGACTGTTCGTGCTGGTTCCTGCGCCGCTGGTCAACGCTGAGTGGGGCGAGTCGTTAACACTGGAGCAGATCGCGACGCTACCCTTGGTGATGCCCAGTACACAGCATGGTTTGCGCACGACAATGCGCTCGATTTTCGAACGGGCGGGGCTAGAGACCCGCATCGTCATGGAAGTCGATGGCCTGTCGTTATTGATGGATTGCGTCTGTGCCGGGCATGCCGCCACCATTCAGCCTGGCGCGACGGTGGCCCGGGCGCATCAGGCTGGCTTGCGCGTGTTCGCTATCGATGAAGCACAGGCGCAGCGTCGCAATGTGATTGTCAGCCTGACCGATGACGAGCTTTCGCCTGCCGCGTTGGCGACACGGATCGTATTGCAGGATGTCGCCCGGGACTTGGTGGAACAGGGCCGATGGCCTGGGGCCCGGTTGCTTTGACCCAGGCTCGGGGGCCTCTCACCCAACCCCTTTAGTAAAACTAAATGCCTCCCCTCGGCGATCGCGTTTCGCACCCTCCGGGCACTGATTAAAGTCCGTGGCCACGAAGAGCCCCCGAACATTCGGCTCTTCGCGACCTGGAGGCAAAATGATCGATGTGTTAGTCATCGGAGGGGGCAATGCCGCCCTCTGTGCCGCGCTGATGGCGCGCGAGGCCGGAGCCAGCGTGCTGCTGCTCGAGGCTGCACCCCGCGCCTGGCGGGGTGGCAATTCGCAACATACGCGTAACTTGCGGTGCATGCATGATGCCCCGCAGGACGTGCTGGTGGAGGCGTACCCGGAAGAAGAGTTCTGGCAGGATCTGCTGAAGGTAACCGGTGGCCAGACTGACGAGAAGCTCGCGCGCCTGGTGATTCGCGCGTCCTCTAATTGCCGCGGGTGGATGCGCCGTCATGGCGTGCATTTTCAGCCGTCGTTGTCTGGTGCGCTGCACACCGCACGGACCAATGCCTTTTTCATGGGCGGCGGCAAGGCGCTGGTCAATGCCTACTACCGTAGCGCCGAAAACCTCGGGGTACAGATTCGCTACGACTCACCGGTGGCCGACATCGAACTGCAGGGCGGTCGCTTCGTTGCGGCCCATGTGCCAGCGCGTGAGTCCCACGGGCGACAGCTGCCTGCCGAGCGCATCGAAGCGCGCAGTTGCGTCCTCGCCGCCGGCGGCTTCGAGTCCAATCGCCAATGGTTGCGTGAGGCCTGGGGGCAGAACGAGCGAGGGGAGTGGCCTTCGGACAATTTCCTGATTCGCGGTACGCGTTTCAATGACGGCGTGCTGTTGCGCCGCATGATCGAAAAGGGCGCTGACAAGATTGGCGACCCGACACAGGCGCACATGGTGGCGATCGATGCCCGTGCCCCCCTGTACGACGGGGGTATCTGCACCCGTATCGATTGCGTGTCGCTGGGCGTGGTGGTCAACCGCGACGGTGAACGCTTCTACGATGAGGGCGAGGATTTTTGGCCCAAGCGCTATGCCATCTGGGGGCGCTTGGTGGCACATCAGCCGGGGCAGGTTGGTTTTTCGATCATCGACCAGAAAGCGCTCGGTCGGTTCATGCCGCCGGTTTTCCCAGGCACTGCCGCCGACAGCCTGGAGGCGTTGGCCGGCTTGCTGGGTTTGCCCGTGCAGGCCTTCGTTGAAACCGTGCGTGCCTACAACCGTGCCTGCCAGGTGGGAACCTTCGATCACACGCGCCTTGACGACTGCCACACCGTGGGCCTCGAACCGGCTAAAAGCCACTGGGCGCGCCCGCTCGATACCCCGCCTTACTACGGGTACCCCCTGCGTCCTGGCGTGACCTTTACCTACTTGGGGCTGCGCACCGACGAAACCGCCGCGGTTCACTTCGATGGGCGCCCCAGCCCGAACCTTTTCGTCGCCGGCGAGATGATGGCGGGCAACGTGTTGGGCAAGGGTTACACCGCAGGTGTCGGCATGTCCATCGGCACCGCTTTCGGCCGCATCGCCGGGACCAGCGCCGCGGCAGCGGCAGGACACGTCTATCCAGAACAAGAGAATCGCCATGACCGCACAACTGCCTGAACCACGCCAACCGGATGCCGCCCAGCCGGGCCTTGCACTGATCCCGGTACTGAACCTGGAAGAGCAGGAAGTCGATCGGCAAATGCGGATCTGTAACGCCTGCCGATACTGCGAAGGTTTCTGCGCTGTGTTCCCGGCGATGACCCGCAGGCTGGAGTTCGGCAAGGCCGATATCCATTACCTGGCCAACCTTTGCCACAACTGCGGCGCCTGCCTGCACGCCTGCCAGTATGCTCAGCCCCACGAATTTGCCGTGAACGTGCCACAGGCGATGGCCAGAGTGCGCGGGCAGACATATGCCGATTACGCCTGGCCGCCCCTCTTTGGTCGACTGTATCGGCACAACGGCACCTTTGTCGCCGGTGCTTTGGTAATCGCGTTGTCACTGTTCTTGCTGCTGACGTTGTACGTCAACGGCACGTTGCTGCCGGGGCGGTTGGCGGGGAACTTCTATGCTGTCTTCCCGCACAACACCTTGGCCTTGATGTTCGGCGGTGTCTTTGCCGCGGCAGCGGTGGCGCTGACGGTGGCGATACGGCGTTTCTGGCGCTCGGTCTCGCCTGCCGAGGCCCTGGCGCAACCGGCCAAGGGGGCAGTGTTCGAGGCCTCGAGCGCGGCGTTGACCCTGAAGTACCTGGACGGTGGGCATGGCCAAGGCTGCACTGATGTCGATGATCGATACACGCTCTGGCGCCGTCGTTTCCATCATTTCACCTTCTACGGCTTCCTGTTGTGCTTCGCTGCCACTGTGGTCGCTACCGGGTACCACTACCTATTGGGCCAGCAGGCGCCGTATCCATTGCTGAGTGCACCGGTGCTGCTGGGAACCTTGGGTGGTGTTGGCCTGATCATCGGGCCGGCCGGGCTTCTGATGCTCAACCTTCGCAGGGCACCGGAGCAGGGCGATGTTGCTCAGCGCCCCATGGACCGGGCTTTCATCCTGCTTCTGCTGCTGGTCAGCGCTACTGGCCTTGCCTTGCTGGGCCTGCGTGATACTGCAGCGATGGCAATTGCGCTGGCGATTCACTTGGGTGCGGTGATGGCGCTATTCATCACGCTGCCATACGGCAAGTTCGCCCATGGCCTGTTCCGCAGCGCCGCACTGCTCAAATTTGCGATCGAAAAGCGCCGGCCCAACCCACTGGGTTTGGGGGAGGAATGAGCCATGAACGCAGCCCGTAATTACCCTGCGTTGCGTCAGGCCGGAAGACGCGCATTGCTTTCAACGGTTCGGCCATTTGTCCAACAAGATCGACACAAACTTTTCCGCGGCGGGCGACAGAGACGCCCCTCGGCGATAGACCAATCCCAGTGTACGGGTTACCTGCGGGTCGATGAGCGGCACGCTGACCAGCGTCGGGTGGTCGGCGCTTGGCATGGCCAGGCTAGGCATGGCCGACACGCCCAGCCCGGCCTCGACCATGCCCAGCGAGGTGGACAGGTGCTGAACCTCATAGAACCACTTTGGCCGCAGGTTGAGCCCGGACAGCGCATGGTCCAGCAGCATGCGGTTGCCGCTCAGGCGGCCTACGCCGATCAGCCGGTAGTCGGCCAGCTCTGTCCAGGTGACGGAGTCACGGTTCGCCAACGGGTGGTCTCTTCTGCAGGCCAGGACGAAATGTTCCTGCACCAGGGAGACGAACTCGATGTCTGGGTGCTGGCCGCTCATCATGTTGATGCCGAAGTCCGCCTCACCCCGCAGCACGGCTTCGAGCCCGTCATTGGCGCTGAGGTCCAGCAGGCGAATACGGATCTTCGGGTACTGCTCGTTGTAGTCGCGGATGACCGACGGCAAAAAATAGAACGCTGCCGTCGGGATACAGGCAAGGGTGACCTGGCCACTCTGTCGTTCGGCGAGTTCGCGAATGCTCAGGATCGAATCTTCGAAGTCATCCAGCAAGCGCCTGGCCTTGGGCAAAAAGTCCCGCCCGACGCTGGTGAGGCTAACGCGCCGGGTGGTGCGTTCCAGCAATGAGGTGCCTAGTCCTTCCTCGAGCTTCTTTATCCGCCGGCTGAGTGCCGGTTGGGACAGGTGCAAGGCTTCTGCAGCTTCATGGAAACTGCCCAGTTCGGCGATTTTAACGAAAGATCGAATGTCTTGAAGCTCATATTCCATCTGAGTTGACTCCCCAACCTTGGCCGCAAATTGATGTGTGAATCGCAATAATGCCTACGATATTTGCATTGGAATGATTTATACAGAGCTGTCAGTCTTGTGCCCACAACATCAATGATGTCCATTGATCAACAAGAGTGCAAAAATCATGCAACGAATTCCCTGCGTGCTCATGCGCGGTGGCACCTCTAAGGGGCCCTTTTTCCATGCATGGGATCTTCCTGCCAATGTGGTCGAACGCGACGAACTGCTGATCAACCTGATGGGTTCCGGGCATGAACTGGAAATCGACGGTATCGGCGGTGGTAGCCCTCAAACCAGCAAGGTCGCGATCGTCAGCCCTTCGCTGCATGCCGACGCCGACGTCGATTACCTCTTCGTCCAGGTCATGGTTGCCCAGCGCCGGGTCGATACTGCGCCCAACTGCGGCAACATGCTGTGCGCCGTTGGCCCGTTCGCCATTGAGCAAGGGCTGGTCAAGCCCCAGGATGGCAAGACCCTGGTACGCATCCGTAACTTGAACACCAACACCTTCGTCAACTCGCTGGTGGAAACACCTGGCGGGATCGTTCGATATGAAGGCCGTACGGCGATCGACGGGGTACCCGGTACTGCCGCCCCGGTACACCTGACCTTCCTCGATGCGGTGGGCAGCAAGACTGGCAAGCTGTTCCCGACTGGCCAGGCCCAGGATGTCATCGACGGTGTGCCAGTCACGTGCATCGACATGGCCATGCCGATGATGATCGTCGATGCCAGCCAGTTGGGTGTCACGGGTTCCGAGACTCCGGCGCAGTTGGATGCGGACACGCGCCTGCTGCAACGTTTGGAGGCGTTGCGCCTGAAGGCAGGCAAGGCGATGGGGCTGGGCGATGTCAGCGGCATGGTGATTCCAAAGCCAGTGTTGGTTTCTCCGGCGCGCTATGACGGCACGCTGCAGGTCCGCTACTTCATGCCCCATAACTGCCACCGCGCCCTGGCCATTACTGGTGCCATTGGCCTGGCGACTGCCTGCGTCAGCCCTGGCACGGTGATCTTGGACATGCTTGGGGATCAAGCCCAGCAATTGAAAGAGGTTCGTCTGGAGCACCCGAGCGGCGGTATCGACGTGGCGCTTACGCGCAGCGGTGCCGATGGCAAGACACTTCAGGCCTCCGTGGTGAGAACCGCACGCCGACTCTTTTCAGGCTTCGTCTACGCCCCGACCTTGCGCAGGATGGCAGGGTAGGAAGGGGCGGATCACGTTGGCAACCATCGCATCCGCACAATTTCAACAATGGGTGATGCCTCATGAAACTCGCGAAGTCACTGTATTTCCAGATCCTCTGCGCTGTCCTGCTGGGCGTGGTGGTTGGTCACTTCTGGGCGCAACAGGCCGTTGCGCTGAAGCCACTGGGTGATGCGTTCATCAAGCTGATCAAGATGATGATCGCCCCCGTGGTGTTCTGCACCATCGTCACCGGCATCGCCGGCATGACCGACAAGCGCTCCCTTGGGCGGTTGATGAGCAAGACCTTGCTGCTGTTCCTGGTATTGACGGTGGTCAGCCTGATCATTGGCCTGGGGGCGGTGTACCTGTTCCGTCCGGGTGTCGGCATGAACATCGATCCGGCTACGCTCAGCACTGTAGGCCTCAGCCAGTACACCGCCTCTGCGGCCAAGCTCAGTGTGGTCGATTTCTTCATGCACATCATTCCGGACACCTTCATGGGGGCGTTCAACAAGGGTGAAGTGCTGCCGGTGTTGTTCATCGCTGTACTGAGCGGCTTTGCTCTGTCATCAATGGGCGAGAAAGGCAAACCGGTACTCGATGTACTGGAGTCGGCCTCGACCATGGTGTTTCGTATCTTCGGCTACCTGATGCGCTTCGCCCCAATCGGCGCCTTCGGTGCACTGGCCTTCACTGTCGGGCAGTATGGCGTGACCTCCCTGGGCGCATTGGCCAAGCTGGTAGGTACACTCTATATCGCCTGCGCATTCTTCGTGCTGGTCGTGCTGGGGGGTATCTGCCGGGCGCACGGCTTCAGCCTGTGGAAGCTGCTGCGGTATTTTCGCGAGGAGTTTCTGGTGGTGCTCGGCACATCGTCGACCGAGCCCGTTCTGCCGCGCATGTTGGAAAAACTCGAGAAGCTTGGCTGCAAGAAAGGTGTGGTGGGGCTGGTGCTGCCAACCGGCTATTCCTTCAACCTCGACGGTACCGCCATCTACCTGTCACTGGCGGCGGTGTTCATCGCCCAGGCTTGCAACATCGATCTGACGTTGGGCCAAACGTTGACAATGCTGGCGATCATGCTGTTGTCGTCCAAAGGCGCTGCGGGCGTCACCGGCAGTGGCTTCGTGGCGCTGGCCTCGACGTTGACGGTTATTCACGACATCCCATTGGCAGGGCTTGCCTTGCTGATCGGTATTGATCGCTTCATGTCCGAAGCGCGTGCCCTGACTAGCCTGGCCAGCAATGCCGTGGCCACGGTGGTCATTTCACTGTCGGAGAACGCTTGTGATCGGGAAACCTTGCTGCGTCGCCTGAACGGCACCCCGGCAGCCCCGGGCGAAGCGGACACGGCGCAGGCCAGCTGGTCAGCCGAACCTCGGCATCACGGCTAATAGCCGCTTCCACCTCCCATTGTTGACTTAAAATCCCACTCAACATCCCAGTGATGTCGAGTGGGGTAGGGGGCCGTCTGCCCTATAGACGGCCGCACACAATAAAAACAAGAGAAAAGACCATGCTCGCACTTCTGGGCCTGATTATGGTGGTGACCTTCACCTACCTGATCATGAGTAAACGCCTGTCTCCTATCGTTGCCCTGACCGTCGTTCCGATTGTTTTCGCTGTGATTGGCGGCTTTGCGCCGGACCTTGGCAAGATGATGCTCGATGGGCTGAAAATGGTCGCACCGTCTGCGGCGCTGCTATTGTTCGCCATCCTGTTTTTCGGCCTGATGATCGACGCCGGTCTGTTTGATCCGCTGATCCGCAAGATTCTCAAGCGGGTGAATGGCGACCCGATCAAGATCGCCATCGGCACCGCCTTGCTGTCGCTGCTGGTGGCGCTGGACGGTGATGGCACCACGACCTACATGATTACCTGTGCCGCCATGCTGCCGCTGTACAAGCGTATCGGCATGAACCCGATGATCCTGGCCACCGTATCGATGCTGTCGTTGAGCATCATGAGCGGCATGAGCCCATGGGGCGGGCCTGCCACCCGTGCCATTGCGGCGCTGGGTCTGGATGCGACCGAGTACTTCATCCCGATGCTGCCGACCGTCATCGGTGGGGCAGCGTGGGTAGTGTTCACAGCCTACTTGCTTGGCCGCGCCGAGCGCCGACGCATCGGCAACATCGCGCTGGAGTCCGGTGGTGGTAACTGCTACATCAAGGAAATCCTCGGCGATAACCCGCACAAGCGCCCACGGCTGGCCTATGTGAACCTGTTGCTGGTCATCGCTGTCATGACTGCGCTGGTGCTGGGGGTTATGCACGCCGCCATCTTGTTCATGATCGGTTTTGTCGCCGCATTGATGATCAACTACCCGCAACTGGACTTGCAGAAAGAGCGCATTCTCGCCCATTCAGGCAACGCCATGACCGTGGTGCTCCTGGTGTTCGCCGCAGGCATCTTCGCCGGTATTTTCTCGGGTACGAAGATGGTCGATGCGTTGGCGCAGACCCTCGTGGACTGGATTCCGGAAGCCTGGAGCCACTGGTTCCCGCTGGTGGTGGCGCTGACCAGCATGCCGCTGACTTTCGTGCTTTCGAACGACGCTTACTACTTCGGCGTTGTGCCGATCCTGGCCAATGCGGCTGCCGCGTATGGTATCGACCCTGTAGAAATTGCCCGCGCCTCGGTGCTGGGCCAGCCTGTACACCTGATGAGCCCGCTGGTGGCTTCGACCCTGCTGCTGGTGGGCATGGTCGATCGAGATATCGGCGACTTCCAGAAGGCAACCGTGAAGTGGGCGGTTTTGACATCGTTGGTCATCACTGCGCTGGCCTTGCTCACGGGTGCCTTGTCCTTCTTCGTCTGATCTAAATAGGGCGCAGCTTGCGCCCACCTCATCCAATAACAACAACAGAGTATCGAACATGTCCCGAGCTGTTTTCCGTGGGGCCACCTGTGGCCTGCTCTGCGGCTGGTTGCCTGTGGCCGGCGCTGCCGGATTCATCGACGACAGCAAGCTCAAACTGCAGCTGCGCAACGTCTATTTCAACGAAAACTTCCGCGACGAACAGGGCATGAGCGCCCGCGCTGCTGCGACCGCCAAGAGTGAGCGAGTGGAATGGGCGCAGGGCTTTTTGCTCGACTACCAATCAGGGTTTACCCAAGGCCCGCTGGGCCTTGGGCTCGACGCCCTAGGGCTTGTAGGGGTGCGCCTCGACTCGGGGCGTGGCCGCAGCGGTACCGGCCTGCTGCCGGTCCATGACGATGGCCGCGCTGCAGGCGAGTTTGCCAGTGCCGGCGTGACTGCCAAGGCGCGGGTGGGGCAGACCGTGGTCAAGCACGGTACCTTGCTGCCCAAGACACCGGTGCTTGTTTATAACGATGCCCGGCTTCTGCCGCAGACCTACCAGGGCACGCAGTTGACCAGTACGGATGTCGATGGCCTGACGCTGACCGCCGGCCACTTGGATCGGTTCAAGCAGCGCGACTCGTCCAACAGCACGGGCCTGTACCTGGATGGTTACGGCGGCGACGAGTCTGGCGATTTCAGCTTTGCGGGTGCTGACTTAGCCATCAGCAAGCAACTGCGTGTGAGCTACTTCCACGGCCAGCTCGAGCACTTCTACCGCCAGGATTATGCAGGGCTGGTGCACGATCTACCCTTGGCCGGCGGGGTGTTCACCACCGACCTGCGCTACTTCAAGAGCCGCGACAGCGGAGCTGCTTATGGCGGCAAGATCGACAACGACATGTTCAGTGGGCAGGTGTCGTATACCCACTCCGGGCACACCGTCGGTGCCGGGTACCAGATGCTAGATGGCGATGCCGGGCTGCCCTACATCAGCGGTGCGACGGTTTATTCATTCAGCAACGTCGGCATCGGCAAGTTCATCGAGGAGGAAGAGAAAACCTGGATGGCAAGCTATGCCTACAATTTTGCAGCAGCCGGTGTCCCTGGGCTCACGTTCATGGCGCGATACCTGAGCGGGGACAACGGTCGTTCCGCTGAAGCCGAACTCAACGAATGGGAACGTGACATGGAACTGGCCTACGTTGTGCAGTCAGGGCCCGTCAAAGGGCTGGGTGTAAAACTACGCAACTATGTCTACCGTTCTGATTTTTCCCGCGGGCGCGACAGTAATCGCATCTACCTGACCTACGACATTGCGATTTGGTAATGCGGCACCATTGCAAGTACAGGTGGTGGCCCTCGAGATAGCCAAGCACGGCCAATACGGGATCATTTGCTATCGTGGTGTCGACTCGTAGGAGCTTTGCGCCGTGTGATGTTGGCTGTCTCAATCACAACACCTTGTCGAGCGTGATGGGGAAGTCCCTTACACGCTTGCCCGTGGCATGGTAGACCGCGTTGGCCACCGCGGCGGCTACCCCGACGATGCCGATTTCGCCGACACCCTTGGACCCCAGTTCGTTGACAATATCGTCGTGCTCTTCAACGAAGATCACGTCGATATTCCCGCTGTCTGCGTTGACCGGGATGTGGTACTCCGCCAGGTTGTGGTTGACGATGCGGCCCAACCGATGGTCAGTCAACGCTGCTTCGTGCAGGGCCATGCCCACCCCCCACACCACGCCTCCCAGAATCTGACTGCGCGCGGTTTTCGGATTGACCACCCGTCCTGCCGCGACCGCGCTCACCACTCGGGTTACTTTGATCATGCCAAGATCCTCGTCGACGTGGACTTCCACGAAGACCGCCGAATGGGTGGCGGTGGAGAACGGTTGGCGCCTGGCGCCGGGTTCGGCGTCGATCTGCACGGCAAACTCCCCGCCGGGGACGCTGGCAACGATGTCCGCCAAGGCCAGCCGATGGCTGCCCGCGTGCAGGTAGCCCTCGGCGAAAACGATCTGCTCCCGGAGCGTGCTGGCCACTTGGGGGTACATTTTGCGCGCATGTTCCAGCACTTTGGTGCGCAGTACCTGGCAGGCCTGGCGCACGGCCGAGCCCACCGACGACACCGTGAACGATCCGCCCTGAAGCGGGGCGGTGGGCAGTGAGGAGTCACCCAGCATGAAGGTGACATCCTGCACCCTGACGCCAGCGGCGTCGGCGGCAATCTGAGTCATGACGGTGTAGGTGCCGGTCCCGATGTCGGTGGTGGCACTGCTGACGGTGAGGTGGCCTTGGGCATCGATATGGGCCTTGGCGCTGGCCTTCATCTGCATGGCTTCCCAAACGCCACCGGCCATACCCCAGCCTACTAACTGGCTGCCATTGCGCATGCTGCGCGGTTGGGGGTTGCGGTTACGCCAGCCAAAACGTTCGGCGCCTTGCTGGTAACACGCCAGTAGCTCTTTGCTGGAGTAGGGTTTGCCTTCGTTGGCATTGTTGGCGGCAAAATTACGCTGGCGCAGGTCAACCGGGTCGATCTGCGCCGCACAGGCCAGCTCATCCATGGCGCATTCCAAGGCAATCATCCCGGACGCGGCCCCAGGCGCACGCATGTCCAGCGGGGTGTACACATCGAGCGATGCCAGGCGGTAGCTAAGCGCAATGTTGTCGCACTGGTAGAGCATGCCGCTCCACTCCACCAGGTGCTCGGTGAAGTCCTCAAAGCGGGAGGTCTGGCCAAGCGCATCGTGGGCGATCGCCAGCAAGCGCCCGTTTGCATCTGCACCCAGGCGCAGGCGCTGCTCGGTGCGGGGCCGGTAGCCAAAGGTGAACATCTGCTGGCGCGTTAGCGTGACGCGCACCGAGCGCTGCAGGTGCAACGCTGCCATCACTGCCAGCGGCAACTGGTACTGCGGGCGCAAGCCCGAGCCGAAGGCACCGCCGACGAACGCCGCGCGCACATGGATGTTTGCCTTGGGCAGGCCGAACACCTTGTGCAGGTAGTCCTGGCAGTTCTGGGTGCCTTGGGTCTTGTCGTGGATGTCCAGGGTGCCATCGGCTTTGTACAGTACGGTCGAGGCATGGGGCTCCATCGGGTTGTGGTGCTCGTTGGCCGTCAGGTAGGTGGCATCCACCTGCACCGCGGCCCCGGCAAACTGCCCGGCGAAGTCGCCACGCGGCGCCGGTGTTTGCGCAGGTGCCGCATGTGACTGTTGGCATGCGCCAAGGTCTGTCTGGTGGGCTTCCTCGGCATAGTCGATCCTGATCAGCGAACCTGCATAGCGGGCCAGTTCGAGGGTTTCGGCGACCACTAGCGCCAACGGTTGCCCGCTGTAGCGCACGCGATCATTGAACAAGGGCCGAAACGGCGCCCCCTGCGCAGCATCGGCGTCGCTGTAGTCGTCGTCGTAACTGGAGATGCGCGGACGATGGCCATGGTCGAGCACGGCGATGACCCCTGGCACACGCATGGCCTGCGAACTGTCGATGTCGAGCACCCGACCGCAGGCGATGGTACTGGATACCACGCTGCCATGAAGCAACCCCGCCTCGGGGTATTCGCCTGCATAGCGTGCCTGCCCGGTGACCTTCGCCACGCCGTCCACGCGGTCCAGGGGCGTGCCAACTACCGGTATGGGTGTGATCATGGTCGTGTTCCCCAGTCCGCGGCGCCGCGCGCCGCATCATTCAATGCCCGCACGATTGCCCGCTGGGCGAGCGATACCTTGAAGCCGTTGTGGCTCAGGGGCTGTGCACCTTGCAGCAACGCTTGCGCGGCGCGGGTGAAGAGCGCTTCGCAAGGCACTTGGCCGGCCAGCATGCGCTCCACAATCGGGTCCCGCCACGGCTTGTGGGCAACGCCGCCCAGCGCTAGGCGAGCCTGCTGGATCAGCTTGCCATCGAAGCTCAAGGCGGCGGCGACCGACACCAGCGCGAACGCGTAAGAGGCGCGGTCGCGTATTTTCAGGTAACGGTAATGGTGGTCGAACGCCGGGGGCGGCAGCTCGATGGCAACCACCAGTTCATCGACTGCCAGGTGATTGTCGCGCTCCGGGGTGCCCTCGGGGAGCCGATGGAACCCCGCAAAGGGTATCTGCCGTTCACCGCCCGGGCCCAGTACATGCACCACGGCTTCGAGCGCTGCCAATGCCACGCACATGTCCGAGGGATGGGTCGCGACACAGGCATCACTGGCGCCGAGAATGGCATGGATGCGGTTCATACCTGTACGCGCAGGGCATCCGCTGCCTGGTTCGCGCTTGTTGCAGGGTGTGCCGGTGTCATAGAAGTAGTAGCAACGGGTACGTTGCAGCAGGTTGCCACCGGTGCTGGCCATGTTCCTCAACTGCGGTGATGCCCCCGCGAGGATGGCATGCGATAACAGCGGGTAGTGCTGTTCGATCGTCGGGTGCCAGGCCAAGTCGGCATTGCTCACCAATGCGCCGATCCGCACGCCGCCGTTTGAGGTGGGGTGGATGCCGTTCAGCCCAAGGCCGGAAATATCGATAAGGCGCTTGGGGCGAACCACGTTTTCCTTCATCAGGTCGACAAGGTTGGTGCCCCCGGCAATGAAGTGCGAGCACGCGTCAGCCAGGCTGACGGCTTCACTGACCGATGCGGGCTTGTGGTAGCTGAAGGGCGTCATGGGTTCGGCCCTCGTTGTGGCTGGGCCTCGGCCCTCATCAACGGCAGGGCTTCTTCCACCGCAGCGACGATGTTGCTGTAGGCACCACAGCGGCAAAGGTTGCCGCTCATCTGTTCGCGGATCGCTTCGCGGGTGTCGGCATGCCCTTCATGGGCAAGCCCGACGGCGGAGCAGATCTGGCCTGGCGTGCAATACCCGCATTGAAAAGCATCGTGAGTGATGAATGCGCGCTGCATGGGGTGCAGAACGTCGCCGTTGGCCAGCCCTTCGATGGTTACCAACTCGGCCCCATCGCACATGATGGCCAACGTCAGGCAAGCATTGACACGCTTGCCATCGCGCAGCACGGTGCAGGCCCCGCACTGGCCATGGTCACAGCCCTTCTTGGTGCCGACCAGGTCCAACTGCTCACGCAGCAGGTCGAGCAAGGTGGTCCAGGGGTGCACCTGCAGTGTTCGGGGTTGACCATTGAGGGTCAGGCGGAGGGGGTATTCTTCAGCCCCATGGGGAGAGATCGCGCTCATGGTAGGTCCTCACGGTCAGGGTTCGCGCAGTCCGCTGCGTCTTTGTTGTGCGACCTGGCCGGCTGAGCAAACGTTCAGCCGGTTAGCCGACGTGCCCATCACTTTTTGCCTGGTAGCACCGAGCCGAGCACCTGCTTGGCTGTCTGGACGATGATGCCCGCCTGGTCGGGGTCGCCCTTGAGCAAGGTACTGGCAAACTTCTTCGCTTGCTCCAGCTTGATGTGCGGTGGCAGTGGCGGCACGTTCGGGTCGGTCTTGAACTCGATCAGTACCGGCCGATCCGCAGCCAGCGCGCGCTCCCACGCAGCGGCAACGTCCTCTTCGCGGTCTACGTAGATACCTTGCAGGCCAATGGAAATAGCGAACAAATGGTAGGGCACGTCAGGGATCGACTGCGACGCTTCGAACTTGGGGTCGCCCTCCATGACCCGTTGCTCCCACGTCACCTGATTGAGGTCCTCATTGTTGAACACAGCACAAATCCATTGTGGGTTGTCCCACTGTTGCCAGTACTTGGCCACGGTGATCAGTTCGGCGAGGTTGTTCATCTGCATCGCCCCATCGCCCACCAGGGCAACCACAGCCCGCTGCGGGTGGGCGAACTTGGCAGCAATCGCATAAGGCACGGCTGCGCCCATGCAAGCCAGGCCGCCGGACAGCGAGCACTGCATCCCCTGGCGAATCTGCAGGTCGCGGGCAAACCAGTTGGCACAGGAGCCGGAATCGCTGGTGATGATGGCCTGGTCGGGCAGGCGAGGGGACAGCTCATGCACTACACGTTGTGGGTTGATCGGGTCAGCCTTGACCAGGGCGCGCTTGGCCACGGTCTTGTCCCACTGCGCACGCCAGGTCTGCACCTTGTCGCGCCAGCGCCGTTCGGTCTTGTATTCAAGTAACGGCAACAGTGCGCGCAATGTTTCGCAGGCATCGCCGACCAGGTTGACCTCCATCGGGTAGCGCAGGCTGAGCATGTCGGGTTGCAGGTCGATCTGCACGCCCCGTGCCTGGCCTTCCTTGGGCAAAAACTCGGAATAGGGGAAGCCGGAGCCGATCATTAGCAGGGTGTCGCATTCGCTCATCAGCTGATAACTGGGTTCGGTGCCGAGCAAGCCGATCGACCCGGTGACCCACGGCAGATCATCCGGTAGCACAGCCTTGCCCAGCAGCGCTTTGGCCACGCCAGCGCCGAGTTGTTCGGCGACCGCCATTACTTGCTCAGTCGCCTGCAGGGCGCCGGCACCCACCAGTATCGCCACTTTGCGCCCGGTGTTGAGTACAGCGGCGGCGCGCTGCAGGTCTTCGTCGAACGGCAATACCCTCGGCTTGCTGTAGCCGATGCCTGAATGCACCGTACCGTGAGCCCGCGGGGGCTCGTTGTAGGGCAGGTCCTGCAAGTCGTTGGGCAGAATAACAGCGGTGACCCGGCGTTCGCCGACGGCCGTACGCACTGCACGGTCGAGCAGGTGGCGCACCTGCTCTGGCGTAGAGGCCTGCTGGACGAAGGCACCGGCGACATCCTTGAACATCGACAGCAGGTCCAACTCCTGCTGGTAGTGCCCGCCCAGTGCTGCACGGGCCTGTTGACCGACGATGGCCAGCACTGGCTGATGGTCCATGCGTGCATCGTACAGCCCGGTCAGTAAGTGCGAGGCGCCCGGGCCGGAGGTCGCGATGCAAACACCGAGCTCGCCGGTGAACTTGGCATGGGCGCTGGCCATGAAGGCGGCCATTTCCTCATGCCGGGCCTGGATGAATTCAATCTTGCCGTTGGCCCGGCTCAGCGCGCCGAACACGCCATTGATGCCGTCGCCGGGGTACCCGAAGATGCGCCGCACGCCCCATTGATACAAACGCTCCACCAGAAAGTCGCCTACCGTGCCGGTCATTACCTGCTCCCGTTTAGTGATCGATAGGGGTCTGGACTTGGCAGGTGTCGGGAAAGTTTCAACGGTATGCACACCAATCTGGCGGCTGGAACTTGGCTACAGCGGGCGGGTTCGAACCTGAACCCATCAACCGATCAGGATGCGCATCGTGACGCTCATGAACACAGCAGATGCCGCCGTGCAGGCGTTGTATTTCGAGGACGACGGCGCTACGCCGAACAGCCGTTTTCCCGTGCTGTTCTATCGGCTGAAGCTTGATCCGTCGGTGGATAATGCCCGTGCCTTCGAAGCACTGTTTGCGACTCACCAATGGACCCCGCTGTGGCGCGACGGGATCTTCGATTATCACCACTTTCACCCTAACGCGCATGAGGCGCTGGGCATTGCTTGCGGGCAGGCCCGATTGACGCTTGGCGGAGCCTCTGGGCAAAGCGTCAGCGTAAAACGCGGCGATGTGCTGGTGCTGCCGGCAGGTACCGGTCATCGCTGCATCCAATGCAGCGATGACTTTCTGGTGGTCGGCGCCTATCCACACGGGCAGGAAGACTACGACATCCAGCGGCCCCACAGCGCCGCCCACCCGCGCGCGCTGGCGCGCATCGCCAAGGTGCCGCTCCCTGAGCAAGACCCGGTCAGTGGCATCCGCGGTGCATTGATGACGCATTGGCGTTAAGTGTGCGGCTAACGGGGCTTGCGCTGAAACGATCTCAGGGCCGCCAAATAGGCGATGAACGAGTAACCCATCGCCATCCGCTATTTCAGTTAACTGCCGGAACCTGAGCCTGATCCGCTACCGGCCGAGCCGCTGCTTCCACTGCCCGAGCCTGTACCGCTATCACCAGAGCCATTACTGCCGGTTCCCGAGCTACTGTTGGTACCGTCACCTCCGGTGTTGTCCGTCCCATTGTCATCAGTACCGCCATCACCGGTACCCATGCTATCGCCTGGTGTTCCTGAGCCCGTCGCATCGCCTTGGCCGTTCATGTGCCCATTGTCATGGGATTGTGTGCCCGGGGCGCGCTGTTCGTTCAGGTCTGTGGCAGCCAAGGCAAGGGGGGCACCCAGGCTCAGGCACAACGCGAGCAGTAATGTATGTGGTTTTGCTGGCTTCATGGCGGAGCGCCTTTTCTGGTTGTTCACCCTCTATTCGGCCTGCTGATAGCCAGAGGGTGCCTGCAGAGCGACGGAAGGCTCTGCTAACTTGGCATAGACCACCAGGCGTAGGTGGCGGTCTTCGTCGATGGTCAGCGAGGTGTGCTCGAACAGCTCGATCTTGCCGTCAATCGTCAGCTTGCGCATGCCTGCAGAGGGGGCGTGAACATCGTGCCGGCGCCACCAAACTTTGAACTCCGGTGAAACGCGCTCCAACTCCGACACCAGTTCATGTATGTCGGCATCTTGTGGGGCGCGGGCGAAGTCGCGCCGGAAGCCCGACAACATCTGCGGCGCCTGTTCATCCCAGTCATACAATTGCTCTCGCAGAACAGAATCGGTAAACAGCAGCCACAGTAAATTGCGACGCTCGGGTGTGTGCGAGCCAAAGTTAAACAGCTGATCAGCAAGCGCATTGAAGCCCAGTACATCCCAGCGCAGGTTGAGTACAAAGGCGGGGTGCGGCAAGTCGTGCATCAGGCGCCGTACCAGTGGGGGTAGCACGCACCATGTTTTGCCGGGTTCGGCAGGTGGCCGTTCGTGAGCCAACAGGAACAAGTGGCGTCGTTCTGCGGCATCCAGCTTCAGCACCCTCGCCAGGTTGTCCAGAAAAGCAGCCGAAACCCCTATGTCACGGCCCTGTTCCAGCCACGTGTACCAGGTCAAACCGACACCTGCGAGTGCGGCAACTTCTTCACGTCGCAGCCCAGGCGTGCGGCGGCGACCACCACTGGGTAGGCCCACATCTACAGGCGATAGCCGCTGGCGGTGCGCCAGGAGGAATGCCGCCAGATCGACGCGTGTTCGTGCCAAGGTTCGCATTGCTTATCTCGTTACTTTGAGTAATAGCATAAAGGGTTAAATTGTAATCGCTTAACGGTGGTTCGAGAATGCTGACGTCTCTTCTCAGGATGCGCAAGATGAACTCGAACTCCCACCCTTCAGTACTGCCTGTGCGCACTGTTGACGGCCCGCCCTGGCTCGGTTTGTCGGTGCTGCTATTAGCCGGTTTCGTGACGATTTTCGATCTGTTCGTGGTCAATGTGGCCATCCCCAGCCTGCAAGCAGGGTTGGCGGCCAGCTTCGCACAGGTTGGCTTCATCGTGGCCGGCTATGAACTTGCGTTTGGCGTCTTGCTGATTACCGGCGGCCGTCTGGGCGACCTGTTCGGGCGCCGCCGCCTCTTCGTGATCGGCATGGCCGGGTTCACCTTCGCCTCCCTGCTGTGCGGGCTGGCCCCCACTGCCGGCTTCCTGATTGCTGCGCGGGTATTACAGGGGCTGGCGGCGGCGTTGCTGTTCCCGCAGGTCTATGCCTCTATCCGTGTCAATTTCAATGACGGCGACAGCCGTCGTGCTTTTGGTCTACTGGGAATGACCCTGGGGCTGGCCGCCATCGCAGGGCAAGTGCTGGGTGGCGGGTTAATTCATGCCGACCTGTTCGGCCTGGGGTGGCGTAGCATCTTCCTCATCAACGTGCCTATCGGCCTGTTGGCCATCGCGGCGGCACGTTATATCCCTGAGTCGCGCGCACCACAGCGACCTACCCTGGACTGGGCGGGCGTAGGGTTGGTCAGCACCGGCCTAGTGCTGCTGCTAGTGCCGTTGATCGAAGGACCGGCGCTAGGCTGGCCAGCCTGGTGTCTAGGGTCGTTGGGCCTGGCGGGAGTACTGCTGGTACTTTTCCATAGACAGCAGGAGCAGCGAAGAGCAGACGGCGGATTGCCACTGGTGGATATGCGCTTGCTGGCCCAGCGTCACTTCGCGTTGGGCGCATTGCTGGTGTTTTTGGTGTATTCCACGTCCAGTTCGTTCTTCTTGTGCTTCACCTTGTTGGTGCAGACCGGGCTGGGGCTTGATCCTTTGACTGCGGGTAGCATTTTCGCACCCTGCAGCGTGGGATTCGTACTAGCGTCGCTCGTCGCGCCCAAGCTGGTGGCGAGATGGGGGGCGAGCGCCATCGTTGTAGGTGCGATGGTGTATGCCGTTTCGATCGGGCTATTGATTGCGCAGGTTTGGATGGCGGGCGCGGCCCTGAGGCCCACGGGGTTGATCCCCGTACTGATGGTGGTCGGCGCCGGCCAGGGTTTCATCATGACGCCACTGCTGAACCTGGTATTGGGTTTTGTCGATGAAGCCCAGGCCGGTATGGCGTCGGGAGTGATCTCGACTGTTCAGCAGGTGGGGGCGGCTCTGGGAGTAGGGGTAGTCGGCATCCTGTTCAACAAGGCGCTGGTCGCGGGTGATGGCGGGGTCGTGCTGGCAGGTCAATACGTGGCGGCTTTCGTCACGGGCATGCTCTACAACTTGGTGGCAGCGCTGCTGGTTGGCCTTTTGTTGCTGATGTTGGCGAAGGCACAGCAGCCGGCGGTAGGCAGTTGAGAGAAAGCGTGCGATGGCACGTGAACTGATTGTGCTAGCGCCCATTTGAGCGTTAGGCGGCGTGGTTAAGGGCGCAGCTTACGCATTGGATTCGTGCCAGTCGCTATCCCCAGTGATGAACGGGCGTTCCTGCGACAATGCTCGACATCAATCGCTGATACATGGCTCGCAACGCTGGAGGCGGTTTTTCAATGCCTCTAAATCGCCTTAAAGGCTGTCAGGATCCCCAAAAAACATTTGGACATTTATATAAATCAAATGGTTATGAATGGGAAATTGGATTTGTACCCGCAGATGTACCCCTTTCAACTGCAGCTACGAGTGGATTCCAGTGGAGGCAACGAGGAGGGATCGGTTTCAAATGTGCAATCCCTCGCCCATTTGCGCAACTTATGCTTTGGGCTCGTCACAGTCGCTACGCGTCGCAGCAGTAAGTGGGTGGATGCACACGTTTTCCACTGAGGCCTGAACCAGAAAGCCGACATTTCCTGAGAAAGCCGGCTTTCTGGTTTCAGGGGACAACCTGAATGGTCAGACGATGAAGTTCACCAATCGGTTAGGCACTACGATCATCCTTCCTGCGCTTTCCAGATATTTGCTCAACACAGGATCGGACAGCGCCTGGTCACGGATTGTGTCATGGTCGGCATCGGCCTGGACCAGAATCTCCCCCCGTAGCTTGCCATTGACCTGTACCATCAACTTCACTTCGTCCTGCCTTAAGGCGTCGCTGTCCGGGGTCGGCCAGGCACTGTCGTAGATCGCGCCGGGGAATCCTAATGCCTCCCAGAGAACCTGGGAGATATGTGGCGTCACAGGTTGCAGCACCTGCAAGAGAATGGACATGGTTTCCCGGCAGACCTGGTGACCAACGCTGCGGGCACTCTCCAGTACCTTGAGCATCTTCATTGCACCCGATACGACGGTATTGTATTGCAGACGCTCATAATCGTTATTGATTTGCTTCAACAAGTCATGGGTCATGAAGCGCACACGGCTGGCTTCTGTGGCGTCTGCCGCCTGGCCGTCACTTTCGCTCCAGCGTGCCTGCTCATCAACGGCAAAGCTCCAGAGACGGCGCAGGAAGCGATAAGCCCCTTCGACACCGGTGTCGCTCCAGATCGTGCTTTGATCAGGGGGGCCGGCGAAGATGGTGAACAACCGGGCGGTGTCCGCACCAAACCGGTCGATGATGTCCTTGGGCTCGACCACGTTGTTCTTCGACTTGGACATCTTCTCCACGCCACCCAGGGTGACAGGCAAGCCATCTTCGATCGCTGTCGCGCTGACCGGACGGCCTTTTTCATCGTATTGAACCGATACTTCGCAGGGGTAGAACCATCGTCGGCTACCGTCCTGCGCCTTGCGGTAATAACTTTCCCGCAGCAGCATGCCCTGAGTGAACAGATTCTTGAATGGTTCACTGAAGTCCACCAATCCCTCGTCGCGCATCGCCCTTGTCCAGAACCTGGCGTAGAGTAAGTGCAGCACCGCATGCTCGATGCCGCCGATGTACTGGTCGATGGGCATCCAGTATCGGTTGCCAGGCCCTACCATCGAAGTGTGGCAGTCGGGATCGCAGTAGCGCATGAAATACCAGCTCGAGTCGACGAAGGTGTCCATTGTGTCCGTTTCCCGTTGCGCGGGTGCTGCACAACGAGGGCACGCGACGAGGCGGAACGATTCACGCCGCAGCAACGGATTGCCGCTTCCGTCGGGAATGCAATCGGTCGGCAATATTACCGGCAGGTCTGCGTAAGGTACTGGTACATCGCCACAGTATTCGCAATGAATGATCGGAATCGGAGTTCCCCAGTATCGTTGCCGGGAGATTCCCCAGTCACGCAGGCGCCACGTGGTGGCTTGCTCGCCACGCCCACGCTCGGCCAGGGCGTCGACGATTGCCAGGGCAGCTTGCTCCACCGTGAGACCATCATAGGCGCCAGAGTTGATCAGGCGACCTTCCTGGCTGCCGTAGCGATCCGACCAGGCTGCAGGGTCATAAGGAGCCCCGTCGAGCGCGATGACGGGGTGTACGGGCAAGCCATACTGACGGGCAAAATCGAAATCGCGCTCATCATGGGCCGGCACCCCCATCAAGGCGCCTTCCCCATACTCACCAACCACATAATTGGTGATCCACACGGCGACCGGTTCGCCGGTCAATGGATGCTCGACGTGCAAGCCGCTCGGGATACCGAGCTTCGCCTGCGCGCCGGCGGCGGGGCTGGTCTGTGCCGCCTGTCGACACGCCTGCACCTGCGGCTCGAGCCCTGGATCGAGCGCCGTGGCACGCTTGGCCAGCGGATGATCAGGGGAAACGGCACAAAACGTCACACCCATGAGCGTATCGACGCGCGTCGTGAACACCCACAGCTTGCCTGCGTCGATCAACTGCCCGTTTGCGTCTTCGACAGTGTGGACAAAGGCCAGGCGGACTCCACTGGCCTTGCCAATCCAGTTGCGCTGCATGCTGCGGACCATGGCCGGCCAACCCTCCAGGGTATCGATGGCCGACAGCAGTTCCTCTCCATACTGCGTGATGCGTAGGTAGTAGCCGGGAATCTCGCGTTTCTCGACGAGCGCTCCGGATCGCCAACCCCGGCCATCCACCACTTGCTCGTTGGCCAGCACGGTTTGGTCGACGGGGTCCCAGTTGACGATCTGGGTCTTCTTGTAGGCCACGCCCTTTTCCAGCAACTTCAAGAAAAACCACTGGTTCCATTTGTAGTATTCGGGATCGCAGGTGGCGATTTCTCGTGACCAGTCGAAAGCCAGTCCTAGCGGCTGCATCTGCGACTTCATGTCGGCGATGTTCATCCGTGTCCATTGAGCGGGTGATACGCCCGACTGCATCGCGGCGTTTTCAGCCGGTAGGCCGAACGCATCCCATCCCATCGGCATCAGGACGTTGTAGCCCTTCATCCGCATGTGACGGGCCAACATGTCATTGATCGTGTAGTTGCGCACATGCCCCATGTGCAACTTTCCGGAAGGGTAGGGCAGCATGGAACAGGCATAGAACTTTGGCCGGCTTTCGTCCTGGACAGCCTTGAATACTTCATCGCGAAGCCATTTGGCCTGAGCCGTGCTTTCAACCCAGGCAGGATCATACTGCTGTCGCATAGGGGGGCCTCGATATTGTTGGAGCTGGACGACGATAAATCGCCGATCCTCGGCGAGGACATCGGCGTGTGCACAGGTGTGGGCGAGGCAGTTCATTCGCGCTTCATCACGCCGGGGCGCTACTCGCACATGAAAAAGACCGTACACCAGTTCCACAACTGGTGGCTGGACCAGATGCTGCCAAAAGCCTCGCGTTGAGGTGAGCCGTGCACGCCACCTGACTAGAGTGAACCCTGACTATGCAAGCGACGTTTCAGGTAATCTTCCCGCAGACTGCGTGGGGTGGATACAAGCAAAGCAGCATAGGGCGAGAGCTCGGTCCGTGGGGGCTGATGTCATTTCAAGAGCTCAAGCACGTTGTGAGAGCGGTATGATTAATCAGTTTCACTGTTTTTGGCTTTGCACGTAACCTTTCGAAAACGCCGGGCCAATACAAAGCATGAGTCGTGGCGTTCTCGGTTACCGTGAAAAGACTACGCTCCCCCTTTGATTCCCATCAAATCTCTGACTGGTCGAAGTTTTTTGTCTGGCCTGCAGTCCATACACCAGCCCGCAATTTTGGCGCTGGCTTAAGTAGCCTTCATGGCATTCCCTCCCAGACGGTTTCTAGTCTTTGAAGACCTCGAGAGCTTTGAATCCATGCTGTTTGGCCCGATCGCCAGCGAGTCGACCGGCTTGCGACAGGCATTTGCCAAAAGAGGACCGACGGCCGGGTTCCTGAAGCGATGGATCCGTGACATCTGCTGGAATGCAATATTTCTGCTATTGACTGATTTATAAGGGCTTTCTTAACGGAAAAGGGAGATTTACGCTCGTTTGACAATACGATACGTATAGTATTATATTGATCCAAGGTAAAACGAGAATAAGACATGACCAATCACAGGCTCCGAGTAATGTGGTTCCTGCCTCCAGCTATCGCGGTAGCCGCTGCATGGCAAAATTGCGCTGGTTTGTCGCTTGAGGCGAGTCAGAACCATTCTTCAGATGAGCAGTTCGCTGCGCTCTCGGATGGCAGCGTTGATGCCGTCGTTACCGCGATGGATAACGTCTTCCACTGGAATCATCGGCCAGGCCCTAAAGATTTTGTCATCGTGGCTCAAGTAGAGGCCACGACGCCACTCTCTATCGTTGCCTCCCCATGCATCAAAAGCGTCAGCGATCTTGTCGGCGCAAAAATCCTGGTTGATGCCCCTGAGAATGGATTTGTTATTGCCCTGAGAGCAATGTTGCATCAAGCAGGCTTGAACTTTCATGACTACACACTCGCTCCGGTAGGCGGTGTCAAAGAGCGGTACGTGTCGCTGGTAAAGGGGGAGGGTGATGCCACTCTCCTTGGCCCGCCATTTGATGCTCTCGCAGTCAAAGAGGGGATGCATAAGATCGCTGTGGTGCAGGAGTCTTACCCCGAGTTCCCGGGGCAGGGTTTGGTTGTCAGGAGGTCATCGCTGTCTTCGACTCCAGGCATACAATTGTGGCTGAAGTGTCTTTCAGAGGCGCTCGCTCAGTTTCCCGACAATCAGGAAAAGCTCCGAAAGAGTCTGGCGAGCGAAGGCATTCCTGAGAAGGCTGTTAGCGCAATGGTCCAGTCTATTCCAGCATCGCTCATTCCTGACGAGCATGGCGTAAATCTGCTAATTGAACATCGTCGGCGGCTTGGGCTCATCGGCTCAGATGTTACGTACGATCAAGTTGTATACCTGGCTTGATAAAATAAGTTTGGAGTGGGCATGAAAAAGTTCGCATTAGGTACATTCTCTGCTCAGCATGAAAATGCCGAGAAATTCGCGGGTCTGGTTGTGGACCGGAAGGTTGCTCCCATCTCCACGCTGGCAGAAGAGCACGACATGCCGCAGCTTGGCGGGAAAAGTGTACTGGCGCTTCTCGAGTCTTGGTCCAGCGCCTTCCAGTCGCTGAAGGTATTGGCTGAAAAGGTAGATACTACCGAGTGGTATGATGAGAATCATCTGGAATTTCATCCAGCGGTAGATCTGCCCCGGCAAGTTTTTTGCACTGGTGCAAATTATCGAAAACATGTGGTCGACATGAGCGTTGATGCCAATGTCGGTCCTGAGGGTTTCAGCAAAGAAGAGCTTAAGCGGTGGGCTGAGGAAATGATGGATAATCGGGTCGCGAACGGCGAACCGTATGTATTTACCAAGCCTGTTTCCGCTATCTCTGGCCCTTACGATAATCTCATTCTGCCATTCACTACTGAAAGGCCTGATTGGGAGCTGGAGTTGGCAGTCGTAATAGGTAAAGAAGGATACAACATCAGTGAAGTGGACGCGATGGATTATGTTGCAGGGTATACGATCGTAAATGACATCTCTGCCCGCGACCTGATTCCGCGAACCGACTATAAAATGCTCGGTACCGACTGGTTCCGCTCGAAAGGGCAGCCGGGCTTCCTGCCTCTGGGGCCTTACGTTGTGCCTAAGTGCTTCATTGACAACCCCTATGATCTGCAGATGAAACTCATGGTGTCCGGAGCCACCATGCAGGACGAGACGACCGCAGATATGCTCTTCAATATTGAAAAGCAGATCGCCTATATCTCCCGGTACGCCAAGATATTGCCTGGCGATATTATCTGTACTGGTTCTCCTGCCGGTAACGGTACCCATTACAACCGCTATCTCACCGATGGAGATGTGATGCGAGCTGAGATTTCCGGCTTGGGATATCAGCTCCAGAAGTGTGTCGTAGAGACGAAATGAGGCAGATCATGCAGGCTCTCAACGACAATCCCGACCGCGCACTGCTTGAAAGAATCATCTCCGAGCAAGCCTTTGATGTTGCTCTTGAAACAACAGATGGACTGAAGGAGCTCGGTGCTCGACTGGTAAATGGCTCTCCAGGTGAATTGGAATTCAGTTTCTTGGTCTCGTCCAAAGCCGTTCAGGGCAACGGGGTTGTTTCCGGCGGGACTCTCATGACCATGCTGGACTATGCGATGGCCTATGCGGTGCTCAGTAAGCTGCCATTTGGAAAAACCTGCGCTACAACCAGCATGACTGTGAACATGCAGTCTGCGGCAAGACCTGCTCGTTTAAAAGTTATTGGTAGTGTCGATCGTGTTGGTCGCCAAGTTGCATTTGCTAGAAGTGAGGTTTATGACCTTGAGAGAAATTTATTAATAGCTAATGCCTCGGCAACTTTCTTTGTCATGGATGTAAGTCCGAGGGTTTAAAAAATTTGGGTAATTATAATACGAAACGTTTCGTTCTCGTGGGGAAAAGATGAATAAGCTGCCAAAGCTTGGTTACGCAGCAGTGCGACGAATTGTTACCGGTCACGATGAAAAAGGTGAATCGATCATCGTCAGCGATGGTCGTGCGCTGAATGTCATTGCTGAGCCTGGGAAACCTGTTGCTCAGGTGCTCTGGGCTACAGGGGAAGGCCGTGCGGCCGGTTCAGAACCCGCACCCGCTGGGCACAAATTCGGCTTCCATTCCGAAGGTGGTTCGCTGCTGCGCGTCGTGGACTTTCCGCCGGATGAGTCGTACGACAAAGAGAAACTCATCGAGTTTCTCGACAAGGAGGGCGTGCGTGATAAGGCGCAGCCTCGGCATTTCTGGTTCCATAAAACCGAGTCGTTGGATTACGCCGTAGTACTCGAGGGTGAGATCTACGCAATGCTCGACCAAGGCGAGTCGCTGATGAAGTCTGGCGACGTCCTGATTCAGCGCGCCACAAACCATAGCTGGTCGAACAGGTCGGGCAAGAACTGCCGGATGCTCTTCGTCCTTCTGGCTCTTAACGAAGGAGAGGAACTGTGAAGAAAGCGATCATTACCGCTGCGATCACCGGTGGCGCACATACCCCTTCGATGTCTCCTTACCTGCCTGTGACTCCCGAAGAGATTGCCGAGCAGGCTATTGAAGCGGTTGAGGCCGGTGCCGCCATTGTCCACCTTCATGCACGAAACCCTGAGGATGGTCGTCCTACGGGTAGTCCGGAGGTGTTCCGTGAGTTTGTCGGCCGCATCAAGCGTGAAACCGATGCGATCGTGAACATTTCCACGGGGGGAGGTGGGCCCGGTATGCCGATCAATGAGCGCGCCGCCGCCGGTATCGATCTGCAGCCCGAGATGTGTTCTCTGAACATGGGGTCTATCAACCTCAATCTGTCCGAGATGGCGAAAAAGAACAGAGAGTGGAAGTATGGCTGGGAGGTTGAGCACCTTGAGGCGACCAAGGACTTGGTGTTCAGAAACACTTATGCGGATATCGAGTGGATCCTGAAAACGATCGGTGGTGCGGGGACTCGCTTCGAGTTCGAGTGCTACGACGTCAGCCACCTCTACACCCTGAAGTACTTCCTTGATCAGGGCTTGGTAAAGCCGCCGCTGTTCATTCAAACCATCTTTGGTTTGCGCGGCGCCATTGGCTCTCACATCGAGGATGTCCTGCACCAGAAGCGCACCGCAGACCGCCTGTTTGGCGATCAGTATCACTGGTCAGTGCTGGGGGCAGGGAAGGATCAAATCCCGCTGTCGACCATCAGCGCAATCCTGGGGGGCAATGTGCGCGTCGGCCTGGAGGACAGCTTGTACATCGGCCGCAGCGAGCTCGCAGTGTCGAATGCCGCGCAGGTGCGCAAAATCCGGGAAATACTTGAGGGCCTGGGCATCGAGATCGCTACTCCAACAGAGGCACGCGAAATCCTGGCCCTGAAAGGTAAAGACAACACCGCATTCTAAGCCCAAGATTTGTCTATCTCATTGCCGGCCTTATGGCCGGCTTTTTTTTGATGTTCAGTTGATGCCGAGCAGGTGATACACGTAGGCAATGTGCGACTCGGCAAAAGCCTCATCCAGCGGTGCGTGGTTTAGCATCAGGCGCATGTAGACCGCACCGTAGATCACATCCATGAGTATCTCGATGTTGGTGTCTGCGGAAATCTCTTCAGTGGCTTTCCACTCTTCGAGTACCTCACGTACGACAGCACGGCGGCCGTAGTGGAAACGCTCACGGAAGGCACGCAAAATCGAAGGATCCGATTGCCCTTCAGCAATGATCTGGGCAACCAGGCGGCCCGGCCAGCCTGAATACTGCTCTACCAGCGATTTGAAGTGGTAGGCCAGCGCGTCACGCGGTCCAAGCTCACGAGGGATGGTGGTTTTGACCAGGTGGTTTTCCATGAAAGCGTCGATGACTATGAGCGCCTTGGAGTCCCACCAGCGGTAGATCGTCGCCTTGCTCACACCAGCTTCGCGTGCGATCGCCTCGATGGATATGGCCTGAATTGATTTTTCCTGGAGAAGGGCGATGGTCGCGCTAAGGATTTGGCGGCGAGTTGCCTCGCTGCGGGGGCGGCCGACCGATGTTTTTTCATTCGATGCGGTCTTCTTAACCTGCATGCATCCGTCCTTTCAAGTTGGCTAAAACGCTCGTGCAGCCCGCGCTGGAGATGCTTACGATACGGTTCGGTCAGTATAGTCTCTGCGCTTCGGTTTTGCCACAGCAGTGCTTTTAGCCTTGGGTTTGGTTAGAGGTGAAGGCTTGACTGATGCTCGCTTCGAATGGATTAGTATGGTAAATGCTTTACAAAACGGTACGTGCCGTATAGATTATTTTTTACCCTAAGGATCAGATCACAACGGGATGTGCCAATAGGCAGTAAACGTTGACAAAATAGGGTGGCAGGTGGTCGCAAGTGCACAGGCCTTTCATGTGTGAGTCGCTGGTTGGCTTCGTCAGGTCTGCTGGTCGAGCCGACGGCACGATGAATAATAAAAAAAGGTGATTGAATGAACATTATTGGTCCGGATACGCTTGTCTTTGGTGTGGATGACGTTGTTCTCTGCGAGCAGTTTCTGACTGATTACGGTCTGAAAGCTGTAGGAAACGGACGTTTCGAAGCCCTTGATGGCACCGGCGTTGAGCTGAAGCATTGCAAAGATCCTTCCCTACCGGCCTGGGATCTTCCGACTGCAAACATGTTGCGAAAGACCGTCTACGGCGTTAAAGACGCCTCGGTGCTGCAGCAGATTAAGCAGGAGTTCGAAGGTGAGCGTGAGGTCAAGACATTGGCCGATGGGTCTTTGGAGCTTGTTGATGACCTCGGTTTCGCGCTGGGCTTCCAAGTCACTGTACGCAAGCCCCTCGACTTGCCTGCCGAGGTTGTGAACGCTCCGGGCGATGTCCGTCGTCCTGCAAACGTCACCGGGGTTCCGTCCGATGTGGCTACGCTGATCGACGCGCGCCCGCGGTCACTCTCCCACGTCGTCTTCTTCGTGCCCGATATCGAAAAGGCAGAGGCGTTCTACACCAATCGCCTCGGTTTCAAGCTCACCGACAAGTTCGTCGGCATGGGGCCGTTCCTGCGCCCTGCGGGCACCTTCGAGCACCACACCCTGTTCTTTATCCAAACCCCACCGCACCTGCAAGGTTGTGAGCATTTCACCTTCCACATGGGCGGCCCGACTGAAGTCCTCAGCGCCGGCACTGCCTTGGTCGAGAAAGGTTACGAAACCTTTTGGGGGCCTGGCCGCCACCGCTTCGGCTCCAATTGGTTCTGGTACTTCAACACCCCGATGGGTTGCCATATCGAATACGACGCAGATATGGACCAGCATGATGACAACTGGGAGCCTCGCATTGCTCCGGGCATCATGGATAATTCCCAGGTGTTCTTGTTCCATTGGCGCGAACAGTGGGCGCCGGGTGGTGAACGTCCCCAGTAGGCGTTAATTGGGCCGAAACGTAATGGAGCGAATCTGCCATATCGATGATGTTCTGCCAGGAACTTCCATAGGGTTCCGATATTCGCTGTATGGCAAAGACGATATTTTTTTGGTCAATAAGCTCGGGGAAATATATGGATATCGGAACTCTTGTCCGCACTGGCCCGGGTCAACGTTGCCCATGAGGAGGGGGCAATACCTCGATCGAGAATCGAAGTATATCGTCTGTCACGGGCATGGTGCGCTGTTTGAGATTGATACAGGTGTTTGTGTTCACGGTCCTTGCTTGGGGGAGAAACTAAGCGCTCTGTCTATAGCAGTGGACGAGGAAGGTAATGTTTTTGTAGTAAACGCCTAGAATAGTTTCCAAGCCTTTTGCCGTGTCCCAATAAATGGCTGGGTGGGGACTCTATTTTCCGGGTGGCTCAATTAGAACTAAAACAAAAACAAAGCGGAGTCTATCCATGAAAAGTGCTGGTGCTTTGCGAGTGGTTACCTGTTTCGTCGGTTCCCTGTTGGCTTCGCATACTTATGCGTTGGAGGGGGGGAGCTCTAGCTATCCAGCAGGTACCGTAACTGTGATGAGTGGCGCTGTGGGTGCTCCTGGTGAAACTCATTTCTACACGTACAATAAACTTATCGATATCGATTCGGTCCGAAACAATGATGGCGATAAAGTCTTTCCGAAGGCCAAGGGTCGAGTTCACGCCCACGCCATTCGAGTTGTTCACACCCTGGACGGTCCGAAGTTGCTGGGCGGCGATGTCTCTTTGCAGGCAGCGATTCCTTATGTCAAGGGGCACATTAACATCCCGGCTCTTGGTGCGTTCGAGCGTGACTCCGTCAGCGGTATCGGCGATCCGATGTTTGGCTTCTTGGTCAGCTGGGTGTCTGCGAACTACCTGCAGAACGTCGATATTGAACTGATCGAACCGTGGGGTAAGTATGACAAGAACGCGCTCATCAACGCGGGTAACAACAGTCGCGCCCTATACATGGCCTATGCCTTCACTTGGTTCCCGATGGAGCGTGTCGAACTGAGTTCGAAGATCAGCCTGAACTACAGTTGGGAAAATAGCGATACTGACTATAAGTCGGGCGTTCAGTTAGTAGCTGATTATGGTCTGAACTATCGAGTGACCCAGAGCTGGTTGGTTGGCGTGGGCGGATTCGTCTCAACTCAGCTGAACGACGATCAGTCTCAAGGTCATAATGTAGGTAATCGCAGCCGCACCACCAAAATCGGCCCACAGGTTGGCTACGGCACTCGTGATTGGGGAATTGTTGCCGCTTACCAGAATGACATTTACTCCCGTAATGCCTCGGAAGGCGACACCATCATGCTTAATGGTTTTCTGAAGTACTGATATGAATTACAGCAACGCCCAGTCGCATGGCTGGGCGTTTTTTTTTGCGTGCGCCAGGCATGGCGCGTTGCGCGTTAGTGCAACCCGTTTGGCTATGGTGGCTGAGCGGGCGACTTGGAGTTGAAAGTCCTCTACACACCCGGCAAGGGGAAGTGTTAGCCAGAGGCAAGGGTGTCGTGGGTGACTGCGAATCTGAAAGAAGCCCGAGGCAAAATGCTGGCCTGACGAACAGGAAGCGGATTAGACGGCGTAGCGGGGTAAGACGGCGCAAATCGTCAAAGCCCAATGGTGTCCCTATTTGGCAAGGAGCTCTCGACTCTATGACTCTAGGCATGTAGATCTGTGGAGCCTGAACAGTAGCGTTGTCGACCGCGAAACACTGAGGAAAAGGAAGAGAGCTATATAGAGGGCTAGCAGCTAACGACAGTGCTGCTCTGCGCAGCAGAGGAAATGCTTAGGGGAGTACTCGACAGCCATCTCTGGCTGCCGAGCATTGGCGATGCCTGCGGTTACTGGTTCAGACCTCCAAGGGCGATGTACTTGATCTCCAGGTAGTCTTCTACCCCGTACTTGGAGCCTTCGCGGCCGAGGCCGGAGTTTTTAATGCCGCCGAAGGGAGCAACCTCAGTAGAAATCATCCCTTCGTTCACACCGACCATGCCGAATTCGAGGCTGTCGACGATGCGGAAGATCCTGCCCACATCGCGCGCATAGACATACGCGGCCAGGCCGTACGGCGTGTCATTAGCCATGTTTATCGCTTCTTCTTCAGAGTCGAAGCGGAACAAGGGGGCTACCGGGCCGAAGGTTTCGTCGTTGAAGATCAACGCTTCGTGCGGCACATCTGTGAGAACGGTCGGCTCGAAGTAGCTCCCACCCAGGGTGTGTCGTTTACCGCCAGTTGCTATCCGGGCGCCTTTCTCGACCGCGTCGGCGATGTGCTCTTCGACTTTCTTGACCGCTTCATCATTGATCAGCGGGCCAAGCACTACGCCTTCGTCCATGCCGTTGCCAACTTTCAAAGCCGCGGTGGCCTCTGCGAGCTTCTGCGCGAACGTATCGTAGATGCCCGATTGAACCAGAAGCCGGTTGGCAGCAACGCAGGCCTGTCCGGTGTTGCGGTACTTGGCTGCGATGGCACCTTTCACCGCCGCGTCCACATCGGCATCATCGAAGACAATGAATGGAGCGTTGCCGCCGAGCTCCATGCTGGTCTTCTTGATGGTCGGTGCACATTGAGCCAGCAGTTGGGCGCCTACCTCGGTTGAGCCGGTGAAGGAGAGCTTGCGTACAGTTGGATTGGACGTCAGCTCGCCGCCGATTGCACGAGCGGAGCCGGTCACGACGTTGCAGACGCCTGCAGGCAGACCTGCACGCTCCGCGAGCACTGCCAGTGCCAGTGCAGATAGCGGAGTTTGGCTTGCGGGTTTGATCACGCCGGCGCAACCAACAGCCCAGCCCGGACCCGCTTTGCGGGTGATCATTGCCGAGGGGAAGTTCCAGGGAGTGATTGCTGCGAACACCCCGATCGGCGCCTTCTGCACGAGGATCTGGCGACCGTCCAGGTTGTGCGGAATGATGTCGCCGTAAACGCGTTTTGCTTCCTCGGCAAACCACTCGATAAAGCCCGCGGCGTAGGTAATTTCGCCGCGGGACTCTACAAGGGGCTTACCTTGTTCGGCAGTCATGATTTTCGCAAGGTCGTCGATGTTTTCCAGCATCAGATCGAATAGCTTGCGAAGTATCCTGGAGCGCTCCTTCGGCAGCGTTTTACGCCAGCCTTTCATGGCGCGCTCGGCGGCGGCTACTGCACGCTGAGTTTCACGCATACCACCATTGGGAACATGAGCCACCAGCTCGCCGGTGGCTGGGTTGCGGACCTCGATGCTCTGTCCGTTGTCGGCTGGAACCCACTGGCCATCGATTAGCATGGCTTGACGCAGCAGGTCGGGGTCTTTCAGTTGCAGAGTATTTGCACAGGTCATGGCGGGCCTCAAACGGGATTACGGCCGACGAAGAAGGCTTCGTCTGCATCACGGGTGGGATTGAGACCGGCGGCCTCGAGACCTTTGCGCAGTACCGCCATATCGCGCTGGAATACACGTTGAGTGGGGTGGGGCATCGGGCCGCCGTTGTAGCCCTGGAGCCAACCCTGGTACTTCCACATCATGCGATTCAGCAGACCGTTTGCAGCCATCGGGAGGCTGGCGAAAGCCTTGCGGGCCGGGTCCATCTTGTACCAAAGCTGGGTGGCTTCATCGTAGTTGCCTGCGCGGATCAGCTTGTGGATCTGGGGCAGCAGCGGGCCGTAGTAAGCGGAGTAGTTGGTCCCACAGAACGGAATGTCCATGACCTGGGCCAGGGGCACGTATTCGTATTCCAGAGGGGAAGAGATCACGACCTCCTCGTGGAACTCACGATGAACCTCAATGGCTGACATGATGTAGGGCAGTCCGCCTTCGGCCTTGATCGCTACAACGTTCGGAATCTCGTCGACCATGCGACGCAGGACCGAGAGCGGGATGTCTGCAGGGTGCAGTCGGCTGAAGCCCCAGGCCGGCAGCGGGAAGATGATCACGCCGAGATTGGTCGCGTCACAGATTGCCTTGGTGTACTGGAAGACCTCTTCGTAGTCCTTCGGGTAGAAGTAGGGCGGGTAGCCCAGCAGTACCACATCGGCGCCGGCAGCTTCGGCACGCTTTACGGCTTCGATGTTGTCTTCAAGGGTGTTGAATACGGCATGGTGAACCACGACCATCCGGCCTGCGGCCTGGTCAGCCATGATTTGGCAGAACTCGACGTACTGGTCCTGAGTGATCGCAACCTCAGAGCAGGACAGCGTGCCCACGAAGCCATGCTGGATCGCCAGTTCGACATCATGTCGCACTGCCTTTTCGTTGATGCGCTTGAAGTCGGAGGTCATCGTCGGAATGGTGACGTTGGCCACGCCGAGCAGGTGTTCACGTGCCCACTCACGGGCGTCCTTTTTGTTGTAATTGGCCATGTTCAGTTTCCTCTGTGGATTGCTTTATCTGGACTAAAAGCTCGTTTAGCGTTTGGTTTCGAATTCGATGGGGAGCGGGGTGGCAAGGCCGGCTTCGAGTGCCTTGGTTAGAATCAGCTCCGCGACGACGATGTCCTGCAGACCGCCGCCGACAGACTTGAACATCGGGGCGCGAGCTTTTGCCAGGGCATCGGCGCAGGCGCCGCCCATGAGGTCGGCCAGGCTGAATGCCTTGTTTTGGAACTCAACGCCTGCTGCTTTGGCAGCCAACATGTCCCCAGTTTCCTCGAGCACCTCTTCCAGTGTGTCGCAGATGATGATGTCGCTGCGCTCAACCACCGAAACGTCTATCTCGCGCTGTTCAGGAATGGTCGAACCAATCGAGACAACGGTTGCGCCGGGCTTCAGCCATTCGGCAAAAAGAATCGGCTCCTCGCCGCGCGAGCGGGCGGCGGTCAGCACGATGTCTGCACCTTCCACTGCCTGCTTGGCGGATGCGACACCTCTGGCCGGAATGCCGATATCTGCGGTTACTGCTGCGGCGAAGGCTGCGCGACGATCAGGCGTCGGGCTGAATACATTGACTTCGGTGAGCTCGCGAACACTTGCAAACGCGCGGGTGTGCATCGCTGCTTCCAGGCCGCTACCCAGTACTGCCAGGCGTGCAGGGCCTTTGGGGGCAAGTCGATCCAACGCAGCGGCTGAAGTTGAGGCTGTGCGGTAGCCCGTCACCAGGTTGCCGTCGACGAAGGCTGCGATTCGGTTGGTGGTCCGATCAAACAGGACAATGACGTATTCGATGCCAGGAGGCGCATCGCCCCCCATGTTCGAACCCATCAGTTTGGCGCCGTAGTATCGGCTGCCAGGAGGAATTGCAGGCAGGTTGCGTAGCCATGTTTTTTCAAGCACTGCGACCGTGCGAGGTGGCGTCGCTTTCGGAGGGATGGAGTGGCCGTATGCCTTCTGGAGGGCGGCAATAGCGTCTTTCCAGCGAAAGACGGCTCGAGCTGTGTCACTGGAAACGAATACGGGGTTCTTAAGATTGGCAGTCATATGATGGATTCCAAAGAACGGCGGTTGCGGGGGGAGCAATAGCAGGGCGTCCCTGTTTCGGCGATGAGTGCTTTGCAGGGACGTCTCTGACTACACGGCTCCATGGATCTGCAGCCAGATAGCCTTCCTCGTGAGGCGGTTGAAGGTTTCAAGTGGTCTGGCCCTCTCGATGCCCAAGACAACTCAGTCAGGCCCTTGCTTGTGGTGCTCAGCTGGGATGATTGTAAGATAAACGAAACGGATCGTATCCAAAACATTCTTTCCAAGCAAGGCTCATTGAGTCAATACATAGGGTCAACTCCGAGGAGTGATTGGAATTGGTTGCACTTTCGAAACGATACGTATAGTTTACTCTCGAGAGAGCACGACAACCCCTCGGGAGAAAGTGATGAAACTAGGTCGGTTTGTGGTTGAAGGTCTGGACGGTCCCGTACAGCGTATCTGCATGGTTCTGCCGGAGCAGAACAGAGTCATTGATCTGCGCGCCGCTGAAGCTCTGCGTCTTCAAGCTAAGGGCGCTACTCGCGAAGCTGCTCTTCGCTATGCGTCCACGGTCTTCCCCGAAAGCATGTCTGCTGCCATCGCCTTGGGTCAGCAGTTCCTGGATACCGCTGCTGAAGCGGCTGAGAAAAACGGGGCTGATGCGTCGCTGGCCATGGACGGTCTGAAGTGGGGCGCGGCGTGCGATCCTTCAGTGGTCCGTGATGGCTTGACGTTCACAAAGCACATCCGCCAATTCCACGAGCGAATGAATGTCACGCCACAGCCGGCCCTGCTGGAGATCCCCGGCTATTTCAAGGGCTCGCCCTGGACCGTCATCGGTCATGACGCTGAGGTACCGTGGCCTGCTCGCGGCCAGCGTATCGATTACGAACTCGAGATCGGTTGGGTCATCGGGAGCCGGGCCAATAACATCACTCCCGACACCGCTCTTGCCCACCTGTTCGGCGTGACCATCTTCAACGACTTCAGCGCTCGCGATCTCCAGGCCAACGAGTTCGCAATAGGTATGGGGCCGACCAAGAGTAAGGACTTCGCCTACGGCATCGGCCCGTGGATCACCACAATTGACGAATTCTCCGATCTGAACGCCATTAAGATGTCCGTTCGCGTTAACGGCGAGACCTGGGGCGAGGGTGATTCGTCCGAGATGCTCTGGACCCCGGAGGAATTGATTGCCTACGTCTCTATCGGCGACCACATCCAGCCTGGCGATGTCATCGGTTCCGGTACCATGGGTGATGGCTCGGCACTCGAGCTGGGGCGTAGCTTGAACCCGGGCGATGTGGTGGAACTGGACGTGGGCGGTGTCGGTGTCCTGCGCAATCGCATCGGGCAGCGTCCGGAAGAGTCTTGGTGGCCCGAGCGTCGCGATCCGTTCATGTAAACAATCGATGTTCCGCTTTTAATTTCGGTCTTTGAACATGTCAAACCGCGAGATTTGAGCATAGAGAGTAATTCGACCCGCTCCGGGTGGCTAGTTCAGCGTCCGAGCCGGTCAGTAAGAGGCGCGAATGTGACCAGCCTCGTGCAGAGCTTTGAGCCATGTGCGGGCGACTACACCTGCTATAGCAGTTACCACCCGCCACAGAAGCGGAGAGGAGACAAGAATGAATGCAATTAAACGCGTCCTGATCGTGGGCAGCGGAATCGGGGGCGCCACAGCAGCTTTCGCGCTCCGCAGAATTGGTGTTGATGTTCACTGTATCGATATCAAGCCTGAGGCTCCGATTACCGGTTCTGGAATCTGTATGCTTCACAACGCGATGCGGGCTCTCACAGGTCTCGGTCTCGCGGAGCCTTGCCTGGATAGTGGTTACCGGTTCGATAAGTTTCGCCAGTTCAATTCGGCAGGCGAGCTTCTGGTAACCAACCCTGCACCTCCCAGCTGTGGGATTCGCCGCCCGGAACTGGCTGGCATCCTCGAGTCTGCCGCCGAGGGTGCTGGTGCAGTTATCGATCGCGGTTTGACCGTAGAGAATCTGGTCAATCGTGAGGATGGCGTCGACGTTCGCTTTTCGGACGGCCGCGAGGCAACATACGACTTGGTGGTTGCGGCAGACGGGGTCTACTCGAAGATTCGTGGTCAGGTGTTCGGTACAGACTGCAGCCCTCGATTTGCTGGTCAAAGTGTCTGGCGTTTCAATGCGCCGAGGCCCGCTGAAATCGATGCTTTCTGCCTTTATCGCACTCCCACGGGTCATACGGTGGGATCGTTCCCGACGTCGCAAGAAAGTTGCTACATCTTCTATCTCGAAAACAGTAAAGAGCCTCTGCGCATTCCGGAGGGAGAGGCTCATCATCTCATTCGGGAGCGCTTGATGGAGTACACTGCTCCGGCAATCCGCGACTCGCTCGAGCGTGTGACCGATGCCAAGCAGGTCATTTTCCGTCCGCTGGATATCACACTGGTGCCGGCGCCTTGGCATCGCAATCGTGTGATTCTGCTCGGCGACGCCGCACACGCTCCTACGCCTCACATGACCTCTGGCGGTGGCATGGCCATCGAAGATGCTGTTGTCCTTGCTGAAAGCATTGCTGCCACCACCACAGCAAAAGCTGCTCTTGAAATGTACTCCAATCGTCGATTTGAACGTTGTAAGACGATCTGCGACGCATCGCTGCAGTTGTGCAGGAATGAACAGGAAGACGCGTTGGGTAACCGAGAGAGATCGGCTGGGCTGCTACTGCAGACCTACCAGTATTTGGGGCGTCCGCTCTAATTCCCTATCCATCAAGGATGAGTCCTCGGTTCGCCTGAAAACGGCGAATCTAGGACAGTAGAGGGCTCAAAGAAATACCTGGCCAATGATCTTCCTCGCCTGGGGAGGGTTGTTTGTTGATGTACGTCCGAAAATAAAAACAGAGGAACTACTATGAGTCTTGCTTTGAAAGAATCTGTTGTGGCTGGCCTTGTTGGTGGCGTTATCTCCGCAGTTGTGGCCTTTCTTGTTGCATATTACCTTGCGCCGTTTCCACTCAATCCACTTGATAATTCCATCGGCAACGGCATGAGTGGGTTTTTCAGTGGATTGGCCAGCGGCTTCATTGGTGTATTTCTTGTGATCAAGAAGCTGGCCTTTTGACCTGTAGGCTACGAGGTCAGATATTCCTCAATGGTTTGAGTGCTATTTAGCGCCTATTGTTGTTGTCCCTTGCGTTACTTGTGCGCCTGTACGGTCCTCGTCAGGCGCTTTCTTGTTTGCTGCCTTTGGCTATACGGGGGCGATATGTTACGAAGTATGAAATTGGCGCCGCGCTCGGCATTTAGTTTTGGCATCATCGCGCTGATTGTTTTTCTTTTGGGTACGTTCTCTATTCATAAAATGGAAAGGATGGCGAAGCAATCTGCGGTCATCAATGAGAAGTGGCTGCCCAATATAGTCAATCTCAGTAACCTGGTTAAAGCACAGCTTAGGAATCATGTATTTCTTGCTCAACTCTCCTCTCTGGAAAATCCAGCGGCAAGGGCGGTCGGTCTTCGCCAACTGAAAGCGCTTGTGGGTGAAGTTCAGTCGCTGAAGGAACAGGTCAATGTCGGGCTGACGAGTGTGGAAGAGCGAAGTGTATTCGATCAGTTCGACCAGACTGACAAGATCTATACCACTGAGCAGGAGAATATCATCCGTGCAATTTCTTCTGGCGATCTGGCCTCGGCTTCCTCAATGCTGAGGGGAGCAATAATTGGCTATGGGACTCGGCTTGGGATGGCAACCGAGGAACTCATGAAGCTAAACATGGAAGGTTATGAGAAAGCCACGGTAGGGCTTCTCGAGGCCCGGGACAGTGCCCGGCGGGGTATCATCGCTGCCGTATTAATCGCTTTACTGGTAACGGTGGGTTTAGCGATTTTTTACACCAAGAGCATTGTGCGACCCCTTCGGCGCGCAGTGCAGGTGGTTGAGAGGGTTGCCCTGGGAAGGCTGGACGTCAAGATAGACGCCCAGGGCCGAGACGAGCCTGCTCAGGTTCTTAGCTCGCTAAACCTCATGCAGGACGGTCTGAGGGAGATGATCAAGGCGATCACCAAGTCATCCACCCGCATTGCGGCCTCTGCAGTTGAGCTCAAAGTAGTCACCACATCTTCTTCAAGGGCAATGAAGTTGCAGAATGAGGAGGTTGTGTCAGCGGTTTCTATTGTGAATGTCGCGACGCTCGCAGTGGTGGAGGTCGCAAAGAACGCAGCCAGGACTGCGGAGGCCTCTCAGATTTCCGATCAAAGCGTGAGATCGGGCTGTGAACAGTTCGCTCGGATGGTCAACTCCATCTCTGAGCTTACTGAAGAGGTTTCGCTGACAAACGCACAGGTCGGCGAGCTGGCCATGAATGTTGCAAACGTCACCAGAATCATCGAGGTCATTCGCTCAATCGCGGAGCAAACGAATCTTCTCGCGCTCAACGCTGCCATTGAGGCGGCCCGGGCAGGTGACGCTGGGCGCGGCTTCGCAGTAGTCGCAGAGGAAGTTCGGGCCTTGGCGCTTAGAACTAAGAACTCAACCCATGAGATCGAGGTGCTCATCGGGGGCATTCAGGAGGTGACGGAACGGGCAGTTTCGTCAATGCGGCGCAGTTCAGAAAGTGCGGAGATCACTCTGAGTCTGGCTGGGTCCGCTGACCAGGCTTTAAGAGATATTCAGGCCTCAATCGAGACGATCATTGAGCGAAGTAGGGTCATTGCCGGTTCAGCTGATCAGCAGGAGGGGATGATGGAAAGCGTCAATCGGAGCCTGCTGAAAATACAGGGACTGTCCAAGGAAGCATCTGAAGGCGTCACACAAACTGATCAGGCAAGTGGCGATCTTTCCGAGTTAGCGGGGCACTTGCAGCAACTTGTTTCAAGATTTGAGGCTTAAGGCACTGTCTAGTGTGGTATTTCTGAAAGACCACACTAGGTGTCCGCTTCTGACTGCAGGAACCACTATGACACAGCATCAAATACCAGGGGACAGATTGCGTAGCTTGTCGCAGCAATTGGTGGCTGTATTAACTGAGCGCATCCGCAGTGGTCAGCTCAATCTCGGGGACAAGCTTTCAACTGAGGCGGAGCTCATGGCCGAGCACGGCGTTAGTCGTACTGTAGTACGTGAGGCTGTATCTCAGTTGCAGGCGACAGGACTGGTCCAGACGCGACACGGGATAGGTTCGTTTGTGCAGGGCCCAGCACTAAATATTTTCAAGATTGATGTCTCCGCCATCAGTTCCATCCGAGACGTATTGCATGTGCTGGAGCTGCGTATAGCCCTTGAAGTAGAGTCCGCTGGTTTGGCGGCGCAACGACGCAGTGATGAGCAGTTGGCTGATTTGCGGGCTGCCTTGGATGAACTCAACGATAAATCCAACCATGCCAATGGTGCGGTGCTAGAGGACTTTAGATTTCACCTTTGCATTGCACAAGCCTGCGGCAATCAGTATTTCGCGGATGTTACCCGCCATTTGGGGGGGAGTGTTATCCCGCGCTCAAGGATCAATTCGCTACGTCTTGCTCAACGAGATCAAGCGAGTTATATGCAGCGTTTGCAGTATGAACATGAAACTATTTTCGCGGCTATTGCTCGACGTGACCCTGAGGGAGCGAGGATGGCTATGCGCATGCATCTTACCCGCAGCAAAGAGCTTTTTGACCAGGCGTTACTACGCCACTGAATCGCCCCTGGTTTCCTAGACACTCTCCAAGCTCTGAAAATAGCGTTTCTCATACTCTACTGGAGACAGCTGCATAGCACTGCCGTGTCGGCGTTTTGGGTTATAGAACATCTCGATGTAATCGAAAATATCACTTCGGGCTTCGTCACGCGTTGCGTAGATCTTTCGTCGGATTCGCTCCCGCTTCAAAAGCTGGAAAAAGCTCTCGGCTACGGCATTGTCGTGGCAGTTTCCTCGTCGGCTCATGCTGCTGATCACATTGTTAGCCTTAAGGAAGCTTTGCCAATCTGAGCTACTGAACTGACTGCCTTGGTCTGAGTGAATCATCACTTGCTGCTGTGGCTTGCGTCGCCAAACGGCCATCAGCATCGCGTCGATAGTCAGGTCGCTGCACATCCTTGGCTTCATTGACCAACCAATCACTTGGCGAGAAAACAGATCCAGCACTACCGCCAGATACAGCCATCCTTCATAGGTGCGGATGTAAGTGATATCTGTCCCCCAGACCTTGTTCGGCTCGCTGACCTTGAACTGCCGGGCAAGGTGTTTGGGAGATGCCACTGTTGGCTTTCCGCCATAAAACCCAGGACGACGGCGATAGCCCGTTTGCGAACGCAACCCCTCTGCCTGCATCAAACGACCGACTCGATTTCGCCCGCATGTCTCTCCCAGTTCACGCAGGTCACCATGAATTTTGCGGTAGCCGTACACACCTCCGCTTTCGAGCCAAGCCTGTTTGATCAAGCCAAGCAGACGATGATCTTCTTTTGCTCGGGCAGATTGAGGCTCGGCCAGCCAGGCGTAGTAGCCGCTGGGATGCACCTTGAGGGTTTGGCAAAGGCGCCGCACCGGGTAATCCGTCGAGTGCTTCTTGATGAAGGCGTACTTCAGCCGCACTCCTTGGCAAAGTACGCGCGGCCTTCTTTAAGATGTCTCGCTCTTCCGTCACGCGCTTGAGCTCAGCGCGCAGCTTGCGCAGTTCGGCTTGCTGGTCATCGTCTTGCTGACGCTGCTCTTGGGGTTTGCTGTAGAGCTTGATCCAGGCGTAGAGGCTGTGAGCGGACATGCCCAGGCGCTGGGCAACGTCGGCTACAGGCTTGCCTTTCTCGGTCACTTGCTTGACCGCTTCGATCTTGAATTCTTCAGGGTAACGCTGACGACTCATGGCACCTCCTATTTGGGCCTCATTATGAGGCTTGGAGGCGTCTACGGAACCAGGGGCGATTCACCCGTGCCCAGCTCTAGGGCCTATCAGCAGGGAGTTTGCCGCTGTTCTGCTAGGCCTACTCGGACAACCCAGTCATCCCGGCTCAACCTGATCTGGTGGGGAATTTGGATTTAGTCATGCATCGTTTGGGGGCATGGTTTCTGACAGATTGGCGGGTTTTTTGCCGCGAAATGGCAGAGGGAATAGCACCGGCGATCGATTCGCTACCTTAGTCAACCGGGGGTTATGAGCTACGCAGAATTCAATTCGTAGGAAGGCTATTGCTAAGCGCAATAGCTGCTAAATGATCCGGCTCTATCCATCCGCGCTTATTACTTTTTCTTCTTAAAAATATTTCCATATCTCGGAAAAGTAGTCGATTTAGCACTCATTTGGTGCGTCGCTTCGCTGCATGCGTACGTAGTCCAACAATTACGGGGCTTTAGGGTGAGCTCTCATGGGGCATGCTTTTGCTCTTATGTGTCATGTCTATTGGAAAGATAAAATTTCCTATAGCGTCAAAATATACAACTTTTATTTTCCTTTAAGCCCTTCCTATATTAGGCCCACTCCGAGGCGCCGCTTGAGCGAATCAAGCGATGACCAGCCTAAAAAGCCGAGCGGCGCTTGGTAGAACAATTAACGGTAAGGTAGAGGTCTGAAATGAAAATTGGATTTATTGGTGTTGGCCGCATGGGTTCCCGCATGGCTGCCAGGCTGATCGAAGCTGGCCATCAGGTGTCTGTCTTTGACCCCAACAATACCGCTGTCAACGAGCTGGTTGCGAAAGGTGCAATTGCAGCTTCGAGCCCACAAGCCGCAGCCGAGTCCGCAGAGCGTATCCTGCTCAGCCTCCCGAGCCCGAGAACTCTTCTGGATGCAGTAAGTGGTGAAAGCGGTGTTCTGAAATCTGCGAAGCCTGGCGCAATCATCGTCGATTTCAGCACCGTCGACCCGGCTACTACTAAAGCCATCGCAGCTCAATGCTCCTCTAAAGACGTCAAGTTCATCGACTCCCCAGTCAGCGGCGGTGTAGCAGGCGCGGCCTCGGGCAACCTCGTTCTGATGATCGGTGGTGATGAAAGTGTTATCGCCGCTGCTCGTCCGGAACTCGAAATCCTCGCTTCGCGCATCGTTCATTGCGGCCCTGTCGGTGCAGGTCAACTGACCAAGCTGAGCCACAACCTGCTGACCGCGATCAACACTGTTGCTCTGGGTGAAGTCCTGTCTGTCAGCGTCAAGGCTGGTGCAAATCTCCAGGTTCTCTGTGATGTGTTTGGTGCTGGTCTGGCCGGCAGCAAGATGCTGGATTACCTGCCGAAGACCCTGTTCACCGAAGAGCGTCCAGCCAATTTCGCTATCGACCTGATGCATAAGGACATCTCCCTGTGCTTGCAGGAGTTCAGCAACTACTCCATGCCTCTGGGTCAGCTGGTTCTGCAAACATACAACGCCGCTCGTTTGAATGGTCTGGGTGGCAAGGATTCGACCAGCGTCAACGAGCTCTACGAAAAGCTGCTCGGTGTGCGCCTGAGCCTGTCGGGCAACTGATCCTTCGCCATTTAAGGAACCATGAAGATGTCTACTGCAAATAACTCTGTTGTACTTCCAGCAGCCGGGATCACTGGCCTATTCGTAAACGGCGAGTGGCGCACTCCTGCTAACGGCAAGACGATGGTTGTAGAAAACCCTTGCTTCCGCTCTCCGCTGGCCACCATCGGTGCAAGCGACAAGGATGATGTCGACAGCGCGGTCGCCGCTGCCAAAGCTGCTTTCCCAACCTGGCGCCGCCTCGCTGCACGTGCTCGTGGTGCGATGTTGATCGAGCTGGGCAACCGTATCACTGCACACCAGGAAGAGATCGCTCGCGTATTGGCAGCAGAGACTGGTAACGCTCTGCGTACTCAAAGCCGTCCTGAAACCCAGAGCGCTGCCGAAGTCCTGCGTTACTATGGCGGTACCATTGCCGAGCAGAAAGGTGAAACCCTGCCGCTGGGCCCAGGTCTGTTCAGCTACACCACCCGCGAACCCCTGGGCGTTGTGGGCGCAATCATTCCGTGGAACTCCCCGCTGGTTCTGGCTGCTGTAAAGATCGGTATGGCCCTGGGTACCGGTAACACCCTGATCCTCAAGCCTGCTGAAGATGCTCCGCTCGCTGTGCTGAAGATCGCTGAACTCGCTGCTGACATCTTCCCGGCTGGGGTTTTCAACATCGTTACCGGCTCGGGTATCGAGGCAGGCGCGCCTCTTTCGACTAACGAAGACGTCGCTAAGGTTTCGTTCACCGGGTCGCTTGAAGTAGGCAAGCTGATCGCTCACGCGGTAGCTGATCGGATCGGTCGCGCAACTCTGGAGTTGGGCGGAAAGAGCCCATGCATCGTCTATCCAGACGCTGCTACCCCTGAACACATTGATGCCACCGTCAACGGCATCATTGCTGCCATGCGTTTCGCACGTCAGGGCCAGTCTTGCACCGCTGGTTCGCGTCTGTATGTTCACAAGAGCGTATGGGATGAGGTGATGACGCGTGTAGTGGGCAAGGTGCGCGAGTTGCGAATCGGCGACGCTTTGGATGAGAACACTGACATCGGAGCAATCATCAACATTGAGCGCTACACCGAAGTCCGGAACTTCATCAAGGAAGCGATCGACTCGGGCGCCGAGGTTCTGACCGGCTCGGTTCCAGCTTCGCCTGAAACAGCCAAAGGCTTCTATCCAGAGCCGGTGATTTTGACCGGCGTGGATAATTCTTGGCGCGTTTGCAAGGAAGAGGTCTTCGGCCCAGTCCTGGTGGCTCTGCCTTGGGAAAAAGAAGAAGAGGTTATCCAGTGGGCAAACGATACCGTTTACGGTCTTGCTGCCTACGTGTTCACCAATGACCTGACTACGGCACTACGTGTCACTGAGCAAATCGACGCCGGCTGGTTGCAGGTTAACCGTGCAGGCGGCCAGATCCCAGGCATGTCCTACGGTGGTGCCAAGCGCAGTGGTATCGGTGCCGAATATTCCATCGAAAGCGCGCTGGAAAGCTATACGTCGCGTAAAAGCGTAACGATCAACGTCTAACCCATACTTATAAATATAAGCCGGTGGGATACCACCGGCGACTGGCGACATCGAGAGGGCATATGAACGTGCAAACAGCAGGTGCTATCAAGCATCAAGAAGAAAGTAAGGGTGCAAATAAGACTTCCGTCAAAGCTGCATTAGGCTCCTTCATCGGAACCACCGTAGAGTGGTACGACTACTTCATTTATGGTACTGCCGCTGCTCTCGTGTTTCCTAAGGTATTCTTCAGCAATATGTCGCCAGAAATGGCTACGCTGATGTCGATGATCTCGTTCTCGGTCGCCTTTGTAGTTCGACCAATTGGAGGGATTGTGATTGGTCACTTCGGTGACCGCATGGGCCGGAAGAAGTTGTTGGTCTTTACGTTGATGCTGATGGGTCTTTGCACAGCAGCTATCGGCTTTCTCCCTTCATATGCTCAAGCCGGTATATGGGGGCCTGCTTTACTGATTGTACTTCGAATTATCCAGGGTTTTGCTCTTGGCGGTGAGTGGGGCGGTGCAGCGCTCATGTCTGTAGAGCACGCGCCTGAAGGGCGGCGAGGATTGTGGGGTGCCACCATGCAAATGGGGGTTCCTGCGGGCCTTTTGGTATCGGCGGGTGCGTTTGCCTTGGTATCCATGCTTCCAGATGAGCAATTCTTCTCGTGGGGCTGGCGCCTTCCTTTCATCTTCAGCCTAGTACTGCTGGTAGTCGGCATGTATATCCGTCTGCAGGTGTCTGAGCCTCCGGCCTTTGAGAAAGTCGCGGAAAAAGGTGAAATCGAGAAAGCTCCGCTGCTCAGCGTCTGGAAGTACGAGAAGAAGAAAACCATTGTTATGGCCTTCTTCCAGACGGCTGCTAACGTTGGCTACTTCCTCATCACCGTTTACGCCTTGAGTTACATTACACAAACCCTGGGCCTGCCACGTAGCGTCGCCTCTAACGCATTGATGGTAGGCGCTGCAGTAGATCTGTTCATGCAGCCTGTGTTTGGGTGGCTGTCTGACAAGTACGGTCGTAAGAAAGTTTATGGCTTTGGTGCAATCTTCTTTGCTCTCTACGCCTTCCCGTTCTTCGCCCTGCTGAATACTGCTGATCCGTACTACATCACCTTGGCGTTGGCGTTGGGCTTGGGTATCGGCCACGCGTCTACTGGCTCTCTGCATGGCGTGATTTACGCTGAGCAATACAAAACCAAATACCGTTTCAGTGGTTCGTCTGTCGCGTATCAACTTTCCGGCATTGTTTCCAGTGCCCCAACACCGATCATCGCGGCTTGGCTTGTAGCGACCACTGGTAACTCCATGGCGGTGTCGTGGTTCGTAGTGGCAGCGGCTGTTATTACTCTGATCTGTATCTCGATGACCAAAGAAACTTATCGAATTGACATTAACGAGTGATGACATGACTAACATTTACAACGCCCTAGTCGGCGAAAGAATTGATAGGTTGATGACTGTGGAAATACGTCCCCTTACGGGGGGGCTTCCATCGGGATATGTCCAACCGCTGTATGACATCTGCAGAAAGTATCATGGTGCGCCATTGAGCATGCTGGCCGCGGAGTATCTGCATAATCGAATCAAGCCTGGTGACACTGTGTTCATTGCCACCGGCGCTGGAGTTGCACCAGCTCTTCCGCAGGGCGAAACGGATGGCCCGCCTGGTGCTGCTGTATTGGCAAGGGCACTGGCGCGCGGATTTGGATGCCGCGTGGTACTGGTGACGGAAGATATCCACCTGGCACCGGTCGAGGCTTGTGCAGAGGTCGCCAGCCAAGCACTTGATGGCCAAGGCTCGATTACCGTTGTCAGCTTCCCAAAAGGCCTAGAAGCAGGTCGCCAAGCAGCAAAAGGGTTGTTCCAAGAGTACAACCCCACCGCTGTGGTCTTTGTGGAGCGCGATGGCCCTAACGCCGAGGGCTACTTCCACGGCGTCCGTGGTGACTTCCGCGAGCCAGATGCTGTGGGTCACGTGTACCTACTGGCCGATCTGGCCAAGGCGCAAAACATACTTACCGTCGGTGTAGGTGACGGTGGCAATGAGGTGGGGTTCGGTGATGTCCGCGCTGCGGTAACAGCAGTTCATCCGCTGGGCGCCATCTCCAAGGGAGGCTTCGCCTCGGGAGTGATCACCGTCACTGCTACCGATGTGGTTGTGGCGGCCTCGGTATCGAACTGGGGTGCTTACGCGATCTGTGCCGCGCTGGCTTATTTGACCGGCAAACCGGATCTGATCCATTCGCCGGAACTTGAGCGTGACATGGTCGAGGCGTGTGTGAGAGGCGGCGGACGAGATGGTGCAAATGGACTGCACCAGGCGTCTGTGGACGGCATCGATCTCGATGGGCATGCCGCGTTTGTCCAGTTGTTGAATTCGATAGTGAAAGTCTCTCGGTAGGCGTTTCACGCCACCAGGAACGGTAATTATGAACATCAAAAGCAATGTCGAAGGTGCACAGGTGTCGGTTAAGACTGATTCATTTGGCAATGAAATTGATCCGGTAGTGGGTTTCGCTCGCGGCAACATTATTCGCTCCAGCACCGATGAGGGCGCTCGCCTTCGCCACGGTCAAACGGTCGCAGCCAGTCGTGTTATTGAACATGGTTCCGAATCGATCGGCATCTTCACTGGCAATCAGCGGGACTATCTGGTGAAGGCAACCGACCTGGACACCTACTGTGAAGAGTGGGTTGGCCCCGGTCTGAGCTCCACTCGCCTGAACAAACTGGCGATTGAGCACCTGGGTGGCGACGAAGAAACCGATAGCGTCGCCATTTTCAACCGCACCAGTGCTGCAATCGTGTCTGTAATTGCATCGTGCTCGGGCGGTCGAACGGTTGTATCGATCGTTCCTCCTGGTGGCCGTTCGCACGCTTCTGTCGTTCGCGGTGCGAAGCTTGCGGGTGTTCCACTGGTCGAGGTGCAAGGTTCCGCTGATTGGCGAAGTGTTCTGCAGGCGAATGAGCCACGCTTGGTTGTCGTTACTACCGTCACCAGCAGTCTGGAACTGCTTAGCGACAACATCACCTTAAGCGTGGTGGATTACGTTAAGCAGTTTGGCTCTCGTGTGTTTCTGGACGAGGCTTACGGTGCACGGCTGCGTCCGGTGCTGCATAGCGGCATTAAGAGCCTCAAGACTGGTGCAGACTTGGCGGTGACCAACTGTGACAAGGCCGGCCTTCCTGGGCCACGTGCCGGCATTCTGGTTGGTGCGAAGGACATGATCGGGGCGGCTGCTGCAAAGGGTGCTGAGTACGGAATGGAAGCACGGGCACCGATCTCCGCTGGTGTGATGCGTTCGCTTCAGAGCTACGACCCTCAGCATTTGATTGATGAAGCCAAAGCCGGCAAGGCGCTCGCAGCGGATCTGATCAAGCTGCTGGGTGACTGCGTACAAGTAAGCGACTTGGGCCCAATGGTTCATGAGGACGATATCCTCCGAATCATTCTGAAGCGTGCTGGCATAGAGTCCGATAAAGCACCGGTGGTGCCATGTGAGGCGACCTCTGCGTTGGGCATGATCCTGCTGCGTGATTACGGGATACTCACCGTCAACACCCATGGTCAGCCAGGCGCACGAGTATCTGTGCGCTTGAAACCTTCCGGCGATGCAATTCGCCGCGTCGGTGGTCAGGAAGCAATCATAAAATCGTTCGACGAGTCGCTGACGAAAGTCGCAGCCATCATTCACGATTCCGCAGCAATGATCGACCTGATCCTGGGGGGCAAATGATGTCTGATTCTAAATACACTTCCTTCGATCATCGTCTCGATCAACTGATCTCCTTGGACATCGGTGGTCGTGGTGTCGAGCATCTTTACAAGGAGGCTCGCGCTCGCATAGGCCGGCCTCTGGTGGGCGCTGCTGCTGAAGCGCTGCTGGCAGCTCCTGAGGGTTCTACCGTCATTGTGACAACCGGCTCGGTATCTCGTGCCTGGTTGTCTCCGGAAATCGGCGAAAACGATGGCCCGGCTGGTCTGGCAGCGGTGGTGCGTGCATTGGTACTGGCGCGTAACGTCACTCCAGTGGTGCTGATCGAAGAAACACTGCGTCGTCCAATGGAAGCCATTCTGACCACTGCAGGCTTGACTGTTCTGCCTTATGAGCAGGCTCGTAAAGCGGCCAAGGACAAGAGCCTGGCGACAGTGTGCGTTCAAGGCTTCACAGTGACAGATGAAGAGGCCGCCATCGCGGCGCCTAAGCTCCTGGACGAGCTTCAACCTTCAGTGCTGTTCTCCACCGAACGCGTAGGCCGAAATCGCAACGGCATTTACTACAGCATGCGTGGCATCGACTACGGAATGGAGCGTGCTCGCATCGATTTCGTTTTCGACGAAGCGATTCGCCGTGAGATCCCAACCATAGCAGTGGGTGACGGTGGTAATGAAATAGGCATGGGCCTTGTCAATGATTCTGTCCAGGGCCACGTTAAGTTTGGTGCTGAAGGGTCGTGTGGGTGCGGTGGCGGTATTGGAGCTGTTACCCCAGCAGATGTTCTGGTCACTGCGGCGTGTTCGAACTGGGGCTGCTACGCCATCGCTGCCGCGATGGCAATCCGCACCGGTGATTCGCGACTGATCCACACCCCAGAAATGGAAGGCAATCTGCTTCGTCGGGGCGTTGATGTAGGACTGATCAACTCTGTAGTAGGGATTACAGACGCAAACGTTGATGGCATCCCATTGAGCAGTCACTTGGCGTTGGCCGAAATGGTCACCGCAATCATAAGGCCAGCCCTGAAGGTCTAGTATGAACAAGACAAACTCTTCGATTTTATCAAAACGGCTTCCTGAGCAGAGCTATACAGTTGGCCTATCAGGCAAAAGTAAGCCTCTCCCTTCAGTTGTCGCTAAACCTCGGCTTGCGCAAGGTAAGGTTGAGGAGTTTATCGATGCTGTCGCGGTACTAGGATACAACTGATTTGACCTCGCCCGTTGGTTGTTGAGTGTCTTGCACAGGCTGCCAACGGGCTTGTAAATAAAGCTAGTTTTTTGATGGTCAAGCTAGGCTGTCAGCGATCTAGCGAATTTATTTTCATCCTCAAATGCCGCTAATTGGTTAATCACCAAAGTTTGTGCGTTGGGGAAGTCATGCTCCTTCCTTCAGGGTTTGGTAATGAAACACAGAATTGTAATTGTTGGTGGCGGCGCCGGCGGCATCGAACTGGCTACTCGGTTAGGTAAAACGCTCGGTCGGCGAAATCACGCTACGATTACGTTGGTTGATGCCAACTTGACCCACATTTGGAAGCCGCTTTTTCATGAAGTGGCCGCTGGCTCTCTGAACCCTGGCGTCGACGAGCTTAATTATATTGCTCAAGCCAAATGGAACCACTTCCACTTTCAACACGGTCGCATGGCGGGAATTGATCGCACCAGCAAGGCCGTCCGCCTGACTGCACCGAGTGGATCTTCTTGGCAGGAACGGGAAATCGAGTATGACACTCTGGTAATGGCTGTCGGTAGTCATTGCAATGATTTTGCAACACCAGGCGTTCAGCAGCATTGCCAGTTCCTGGATAGCAGAGCGCAGGCTGAGCGGCTCCATGGAGTGCTGCTCAATCGCTACATGCGCTCACATGCCTCTGATACGGCTCATCCACTCGAGATTGCCATCGTGGGGGCAGGGGCTACTGGTGTAGAGTTGTGCGCCGAGCTCCAGCATGCTGTACGTGTAATCAAAGGGTACGGTGTCAAGCACGCGTGCCCATCCACTCTGAATATTACGCTGCTTGAAGCGGGCCCGCGTGTCTTGCCCGTACTTAACGAAAAAGCCAGCCAGGCGGTGCACAATGGCCTTAATGAACTGGGCATCAATGTTCGTGTCGGCACTGCGGTCAAAGAAGTCACTGAGAACGGTGTCGTTCTCGCTGACGGCGAAACGCTTAACGCCGATCTGAAAATTTGGGCGGCAGGCATCAAGGCACCAGAGTTTCTGAAGACACTGGATGGTCTTGAAACTAACCGAATCAATCAGTTAAACGTAAAGCGAACGCTTCAGACGACTCTGGATGATTCGATCTTCGCAATAGGTGACTGTTCTTCTTGCCCGTTGGATGATACCAGCGGACGTTTCGTACCGCCGCGTGCCCAAGCTGCTAACCAGCAGGCTGCGCTGCTGTGTAAGAATCTGGAGCGGCACTTGGACGGCGAGCCACTTCTTGACTTCAAATATGAAGACAAGGGTACATTGATTTCGTTGGCTTCCTTCGACGCAATCGGCAGCCTGAGCGGAATTTTCAGTGGTAAAGTAATAACGCGAGGGCTTATTGCCAAGACGCTTTATACCTCCCTCTATAGATTGCACCAAGCTGCGCTCTATGGTACGCCGCGAATGCTGTTAAAAGCGCTTGCTGAGTATCTGCAGCGTAAAACCCGACCGAAATTGAGGTTGCACTGAAATATCTCGACTTGGCGCCTATTGGCGCATTGATTGGAGTCTATCGATGCGCCTTCCATTCTATGAATAGTGTTTTTATTTAAGCGTTGTCTTTAGCTCGCAATCTGCCAAAGCAGCGGTTTACCGCTAATAACAAAAGTGCAATTGGAGTTGTGGTTCATGGTTAAGCGTGACTTCGTGAAGTCCTTCTTCTCCAGTTCGCTAGTCATTCTGATTAGTGTTAGTGGAGTAGTGCAGGCCGACTTCATTTCGGACTCTAAAGCTACGTTGTCGATGCGAAATCTCTATTTCAATAACGATAGTCGACAGACCAAACAGGTGAAGCAGGAGGAATGGGGGCAGGGTTTTTTGCTCAAATACCAGTCTGGCTTCACGGACGGTACAGTTGGGTTTGGCGTTGATGCGATTGGTGCACTGGGCATCAAGCTCGACTCTGGAGAGGGTCGGCACAACGGCAGCGCATTTTTCCCTAGCGATGGCGAAAAGGCGGTTGATGAATTCAGTGCTCTAGGGCTCACCGCTAAGGCCAAGATCTCCAGTACAGAAGCCCGCTACGGCACACTCCAACCTGTATTGCCCATCTTGGTGAACAATGATGGCCGTTTGATTCCGCAGTGGTTCAAGGGAGTGCAGGTAACCTCCAAGGAATTCGAGAACCTCACCGTCACTGCTGGGGGATTGGAGAAAGTCAAGGATCGTAATTCTACGGACTCTCTCGGCTTGGCCATTGCAGGAGCAGGCGGACTGGCAGGGCAAAGGAGCAACAAATTCTATTTCGGTGGTTTTGATTACAAAATCAGCCCTAATTTGCTCGCTCAGTATTACATTTCAAATCTCGAAGATTTCTACTCCCAGAATTTTGCAGGGCTAGTCCATACGCTTCCCTTGGCAACGGGTAAGCTCACTTCCGATCTGCGGTACTTCCATAGTGAGTCGGATGGGAAGAACGCTAGCTCCTCCGGTCGTGCTGAGGGTTATGTCAGCACTGGATACTATGGGAGTGGCATCACGAAGGGTGAGGTCGATAACGACACGTTCGGTGCAACATTCACATATGTTGTCGCTGGGCATTCGTTCATTGGTGGCTTCCAGACCGTCAATGGTGACAGCAATATGCCTTTCATCAACCAGGGTTCGGGGTCTACGGTCTATTTGACCAGTAATAGCCAGATCACGAACTTTACTCGTGCCGGTGAGCGTACATGGATGGCTGGATATGCATACGACTTCTCTGCGGCTGGGTTACCAGGCTTGAGCTCGAAGGTCATGTATCTGTCAGGGGGCAATGTCAAATCTGCGAGGGGTGATCTGAACGAGTGGGAGCGCGATATTTCGCTGTCTTATGTCGTCCAGTCCGGAATTCTTAAAGGACTCGGCGTCACATGGCTCAATGGGGCCCTGCGGGGCAGCGCCGCCAACGACACCGATGAGAACCGTCTATACGTGAGCTATTCAATTCCTCTGTTCTAGTGGTTGATCCAAAGGCTAGGTAGTGGGCGTTCCTGGCCCACCGCCTTGCGGGGGGAAGCGTGTTATGGCCGGGCGGATTGACCCGAGGTAGAGCTGGATCAAGCCTCTCTCGGTGCAGTTTCTGCGGCCTGCTCAAGTAGTCCTTGCTTGTGCTTGAGACGGATTGCCGACTAGGGAGGTGAAGGTATCGTGCTAAATCTAGTGTGGTGTTTCAGAAATACCACTGAAAATCATCTACCCAGCGCTCGTGCCGCGCGAGCGACTGAGGCAAGGATGTCCTCGGCCTTCTTGTGCCACCGAAATGGCTTCGGATTCTGGTTGTAGGTTTCCAGGTAGTGCTCAATCGACGCCTCCAGATCCTTAACGCTGACATGTGCCTGCCGCTTGATCCACTTCTCGCTCAGCGTTGAGAAAAACCTCTCAACCAAATTCAGCCAGGATGCCGAGGTGGGCGTGAAGTGGATGTTGTAGCGTGGCCTCGCCGCAAGCCACGCCCTGACCTTGTCAGTCTTGTGAGTCGCATAGTTATCCATGATCAGAT
>NZ_AXYZ01000008.1:0-429789 GCF_000483465.1 Pseudomonas sp. LAIL14HWK12:I7
CACTTCCCGTTGGTGCACAAAAGCTTCCTGTCCTCGGTCGACGAGCAGACCCTGGAGCTGTTCGACTTCGTCAAAGGCCCCGGCTACGTCGAAGACCTCGGCAACGGCCACAGCGTGATGGTGATGATCCCCGAGCTGGTGGACCTGGAAGCCGACCTCGACAAGCCGATCCCCGAGCGCTTCGAGTCCCTCGCCGCCGAACTGCGTGACGAAGGCATCGACGAGCAGCAGGTGCGCCGCATCGTCCGCGCCGTCGGTGGCTCGGGCTTCAACCTCAACCTGTTCCCCAACGTCGCCTGCTCGATGGCGTTTTTCCGCGTGCTGCAGCCGATCTCGGTGACCGAGACCGAAATCCACCACTCGGTGATCACCATGGACGGCGGCCCAGCCGCAGCCAACCGCTACCGGCTGCGCCTGCACGAGCACTTCCAGGGCCCGATGGGCTTTGGCACCCCGGACGATTCCGAAGCCTGGGAGCGCGTGCAGAAAGGCGCCCGTGCCGGTGAAGACCTGTGGATCATGCTCAACCGCGGCCTGCCGGGCGAGAAACCCAGCGCAGACGGGCTGGTGTCCGACGTGAGTGCCGAAACCGGCATGCGTGCGGCGTACCAGCAGTGGAAAAAGATGATGTCGGCGTGAGCGTGGAGAACCCTATGAACCTGCAATTGCTGCAAGAAGTCACCGCCTTCATCTGGCAGGAAGGCGACATGCTCGACCACGGCGAGTACGACACCTGGCTCGGCCAATGGACCGAAAAAGGCACGTACATCATCCCCATCGACCCGCGCGAGAGCGACTACGAAAACACCCTCAACTACGCCTACGACGACCACCACATGCGTGGCCTGCGCGTGCAGCGGTTGATCGGCGGCGAGTCGATTTCCACCAGCCCGCAACCACGCACCGTGCGCACGATTTCGCGCTTCCGGGTGCTGGGCGACGACGGCGTCAACGTGACCGTGCGCTGCGCACAGAACGTGCGCGAGTTCCGCAAAGAGAGCCTCAAGCACTACAGCGCCGACCTGACCTACACCCTGGTGCGGGCGCAAGGCAGCTTCAAGATCCACCGCAAGGTGATCAGCCTGATCAACAGTGACGATACCCTCGCCGGTATCGGCTACATCCTCTAGGGCCACGACCATGAGCGAACAACTGCTCGATGTGATCGTGCAAGCCCGCGAAGTGCAAGGCGGTGACGTGGTCGTACTGGAGCTGGCCGCGGTCGACGGCCAGGCCCTGCCGCGCTTTGCGGCAGGCGCCCACGTCGACCTGCACCTGGCGCCCGACCTGGTGCGGCAGTATTCGCTGTGCGGCGACCCCGCGCATGCCAATGTCTACCGCCTGGGCGTGCTCAAGGACAGCCAGTCCCGTGGCGGCTCGGTGGCGGTGCACGAGCAGCTGCAGCCCGGCACGCCAATGCGCATCAGCGCGCCGCGCAACCTGTTCCCACTGGCCAGCGACGCCACGCGCTCGATCTTGCTGGGCGGTGGCATCGGCATCACCCCGATGATCGCCATGGCCCATGCCCTGCATGCCCAAGGTAAGCCGTTCGAGCTGCATTACCGCGGCCGCTCACGCAGCCGCTGCGCGTTCGTCGACGAACTGCTCGGCGCACCGTTCGCGGCCAGCGTGTTCACCCACTTCAGCGATGAAGGCCCTGAGCAGCACCTGGACCTGGCCCAGGTGCTGGGCCCCGCCATGCCTGGCGTGCACCTGTACACCTGCGGCCCAGCGGGCTTCATGGATTGGGTGATCGCGGGGGCGCGCCAGCAAGGCTACGACGACACACACATCCACCACGAGTACTTCCAGGCCGAGGTCGACACCTCGGGCGGCAGTTTCGAGGTGGTCGCCGCACGCAGCGGCAAGACCGTACAGGTGCAGGAAGGCCAGCCCCTGACCGCCGCCCTGCGCAGTATCGGGATCAAGGTCGAGGTGTCCTGCGAGCAAGGTGTGTGCGGCACCTGCCTGTGCGACGTGCTCGAAGGCGAACCCGACCACCGTGACCACTACCTGACCGAAGAGGAGAAACACACCAACGAGCAGATCGTACTGTGCTGTTCCCGGGCGCGCGGCAAGCGCCTGGTGCTGGATATCTGAAAAACAAAAACAAAAACAATACGTGACAGACAAGCGGGCGCAAGACCTGCAGCCCTTCTGCCCAGTTGCTCGACTGCCCAGGACTTGTACTGATCACACTTCCAGGATTACCCCATGGAACTCAAATGGCCGTTGCGTGCGAAACCGTTTTGCTTGTGTGTGGGCGCCGCATTACCCCTGACGTGCTTGGCCGATGTGGTGGATGACAGCCACCTCTCGCTCAATTTCAGAAACCTCTACCTGAACCGTAACTTCACCAACCCCAGCGCGCCGGTGTCCAAGGTCGGCAACTGGTCGCAGGGCTTCGACCTGCAGTTCGAATCCGGTTACACCGATACCCCCGTGGCGCTCGGTCTCGACCTCAACGGCCAATACGCCGTGCGCCTGGACTCCACCGGCAACGATGGCTCGCTGCCCTTCAGCAAGCACCGCCAGCAGGCCGCCGACGACTACAGCCGCGGCGGTGCGACCCTGAAGGTCAAGTACGCCAATACCAGGGTACTGATCGGCGATCAGAAACCTTTCTACCCCGTCGCCTCCAACGACCCCAGCCGGCAGCTCGACACCATTTACCAGGGCGCGGTGATCGAATCACGCGACATCGACAACCTGACCCTGGTTGGCGGGCGCTTCTGGTCCATCGTCACCCGCGAGTCGTCCAACCATGAGCGCCTCTACCGCTTCGGCACCCGCGACGACCTGGACAGTGATGGCCTGGACTTCGCCGGCGCCACCTACGCCCTGACCCCAGACCTGCAAGCCAGTTACTTCCATGGTGTGCTCAACGACATCTACAAGCAGGACTACGGCGGCATCAAGCACGCCCTGAAGTTCGCCGACGGCTACCAGTTGAAAACCGACGTGGGGTACTTCAACAACCGTGAAGACGGTGCCGCACGCAGCGGCGCCGTGGACAACCGCGCCTACTTCGGCCTGGTCACCCTGGAAAAAAGCGGGCACATGCTGGGCCTGAGCTACCAGCGCATGACCGGCGATACCGTGTTCCCGACGTTGAACGGCTACGTGCCGCAGCTGTGGCTGCCGAACTGGGCGGGCCTGCCGTTCATTCGCCCGGATGAACGCAGCTGGTCGGTGCGTTATGGCTACAACTTCGCCGCCATGGGCCTGCCCGGGCTGAAGCTGTTCACCCGCTACATCAAAGGCACCGACATCGACCGCGGCCCGGGCCTTGCAAGGGACCAGGAAAGCGAGCGCGACATCATGCTCAGCTACGTGATCCAGAGCGGCCCGCTCAAGGACCTGGCCTTCGACCTGAAGAACATGCGTACCCAACAGCAGTACGGCAACGACTACAACGAGTATCGCCTGATCACTTCCTACACCTGGAAGTTCTGGTGACCGGCCCGCATGGAGATGGCTCATGAGTAACCTGAACACCAGCATCACCCGCGATACCGACCCGCGCACCATGCGCCGCATTGTCATCGCCTCGGTCCTGGGCAATGCCCTGGAATGGTATGACTTCTTCCTCTACGGCACGGCCGCAGCACTGATTTTCGCCCCGCTGTTCTTCCCCGCCGGCACCGACCCGGTGCTTGGCACCATGGCCTCGTTTGCCGGTTTCGCCGTGGGCTTTCTGGCACGCCCGCTGGGTGGCCTGATCTTTGGCCATATCGGCGACAAGGCCGGGCGCAAGAAGGCCTTGGTGATGACCCTGGCGATCATGGGTGCGGCAACCTTCGCCATGGGCCTGCTGCCAACCTTCGAACAGGTCGGCTACCTGGCCCCCGCCTGCCTGGTGATCCTGCGCGTGCTGCAAGGCGTTGCCTCGGGCGGCGAATGGGGCGGCGGCGTGCTGCTGCTGAGCGAGAACGCACCCAAGGACCGCGTCGGCTTCTATGCGGCCTGGAGCCAGCTGGGTGTTTCCGGCGGGTTCGTACTGTCTGCCGCTGCGTTCTACCTGGTGCAGATGCTGCCCGTCGAAGACATGATGAGCTGGGGCTGGCGGGTGCCATTTTTGGCCAGCATCCTGATCTTTGGCGTAGGGGTGTACATCCGCCGTCGCCTGCCAGAGAGCAAAGCCTTCGTCGAGGAACAGGCCCAGCAGGACAAGCCCGAGCACATGCCGGCCATGGAAGTGCTGCGCAACCACCCCAAGGCCGTGCTGCAGGCCATGGGTATCCGCATTGCCGAAAACGGCAGCGCCTACCTGTTCCTCGCCTTCACCATCGCCTACGCCAAGTTCACCGGCCTGGATACGCAACTGGTGCTGGCCAGCGTGATGGTGGCGATGATCGTCGAGGCCGGCACCATCGTGTTCTGGGGTTGGCTGTCGGACATCATTGGCCGGCGGGTGGTGTATGCCATCGGCTCGGTCGGTTTGATGGTGCTGGCGTTCCCGTTCTTCTGGATGCTCGATACCCACTCACCGGTGTGGGTGTACCTGGCGGCGTTGCTGGGCATGGCCTTCTGTCACGGCGCGATGATCGGCACCCAGCCGGCGCTGATGGGTGAGCTGTTCCCGGCCAAGGTGCGCTATTCGGGGCTGGCGATGGGGCACGAGATCGCCTCGATCTTCTCCGGCGGCCTGGCGCCACTGGCGGCAACGGCGCTGTTCAGCATTTACAAGGATGCCTGGCCGGTGTCGGTGATGCTCGTGGTGATGGGCGCGATCACCACCCTGGCGGTGATTTCCATCAAGCCACAAGCCTCTGCAGACAATAACTGACCGCGTGTTCAGCCCCTTCGCAGGAGCGGCCTTGGGCTGCGAAGGGGCCATCAGGCTGTCCCCATCAGGGCTGTCCCCTCAGGAACTTGCAAGCATGAATACCCTGACCGAAGCGCAACACCTCAAGCACACCCAAAAACGTTACGTGTACGAATGGTATGTGGTCATCCTGTGCATGGTGGCCTACATCTTCTCGTTCGTTGACCGGCAGATTCTGGCCCTGATGATCGAGCCGATAAAAGCCGACCTGCAGCTGAGCGACACCCAGTTCAGCCTGCTGCACGGCCTGGCGTTTTCGCTGTTCTACGCCTTCATGGGCATGCCCATCGCCTACCTGGCCGACCGCTTTTCGCGGCCACGCATCATCGCGGTCGGGGTGATTTTCTGGAGCTTCGCCACCGCCGCTTGCGGCCTGAGCAAGAACTTCACGCAGATGTTCCTTGCCCGTATCGGCGTGGGCGTCGGCGAAGCAGCCCTGTCGCCTTCGGCCTACTCGATGTTCAGCGACCTGTTCCCGAAGGAAAAGCTCGGCCGCGCAGTGGGCATCTACTCCATCGGCTCGTTCGTCGGTGGCGGCATTGCCTTTCTGGTCGGCGGCTATGTGATCACCTTGCTCAAGGACGCACAGACCATCGAGGTGGCCTTCCTTGGCGCCATGAAGGCCTGGCAACTGGCGTTCTTCATCGTCGGCCTGCCTGGGGTGCTCGTGGGCCTGCTGATCTGGCTGACCGTGCGCAACCCCGAGCGCAAGGGCGCGCAGTTGGACGCCGACGGTAATGTGCGCAAGGTGAAGCTCACCGACGGCCTGCGCTTCATCGGCCGTCACCGGGCCACGTTCAGCTGCCACTACCTGGGCTTCTCGTTCTACGCCATGGCGCTGTTCTGCATGATGAGCTGGACACCGGCGCTGTACATCCGCAAGTTCGGCATGAGCCCCGAGCAAGCCGGCTTCATGCTCGGCACCATCCTGCTGCTGGCCAACACCACGGGTGTGGTGTTCGGCGGTTGGCTGACCGACCACCTGGCCAAGCGCGGCCGCAGCGATGCGGCCATGCGTACCGGGGTAATCGGTGCGCTGGGCATGATCGTGCCGGCCGTGCTGTATTCGCAGGTGGACCAGCTGTGGCTGTCGGTGACCCTGCTGGTACCGGCCATGTTCTTCGCCTCGTTCCCCATGCCGGCGTCCACTGCGGCCATGCAGATCCTCTCGCCGAACCAGGTGCGTGCGCAGGTATCGGCGGTGTTCCTGCTGATCAGTAACCTGCTGGGCCTGGGCTTGGGCACCACGCTGGTGGCGCTGATCACCGACCGCTACTTCGGCGTACCGGCTGCGGTCGGTTCTTCGATGTCGATCGTCAGCTTCGTTGCGTCATTGCTGGCCATCGTGTTGCTGGCCAAAGGCTGCAAGTGCTTCCGACACAGCATGCAGCGTGAGCACCCCGTCGCGGCCTGAAGTGTTGGCCAGCATGACCCGATTGTAGTCGGAGGCACTGGGTGCCAGGCTTGGCATTTTCAGCGCCTATCAGATCGAGCGCCGCCCGCGCGGCGCTCGTTATCCGCCCCACCTCCAAGCCTAAGGCAAGCACCTGGCCGCCTTCACCCTGTCTGCCGACAAGCACATAGCAGCCCACTCCCCCAATATTCCGTGTAAACGCAAAAAAGCCCAGACCCTCCCCGCACGGAAAGGCCCAGGCATAAACGGTGAATACTGTGGAGGCTGGCGTGTGTAGGAGCAGCCTTGCGCTGCGAAGAGGCCGGTGACAGCAGCGTAGATTTACTGTGTTTTCACCGGCCTCTTCGCAGCACAAGGCTGCTCCTACAAGGGTTGAGCGTCAGCCGAGCGCCACCTCCAAACTCGAGACAACACTTTCTTTTCCCTCACCACATGTGGCACACAAAAAAGCCCGGACCCTCCCCGCACGGAAAGGCCCAGGCATAAACGGTGAATACTGTGGAGGCTGGCGTGTGTAGGAGCAGCCTTGCGCTGCGAAGAGGCCGGTGACAGCAGCGTAGATTTACTGTGTTTTCACCGGCCTCTTCGCAGCACAAGGCTGCTCCTACAAGGGTTGAGCGTCAGCCGAGCGCCACCTCCAAACTCAAGACAACACTTTCTTTTCCCACACCACATGTGGCACACAAAAAAGCCCGGACCCTCCCCGCACGGAAAGGCCCAGGCATAAACGGTGAAACCTGTGGAGGCTGGCGTGTGTAGGAGCAGCCTTGCGCTGCGAAGAGGCCGGTGACAGCAGCGGAGATTTACTGTGTTTTCACCGGCCTCTTCGCAGCACAAGGCTGCTCCAACAAGGGTCGAGCTTTAGCCGTCTTGCAACGCACGCGGGCGATGGCTGCGGGTTTCGGCCTCAGGCGCCTGCGCAGCCTGCAACGTGAAGTCGAAGGCCAACTCGGCGAAACGCTCCCCTTGCACACCCCGATCATGCGCCGCCGCCGCATCCTCGACAAAGCGCAGGTCACCGATCAGACCATCACGGGTGGCATAGGCAAAGTCATCCCACAGGTATTGGTCACCGGCGAAGTTGATCTGCGTGGTCAGGTGGCGATGCCCCGGCGCGGAGATGAAGAAGTGCACGTGCGCCGGGCGCTGGCCGTGGCGGCCAAGCAAGTCCAGGCACTCCTGAGTTGGCCCCTGCGGGTCGCAACCATAACCGGACGGCACGATGGAGCGGGCGCGGTAGCGGCCCTCTGCGTCAGTCATGATGCGTCGGCGCAGGTTGTACTCGGACTGGGTCGAATCGAAGTACGAATAGGTGCCCTGGGTGTTGGCGTGCCAGAGATCGACGGTAGCGCCTGCCAGCGGCTTGCCGTCGGCGCCGAATACCTGGCCTTGAAGGAACATCACTACGCCGGGGTCGGTGCCATCGTCCATGCGTGCTTCGCCTTGGCTAAGCGGCGCGCCTGCAACGTACAGCGGGCCTTCAATGGTGCGCGGGGTACCGCCGGTCAGGCCCGCTTCGGCATCCTTGGCGTCTTGCAGCAGGTCGATGAAGTGCTCGATCCCCAGGCCCGCTGCCAGCAGGCCCGCCTCGTTACGGCCGCCCAGGCGGTTGAGGTAGTCGACGGCATGCCAGAACTCGTCCTCGCTCACTTCCAGGTCTTCGATCAGACGGGCAGTGTCCTGCAGCACGCGCAGGATGATCTGCTTGAAACGCGGGTTACCCTCGGCGTGCCCAAGGCCTGCGACTTCTTCGAAAAACGACTGGATCTCGGCAGTGTGGGAAATTTTCACGGTCATTTTGCTTACCTCATCTTGTTCTTGTCAGGTAGTCAGGGACGAATCAGCGGTCGTCACTGTGGATCGACGACGGGTGGCGGCACAAGCCGTCCACCTCGATCTCCATGTACGGGAACAGCGGCAGTTGCATCAGGGTGTCGTGCAGGGCCTCGACGCTTGCCACATCGAACACGCTGTAGTTGGCGTAGTGCCCGGCAATGCGCCACAGGTGGCGCCAGGTACCTTCTTGTTGAAGGCGCTGGGCCAGTTCCTTTTCATCGGCCTTGAGCTTGGCGGCCTTGGCCGGGTCCATGTCGACCGGCAGTTTCACGGTCATCTTCACGTGGAACAGCATGCGGGTTCTCCTTAAGGCGTTGAATGTACAGTTCAGCGGCGGGCGAAGCGCGCCAGGCGCTGCTCGTCCAGGGTCAGGCCAAGGCCTGGCGTGCGTGGAATGTGCAGCTGGAAGTCGTGGTACTGCGGCGGCTCGTTGACGATCTCTTCGGTCAGCAGCAGCGGCCCGAACAGCTCGGTGCCCCAGGTCAGCTGGCGCAAGGTGAGGAACGCGTGGGCCGAAGCCAGGGTGCCGATCGAGCCTTCAAGCATGGTCCCGCCGTACAGGGCGATACCGGCCGCTTCGGCGATTTGCGCTGTGCGCAGCACTGCACGTGGGCCGCCGTTCTTGGCGATTTTCAGAGCGAAGATGCTGGCCGCACCGTCGGCGGCCAGGCTGAAGGCGTCTTCGACGCTTTCGATCGATTCGTCGGCCATGATCGGCGCTGGGCTGCGCTGGTTGAGACGCACCTGGCCGCCGCGGTTGATCCGCGAAATGGGCTGTTCGATGAGGTCAATACCGTTGTCGCCGAGCACCTGGCAGGCGCGCAGGGCCTGGGACTCGTCCCAGTACTGGTTGACGTCGACCCGCACGCTGGCGCTGTCACCCAGCTCGCGCTTGATCGCCACCACGTGCTTGAGGTCCTGCTCCACCGGGTTGGCGCCGATCTTCAGCTTGAACACACGGTGGCGACGGATCTCCAGCATGTGCTGGGCTTCGGCGATATCACGGGCGGTATCGCCGCTGGCCAGCGTCCAGGCCACTTCCAGGCTGTCGCGTACTCGGCCGCCCAGCAGTTCGCTGACCGGCAGGCCCAGGCGCTTGCCCTGGGCATCGAGCAAGGCGCTTTCGAGCCCCGACTTAGCAAAGGTGTTGCCCTTGGCCAGCTTGTCCAGCTTGAGCATGGCGGCGTTGATGTTGTCAGCCGGCAGGCCGATCAGCGCCGGTGCCAAGTGTGCGTCGATATTGGCCTTGATGCCCTCGGGGCTTTCGTAGCCGTAGGCCAGGCCACCGATGGTGGTTGCCTCGCCGATACCTTCGACGCCGTCGCTGCAACGCACGCGCAATACCACCAGGGTTTGCTGCTGCATAGTGTGCATGGCCAGCTTGTGCGGGCGAATGGTCGGCAGGTCGACGATAATTGCATCTATACGTTCAATCAGGGTGTTTGTCATTGTTGCCAGGTCCCGTCAGATCGGACCGCAGATGGCAGACCCGATAGTTGCACTTACTTGATTGATCAAGCATTGCGCGAGACCCTGATACCCGTCCAATATCAAATGAATCTCCCACCATACCCTGGAGGTCTGATGGAACTGCGCCACCTTCGCTACTTCAAGGTGCTGGCCGAAACGCTGAACTTCACCCGTGCCGCTGAGCTGCTGCATATCGCCCAGCCGCCGCTAAGCCGGCAGATCAGCCAGCTCGAGGAGCAGCTCGGCACGCTGCTGGTGCTGCGTGAGCGCCCGCTGCGCCTGACCGAAGCCGGGCGGTTCTTCTATGAACAGACCTGCACCCTGCTCCAGCAACTGGAAAACATCAGCGACAACACCCGCCGTATCGGCCACGGGCAACGCCAGTGGCTGGGCATCGGTTTTGCTCCCTCGACCTTGTACACCGTGCTGCCAGCGCTGATCCGCGAACTGCGCCAGGACAACGAGCTGGAACTGGGGTTGAGCGAAATGACCACGCTGCAGCAGGTCGAGGCACTCAAGAGTGGCCGCATCGACATCGCCTTCGGCCGTATTCGTATCGATGACCCGGCCATCCTCCAGCAGGTGCTGTGCGAAGACCCCTTGGTCGCGGTATTGCCCAAGGGCCACCCGATGGCAGGCACCCCACTGACCCTCGCGCAACTGGCCAAGGAGCCGTTCATTCTGTACCCGGCCAACCCCAGGCCCAGCTATGCCGACCATGTGCTGGCCCTGTTCGCCCACCACGGCATGACCCTGAAGATCAGCCAGTGGGCCAACGAACTGCAAACGGCCATCGGCCTGGTGGCCGTCGGGCTCGGCGTGACCCTGGTGCCGGCGTCGGTGCAACAGCAGCACCGCACGGATATCGAGTATGTCAGCTTGCTGGACACCAGCGCCGTCAGCCCGATCATCCTAAGCCGTCGCAAGGGCGATGTGAGCCCGATCGTGCAACGGTGCCTGGCGTTGATTGCACAACAGGCGACGTGATGGGCTGCGCTGTCACATCGAGAGCGACCAGTGGGAGCACCAACACCACCGTGATTTACATTAACTGGCCAAGCTTGGAGCCCTTTCCGACCGGTCCGGCGCCCCGGCACGGCCACTCTTACAAGAGCCAGCAGCCCCCTGGCAATCCCCACCAGCACAGGAACAACGCATGATTCACGGCAAAACGCTAGACGCTTGGTACGCCTCTCACCCGCGGGTCGAGGACTTGGTCGCGCTGCGCGAAACCTGCTGGTTCAACCCTGGCATCGTGCCCACCGCACAAGCCCTGGGCGACGTCGGCCTCACTGCCACCGACGTCAGCGCAGCCAGTGCCCGGCTGCAGCGGTTTGCACCGTACCTGGCCGAGGTGTTCCCCGACACCGCCGCGTCTGGCGGCATCATCGAGTCGCCGATTCGCCCGCTGCCTGCCCTGCAGCACACCTTGCTGCAAGAGGCTGGTCTTGCCCAAGGCGGTGCGCTGTGGCTCAAGGCCGACAGCGAGCTGCCGATTTCCGGCTCGATCAAGGCCCGCGGCGGCATCCACGAAGTGCTCAAGCATGCCGAAGACTTGGCCCTGGCGGCCGGGCTGATCACCCTGGACAGCGATTACCGAGTACTGGCCAGCGATGACGCCCGGCAATTTTTCAGCCAGTACAAGGTAGCGGTTGGCTCGACCGGCAACCTCGGGCTGTCGATCGGCATCATGAGCGCGCGGCTGGGTTTCCAGGCCACGGTGCACATGTCGTCAGATGCGCGGCAGTGGAAAAAGGACAAGCTGCGCGCCAACGGCGTGAGCGTGATCGAATACCCCTCCGACTACAGCGTTGCGGTGGAACAAGGCCGCCAGCAAGCAGCAGCGGACCCTACTTGCTACTTCGTCGATGATGAAAACTCGCCTCACCTGTTCCTCGGTTATGCCGTGGCTGCCGAACGCTTGCAGGGCCAGTTCAAGGCCGCCGGCATCAAGGTCGATGCCGAGCACCCGCTGTTCGTCTACCTGCCCTGCGGCGTGGGTGGCGGGCCTGGCGGGGTGGCGTTCGGCTTGAAGCTGCTGTTTGGTGATCACGTGCACTGCGTCTTCGCTGAACCCACCCATTCGCCCTGCATGTTCCTTGGCGTGTACACCGGGCTGCATGACGAAACCAGCGTGCAGGACTTCGGCATCGACAACGTCACCGCAGCCGATGGCCTGGCGGTAGGCCGCCCTTCCGGCTTTGTCGGCAAGGCCATGCAGCGCCTGCTCGACGGCTACTACACGGTCACGGACGAGCGGCTGTACCAATTGCTGGTGCTGGCCCATGACCTGGAGCAGGTACGCCTCGAGCCCTCGGCGCTGGCCGGCATGCCTGGCATGGTGCAGGTACTGCAAGCAACGCAGTACCTGGCGCGCATGGGGCTGACGGCGCAGCGCATGGCCAACGCGACCCACTTGGTGTGGGGCACCGGTGGCAGCATGGTGCCGGATGACGAATATGCCGCCTACCTGGCCAAGGGGCGTTAGGCCTTGCGCCGACGATAAGCCACAAGCAGAAAGACAAACCACAACGGCATCACGCACAGGGCCATCCGCGTATCCGGCTCTAGGGCCAGAAGCACCAGCACGAAGCCGAGAAAGCCCAGCGAGGTGACGGCCATCGGCACGCCACCCGGCAGCTTGAACTTCGACGCCTGGTGCGCGGCCGGGTTGTGCTTGCGGTAGGCGATGTACGCGGCGAGGATCATCGACCAGGTGAAGATCACCAGAATCGCCGAGATGGTCGAAATCAGCGTGAACACCGTCATCACCTCGGGGATGATGAACAGCAGGGCCAACCCGGCCAGCATGCACATCGCCGAAAACAGCAAACTGTGCACCGGCACGCTGAGGGCCGAAAGCCTGGCAAAGATAGCGGGTGCATTACCCCGCTCGGCCAGGCCAAACAGCATTCGGCAGCCGGAATAGACGCCGCTGTTGGCAGAGGATGCCGCCGACGTCAGCACCACGAAGTTGAGCATGCCGGCAGCGGCGGGAAAGCCGGCCAACAGGAACAGCTCGACGAAGGGGCTGCGGTTGGCCGGCACTTCTGCCCACGAGACCACGCTGATGATGCACACCAGCGCCAGGATGTAGAACAGCAGGATGCGTAAAGGAATGGTGTTGATGGCCTTGGGCAGCGAACGGTGCGGGTTCTTTGCCTCGGCGGCGGTGGTACCGATCAGCTCGGTGCCAGCGAAGGAAAACACGGCAATCTGGAAGCCTGCGAAAAACCCACTGATGCCATGGGGCAGCACCGCGCCGGGCGCCACCACGTTGGACAGCGAGGCCACCACGCCATTGGGTGACACATAGGCAGTGGCGATCATCACCGCTGCGGTGATGATCAGCGTGACGATGGCCACGATCTTGATGATCCCGAACCAGAACTCCACTTCGCCGAAGATCCGCACCGCCAACATGTTCAGCCCAAGCAGCACGAACAGGGTGAAGAACGCCGGTATCCACGCGGGCACATCCGCATACCAGTACTGGAAGAACCCCGCCACGACCACCACGTCGCCGACCACCGCCACGCTCCAGCTCAGCCAGTAGGACCAGCTCAGCACGAAGCCGGCGCGCGGGCCCAGGTAGTGGGCGACGATGTCGGCGAACGATTTGAAACGCAGGTCAGAAAGCAGCAGCTCGCCCATGGCACGCATGACGAAGAACACGAAAAAACCGAGGATCGCGTAGACCAGCAGAATGGAGGTACCGGACAGCGCGATGACCTTGCCCGAGCCCATGAACAAGCCGGTGCCGATGGCGCCACCAATGGAGATCAGCTGGATATGGCGGTTTTCCAGCGTGCGTTTGAGGTGCCCGTCTTGGGCTGAGTCTGTAGGTTTGCTTTGATCAAGGCTTGCGGACATGTCTTGCATGAGCGACCTCTTTTTATTGTGGGTATCAGGGCTTTCGAACAAGGCCCGCGCAGGGCCTTGCCACGGTGTGCTATCGAACCGCGCCTTCGAACCCTTGCAACGTGTTCACGGCATTGATGCCGATTTCATCGACCATGTAGCCGCCCTCCATCACGAACAGCGTCGGGATGCCTACGCGTGCGATCTCGGCGCCCAGGCGCAGGAAGTCTTCGCTGGTGAGCTTGAAGTGGCTGATCGGGTCGTCCTCGAAGGTATCGACGCCAAGCGACACGACAAGAAAGTCCGGCTGGTGCGCGACAACGCGCTTGAGCGCGTCCTGCAACGCCAGCCGGTACTGCGCCCAGAGGGTGCCTTTGCCCAGCGGGTAGTTGGCATTGAAGCCCTCCCCGGCCCCCGCGCCCTGTTCGTGGGCATAGCCGGAGAAGTACGGGTAGGACACATGCGGATCACCGTGGATCGAGGCGAAAAACACATCGGGGCGGTCATAGAAAATGTTCTGCGTGCCGTTGCCGTGGTGGAAATCCACGTCCAGCACGGCCACGCGCCGTGCACCCTGGCTCAGGCAGCGTTCGGCGGCAATGGCGGCATTGTTGAGGTAGCAATAGCCGCCCATGTATTCGCGGGCCGCATGGTGCCCAGGGGGGCGGCACAGGGCGAAGGCACTGGGCGCGCCATCGATTACACGCTGCATGCCGGTCAGTGCCACGTTGGCACTGCTGCGCACGGCTTCCCAGGTGCCGCCGGTAATCGGCGCGCCGGCGTCCATGGCGTAGAAGCCCAGTTTGCCATCGATGAAGCCCGGCTCCCGATCGATGGCCAGGTCGCGTACCGGCCATACCAGCGGCAGCGCATCATGGGTCTTGCCGGTGGCGGTCCATTCTGCCCAGGCATTTTCCAGAAAGCTCACATAGCGCTCGCTGTGCGCCGCGACATAGCAGGCACGGTCAAACGATTGCTCGGCGATGACATCGCCAAGGCCTGTGGACTGCACACGCGCCAGCACGGTATCGGCACGCTGAGGGTTCTCGAATGACGGCGTGATGGCCCCGTCCTTGAGCTCGGAGCCATGGTGCAAGCGGTGTTTGTTGCTAAAGACTGTCAGCACGCGAATGTCCTTTTTCAAGGTGGTATCGGATAACCAATTTTCGCGACAGACCGCTGAAAATGCTTTGCTTTATGCTCAGCCAAACCGGATGCTTGAGCGAAACATTCACCCGGTAGCCCCATAATGAGCAAAGCCTTTGCTTACGAAGAACTGGACGAAGTAGACCGCGAACTGCTGCGCCTGCTGCAGGAGGACGGCACCTTGTCCAGCGCCGCCTTGGGCGAGCGCCTGTCGATGACCGTGACGCCCTGCTGGCGCAGGCGCAAACGCCTGGAGGAGCTGGGCCTTATCAAGGACTACCAGGCCAACCTGGACCGCAAGAAACTGGGTTATGACGTCATGGCCTTCGCCCAGGTGCGCTTCGGCAACCATTCGGCCGAAGCACCTGACGACTTCGAGCAGGTGATTCTGAAATTGCCGCAGGTATTGTCCTGCCACAAGGTCACGGGTGAGGCTGATTACGTGCTGACGGTGCTGGCGACCGACCTGGAAAGCTATGGCCGGTTCGTCGAAGACGTGTTGCGGCGGCAACCTGGCATAGCGTCGATCCAGTCGAGCCTGGCCCTGCGGGAAATCAAGGCGGTTAGCCGGATACCGGTGAGGTAGGCGTTGGGTGCCTGACTTGGTTTTTGGGGCTTTTATGAGATCGGGCGCCGCACGCGCGGCGCTTCGCAGCACAAGGCTGCTCCTACATTTTTTCGGGCCAATTATTCCTGAGGCGGTCGCGCGCGCTGGTACAGGCGTTGCGAAACAACTGTAGGAGCAGCCTTGTGCTGCGAAGCGCCGCGCGTGCGGCGCTCGATCGCATAGGCGCCACAACACGAAAGCCCGGCTACCCTGGCAACCTATACCGCTCGGCAAAATACTGCCGGAAGAAATCCACCGCCACCCGCACCTTGGCCGAACTTGCCAGCGGCGAGGTATACACGGCCCAGATATCCGCCGGCTGGTGATAGTCACTCAACACCTGCACCAGGCGCCCATCCAGCAGGCTGTCGTGCACATCCCACCAGGACCGCAACAATATTCCTCGCCCATCCAGGCACCACTGGTGGGCCACCTCGCCATGGTTGCTGGACAATCCCCCCGTCACCCGCACGCTTTCTTGGCCCTCAGGGCCTTCGAGCTGCCAGATACCAAACGGGTGGTCGCGCTCCTTGATCACCAAGCAGTCATGGCTGCCCAGGTCGGCCAGCACTTTCGGTGTGCCTTGCCGCGCCAGGTACGCAGGTGAAGCACAGAGCACTCGCCGGTTCTTGGCCAGCAACTTGGCGATCAGATTGGGCGCGATGGTATTGCCCACGCGGATGTCCAGGTCGACCCCCTCCTCGATCAGGTCCACCAGGCGGTCATGCACATCCAGCCGAATATCCAGACGCGGGTAGCGCTCGGCCAGTTCCGACAAGGCCGGGGCCACGAACCTGCGCCCCAGGCCCAAGCTGCTGGCGATGCGCAGTTGCCCTGCCGGTTCGCGGTGCTGGGCACTGATGTCATCGCCCATGCGCTGCACCGCATCGAAAATCTGCAGCGCCCACTGGTACACCCGCTCACCCTCTTCGCTGATCGTCACCCGCCGCGTGGTGCGGTGCAGCAAACGCACCTCCAGGTTTTGCTCGAGCACGCGAATGCGTTTGCTGATGTACGCCGCCGACATGCCCAGTTCGTCGGCCACGGCGGCAAAGCTGGCGCGCTTGGCCACCTGCAGAAAGATATTGAGGTCATCGAGGTTGGGCAGATTATTCACGTTTCGTGTTCCAAGAATCCATGAAAGGCTGGATTATCTCCGATTGAAGGCCTTATAGCATGGCTCGCACCTGTTCCCTAGCCAACGAGTGCGCCCCATGACCAAGACATTCAGAATCGCAGCCATCCCCGGTGACGGCATCGGCACCGAAGTGCTCCCCGAAGGCATTCGCGTGGTCGAGGCTGCTGCTCGCAAGCACGGCCTGGCCATCAGCTTCGAGTTCTTCGAGTGGGCCAGCTGCGATTACTACCTGGCCCACGGCAAGATGATGCCGGACGACTGGTTCGAGCAGCTCAAAGGCTTCGACGCCCTGTACTTCGGCGCAGTCGGCTGGCCCGACAAGGTCCCGGACCACATCTCGCTGTGGGGCTCGCTGCTCAAGTTCCGCCGCGACTTCGACCAGTACGTGAACATTCGCCCGGTGCGCCTGTTCCCGGGCGTGCCGTGCCCGCTGGCCGGCCGCGCACCCGGCGACATCGACTTCGTGGTGATCCGCGAGAACACCGAAGGCGAGTACTCGTCCATGGGCGGGCGCATGTTCGAAGGCACCGAAAACGAGATTGTGCTGCAAGAATCGGTGTTCACCCGCCGTGGGGTCGACCGCATCCTCAAATACGCCTTCGACGTGGCACAAACCCGCGCGCGCAAGCACGTCACCTCGGCCACCAAGTCCAACGGCATGGCCGTGAGCATGCCGTACTGGGACGAACGCACCGCAGCCATGGCTGCCAATTATCCGGAAATCAGCTGGGACAAGCAGCACATTGATATCCTCTGCGCCCGCTTCGTGCTGCAACCGGACCGCTTCGACGTGGTCGTGGCCTCTAACCTGTTCGGCGACATCCTTTCCGACCTCGGCCCGGCCTGCGCAGGCACCATCGGCATCGCCCCTTCGGCCAACCTCAACCCCGAACGCAAGTTCCCGTCCCTGTTCGAACCGGTACACGGCTCGGCGCCGGACATCTTCGGCAAGAACATCGCCAACCCGATCGCGATGATCTGGTCCGGAGCGCTGATGCTCGAATTCCTCGGCAACGACGGTGCCGACCCGCGCTACCGCGCCGCTCACGATGAGATCCTCAAGGCCATCGAGCAGGTTATCGCCGCAGGCAATACCACCCGCGACATGGGCGGGCACAAGTCCACCCAGGAGGTCGGCCGGGCCATCACTGCCCTGATCGAGGCCTGACGCCCAGGGCCGCGCCTACAACGCCAGGGTGTGCTCGACGGCACCCTGGCGCAACCAGTCGATAAACCGCGCAAACAGCTCCGACTGTGAATTGATCTCAAGCTTCAGGTACAAATTCTTGCGGTGCATGCGCACGGTCTCCGGCGAGATCCCCAACTCCACCGCCGTGGACTTCACCGAGTGCCCGCGCAAGATCATGTGCGCCACTTCACGCTCACGATCCGTAAGCACCTGGCAGCCAAAACTCTCGAACGCTGCCTGTACGCTGCCCCGTTCGGCCGAGGCCGTGGCAGGTTCAAGGTTGTAGCGGGCATAACGCACCAGCAGCTCGCGCACCATGGGCTCGACCGCCCGCAACAGGTCGATCTGCCCGCTGCTCAAACGCGTGCCACTGCACCCCTGAAACAAGCTGAACGAAAGCTTGCGGCCCTCGCTGAGGTCGACGATGTAGTAACTGTCTTCACTGCAGCCGGTGCCCAGGTAGTAGGCCTTGTAGTAGTCGCTGTCGAAGAAGTTGTCCGGGGCGATTTCCTGCAAGTGATAGAACCCTTCGGCCAAGCCACTCTGCACGGCCAGGCAAAAGGGGTCGAGCAGGTAGCCCGCGCTGAAGTAACGCTCGAGCACCGCATCACGATGCACCTCGGGGATGCCCTGCTTGTACAGCAGGCGCGGTGCACGCCCCTGGCATTCGAGGCTGATCATCATCGACTCGACCTGCACCAGTTGGCTGATCGCAGCCGCCACGTAGCTCAGGGCATCGCCTGATTCACAGTGGGCGAGCGCACGCTGCAGCGCTGCATGCCAGTGCTGCAGCGCCCCCAGCGAGAGGGTGAGCGGAGTGTCGGAAGTGGCCTGGGTCATGCCCGGCAGTCTAGCCTGCCAGGCACGCCCACGCACAGCCCTTTGCGCCAGGCTCATCGCCCTTGGTACAGCCCTTGCGCGGTCAGTTCGCGCGCCGTTTCGATGATGCACTGGCGCAGGGTTTCGACGATCTCGTCGACTTGCGCATGCGTGATGATCAACGGCGGCGACATCACGTTCAGGTGCATGATCGGCCGCACCAGCAGCCCCTTGGCCTGGGCTTTGCTGTGGATGCGCTCACCGATGTTGACCGCATCAGGGAACAGCGCCTTGCTGGCTTTATCGGCAACGAACTCGACACAGGCCATCAGTTTCAGGCAACGCACATCCCCCACCAAAGGCAGGTCGCGCAAGGTTTGCAGCCGTTGCTCCAGGTAGCTGCCCACGTCCTTGACGTGCGCCAGCAACTGCTCGCGTTCGATGATTTCGATGTTCTTCAATGCCGCCGTGCAGCACACCGGGTGCCCGCTGTAGGTGAACCCGTGGGTGAAGCAGCGGCCCTTGCCCGGCTCGGCGATCACCTGCCAGATCCGCTCGGAGAAGATGCACGCGCCCAGCGGCAGGTAGGCCGAGGTCAGGCCTTTGGCGGTGGTGATGATGTCTGGCGTGACACCGAACAGTTCCTCGCTGGCGAAGAAGGTGCCCAGGCGACCGAACGAGGTCACCACCTCGTCGGCGACGAACAGGATGTCGTAGGTCTGGCACACCTGCCACATGCGCTCGAAGTAGCCCTTGGGCGGGATGATCACCCCGCCCGAGCCCATGATCGGCTCGGCGAAGAACGCCGCCACGTTGTCGGCGCCCAGGGAGAGGATCTTGTCCTCGAACTCGGCCACCAGGAAGTCGAGGAACTCGGCCTCGTCCATGTCGTCCGGGGCACGGTACGGGTTGGGGTTGGAGACATGGTGGATCAAGTCATGGGCGTAATCGAACTCTGGCACGCGGTCGGCAGCCTTGTTACCAATCGCCATGGTCAGGGTGGTGGAGCCGTGATAGGCGTTGTAGCGCGCGATCACGTGCTTCTTGTGCGGCTTGCCCCGGCAGTTCTGGTAGTACTGAATCAGCCGGTAGGCGGTATCGACGGCGGTAGAGCCACCGGTGGTGAGAAACACGTGGTCGAGGTCACCTGGCGCCAGTTGCGCGAGCTTCTGGCACAGCGCGATGGCGACGTCATTGGCCATGTCGGAGAACGGGTTGGAGTAGGCCAGCTTGCGCACCTGGTCGGCAATGGCCAGGGCCATCTCTTCACGGCCCAGGCCGATGTTGGTGCACCACATGCCGCCGACCGCATCGAGAAAACGGTTGCCGTGGGTATCGCGAATATAGGCGCCCTCACCTGCGACGATGTTCAGCGCACCTTGCTCGCGGTGCTCGTCGAACACATGGTAGCCGTGCATGTAGTGGGCCTTGTCGGCGTCCACCAGTGGGTCGTGGGCAATGGCGAATGCTTTGCTGGGTGTGGCCATGGGCAGCTCCTTGGCGGAAATCGGTTGGCAGTGTTCAGAAACCGGTCTTGACCGTGCTCCAGACCCGGGTGATGGCGCGCATGTCCTTGGGGCTCTGGGTCTTCTGGGCGAACAGGCGTTCGCGGGTCTGGGCATCGGGGTAGATCGCCGGGTCTTGGCGGATGTCGGCGTGCACCAGCGCCGTGGCAGCGGCATTGCTGTTGGCGTAGTGGATGAAGTCGGTGACCTTGGCCATGGTCTGCGGCTGCAGCAAAAACTCGATGAAGCGGTGAGCATTGGCCGCGTGCGGCGCGTCTTTGGGGATGTAGAGGTTGTCGAACCAGATCAGCGAGCCTTCCTTGGGGATGAAGAACGCCAGCTTGATGGCCTTTTTCGCTTCTATGGCACGGGCCTGGGCGGTGGCGTAGTCACCTGACCAGGTCAGGGCCAGGCAGACATCGCCGTTGGGCAGGCTGGTGAGGTAGTTGACCGAGTCGAACTTGCGAATGTACGGGCGAATGCCCATCAGCAGCTGCTCGGCAGCCTTGAGGTCGGCGGGCGCTGCGCTGCGGGGGTCATTGCCCAGGTACTGCAGGGCCAGCGGGATCACCTCGGTCGGCGCGTCCATCAGGGTGACACCGCAGTCGGCGAAGCGCGAAACGATCTTGGGGTCGAACAGCATGGCCAGCGAGCCGATCGGTGCATCGGGCATGCGCGCGGTGATCTTGTCGACGTTGTAAGTGATCCCGGAGCTGCCCCAGGTATAGGGTGCCGAGTACTTGAGGCCGGGGTCGTAACCTTGCAGGTTGCTCACCACCTGCTCGTCCAGGTTATGCCAGCTGGGCAGTTGCTGCTTGTCCAGCGGCTGGAACACGCCGGCCTGAATCAACGGGGGTACCAGGGAGGCGTTGAGCATTACCAGGTCGTAGCCGGAGCGGCCGGTGAGCAATTTGGTCTGGACGGTTTCGTAGCCATCGAAGGTGTCGTAGATGACCTTGATGCCGGTGGCCTTCTCGAAGTCGGCCAAGGTGGTTTCGCCGATGTAGTCGGTCCAGTTGTACAGCCTTAACGTGTTACCGCTGTCCCCCTCTACCGCCAGTGCCTGCGTCGCGGTCGACGCCAGCAACAGGCTGCCAATCACCTTCAGTGCCTTGCGCATAGCAACTCCATCGTGTGACTGCTCCGGATCGAGCCGATGGGTTCACTATCGGGGGATTTGCTTGAGGGCAACATACCCCGAATGTGTGGGTGGTCGTTTTTGGGCAGATACTCATTGGTAGGTACTCATAGCCCTATCGCCGGCAAGCCGGCTCCCACAGGTATCGCACACAATTCAGAGTCGGTGCGGTAAGTGTGGGAGCCGGCTTGCCGGCGATAGGGCCGGATCAATCGACTCAAACTCGGGTTGATTCACGCCAGCGGGTACAACGCCTCATCGAACTGCGCCAACCGCGGGAACACCAGCGGCTGATCATCCGCCAACTGCTCCAGGCGCTGCTGATACTGCTGGAGAAAACCCTGCCGCGCTTCGTCGCTGATATACGGCACATGCCAAGCCACAAACGGCGGCAGCACGTCGAAGCCAACGTACGCCAGCGTCCCCCGCAGAATCGGCCGCAACATGTCCTCGAGCGGCCCATGGATAGCCCCTTCGCCAAACATGTGCTCACGCCCGCCAAGGGTCACCGTCACCAGTGCCTTCTTGCCGGCCAGCCCACCCTGGTCGTAGAAACGCTTGCCGCCATAACAGACACCCGACACCAGCACCCGGTCGATCCAGCCCTTGAGCATGGCCGGCGACGAGAACCAGAAGACTGGGAAGTTCAGCACCAGCAAATCGGCCCATAACAGCTTGTCCAGCTCTTGCTGGATATCTGCGGCAATGGCGCCGCTCTTCACCCCCAGGCGCTGCTCCAGCGCATACACCAGGTACTCGGGGTTCTCTCGCGTGGCGAAATCGTCCGCACTGGCCACCGGGTTCCAGCCCATGGCATACAGGTCGCTGACCTTGACCGCATGGCCCTGGGCGCGAAAGGTAGCCACCGCCTTGTCACGCAGGGCGGCGGTGAAGGATTGCGGCTCGGGGTGAGCATGGACGATCAGGACATTCACGACAGTTCTCCTTGCATCAGTTCACCCGCACACCGGGCAATGCGCTGGCACGCCTCGGCCAAAGCTTCGGCGCCTACCACCAACCCCAGGCGAATATGCCCGGCGGCGCTCGGGCCAAAGGCTTCTCCCGCCAGTACCGACACACCTTCGCGGTCCAGCAGGCGGTCAGCGAAGGCCTGGGCACTGAGGCCGGTTTCGCGGATATCGACCATCACGAACATGCCACCGTCGGGTTTGAGCGCCTTGACGCCCGGGCAACCGGCCAGCTGTTCGCACACCAGGTCCCGGCGCTGGCGATAGGCGTCGCGCATCGCCTCAAGGGCGGGCAAGGGCTGATTCAAGGCCACCACGGCGGCGTCCTGGATAAAGTCCGGCGAGCCATAGAGCATGCACAGCGCCAGGTTCTCCAGGTGCGTGGCCAGCTCAGGCGAGCCCACCACCCAGCCCACCCGCCAGCCGGTCATGGCATGGGATTTAGACAGGCTGTTGAGGGTTGCGGTGCGCTCGGCCATGCCTGGCAGGCTGCCCGGGCTGACATGCTCGCCTTCGTACAACAGTTCGCTGTACACCTCGTCGGAGATCAGCCACAGGTCGTGGGCGACGCACAGCTCGGCCAACGCCTCCCAGGTCGAGCGCGGCAAGCTCGCGCCCGAAGGGTTGTGCGGGCTGTTCAGGGCCAGGGCGCGGGTGCGTGGGGTGATGCGCGCGGCCACGTCCTGCGGGCACACCCGAAAGCCGTTCTCCGGCTTGACCGGCACCGGCACCACCGTGGCACCACAGGCACCGAACACCGCCTCGTAAGTGACGTACATCGGCTCGGCGACGATCACTTCATCACCCGGGTCGAGCACGCACTGGGCTACGCAGAACAAAGCGCACTGGGCACCCGCCAGTACCGTGACCTGGTCAGCACTGACGGGCTGGCCGCTGCGCTGCCGGTGACGATCGGCAATGGCCTGGCGCAACGCGAGTTTGCCGCGTACATCGGCGTAATGGGTGTGGCCGGCACGCAGGCTGTCGATGGCCGCTTCAACGATGGGGGCCGGGGTGTCGAAGTCCGGGTCGCCCACCGACAGCAGCAGAACGTCCTTGCCCTCGGCCTGCATCGCCAGGGCGCGGTAGTGGATGTCCCAGGCGGCAGCACCGTCACCGGCGATGCGTTGGGTCAGCTTGGCATAGCGCATGGCAGTCTCCCTTCCAATGCGGTCAATCGACGAGAATCTTGGGGTTCGAGCTACCCCACACGGTGTAGAGGTCGGCCAGTAAAGCGCCGTTGATTTCCTCCATCTCGCCCTGGGTAATCTCGCCACCGGCCTGTTTGCCGAACAGCACCACTTCGTTGCCGTTCTTGACGTCGGGGAAGTCGGTGACATCGACCATCAAGGTGTTCATCGATACCTTGCCCACCACCGGCACGCGGTGGCCGTTGATCAGCACATGGCCCTTGTTGGTGAACACCCGGCGGTAGCCGTCGGAATAGCCGACGGTGATATTGGCCAGGCGCGAGTCGCGCGCCAGGGTGAAGGTGCGGTCATAGCCGACAGTGTTGCCAGCCGGGTAGCTGTGCACCGCCGCCACCCGCGACTTGAACTGCATGGCACGCTTGTACTCGGTACGCTCGGGCACGGTGTCGCCGAACAGCGCACCGCCGGTGCGGACCATGTCCAGGCGTGCTTCCGGCACCTCCAGGGTGGCGAACGAGTTGGCGGCGTGCAGGGTCAGTTGGCGGCGGTCGAGCTTGGCATGTTTGATCAACCAGTCGGCCTGCTCGTTGAACGCTGCCAAGCCCTTGCGCACGTCATCCTTGTCTTCCACGGCGAAGTGGGTCATCAACGCCACCAGCTTGAGGTGCTTCTGGTCGGTGATCTGCAGTGCCTCACCTCGCCCGCTCCAGCTGGCCATTTCCACGCCGTTACGGCTCATGCCGCTGGAGTTGAGCGCCAGGTGAATGCGCAAAGTCTTGCCATGGCGCTCGGCGATGGCATCGGCCTGGCGGGCGAACTCGGCGCTGCCGACCAGCTCTTCCATGTCGTATTGCAGGGCATCTTCCAGCTCGCTCAGGCTGGCCAGGCGTACCCGCACCAGTTGCCCGGTGAAGCCGCTGGCCCGCACCACGCGGGCTTCCTCGTTGCTGGCCACCGCCACGCAAGGTACGCCAAGGGCGATCACCGACGGCATCACCAGGCCAATACCGTGGCCGTAGGCGTCTGCCTTGAGCACGGCGCACAGCTTGGACTTGCCACCCAGCTCCGCTTGCAGGGTGCGAATGTTGTGTTGCAAGGCACTGGCACTGATCTCGACCCAGGCGTTGCTGTTTTGCACGGTCAGCGCGTTGCTGCCGTTGTCCATCGACAGCGGCGGCGCGGCATACAGCGGGGCTTGGCCGGTGATCAGCAGGGCCAGGGAGGCAGCGAGGAGCGTACGGCGAAATTGCATGGTGGTTTCTCTTGTTATGGACGATGCGCTGCGGTCAGCAGACGCAGGTATGTTTGAGTTCGATAAAGGTCACGCCTGGCGTGGCGAAGCCGTCGGCCAGGTCAGCCTGCAAGGCATCCAGGTCACGTGGCTGACGCACCGCGCAGCCAAACGCACGGGCCAGGCCGATGAAATCAGGGTTGCGCGGCAGTACGCCGACCGGCTCGATATCCAGGCCGAGCATATCGTCGCGGATCTGGCCAAGGGCGTCATTGTTCCACAGCAATACCACCAACGGCCGGTCCAGTTCCTCGACCGCGGTGGCCAGTTCCTGGGCGGTGTAGAGGAAACCGCCGTCGCCCACCAGCACCAGGCCGGGGCGATGGTCAGTGGCGAGCATGCCGCCGATACCCGCCGGCAAGCCATAGCCGAGGGTGCCGTAACCGGTGGGGTGCAACCAGCTGCGCGGCGCCCGGCTGGCAAAGGCGTAGTTGCCGGTGTAGGCCAGTTGGGTCATGTCGCTGCTGATGAAGGCGTCGTCTGGCAGCACCGCGTCGATGCGGTCGAGAATGGCCTGATGGATGGCCTGCAACGGTGCGTGCCCAGTGCGAATGGCCTGGCGCAGGCCGGCCACCGCTTCGATGGCCTGGCGAGGGTCGCGCTCGACCTCGGGCAAGTGCGCCAGCAAAGCGTCGAGGGTCTGTCGAGCATCGCCGTGCAAGGCCACCGCGCACGGGTAAAAATCGTTGAACTTGCGTGGGTCGATGTCGACCCGCAGCAACTCACCGTTGAGCGGCAGGCGCTCGCGCCAGAAGTCGGTATCGGCCATTTCGGTACCCACCGCCAACACCACATCGGCTTCGCTGATCATCTGCCAGCCCGGCGCGACGCACAGGCTAGAACCCGCGTTCAATGGCGCCTCAGGCGGCAGCAGGCCCTTGCCAGCGACGCTGGTGAATAGCGGCGCTGCCAAGCGGGTGCTCAACTGTTCGAGTTGCGCGGCGGCCTGCAGTGCGCCACCGCCGGCGATGATCATTGGCCGTTTCGCTGCGGCCAGTTTCAGCGCGGCCTGCTCCAGCGTGCCCCGGTCGGGCAGGCCGCGCCCAGGGCGACGTACCACCGCGTCGCTCCAGTCGCGGGCAACCGGCGCGGCCAGCACGTCCAGCGGGACCGAGATGTGCACCGGGCGCGGGCGTTCGCTGTCGAACACTGCCCAGGCACGGGCAATCAGCTCGGGCAGGTCTTCAGCGCTCAGTGCCACGGCGGAGAACGCCGTGATCGGCGCGGTCATGGCGCGCTGGTCCTGGGTTTCGTGCAGGCAGCCCCAACCTTTGCCCAGGCTGGCGGTGTGGTTGACGCTGGATATCACCAGCAACGGGATCGAGTCGGCATAGGCCTGGCCGATGGCAGTGGCGGCATTGGTCACGCCTGGGCCGGTGATGACAAAACACACGCCCGGCCTGCCGCTGACCCGGGCGTAACCATCGGCCATGAAGCCCGCGCCCTGCTCATGCCGCGTCAGCACATGGCGGATGCCACTGCCGGGCAAGCCGCGGTACAGCTCCAGGGTATGCACCCCTGGGATGCCGAACACGGTATCCACCCCATAGTTGGCCAGCAGCCGTACCAGCGCCTGGCCGGCGGTCATCGAGTGCTCATTCATGCTGATCTCCTTGCGGCTGGCCGAGGCGGATCAGCGCATCGACCGCGGTGGTGCCGTGGGCACCGACCATCAATGGGTTCACATCCAGTTCCAGCAGCTGCCCGGCGTTTTCGCAGGCATAGTCGGCCACCGCGCGGATCGCCGCCACCAGAGCATCCAGGTCGGCAGCCGGGCGCCCCCGAAAACCCTGCAGCAGGCTGGCGCTGCGCAGGCCAAGCAGTGCTGCGCGAATGGCGCTGTCGGTGGTGGGCAGCAACAGGCTGACGCTGTCTTTAAGCAGCTCCACCAGCACACCGCCCGCCCCGATCACCAAGGCCAGGGCAAAGTCGTTTTCACGCTTGATGCCGACGATCAACTCGGCCAAGGGCGGCGGCGCCATGGGTTCGAGCAAGACCTGGTCGAACGCCACCCCCGGCGCATAGGCGTCGATGCGCTGGCGCATCTGCGCCAGGGCGGCCTGCAGCGCTGCGCCATCACGCAGGTTCAACGCCACCGCACCGGCTTCGGTCTTGTGCGGCAACTGCGCACTGACCGCCTTGAGCACCAGCGGGTAGCCAACGCGGTTGGCATCGTTTAGCGCGTGCTCCGGGGTACTCAGCACCCCGCCTGGCACCGGCAGGCCAAACGCACTCAGGGCCTGCTTGGACTGCCATTCGTCTAGCAGGCGGCTTTCACCTGCAAGGGGCCGTGGCCACAGCGGCACCTGCGCCGCCTCGCCCTGTTCCAGCAGCCGCTGGCGGTTGCGCTGATAGGCCACGATCCGCCCCCACGCTGCCAGGCCATCTTCCACGCCTTGCAGCGCGGCGATGCCATGGGCATGCAGGCGCTCACGGGCCGAGGCTGGCAACAGCTCGGGGAACGCCGAGGTGACGAAGCCGATCTTGCCGTGGCGCGCCAGGGCGTCGCAGTAAAGCGCCAGCAACAGGTCGCATTCCTTGCGCTCACCGGTGAACGCTGCGGGGTAGTCGAGCACCAGCATGGCGGCATCGGTGTCAGCGCCCAGGGTGCTGTCGAGCATCTGTTGCAGGGCCACTTCATCGCCCCAGATCGCTGTTGTGAAGTCCAGCGGATTGACCAGGTTGGCGTAGGCCGGAAGTACCTGGGCCAGTGCCCTCACCTGCCCTGGCGCCAGCGCGGGCAGGCGCAACTGGTTGCGCTCGGCGTAGTCGGCGATCAAGCCCGCATCGCCGCCCGAACAGGCCAGGGCGACCAGCCGGTCGCCGGCCGGCAAACGGCCACAGGCGGCAGCCTTGAGGGTCTCGACGAAGCTCACCGGGCCACTCACGCGGATCACGCCCAGGCGCTGGAATAGGCTGTCGTACAGGGCATCGGAGCCTGACAGCGAACTGGTGTGGCTGAGCGCCAGTTCAGCGCCGATCTGCGACACGCCGGTTTTCAGGGCAATGATCGGGATGCCCTGTTGCAGTGCCTTGTAGGCGGCGCGGGCAAAGCCCGGCACGTTTTTCAGGCCCTCGAGGTGCAAGCCGATGGCGGTCACCCGTGGGTCGTCGAGCAGCACGTCCATCAACTCGGCCACGCCCAACTGCGCCTGGTTGCCGACCGATGCCATGTAGGCCACCGGCAGCGAGCGGTCGCTCATGGACAGGTTGTAGGCAAAATTGCCGCTCTGGGTCAGGATCGCCACGCCCTGCTCCACCTGCTTGCCGCCATGGGCCACCGGCCATAGGGCCGCGCCGTGCAAGTAGTCGAGCAGGCCATAGCAGTTGGGGCCAAGCAAGGCCATGCTGCCGGCGGCCTCAAGCAGGCGCTGCTGCAACAGGCGGCCTTGTTCACCGCTTTCGGCGAAGCCCGAGGCGTAGCAGATGGCGCCACCGGCACCGATGGCGGCCAGTTCCGCGACACACTGCAGGGTCAGTTCACGGTGGGTGGCGATGAACACCGCGTCTGGGGCGCATGGCAGGTCTGCCACCCGCGCCACGCAAGGGATGCCCTCCAGGCTCGCGTGTTGCGGGTTGACCAGCCAGAGCGGGCCGGCAAAGCCACCTTCGGCACAGCGCTTGAGGGCACGGGCCATGCTGCGCCCACCCACGAAGGCCAAGTGCCGTGGGGCCAGCAGGCGCTTGAGGTTGTCACGATTGGAATGCGACATGCTGAGTCTCCAGGTCGATCAGCGCAGCAACGGGCGCAGCAGCTCACGGGAAATGATGTGCCGCTGGATTTCCGACGTGCCCTCCCAGATCCGCTCGATGCGGGCGTTGCGCCAGATGCGCTCGACCGGCCCCTCATCCATCAGGCCCATGCCGCCAAAAATCTGCACGGCTTCGTCAGCGACCTTGCCCAGCACTTCGCTGGCCAACAGCTTGGCCATGCCCGCCTCGCCATCGGTCATGCTGCCCTGGTCCATCTTCCAGGCGGTGTGCAGGGTGAGCAGTTCGGCGGCGCGGATCTGCGTGGCCATGTCCGCCAGCTTGAACGACACACCCTGGTAGCTGCCGATGGGCTGGCCAAATTGCTTGCGGTCGGCGGCCCACTGCAGCGATGCGTCCAGTGCACGCTGGGCCTGGCCGACGCAGTTGGCGGCGACCATCACCCGGCCAGCGGTAAGCCAGGCGTTGGCCACCTCCCAGCCTTTGCCGACTTCGCCCAGCACGTTGCTGGCTGGCACCCGGCAGTCGTCGAAGAACAGCTCGTAGGTGTGGTAGCCGCGGTTGCTCACGCACTTGGGCCCGCGGCGGATGGTCATGCCGGGGGTGTCCCGGTCGACCAGCAAGGCGGTGACCGCATTGCGTTTGCGCCCGTTGTGCTCGTAGGTGTCGGTCACCGCGAAGACGATGGCGAAGTCGGCATGCCCGGCGTGGCTGATGAAGTGTTTGCTGCCGTTGATCACGAAGTCATCGCCCTGGCGCACGGCGCGGGTCTTGATGGCGTTGGCGTCAGAGCCCGCGCCAGGCTCGGTAAGGGCGAAGCAATCGGTCTTTTCGCCCTGCACGCACGGCAGCAGGTAGTCGGTGACCTGCTGGTCCTTGCAGGCCATGAGAATCTTCGACGGGCGTGCGACAAACACGTGCAGCGCCCAGGAAACCTTGGACAACTCGCGCTCGATCAGCGCTTGGGACAGGTAATCGAGGCCACCGCCGCCGACTTCTTCAGGCATGTTGAAGGCATAGAACCCGGCGGCGATGGCCTTGCCGCGGATCTGCGCAGCCAGTTCCGGCGACACCGCGTCGGCACGGTCTACCGCTTCTTCATGGGGCAGCAGTTCCTTGGCCACGAAGCTGCGTACCGCATCCACCAACATTTCTTGTTCTTGGGTCAGTTGGAAATTCATCTGCGAAGGTCCTGGAGAGGTAACGGGTTATTGGCCGACGAAGTGCGCTGGGCGCCGTTCTACCGAGGCCTTGAGCGCCTCGGCGCCGTCCTGGCTGCGCCCGCATAGCAAGCCGGCCTGGCGCTCGGCTTCGAGTTGCTCGGCCAGGGTGCGCTGGGCGCCTTCGCGGATCAGCCGCTTGGTCTGCGCGTAGGCGAAGGTCGGGCCGTTGGCCAGGCGGCCCGCCAGTTCAGCGGCCACCGCAGGCAATTGCTCGTCGGCGCAGACCTCGCTCACCAGCCCTGCCGCCAAGGCCCGTTCGGCGCCCCACAGTTCGTCGAGGAACAACAGGCGTTTGGCTTGCTCGCTGCCAATCAGCCGTGGCAGGTGCCAGCTGGCGCCGGCATCGGGGCTGTAGGCCATGCTGGTGTATCCGGCTTTGAAGCGTGCCGAGGCAGCAGCGATGCGCAGGTCACAGCACAGGCTCAGGTCCATGCCGCCGCCGACGGCGGTGCCGTTGATGGCGGCCAGGGTCGGTTTATCCAGGCTGTGCAGGCGCAGCATCAGGGCGTGGGCGGTCTCGGTCCAGCCGTAGCTTTCCAGTGCACCACGGGCCTGGGCCTCGGCCCATTCCGCCAGGTCGGCGCCGGCACAGAAGCTGCGCCCGCTGCCGGTCAGCACCACCACCCGGACGGCGGGGTCGCTGTTGCAGGTGTCGAGCAGGGCATGCAGATGCTTGAGGGTGGGAATGTCCAGTGCGTTGCGCTGCTCGGGGCGGTTGAGGGTGAGCCAGGCAACACCGGCTTCGACCTTGCTCAACACTGACGATGACGGGGTGGTCATGGGAGGCCTCGCTGTTGTTATTGGGGTGGAGGACGTGATGAAGGTGATACTAAACGAGTGTTCAACAAGGCGGGATGGGTTGTTACAACTTTGCACAACTCGGATCAAAACCCTTGCGCTTCCCTTGTAGAGGCAGCCTTGTGCTGCGAAGAGGCCAGTGCAGGCTCAAAACAATGTTGATGCCTGCACCGGCCTCTTCGCAGCACAAGGCTGCCCCCAACAAGCGGCTTCAAACCCCAGGCGCACTCGGCGCAAAGGCCCCTTGCCGCCGGCGGTTCACCCCGTAATACGCCGCATAGCACAGGGCAATGAAACCAAAGCCCCAGTACAACGACGGCCGCTGGGTCTCATCGATGGCCAGAAACACGAACAGCGAACAGCACAGGGTGATGCACAGCAGCGGCACCAAGGGGTACAGCGGCGCCTTGTACTTGAGGTCCTGCAGTTGCCCGCCATCACGCAGGTACGCCTTGCGGAACCGGTACTGCGCCAGGGCGATGACGATCCAGGTCACAGTGCCGGACATGCCGCTCACGGCCATCAACACCATGAACAAGGTGTCGGCAGCCACGAAGCTGGTCATCAGCGACACCAGGGCAAAGCACAGGGTGATGCTCAGGGCACGCAGTGGCACGCCGCGCTTGCTCAGCGGCGACAGGCTCTTGGGTGCCATGCCGCTCTTGGACATGGCCCAGAGGATGCGCGTGGAGGCATACAGCCCGGAATTACCCACCGACAGGATGGCGGTGAGGATGACGAAGTTCATCAGGTCGGCCGCATAGGGAATGCCGACCATGTCGAACACCTGCACGAACGGGCTTTCCATCAACCCGGCCTGCTCGAACGGCACGATGGCCGACAGCACGGCAATCGCCAGCACATAGAAGATCAGCACGCGGAACACCACGTTGCGCACGGCCCGGGGGATGCTCTTTTCCGGGTGCTCGGTCTCACCGGCCGCCACGCCCATGATTTCGCAGCCCTGAAAGGCATACACCACGGTCATCATCACCGCGAACACCGCCGACAGGCCATGGGGGAACAGCGACTCGCCCACTAGGTTGTTCAGCATCGGTGCCGGCGCCCCGTTGTTCAGCGGGATGGCGCCGAAGATCACCAGCAGGCCGACCACGATAAAGCCGAGGATGGTCGCCACCTTGATCCCCGAGAACCAGTACTCCGCCTCGCCAAAGGCCCGTGTAGCCAGGGCATTGAGGCCGAACAGCACAACCACGAACAACGCCGACCAATACCAGATTGGCACCTCGGGGAACCAGCGGGTCATCAGCATGCCCGCAGCGGTGAACTCCAGGCCCACCGTGGTGGCCCAACTCATCCAGTACACCCAGCCAATCATGAAGCCCGTGGCTGGGCCGATGAACTTGGTGGCATGGGCCTGGAACGAACCGGAAACCGGCATCTGCACCGACAGCTCGCCCAGGCACACCATCACCAGGTACATCAACAGCCCCGCCACCAGGTAGGCCAGGATCGCCCCCACCGGCCCGCCCTGGTTGATGGTGACGCCCGAGCCCATGAACAGGCCGGTGCCGATCACGCCGCCCAGCGACAGCATGAAGATGTGCCGGCTTTTCAGCGCGCGGGTCAGTTGGATTTTGCCTTCGTGGGTGTCAGTCATGGTTCACCCCGCTGTAGCAGGGGGTGCAAAACGATCGTTCAAGGAGGGGCTGAGCGCTACGGCATGTCATTATTGTTATCTCCAATAAGCCTCATGGACCGCGTGCAACACGGTTGCCATCGATTATTGGAAACGGATGTAAGGTGCCGTTGTACGAACCGATCAAAGATGTAAAAAGTCGTAAGTTTTTTGTACGTCAGCTCTGGATCAACTGTTTCAGGGTGGTGCGGGCCTGTTCCAGCTGTGCCGCTAGTGGCTCGCTGAGCGCCAGCAGCGCCTGTTCATCTTGGCCTTGGGCGGCGTCTTCGAGGCGGCGCAACAGGCCAGCCAAGCCAGCAAAGCCGAGGGAATCGCAACTGCCCGCCAGGCGGTGCGCCAAGTGCGACACTGCAGCGCAGTCGCGTGCCTGCAAGGCTTCGGCCAGCGCCGTGGCGTGCTGCTCGATCGATTGGCGCAGCACTGCCAGCAGCGCCTGCAACTTCTGCTCACCCAGCAAGCTGCGGTGGGTTTGCAACAGTGACCAGTCCATGCCCGAGCCAGGTGCAGCCACCGGGGCAGGCGCAACCTCGGCCAGGGCCTGGCGCAGGTGCTCCAGGCGCAGCGGTTTGGCCAGCACCCCCTGCATGCCTGCGGCCAGGTAATCGGGGACTTGCGCCGGTTGCACCCCGGCAGTCAGCGCCAGGATCCGGCTGCCACGGTTTGGCCCTGGGGTGGCGCGGATGCGCCGGCACAACTCAACCCCGCTCAAGCCGGGCAAGTGCACATCCAGCAGGATCAGGTCGAAGCGCTGCTGGGCACAGGCTTGCAGGGCTTGCTCGGCATCCTCGGCAAAGCACACCTGGTGGCCATCGCGTACCAGCAACCCACCCGCCACCTCACGGTTCAACGCCACGTCCTCGACCACCAGGATACTCAGGCTGGCCGACGCCGAGCAGGCCGGCTCATGGGCAACGGCAGGCTGCCCACGCGCCATGTCTAGCTCGAACCAGAAGCAACTGCCCTGCCCCGGCACGCTGTTCAGGCCGATGCGGCCGCCAAGTTTTTCCACCAGGTGCTTGCAGATCGCCAAGCCCAGGCCAGTGCCACCATAGCGCCGGGCCACCGCTTCGCTGGCCTGCACGAAACGGTCAAAAATCTTCGCCTGCATGGCCGGTTCGATGCCAATGCCATTGTCACTGACCGACACGCGCAGGCGCTGCCCGTTCTGATCGCTGGCCAGCACCTGCACCCTGAGTTCGACCTGGCCGTGCGCGGTGAACTTGATGGCGTTGGCCAGCAGGTTGCTCAGTACCTGGCGCAGGTACTGCTCGGCGCCATGCTGATGCGCCGCCAGTTGCTCATCGACCTCCACGTGCAGGGTGTCGCCGCGTTCCAAGGCCATTGGTTCGAGCAATGCCAGCACCTCCGTGCACAACTGGCGAAGTGAAAAACCGAGCATTTCGGCCTGGCTCTCGCCCTCTTCGAGACGGGCAAAGCAAAGCACCTCGTTAAGAATGGCCAACAGCCCTTCGCCCGCCTTGTACAAAGCCTGTAGGCGTTGCCGGTCGAGCGCATCGAGCCTGGCGCCACGTAGCAGTTCGGCCATGCCGAGGATGCCATTGAGCGGCGTGCGCAGCTCATGGCTCATGGTCGCCAAAAAGCGTGACTTGGCCAGGTTGGCGGCTTCGGCCTCATCCTTGGCCCGGGCCAGGCTCGCGGTACGCCGCTCGACCATGGCCTGTAGCTCGTCACGCTTGTCCTGCAGGGCCACTCGGTCAAGCTCGCGGCGCTCGATGTCGCTGAGGATGGCCCGGCGCATGTCGTCCAGGGCATGCGCCACGGTATCGATCTCATCGGCATGCGCCGAACGGCGGCGATCCAGGCGCAGCGGCTCCTGCCAGTGCCCGGCCCCGATCCGCCGGGCAAACTCGGCCATGACTTGCAAATGGCGCGTCACCAGGCGGTAGAACAAGCCAGACAACGCGACCGCCAGGCCACACAGAAACACCCCCATCCACAACAGGCTGGCCAGGCCCGTGGCATACAGCCGCCGGTGCACCGCACCCAGGTCGATGCTCACCTCCAGCTCGCCAAGGTGCCGTGCCGGCCCCGACGGTGGCTGGTAATCCAGCGGGAAACGCTCGATGCGCAGTGGCCCCTTAGGCTCGGCTTCACCGCGCAACAGGGTGAAGTCATCGCTGAGCAGGCGTACCCTCGCCACATCTGAAAAGTCCACCAGGCCACGCAATTGAACATCCAGTTGCGCTTCGTCGAGGTCCCACAAGCTGCGCTCCAGGCTGGCCAGGTAACCCGCGCGGATCAACGCCATGCGCGCCTCGATGTCGCGCATCTCGCGGCGGTACTCGAAATACAGCTGCACGGAACTGGCCAGCACCGTGAAGCACAGGCTGAACAGCAGGATAAACAGCAGCAGGCGGCGCAACAGGCCGTCGGTGCGCAGGCGGATCATCGGGCATCCGCCGGCAGGTTGATCATGTCGCGGTAGGTCACTTCGCTCTGCTCCAGCCAGCGGTCGATCTCGCCAGCTTCGTGCATGCGCCGCAACTGGTGGTCGATCTCGTCCATGTGCTGGCTCAGGGAGGACTGGCGCGACACCGCCACGCGCAGGTAGTCCACGCTCAGCGCGGCCGGCAAGGCGCGGATGTCTTCGGCGCCGGGCAGGTGCTCGATGAACAGCTCGCCGGTACGCCGCTCCTGGATCACGAAGTCGATGCGCCCACGGATCAGCTTGCCGAAGTTCTGCTGGCTGGACGAGACCCGCTCGATGTTCTGGTGGCGCGCGACAAAACGGTCGAAGTCGGCGCCGTAGCTTTCACCGTAGAGCAAGCCGCCACGGTACCCGGCCAAGTCTTCCAGGTGCTGAAACTGCACGGGCCGGCGGCGATTGAAAAACACCGCCACCTCTTCACGTATCACCGGTACCGACGAAAAACGCATGCCTTGGTCACGTTGGTCGCTGTCGTAGGCGAGCACCACGTCCACCCGCCCGGCGGCAGCGTCCATCAGGCAGCGCTTCCAATTGCCCAGCACCACGGTTTGCACCTCTCGGCCCATGCGCGCAAACAGCTCCCGCACCACCGTCGGCGCCAGGCCACGCACCTGGTGGCCATCGCTCCAGGAAATCGGCGGGTACACGGGGTAGTCGCAGTAGCGCACCGGCTCAGCCGCCGCTGCTGGCAAGCCTGGTACCAGCACCGCCAGCGCCAGCAGGCGGCGCAGGGTGCTCACGCGGCCACGCTGGCGGTGAACAGGTAGCCGGTGCCATGAATGGTGATGATCAGTTGCGGCTCGGCCGGGTCGTCATGCAGCTTGCGGCGCAGGCGGCCGACCAGCACGTCGATGGAGCGGTCGTTGGGTACCCACTCACGGTTGCGGATCTGGTCCATCAACTGGTCGCGGCTCAGGGTGTGGCCGCTGTTGCGCAGGAAGACGCTGAGCAGTTGGAACTCGCCATGGGTCAGCAGCGTTTGCCCGCCACGCGGGTCGATCAGGCGTCGACGGTCAGTGTCCAGTGCCCAGTCGGCAAATTGCTTGATCGACTGTGCGCAGGCGGGCGCCGGGTGCACCTCGCGGGCATGGCGTACGCGGCGAATCAGGTTCTTGGCACGGGACACCAGCTCGCGGGGGTTGAGCGGTTTCATGATGTAGTCGTCGGCGCCGCACTCCAGGCCGACGATGCGGTCGATGTCGTCATTGCGCCCGGTGATGAGGATGATGCCGACTTCCGAGCGCACCCGCAGCTCTCGGGTCAGGGTCAGGCCGTCCTTGCCGGGCAGGCGAATGTCCAGCAGCACCAGGTCGACGTCCTGGCTGCCGAGCAATGCCTCGGCCTTTTCTGCGGTGTCGGCGCAGTGCACGTCATAGCCTTCCTGGGACAGATAGGCCTGCAGCAAGTCACGAATAAGCGGATCGTCATCGACGATCAATACCCGAGGCGTCATTGCGTGAAGTCTCTTTTTTTATTGGTTTGTTCTACACACTCGCGACAGCAGCCTACTCGTTACTGAACAGACGATCAACAGCCCTTGGGCAGGCTGAAGCGTTGCCGACCACCGGCCTGCAAGCCATCCACCCAGGCCTCGCAGATCTGCACGCCCTGGGCCGGCGTAAAGGTGCCCGGGTTGAGGCCCGACTCCAGCCACAAGCCATCGAGCAACGCGCTCAGGCTGATCGCCGCCAGGTCGGCGTCAAAGCCCTGCCAGCCCTCTTCCACCGCCAGCGTGGCGAGCAGCCGGCTCAACTCGTTGCGGTACTCACCGTAGGAATGGTCGTGCACCTGGTTGATCGCATCGGCGGTCTTCACCGCGCCCCAGAACGCCAGCCAGGCATCGAGCAGTTGCGGGTCGAGCAGTTCGGCGCAAAACGAGGCACGGAAGAACGCCGACAGCCGTTCGCGGGCCGTGGGCGCGGCTTGGGCCATGGCTTCGCGCAGCAGGCCCATGACCCGCCCGGTGACCGCCATGTAAGCTTCGGCCACCAGTTCGTCCTTGCCCGCGTAATGGTGGCTGATCAACCCCACCGAAACCCCCGCCTCGGCGGAAATCTTGCGGATCGAAGCCCCCTGAAAACCATGGCGTTTGAGGCATACCAAGGTCGCCTCGACCAGGTTGGCTTTGCGCAATTCCGGCAGCATGCGGTGGTAGCGGGCTTCCTGGCTCATCGGCGATTCTCGGGCAGTAGACTGGGCTGAACGACTGTACAGCAAGCCGAGCGCCATGATAAACCCTACTGGCCAATGCCCGGTGTGCACCCTGTTGCCGGGCCTGACCACAACAACAAAAGCGGCTGCCATGAACGACCTGATCACACGCGACTTGGACCAGGGCCTGCTGACCCTGACCTTCAACCGCCCCGACAAGCTCAATGCCCTGAACATCGCCATGTACCGCCAGTTTGGCGACCTGCTGCTGGCGGCGGGCGAAGACCCGCACGTTGATGCGGTGCTGATCACGGGCGGCCCCCACTGCTTCAGCGCCGGCAATGACCTGCGCGATTTCCTCGACAACCCGCCCAGCGACAGGGACAGCCCGGTGTTCCGCCTGATGCGCATTGTGATGGGCCTGGATAAACCCCTGATCGCTGCCGTCAGTGGCGCGGCGATCGGCATCGGCGCCACCCTGCTGCTGCATTGCGACCAGGTGCTGGTCAGCCGCACGGCCAAGCTGCGCATGCCGTTTGCGCCGTTGGGGGTATGCCCGGAGTTCGGCTCCAGCCTGCTGCTGCCGCGCATGCTCGGGCACGCCCGCGCCGCCCGCTTGCTGATGGGCAACGCGTTGCTTGAGGGTGAGCAGGCGGTAGCCTGGGGCTTGGCCAGTGAGCTGCATGAAGATGGCGAACAGTGCTTGGCGGCCGCCCGGCAACTGGCGCGGCGGCTGCAAAGTTACCCGCAAGAGGCGCTGCGTATTAGCAAGCGCCTGCTCAAGGATGGGGGGCGCACGGAGCTGGAGGCCACTGTGGAGCGGGAGAGCCAGTTGTTTATCGAATGCCTGCGTACGCCTGAGGCCAAGGCGGCGTTGCGGGGGTTGATCAAGGATTGAGGTGATGGTTTGAGGTGATCGGGTTGAGGTTTGCGGCGCTGTCGAGATCGAGCGCCGCCCGCGCGGCGCTTCGCAGCACAAGGCTGCTCCTACAGGTGCATGGCGCGCTATCGAGTCGAACACACAAGGCGGTCGCGCGCCGCCTTCACAGACATGACTGGCCCGAAACAAATGTGGGAGCAGCCTTGTGCTGCGAAGCGCCGCGCGGGCGGCGCTCGATCTCACAGGCGCCCCCCCCCATCGCCATACACCTGGCAGCCTCACACCCCTGCATGCCCCTAATACCCCGTCATCTCCAGATACCCCCGCCCGCCCGCACTCCCCTGCAACCTCACCGGCCCCTCCCAGTAAGGAAACCGGGTGTTCATCCAGGCACGCGGCTCGACGGCATCAACCTGCACATCCACGCCGTACGCCAGCACCCGCACTCGCCAACGTGTCGGCACCTCCTTGCCGTTTTCCTGCCGCGTCCAGGCCAACGCCTGAAGCTGAATCTGATCGCCTCGCAGCGCTACCACCTCACCCTGGGCACTGGCCCAGGTCCCCGCCCGATACGGCAAACCCTTGGCCTCGCGCACCTGGAACAGCATCAGCTTCGCGCCGCTGTCCAGGTGCAGTGAAAACCAGTCCCAGCCCGTTTGCCCGGCCGCCAGCGGCTGGCTGCTCCACTCCCGGTCCAGCCAGGCCTGCCCGGTGACCGCAATGCATAGGCCATCGCGCTCCACCTCGCCGCTGACGCGGTAGAACGGCTGGCTGTAGTAATACGACGCTTGCCCCTTGCCCGACTTTTCGCTGTAGCCCTGGCTGCCGTGCAGCACCAGCGGCCTGTCACTGCGCAGATTCAGGTCGTAACCAAAGCCTTGGCCGGCAGCCTTCATGTGCAACTCTGCAATGCCCTCCCCCCCCTGCAGTGACCAGTCATTGATCCAGGCCCGGAACGGCTGGACTTCGACGCCTGCCTGCCCGATACCGCCACGCGCCAGGGTCTCGCCAGCGCGATGCCCACCCGGCCCGGTCAGCGCCGCGTGCCCCATCCACAGGTTCGGGCTGTTCCAGTCGGCCGTTTCCGCCCCTGGGCGCAAGGCCGAACGGAACAGCGTCCACTGCGCGCCCCAGTCCCGCCCTTGGGCGTCTTCAAGGTTGGCGGTGACATACCACCATTCGATGCGAAACCCCTCATGAGCACCGTGATCGCGCGGGAACACCAAGGGGTGATCGCGGGTCACCTGGCTGAACCCACTGGCCTGCTCGCCCAACCCGGCAAAACTCTGCGGCGCTGGCGCAGGCTGGTCACAGCCGCTCAGCAGCGCGCACAGCACGACACAGGCTTTAACGTTCATCGGCAAACTGCCTCAACAGATCGCTGGGCTGTCGCCGCGCCAGTTGCCACAGCGGCCAGGCACTGGCCAGCAGGCTGGTGAGGATGCCCAGCACCGCCAGTTGCACCAATTGCCCAGGAAACACATACAGCGGCAACCGCCAGCCAAATGCCTGCACGTTCACCACCGCCACCAGGCACCAGGCCAACACGACACCGACAGGGATCGCCAGCAGCACGGTGAGGCTGCTCAGCATGAGCGTCTGGCCCAGGGTCAGCCAAACCAGTTGCGTGCGCCGCACACCCAATGCCCAAAGCGGCGCCAGCTGGCCCAGGCGGCTTTGGCTCAGGGTCAGCAGGTTGATGAACATGGCCACGCCGGCGACACCCAGTGTCAGGCTGTTGAGGGCGGCGGTGGCGGCAAAGGTGCGGTTGAACACTTCGGTCGACCAGCGCTTCAGGCGCGATTGCTCGACCACCCGGCTGTCGTCCAGGGCAAAGCGCTGCTGCAACGCAGCCTTGAGGGGCGCCAGGTGCGTGGGCGCGACATCCACGCTCAGGCCGGTCAATGTCGCCTGCGGCCAATGCCTGCGCAGCCAGTCGGCATTGACCAACAAATGGCCCTTGGGGTTGCCGTAGTCGGCGTACACCCCCACAACCGTCATGGGCGGCGCAGCGTCGGCCGCCAGCATCAAAGTGTCGCCCACCGCCAGCCCTAGGCGGCGGGCCAATTGTTCACTGAGCATCACCGCCTTGCCCGCCGCCAACTGCTGCCAGGCCTGCGCGTGCTGGTCCAGCAACGGCCAGCGGTCGCGGTAGGCCGGGTGGTCGATAACCCCCTGCACCTGCACTGGCCAACCCTTAAGGTGCGTTTCCACACGCCAGCCTGGCAGCACCGCCGTGGCCGCAGGTTGCTGCTTGAGCCACTCACTGATCTGCAGGCCCTGCGCGGTGTCCCGAGGCGTCACGTAAAGGTCGGCGGACAAACGCGCATCGAGCCAGCCGATGAAGGTCTTGCGAAAGCCCTCGGTCATGCTGCCCACGCCAACACTGGCGGCCAGTGCCAGCAACAAGGCCATCAGCGCCAGGCTCAACCCGGGTAATTGCTGGCGGCTGTCGGCGACGAACCACTGCGACAGCGGCCGTCGGCGCCCACGCGCAGCCCAGGCCAGCACGCCGTCGAGCAAGGGAGGTAACAGCAACGCCGAGGCCAGCAACAACGCCGCCAGCAAGGCGAAAGCGCTGGCCAAGCCCTGGCCCAGTTGCCAACAGCCAAGCGCCACCAGCAGCAACAGCAGTGCCACCCACGTCTGGCGCCGCAACCAACGGCCTTGCGCCAAGCGCCAGGCCTGGGGTTGAGCCAGCGCCAACAGGGGCAGGCGCGCGGCCTGCAAAACACTGCTCAGCCCCGCCAACAAGGCCCCGAGCACACTCACCAGCACCCCAGCCAACCACCACCCAGCCGACAGGTGCAACACGCTGGCGACCTGGGCGCCATACAAGCCACGCAAACTCGCGGCAACGTCCGGCAACAGCAACGCGGCCAGCCCATAGCCGCCCGCCACCCCGGCCAGCCCGCCCAGCACCGCGAACAGGCCCAGCTCCAGCGCCAAGCCGAGCAAGAGGCAATGCAAAATGACGCCGCAGGCCCGCAGGCTTCTGATCAAGCCACGGCGTTGCTCCAGTGCCAGGCCAATGGCGGCGTGGGCGATGAACAGCCCGACCACGAAGGCCAGCAAGCCGAGTGCGGTGAGGTTCAGGTGAAAGCTCTCGGTCAGGCGTTGCAGGCCACCGTCATCACTCGGTGTTTGCAGTTCGAGCCGCGCAGCGATGGCTGCGGGCAAGGGCGCCGAAGGCCCTGTCAGTAGAAGCCGCGACAGCTGTCCGGGTGCCTGCAGCAAGGCCTGCGCATGGCCGATGTCGACCACGATCACCCCGGGCGCCAACTCCGGCTTGAGCACAAAGGGTGGGAGCCGCTGCCCTTCGCTGCTGACGGCCACGTCGGTAACGGTTTTGCCCAGTTGGCGCAAGGTGTCCGGCCCTACCCAGGCCTGCCCCGGCTTGCCAATAAAGGCCTGCAGGTCGAAATCGGCCACCCGCACACCGGCCACGGCGGTGGAAACTGGCAAGCTCAACGGCTCGACGCCAATCAGCCGGACAGTCACCGGCTGCTCGCCAGAAAACCGCAGCCGCCCCTCCAGTACCGGGGCAACCGGCCAGCCCAACTGGCGCAATTGCACATACAGCGCCTGCTCGAAGCGTTCGCCGTCACGCGGCACCAATTGCGCCTGCATCGGTGCCGCCAGTACCGCACTGGCACGGGCGTAGTCGATACGTGCCTGGCTGTTGAGTGCCTGGACGCCGGTCCATAACGCAGTGGCCAGCCACAACCCGGTAAAGATGCTAAGGCACTGCACGCGATGGCGCCGCCAATGGCTCAACAGCGCCTGCAGGGTCAGCAGCAATGGGCTCATAGGCCGTGCTCGGCGCGCACGCGGCCCGCCTGCAGGTAGCAACTGTGCGCTAGCCGCGCCGCCAGGCGCTGGCTGTGGGTCACCATCAGGACACTGCTGCCGGCCTCGGTGACCAGTTGCAAAAACAGGCCTAACACCTCATCGCTGCTGGCTTCGTCAAGGCTGCCGGTCGGCTCGTCTGCCAACACCCAGGCGGGGCGACCGGCCAGGGCGCGGCCAATGGCGACCCGCTGTTGCTGGCCGCCAGATAGCTGTTCCGGGTAGCGCGTCAATAACGCAGCCAGCCCCAGGCGCTCTGCCAAGTACGCCAGCCAGTGCGGGTCATGCCGGTTGGCAAGCCGGGCCTGAAACGCAAGGTTGGCCGCCACGTCCAGGCTGCTGATCAGGTTGTACTGCTGGAACACCAGGCCAATGCCATCCCGGCGCCACCGCGCCAGTGCCGACTCCGAACGGCCATCGAGTGGTTCGTCATCAATCAGGATGCGCCCGCTGTCGGCCCGGTCCAGGCCGGCAATCAAATGCAGCAAGGTGCTCTTGCCACTCCCCGACTCCCCCATCAGCGCCAGGCTGCTGCCGCGGGCCAGGCGCAGGTCGATGCCCTGCAGCACAGGCAGCGGGCCTTGAGGGGTGATGAATGACTTGTGCAGTTGCTCGACGACCAGCATCGGGGGACTGTCCTCTTTGCGCGTTGTATCCCATAGGCATAGCAGGTCACGGCTGTGCAAGGGTTACCAGGACGTCATGTTGATCACTACGTCGAGTGCGACCTTGATATTCGGCAACCCCTGATTGACTTCACTTAACAGCCCCCTGTGCCCAAAGCGCGGCGGTGAGAAATGGGAGATCGAGACCTTTGCCTATGACGGCAATGGCAATCTGACCTGGGCTGAGAACGGCACCTGCAAACTGCAGTGGTTCTACGATGCCGCGGGCAACAATACGCGCGAGCATCAGTGGCTTGATTATCTGGTCAAACCACAGGTTGCAGTCTTTAAGCATGAGTACGATGCTCTCAACCACCGCGTCGCCACCACCCGTCCCGATGGCCACCGAGTCAGCTGGCTGACTTACGGCAGCGGCCACCTGCTCGCGCTCAAACTTGATGACCAGGAGTTGATCAGTTACGAGCGTGATGACCTGCACCGAGAGATCGGTCGCGTGCAGGGCAATGGCCTGGTCCAACGACAGACTTGGAGCCCGAATGGCCAGTTGCTGGAACAGACGCTCGCTCGGCAAGGTGAGTCCAAACGCATAGCGGCTCGCACCTACCGTTATGACGAAGCCGGGCAGCTATGCCACATCAAAGACTTGAACCGTGGCGATCTGCGCTACCGTTATGACCCGGTTGGTCGTTTGCTTGAAGCCAGCCTTAACTACGAGAAGGAAATATTTGCCTTTGACCCAGCGAGCAACCTGCTGGACCCCGAGGCACCGCCCGGGCCAAATCCGCACTCGCCACGCAAGCTGATGGACAACGTGCTGCGCAGCTACTGCGGAACGCAATACCGGTACGACGAGCGCGGCAATCTGCTGGAGCGGATAGAGAACGGCAAGGCTGGCAAGTTCACCTGGGACCTGTACGACCGCCTGCGTAGATACGAGGACGATCGGCTGGTTGTCGAGTTTGGCTATGACGCTTTAGGCCGCCGTGTCTACAAGGACTCGCGCTCGAAGTACCGCAACCGGGTCCAGGCCGGACCGGTCTGGAACGAGAACGCACGGCGTGCGCTGGATGAGCAGCTAGGCTGCAATCTGACGCTGTTTATCTGGGACGGCGATACGCTGGCGTTCGAGCAACGAGGCCGAGATGGCAAGGGGCAGACCACACATTATGTATTTGAGCCAGGAACCTTCGTTCCTGTCGCGCAAGGGGTGATGAATCACATTGAGGAAATGCTGCGGCAGCCAAACTATCATTTCCCGTATGACATCGACCGAGATCCAGTATGGCAGCACAAGCCAACGCCGAAGCCGTTCGATGCTCTGGTCTGGTATCAATGCGATCACCTCGGCATTCCAATGGAAGTCACCGACGCTAATGCGAAAATTGCATGGACAGCAATCTATGAGGCGTGGGGAACAGCCAAAGAAAATGGAAATAAACAAGCAGATTTGTCAGGAATGCACTATCCACTGCGCTTCCAAGGGCAGTATTTCGACCCCGAGGCTGTGCTTCACTACAGCCGGTATCGATATTATGACCCCTTTCAGGGTCGATTTATCACTCGAGACCCGATAGGTCTTTACGGTGACATCAATTCTTATACGTATGCACCCAACCCGATCGAATGGACCGATCCATTAGGATTATCACGCACAGGGAGAACGCCTCCTCCTACTGGAAAGAAAAACATCGACAACAGAACCTGCTGCGCTGAAAAATGGATTATCCAGAGATATGACAAAAGGTGCAGCGGCCATGTACCGGGAGTTGGTAACGTAAGCTTGTACAGAGATCCAAAAGACGGAAACTGGTACTCACCAGATAAGACCGAGCACGGTAGTTCTTGGAAAGTATTCACGGAATCAAGAAACAGCACGCTCGAATGGTTAGCCGACCTTAATGAGCATGGGGACATGCTTACTGGCAAAAAACACAAAGGCCCAACTGGTCGTCAGATAGACTTAAAATCATTAAAGTGCCAGGAAAAGAAATGATAAACTCAGCAGCGGAATTCATGAGCTTAATCGAAAGCGATGACCCGACACTTAAAAGCAGGGCAATTTCAGATGAGGCAGAGATGCACGTCTGGGAAAGCATGCTTGAGCAACATGCGGATTACGAGTTAATGCTATTACAAAACAACACCATACCAGCCATTATCCTCGCCAAACTAGCCCTTAGTGGTAACTGGAAAACTCGCCACACTGTAGCTAGAAAACGTAAACTAGACCTCGACAGCATGCACCTTTTATCCAGAGACGAAGAGCCTCGTGTTAGGCAGGCTATTGCTGCAAATCAAAAAACACCTATTGAAATTCTAGAACGCTTATCGAAAGACACCGTCACAAATGTCAAGCAGGTCGCGCACTACAATTTAGATTTGCGAAAGAAGCAGCAACAATAGCGCCCAATTATCGGATAGTGGAGCATCACAAAGATGCTCCACCCATCACAAGTCAGCCACCAATCAAGAAACAAAATGACACCATTTTTCACCATCGCTACTGATCCTCGGACAGCAAGGTTTATTAGTAAGGATCCAGTAGTGCTTGATGGCGAGATTAATACGTACCAGTACGCGCCAAACCCGAGACAGTGGATCGACCCACTTGAACTGACAAGAACCGCCAACCCATGCAGCGCTAAAGACAAGAGAAAATAACTAGAAAGAGAGAGAATCAGGAAAGAGCGTCAATGCGACGAGTTGCACGACGACTACAGTCAAGCTATGAACAGCGCCCTAGGACACACTCAAATCTCCGCCAAAGATTCCGTTCCTAATACGGCAAAATTCATACCGGACCCCTTCAACGGGGGACGCTTTCTAGATGAGCATCGGGGCTTTCGCGTGGAGTATGACAACAGAGACAAGGCTCATATAAATGCTTTTAACAAAAAAATGAAAGAACAATTTGCTTTGAGGCAACACAAAAAACAGTGGGAAGAATAGCATGGAGACTTAACCGATGAACTTCACACCAGAATGCCAGACCTACATCAACACCCAGCTATATGAAAGGCAAGATGAGGCTTTGAAGGAAATTGGAAAACTACTACCAACAGGCGCATCAAACATCCACTGAGAGAGCATCCCCAACAAAATCGAAGCACACTCCGCCCAGAGAGAAAGATCAATGATCGAGGTGCAATGCAAGGGCCAAAAGGGGAAATAGATGGGTATTTCAGCTGAAGAATTCAGAATCCTTTGCGACGATGATGAAGATACCACGCTCGCACACCAAACTGCCTCACTTGAAGTATGGACTGAAATACTTAATAACTACCCGGAGCTCGCACGATGCGTAGCTGGGAACAAAAACATTCCCGACGACATCATAGACCTTCTCTCGAAGAGCAGCGACATAGATATCCGATGGAAAATAGCAACCAAACGAAAACTTAATAGAACGGTCTTCGAGCGACTCGCAATCGATTCGGACGCAACTGTAAGACACCGAATTGCCTGCAATCCCAAGGTGCCCAAAGACATCCTGCAACAACTATCCAAAGACCCTGACCCCATGGTTGCATCATCAGCCATTAGAAAACTTTATACCTAAAACGAAGCCGCAAACCCAAAACAGACACTATTGATTGAGTTCCAACTGAATCTCCGCCATGATCGGTTGTGTCACCAAGACAGATTATTTTCATCATTGTGTTGGGCCTACTTGAAGACACCCTTTGCGATGGGGCCGATCGGCAGCGAGCCATTCTTGCCATCCAGCTCCAGTGTTGCGAAGGCGTTCTGGTCCGGGTCGGTCTGGCAAGCGGAAAGGGTGATCTGGAAGTCAACCTTCGGCGTCGCGAGTGGAACGGGTCACCTGGTACTTCTACTAGTTTTCGACGCTGAACCTTGGCGCTAATACTTCCTAACATTCAATGAGTACAAGCGCTCAATTGCAAATCGGCTAATCATATTTGAACGGGTGCCGTAAACAGGCGCACGAGGAGAACAGCATGCTTCCGGCTCGCTGGGTCGCTAAAACCGGCCTGTCCGCCCAGGACACCATTTCCAACAACCTGGCCAACGTCTCGACCACTGGCTTCAAACGTGATCGCGCCGAAGTCCAGGACCTGAAAAAAACCTGTTCGGTCAGGGTCTCGCTAGGCACTGCATGCCACTGCTTTTTGTGCCAGGCGAGGTCGGGATTGGTTTCGTCAGGTTCCGGATCGTTCAAGCGCGGCAGGGTGACATCCAGCGGTGCTGAAAACTCCGGCTAATGGATCCATAAAACAAAGAACCACTCATAGCAGTCCGATAATCGCCCAAATAAATCAGCAAAAAATGCCACAATCGTTGACCGGGCCGCCCTCCGCCACATTTAATGGATCCATTAAATAAAAACAATCGCTACTCCGGAGAGCCTTCATGTACCCCAAAAACACGTGGTATGTCGCCTGCACCCCCGATGAAATCGCCGAGAAACCGCTGGGCCGTCAGGTCTGCGGGGAGCGGATCGTGTTCTACAGGGGCCACGAAAACCGGGTGGCTGCAGTGGAAGATTTTTGCCCGCACCGTGGCGCCCCGCTGTCGTTGGGCTATGTCGAAAACGGCAACCTGGTGTGTGGCTACCATGGCCTGGTGATGGGCTGCGACGGCAAGACCGTCGAGATGCCAGGGCAGCGGGTCAGGGGCTTCCCTTGCAACAAGACCTTCGCGGTGGTCGAGCGCTACGGCTTCATCTGGGTCTGGCCCGGCGACCAGGCGCAAGCGGACCCAAGCCTGATCCCACACCTGGAGTGGGCGGTGAATGACGCGTGGGCCTACGGCGGCGGGCTGTTCCACATTGGCTGCGACTACCGGCTGATGATCGACAACCTCATGGACCTGACCCACGAAACCTACGTGCATGCCTCCAGCATTGGTCAGAAGGAAATCGACGAAGCCCCGCCCGTGACCACCGTCACCGGTGACGAAGTGGTGACTGCCCGACACATGGAAAACATCATGGCACCGCCGTTCTGGCGCATGGCCCTGCGCGGCAACGGCCTGGCTGACGATGTGCCGGTGGACCGCTGGCAGATCTGCCGCTTCACCCCACCCAGCCATGTGCTGATCGAAGTTGGCGTGGCCCACGCAGGCAAAGGGGGTTATCACGCCGATGCGCAGCACAAAGCCTCGAGCATCGTGGTCGACTTCATCACCCCAGAGACCGACACCTCGATCTGGTACTTCTGGGGCATGGCGCGCAACTTTGCAGCGCACGACGAAACGCTGACCGCCAACATCCGCGAGGGCCAGGGCAAGATTTTCAGCGAAGACCTGGAAATGCTCGAACGCCAGCAACAGAACCTGCTCGCCTACCCCGAGCGCAACCTGCTCAAGCTCAACATCGATGCCGGCGGGGTCCAGTCGCGCAAAATATTGGAGCGCCTGATCGCCAACGAACGCACGGCCCAAGCCCAACTGATCGCGACCAGCGCAAGCCCAGCCTGACGAGGAACGGACATGATCGATGCCGTAGTGGTTTCCCGTAACGACGAAGCGCAGGACATCTGCAGCTTCGAGCTGGCCGCACTCGATGGCAGCCTGCTACCGCCCTTTAGTGCAGGCGCGCACATTGACGTGCACCTGCCGGATGGGCAAGTCCGCCAGTATTCACTGTGCAATCACCCCGAAGAACGCCACCGTTACCTGATCGGCGTACTCAAGGACCCTGCCTCACGTGGCGGCTCGCGCAGCCTGCACGAGCAGGTGCACAACGGTGCCCGCCTGCGTATCAGCGCACCGCGCAACTTGTTCCCCCTGGCCCAGGGCGCCCGTCGCAGCCTGTTGTTCGCAGGTGGCATCGGCATTACGCCGATCCTCTGCATGGCCGAGCAACTGGCCCACAGCGGCGAGGACTTCGAACTGCATTACTGCGCCCGTTCCAGCGAACGTGCAGCCTTCGTCGAACGCATGCGCGGTGCCGCCTTCGCCGACCGCCTGTTCGTGCATTTCGACGAGCAACCCGAGACTGCACTGGACATCGCTCAGGTATTGGCCAACCCGCAAGACGATATGCACCTGTATGTGTGCGGCCCAAGCGGGTTCATGCAGCATGTGCTGGAAAGCGCCAAGGCGCAGGGCTGGCAGGAGGCCTGCCTGCACCGCGAATACTTTGCCGCCGCGCCGGTTGATACGCAGAACGACGGCAGCTTCTCGGTGCAGGTGAACAGCACCGGCCAGGTCTTCGAAGTGCCCGCCGACCAGAGTGTGGTGCAGGTGCTTGAACAGCACGGCATCGCGATCGCCATGTCGTGCGAGCAAGGCATTTGCGGCACCTGCCTGACGCGCGTGCTGGCAGGCACACCGGAGCATCGCGACCTGTTCCTCACGGAGCAGGAGCAGGCGCAGAACGATCAGTTCACGCCCTGCTGCTCGCGCTCGAAAACGCCGCTGCTGGTGCTGGATATCTGAAGCGCTTCAGGACGAGGGCAGGATGACCTTCATGCGCGCATCGGCCGTGGCCGCGCCGAACGTCTCGGCGTAGCGCAAGGTGGCATTGGCGTGCTCGCGCATGATGGCCTCGGCGCGGGCGCCCTGCCCGCTGACCAGGGCATCGAACACCGAATGGTGCTGCATGTGTGCATAGTTGAAGCGCCGGTACTCTCGCGCCAGGTCGTGGCGGTCCACGGCCAGCGCAGTGACCGAGGCAAACGGCAGGTGGTCATTGCGCGCCAGGGCATCGGCAATCGCCGGGTTGTGGCTGGCCGCGATGATCACCTGGTGAAAGCGCATGTTGAGGTCATGGTAGGCCTGCAGGTCTTCCTCGGTGACAAAACCCTTGTCAAACAGCTGGTCGCCTTCGACCAGGCAGCGCTGCAGCGCTGCGCGCGCTTCAGCGGACAGCCCACGCTCTGCCGCTTGGCGCGCAGCCAGGCCTTCCAGCACGCCACGCACCTCGACCGCACCGGCGATGTCGTCCGCGCTGACGGAACGCACCTGAAACCCACGCCCGCCAAAACGCACCAGCAGGCCCTCCTGTTCGAGGGTGCGAAATGCCATGCGCACCGGCATCCGCGAGACACCGAACAGTTCGGCGGTGGGGATTTCCATCAGACGCTCGCCGGCCGCCAATTCGCCGGAGGCGATCATCTTGCGAAGCGTAACCAGCACTAATTGACCGGGCTTGCTCATCCAGGCAGTTTCCAGAGACATGAGCGGTAATCTTATCGTAGTGCTCGCCACGACGCATTGGGTGGCCATGAGATCGAGCGCCGCCCGCGCGGCGCTTCGCAGCACAAGGCTGCTCCCGCATCTGTTTCGGGCCAGTGAGGCCTGTGATATTTGCGCGCGACCGCCTTGTTGGTCCGACTCAATATCGTGTCAGGCGCCAAGGGGGTGCGCGCTCATGGCACAGGAATAATTGGCCCGAAACAGATGTGGGAGCAGCCTTGTGCTGCGAAGCGCCGCGCGGGCGGCGCTCGATCTCAATGCCGGCAAAATTGCTGCGGCGTACACCTGCCAGCCACACCCATTCTAGGCAACATTTTGCTGGGATCTACGGCCAGGCCGGGCACCAAAAGCCCGACCCTAGGCATCGGCCATCACTGCCTGCCCCGGCCGCGATGCTGGCTTGAGCAACAGCAGGCAACCAGCAGCAAGCACGAAGACACTGGCAAACACCCCATACAGGTGCAGCGGTTGCCAGCCGCCGTCTAGCAGTACGCCGGCCACGGTCGGCGACAGGATTGCGCCAATCCGGCCAATGCCGATGCCCCAGCCCACCCCAGTGGCGCGCACCGACGCGTCATAGACCACCGGTGACAGCGCATACAGCCCAGCCACGCAACCGTTGGCGAACAGCCCGATCAGCAAGCCCAGCGCCAGCGCGGCGGTGACCGATGACCCGCTGGCCACGAACAGCACCAGCAGCCCGGCCGTGACCAGCATGAACATCGCCAACACGCGGCTCAGTGGCCAGCGTGACGACAGGCCGCCAATCAGCGCCGCGCCAAGGATGCCGCCAACGCTCAGCAGCACCCCGCCGGTAATGCCCTGCTGCGCCGACAAGCCAGCCGCGACCAGCAGCTTCGGGGTCCAGCTCATGACGAAGTAGAAGCCGAACATCACCAGGAAGAACAGCAACCAGATCACCAGCGTGGTGCGGCGCATGGCGGGGGTCAGCAACTGCCTGAACCCTGTGGCGGCACCAGGCACGCTTTGCGCGGGCAGCGGCAGCTGGGACAGTGCCGGTTGCCCGAGTTTGTCGGCCAACCGATTGACCCGCGCCAAGGCGTTCGCCGGGCGGCGTGCCAACAAAAAGTCCAGCGACTCCGGCAGCCACAGCAGCACCAGCGGGATCACCAGCACCGTGACGATGCCGCCGAACAGGAACACCGAACGCCAGCCCCAGTGGCCCAGCAGCCATACCGCCAACAAGCCGCCCAAGGTCGCGCCCAGGGCATACCCCGTGGACTGCAGGCTCACTGCCAGGCCACGCCAGCGTTTGCTGGCATATTCACTGGCGATCACATTGCTGCTGGCCAGGATGCCGCCGATGCCAAGGCCGGTCAGCCCGCGCAGCAGCGCCAGTTGCAACGGGCTCTGGCTCAACGCCGAGAGCAACATGCCCACACCGGAAAGCGCCAGGCAGAACAGAATCAATGGGCGCCGGCCAACGCGGTCGGCCCACGGCGCAATGAACAGTGACCCTGCCGCCATGCCGAACAGGCCGGCGCTGAGCAGCAGCCCCACCTGCGCCCCACTCAGGCCCCACTCGGCAGACACCGAGGCGGCCGTGAAGGCCATCACCAGCACGTCAAAGCCATCGATCATGTTCAGCACGATGCAAATGCCGATGGCCAGGCACTGGAAGCGGCCCATCGGGTCATTGTCCAGACGTTGCTTGAGATCGATGTTCATGGGGCCACCTGCAGGCCAATGCGGGCCACAGGCGGGAGGACAGACGTGCACACGCAAGCAGAGCAGAAGGAACGTTGACGGTTCCGTGCCCCAGATAAGCCATTCATGACTGGACCCTTCTTGTAATTGTCGTCGCGCACGGCCGGAGGGCTGGCCGTCGTCAGGCGCTAATCAACCAGATAATGGATCCACAGACAACCGTGTGTGATTTGCTAAACACCAATCCGACGACACAAAGCGGCAAGCTCACAACGAATTAATACAAGAACACGTTAATTTTCAATATTTTATGAATTTAGCGCCTGATGATTATTTCGTTCGCTTATCGCACAGCAGTTGTTTTGTGGATCCACAAACAACCTTATACGCCCCCTCTGCGCAGCCATCCGAGTGCCGGCATGAACAAATCTTCATGTTCGCCGTGAACACCCTGATACCGGGGCCAACAGCTGATCGCCGCCCCCGGCCCAAGGCCCCCTGCCTTGAGCGAAAGGGAGGGGTTGCGTAGCATCGCCGGCCCCGGGGCCGCCGCCCGGCCACACCGCCACCCCACAGAGCCACCCATGCCGCAGCCCATCCCCCTCAAGGACCACGAAAAGGAAAAGCACCTGGTCAACCGCCGGCTGATCGCCTGCGCCACCCTGGTCTTCACCCTGGTCGCCGTCCTCGTGGGCCGCCTTTATGTGCTGCAGGTGCTGCAACATGACCAGCAGAGCGCCGTGTCGGAAAACAACCGCGTACACGTGCTGCCCATCGCCCCTGAGCGCGGGCTGATCTATGACCGCAACGGTGTGGTGCTGGCCGACAACAAGCCCAGTTTCGACCTGACCATGACCCGTGAGCGGGCCGGCGACTCAGCCAAAGTGCTGGATACCCTGGCGCAGGTGTTGAGCCTTTCGGAGGATGACCGCCGGCAGTTCGACAAGGACCTGCGCCGCGGCCGCAAACCCTTCGAGCCGGTCACCCTGATGGTCGGCCTGAACGAAGAACAGATCGCCCTGGTTGCGGTCAACCAGTTCCGCCTGCCCGGCCTTGAGGTAGAACCGCAGTTCATCCGCGAATACCCACTGGCCGAGCATTTCGCCCATTCGGTGGGTTATGTCGGGCGCATCAACGAGAAAGAAGCCAAGACCCTCGACAGCACCGAGTATCGCGGCACGCAGTCGATCGGCAAGACCGGTATCGAGCACTTCTACGAACGCCAGCTGCACGGCCAGGTGGGCTATGAAGAAGTCGAGACCAACGCCCAGGGCCGGGTCATGCGCGTGCTCAACCACAAGGCCCCGATCCCCGGCAAGGACATCATCCTGAGCCTGGACAGCCACTTGCAACTGGCGGCCGAAAAGGCCCTGGGCGACCGCCGCGGTTCGGTGGTGGTGCTGGACCCTGCCAATGGCGACGTGCTGGCGATGGTCAGCAACCCAAGCTTCGACCCCAACCTGTTCGTCAAAGGCATCAGCTTCAAGCAGTACGCCGCCCTGCGCGATTCCATCGACCGGCCGCTGTTCAACCGCGTGCTGCGCGGTTTGTATGCGCCGGGCTCGACGGTCAAGCCGGAAGTGGCCATCGCCGGCCTGGACAGTGGCGTGATCACCCCCGGCAGCCGGGTGTTCGACCCGGGCTACTACGAGCTGCCCAACTACGAACACAAATATCGCAACTGGAACCGCAGCGGTGACGGCTGGGTAGACATGTACACCGCCATCATGCGGTCCAACGACACCTACTTCTACGACCTCGCGCACAAGCTGGGGATCGAGCGCCTGCACGACTACATGGCCGAATTCGGTCTGGGGCAGAAAGTGTCGCTGGACATGTTCGAGGAAGCGTCCGGGCTGATGCCTTCCGCCGAATGGAAGCGCGCCACGCGCCGCCAGGCCTGGTTCCCGGGCGAGACGTTGATCCTGGGGATCGGCCAGGGCTACATGCAGGTCACCCCGCTGCAATTGGCCCAGGCCACCAGCCTGCTGGCGAGCAAGGGTGTATGGCACCGCCCGCACCTGGCCATGACAGTGGGTGGCGAGACCCCGGTCGACCCCAACCCGATGCCCGACATCGTGCTGCATGACAAACGCGCCTGGGACCAGGTCAGCCAAGGCATGCAGATGGTCATGCACGACCCCCGCGGCATCGCCCGCGCCTCGGCAGCCGGCGCCCAGTACCGCATCGCCGGCAAGAGCGGCACGGCGCAGGTGGTGGCGATCAAGCAAGGCGAGCGCTACAACCGCAACAAGACCCTGGAACGGCACCGCGACAACGCCCTGTTCGTCGGCTTCGCACCGGCCGATCACCCAAGCGTGGTGGTGGCGGTGATGATCGAGAACGGCGAAGCGGGCGGGCGCGTGGCAGGGCCGGTGGTGCGCGAGGTGATGGATGCGTACCTGCTGGATGAGCAGGGGCACTTGAAGCCTGAATATGCGGGCAATGCGGCGACCAAGGCAGTGCCGCACGGTTAGGGGTGGATGTGGCGATGGGTTGCTAGGGGGTCGCCATGGGATTTGCAGCGCCTATGAAATCGAGCCTCGCGCGCGCCGACTGGTCAGCGGAATAAGAATATAAGTTCTTATTCTTTTTTAGCCGCACCCAAATGCCTCTATAACACTCCCAACTGTACAGCCGCCAACACCCGGCCAACTGTCTGCAGCGCAACACCCGATCAACAGCCAGCGCCCGCACGGCAACATCGCCCCGGGCGCTAAAACGCGTAACCCGTTGATCTAAAATACGTTTTATAAACGGCACGACGATTGCTCCAGCAAAGTCCCCCGCTCAACCCGAACCGGAGACTTGCCCATGAGCACCCCACTGAATGTCGTCGCCCTGTCTGGCGGTACTTCCCGCCCTTCGCGCACCTTGGCCCTGACCGAGGCGATCCTCGCGGAACTGGCCGAACACCTGAACATCAAGCCTCACCTCATCGACCTGGGTGACATTGCCCGCCCGTTGGGCAGTGCCCTGTGGCGCAGCGAGCTGCCCGAGGCCGTGGAGCAGCAACTGCGGCTGGTGGAAAAGGCCGACCAGCTGGTGGTGACCACGCCGGTGTACCGCGGCAGCTTCACTGGCCACTTCAAGCACCTGTTCGACCTGATCGGCCAGGACGCCCTGGTCGACACCCCAGTGCTGCTCGCCGCCACTGGGGGCAGTGAGCGCCACGCGCTGGTGCTCGATCACCAGTTGCGCCCGCTGTTCAGCTTCCTGCAGGCCCTGACACTGCCGATTGGTGTGTTTGCCAGCCAAGCGGAACTGGCCGACTACCGCGTTTCCAGCGAGGCCCTCGCAGCGCGTATCCGCCTGGCCGCCGAACGTGCCGTGCCGCTGTTCGGCGCCCATCACGCGCTGCGCAAAAGCGCCTGAGGAGCGGCCATGAATGCACCGGTAAACACGGCACCACGCCCTGCCCTGGCCATCGCCCGCGAGTTGGCTGGGCAGTTCGCCCAGACCGCCGTAGAGCGTGACGAGCGCGGCGGTACGCCCAAGGCTGAGCGCGACGCGCTACGTGGCAGCGGCCTGTTGTCGCTGGCTATCCCACAGGCGTTCGGTGGCCAAGGCGCGAGCTGGTTCGATACTTTCGAAGTGGTGCGCGAGTTCGCCCGGGTCGACAGCTCCATTGCCCACGTCTTCGGTTTCCATCACCTGATGCTGGCCACCGTGCGCCTGTTTTCGCGCCCAGACCAATGGCAGCCGTGGTTCGAGCAGACTGCACGCAAGCAGTGGTTTTGGGGTAACGCCCTCAACCCGCTGGACACACGCACCGTGGTCAAGCACTTCGACGGTTGGTGCGAATTCTCTGGCAAGAAGAGCTTCTGCTCCGGTGCCAGCGACTCGGAAATGCTGATCGCCTCCGCAGTGGACGAACGCGCGGGCGGCAAACTGCTGATCGCCGCGATCCCCAGTGGCCGCACCGGTATCAGCCTGCACGGCGACTGGCACAACATCGGCCAGCGCCAGACCGACAGCGGCAGCGCCACGTTTGAACGGGTGCGGGTCGAGCACACTGAACTGCTGCTCGACCCAGGGCCGCTGAGCACGCCCTTCGCCGCCTTGCGCCCGCTGATTGCGCAGCTGCATTTTGCCAATCTGTTCCTGGGTATCGCCGAAGGCGCGTACGAAGAAGCCCGCCAGTACACCCTCAAGGAAAGCCGGCCGTGGTTCCGCTCAAACGCCACCACCACTGCCGAAGACCCTTATGTGCTGCGCCATTACGGCGAGTTCTGGGTCGGCCTGGAAAGCGTCCGTTTGCTGATCGAACGCGCTGCCCGCCAGCTCGATAGCGCCTGGGCCAAGGAGCATGCCTTAAGCGCAGAGGAACGTGGCGACCTGGCCCTGGCCATCGGCACTGCCAAGGTTGCCGCCAGCCGCCATGGCCTGGATATCTGCAACCGGCTGTTCGAGGTCACCGGTGCCCGCGCTACCCACGCCTCGCTGCGCTTCGACCGCCACTGGCGCAACCTGAGGACACAGACCCTGCACGACCCCGTGGACTACCGCCTCCATGAACTGGGCGAGTGGGCCCTCAACGGCAAGCGCCCTGCCCCCTCCTTCTATTCCTGAGGATTGCCCATGCAACTGCTGACCCTCCCCCCGTCCCCGACACTGGCCACCTCGATCAGGGCGACCGCGCAGGTTTTCGAAGACCCCAGGTCACAGGCGCTGCTCGCCCACCTGCAACAGGTCGCGCCGAGTGAGGCGAGCGTGCTGATCATCGGCGAAACCGGCACGGGCAAGGAGCTGGTCGCACGCCATATTCATAACCTCAGCGGCCGGCGTAACGGCCCATTCGTCGCGGTCAATTGCGGGGCGTTTTCCGAGTCGCTGGTGGAGGCCGAACTGTTTGGCCATGAAAAAGGCGCCTTCACCGGCGCCCTGGCGGCCAAGGCCGGCTGGTTCGAGGAGGCTGACGGCGGCACGCTGTTTCTCGATGAGATTGGCGACCTGCCCTTGCCGATCCAGGTCAAGCTGCTGCGGGTGTTGCAGGAGCGCGAAGTGGTGCGGCTGGGTTCACGCAAAAGCATCCCGATCAATGTGCGGGTGCTGGCGGCGACTAACGTGCAGCTCGAGAAGGCCATCAATGCCGGGCATTTTCGCGAAGACCTGTATTACCGGCTGAACGTGGTGACCTTGCAGTTGCACCCGCTGCGTGACCGGCCAGGTGACATCCTGCCATTGGCGCGGCATTTCATTCGTAGCTACAGCGACCGGCTGGGCTACGGGCCGGTGGAGCTGAGCCCGACGGCCCAGGCCAAGCTGGTTGACTATGCGTGGCCTGGCAATATCCGTGAGTTGGAAAACGTTATTCACCACAGCTTGTTGACCTGTGCTGACGGGGTGATCCAGACGCAGGATTTGCGGCTGTCCAACCTGCGTATCGAACGGCAGGAGGAGCCTGCCAGCAATGCAGTGGAGGAACTGCTGCAGCGGGCGTTTAGCCAATTGTACGAGGAGCAGCCTGGGGGGCTGTACGAGAAGGTCGAAAATGCCCTGCTGCGCTCGGCGTACCGTTTTTGCCATTACAACCAGGTGCATACCGCTCAGTTGCTGGGGCTGTCGCGCAACATCACCCGGACCCGGCTGATTGCGATTGGCGAGTTGGTGGTGAACAAAAGGCGGGGGCAAGAATCGCAGGTTCTGGATAACCGGGTGGTGCGGTTGTCGATTTGAAATGTGCAGTGCCTGTACCGGCCTCTTCGCGGGTAAACCCGCTCCCACAGGATCTTCACTGGCCTTGAAAGCAGTGGAATACCTGTGGGAGCGGGTTTACCCGCGAAGAGGCCGGTACGGGCCACTCAAATGCTAGGTGCGGTCACCGCCATGATCATCGCCGACATCATGATCGGCCCCATCATCGGCGCCATGCCCTACACCGTGGGCCTCGCCAACACTGTGATTCGCTTCGTGATTCGCTTCGTGGTTGGCCTCATGGTTGGCCTCATGGTTTGCCTCATGGTTGGCACCATCATCGGCGCCATTGCGTCCACTTTCACCACGGCCTGAGCTGGCATGCCCGCCGCCATCGCCGCTGTGTCCGCTCCCACTGCCGCCGTGGCCTCCACCGCCGCCACTGCCGCCGCCTCCACTGCCACCACCATGACCACCTCCACCACCGCTGCCGCCGCCGTGACCACCGCCACCGCCGCCGCCTCCACCACCGCTACCACCCCCACCGCCGCCATGACCACCGCCGCCACCGCCGCCACCATGACCACCGCCACCTCCACCACCGCCATCCTTCGCATACGCGCTGGACGCACCGCCAATGGAGTCAGGCACCAACACGGCCGACGCTGACAAAACCGCGCCGATTGCCAAAGCCAACAAGCATTTTTTGAGCATGTAGAGCCTCCGCTTGGAGTAGCACGGGGGTTGCACATGACACCCCGTGAGTTCCGGCCCCCCCATGGGGCGACCTGCAAACCAGTGCGGCCTTCCATCTGCAGCGGGTGAGCGAGATCCATCAGGGCCAACTGGCCAGTTGTTGCAGAATGTGTCTTACGTCCTGAGCGTAGTCATGCGCTAGCGCTTGTCACGACCAGTCATCCGAATGGCGCTTGAACAGGCGCTTTCCGCGGCATCAGGTCATAGGGGTGCTTCCAGCCTGGCGTGCTCTTGATCCGCGCTTTCCAGGCCTCGATATGAACGAATTCGTCCAGCGCGATACCCGTGTCTTCAGGCATGAACACATACCCCGCCAACGACAGGTCGGCGATGGTCAAGCGCCCGCCGACCATGAACGGCGTCTTCGCCAAATGTGCATCAACGATGCGATAGGCCGCCGTGGCGCGATCACGCAAAAACTTGGTCACATCGGTTTCGCCCATCTGTTTCAGGCAATAGATAAACCGCAGCGCCGCGTAGTAGCTGGTGAACTTGTGGTTGTCGAACAGCATCCAGCGCCAGATCTCGCGCTTTTCGTCCTCATCGCGTGGGCCAAACTGGCCGGTTTGCTCAGCGAGGTATTCCAGGATCAAGGCCGATTGGGTGAACGACTTGCCCGCGTGTTCGAGCACCGGCACCTCGCCCTGCTCGTTCACTTCATCGCGCCAGGCCTGCTCGCGGGTTTGGCCGTTGAAAAAGTCGACGAACACCGGCTGCCAAGGCTGGCCGGTGAGTTCGAGCATGAGGGCGGCTTTGTAGGCATTGCCGGATTCGGCGAAGCAGTGGAGCGTGTATTCGGACATGGCAGACCTTCAGTTTCCTTTGAATGATCGTTAAGTGCCGGGGCTTTTGCTCGGGCCAGTCACCGGCAAACCGAGCAAATCACGCAGGGCTTGCCGCGGTCAATCCAAAACCTCCCACGACCCGTCATTCCCGTTATATGCCCCCCGCCCGGGCCATGCGACAGTGAAGAAAACAACACGGATAAAACCCATGTACAGAAACACCTCTACCCCCGCGGACGACAACGGTTGCGGCTGGTTCCACCTCAGCTCCATGCGCCAGCCACGTGCCGCGCACCGGGGGCGGAGCGAAGCGCGCTGGGTGGTACTCGGTGCTGGCTTCACCGGCCTTGCCGCCGCGCGGCAGCTGGCGCTGCATCACCCGGATGACGAGGTGATCCTGCTCGAAGCCCAGGAAGTCGGCTTTGGCGCCTCGGGGCGCAACTCGGGCTTTGCCATCGACCTGCCCCATGACATCGGCGCACCGGACTACATCGGTGAACTGGCCACGGCGCGGATGAACCTCAAGCTCAACCTGCGCGCGCAGTCGATACTGCACACGCTGATCCAGCAGCATGGCATCGACTGCCAGATCCGCCCGGACGGCAAGTACCAGGCGGCGGTCGAAGACAAGGGGTTGGCGGTGCTCGAAGCGTACCGCAGCGGCCTGGAGAAACTCGGCCAGCCTTACCAGATGATCGATGCCCGTGACCTGCCCGAGCACTTCGGCACCGCGTTCTACCGCAAAGCGTTGTACACCCCAGGCACCCAATTACTGCAGCCGGCCGCCTTGGCCAAAGGCCTGGCAGACAGCCTGCCCAGCAACGTGACGCTGTACGAACACACCACCATCACCCGCATCGAACAGGGCACGCGCATCACCCTCACGCATGCCCATGGCGAGATCGTTGCCGAGCAGTTGCTGCTAACCAACAACGCCTTCGCCTCGTACTTCGGCTTCCTGCCGGGGCGGCTGCTGCCGATTTTCACCTACGCCAGCATGACCCGGCCCCTGAGCGAAGACGAACAAGCACGCCTGGGTGGCAAGGCGACCTGGGGCATCATCCCCGCCGACCCGTTTGGCAGCACCCTGCGACGCACCCCGGACCAGCGCCTGCTGGTGCGCAACAGCTTCAGTTTCAACGCCGATGGGCGCGCCAACCAGCGCCACCTGCAACGCGCCGGGCGACAGCACCGGGCGTCGTTCGAGCGGCGGTTCCCGATGCTCGCGGGTACGCCGTTCGAATTCACCTGGGGCGGTTCGATGTGCCTGTCGCGCAACCACCAATCGCACTTCGGCACGCTGGCACCCAATGTCCATGCGGCGCTGTGCTGCAACGGCCTGGGAATTACACGGGGCACTGCCACCGGGACCCTGTTGGCCGACTGGCTGAGTGGCGAGCGTGACGAGCTGATCGACTTCCTGCTGGGCGCGGCCGGGCCCAACCGCAACCCGCCGGAGCCGCTGCTGGGCCTGGGCGTCAACCTGAACCTGCACTGGGGCCAGCGCCGCGCCGGCCTGGAAAGCTGACAAGGAGGCATCATGCATAGCCTGGGCATCCTCGGGGTCGGCGAGCTGACCGAAAAAGTCGTTATCGGCCTGCGCCGCAGTGGTTTCGACGGCGCGATCCTGCTGTCGCCACGCAACGCCCAGCGCGCCGAAACACTGACCCACGCACACGGTTGCCAGGTACTGCCGAGCAATCAGGCGGTAGTCGACCAGGCCGAGGTGCTGATGCTGGGCGTGCGCCCGGAATCACTGGCACACCTGGCCGGCGAGGTACACCTGCACCCCGGACAACGCCTGCTGTCGTTGGCGGCAGGTGTGAACCTGCAACAGCTGCAAGCCGCCTTCCCCGCCGCTCACTGCGTGCGCGTGATGCTGTCTTATGCCGCGCAACACAACCAGTCCACAGTAGTGGTCTACCCCCCGGATCCCCCCGCTGAGCGATGCCTGGTCGGGCTGGGCAACCTGGTGGTATTGCAGGATGAAGCGGCGTTCGAGCTGGCCACGGTGGCCGCGTGCATGAATGGCTGGTTCTACTTCCTTTTGCACGACCTGCAGCAGTGGCTGACCGACAAAGGCCTGCCCGCAACCGACGCACGCGCTTTGGTACTGGGCAACCTGCACGACTGTGTGAGCAGTGCCCAGCGCCAACCCGAACACACGCTCAAGGCCCTGGGGCAAGCGATTGCCACGCCGGGCACCTTTACCGCCGATGGGCTGGCCGTGTTGATGCATCAACCGGTAAGTGCCAGCTGGGGCGCGGCCTGCGAAGTGGTGCTGGATGCGCTGTTGACTCGGTCGCGGTAGGCGCAGCCTTGCGCTGCGAAGAGGCCGGTGACAACGCCGTAAATCTTGGCTGATGTCGCCGGCCTCTTCGCAGCAAAAGGCTGCTCCTACAGTGCCATTCACACTTCGCAATGCCATCCCACGACCCGTCCGAACCGTTATAGGGAACCCCTGCAACCCGGTGCCATAGTGCCGCCACGCAAGTGCGTCAAATAACAACAAGAGGTAAGTCCAATGTCTGTCCCCAAACGCTCCGTCGAAGATGCGCCACTCAATGCGTTCCACCGCAAACTGACGGTCTATTCCGCCGGTGGCCCGTTCCTCGACGGCTATGTGCTGAGCATCATCGGCGTGGCCATGCTGCAGATCACCCAGGCCCTGCAACTGTCGGCCTTCTGGGAGGGGCTGATTGCAGCTTCGGCGCTGATCGGGGTGTTCCTCGGCGGCTTCCTGGGTGGCTGGTTCACCGACAAATACGGGCGCAAGGTGCTGTACTTGGTCGACCTCATCGCCATTGTCGGTTTTTCGGTGGCGCAGTTCTGGGTCGAGTCGGCCTGGGCATTGTTCGCCTGGCGGTTGTTGATCGGTATCGCGGTCGGCGCCGACTACCCGATCGCTACCTCGCTGCTGGCCGAGTTCCTGCCACGCAAGCAACGCGGGCCGCTGCTGGCGGCAATGGTACTGATGTGGTTCGCCGGGGCCGCCGTGGCCTATGTGGTCGGTGAACTGTTGCTGCGCGTCGGCGGCGATGACGGCTGGCGCTGGGTATTGGCCAGTGCGTTGGTCCCGGGTGCGTTGTTCCTGATTGCCCGTAGCGGTACGCCAGAATCGCCACGTTGGCTGCTGAGCAAGGGCCGCACTGCCGAGGCGGATGCCGTGATCAAACGCGTCTATGGCCCGGATTACTCCATCGCCGACCTGCCCGAACACGTCAGCGGCAAACCGGTGTCGGTGTGGTCGCTGTTCCACTCCGGCTACGGCAAACGCATGGCCTTCGTCACCCTGTTCTGGACCTGCGCCATCGTCCCGCTGTTCGCCATTTACGCGTTCGCCCCAAAGGTGCTGCAGGCGCTGAAGCTCACCGGCGACTGGGCCGCCTACGGCTCGATCGCCATCACCCTGCTGTTCACCCTCGGCTGCCTGCTGGCAACCAAGCTGATCAACCGCCTGGGGCGGCGCAAGATGCTGATCCACAGCTTCCTCTGGTCGGGCATGTCGCTGGTGTTGCTGGGCGTGTTCCCCGACGCATCGCCCACCACCGTGCTGGTGCTGTTTGGCGCCTACGCAGTGTTGATTGGCGGCGCCCAAGTGCTGGAGTACGTCTACCCCAACGAGTTGTTCCCCACCGAGATCCGCGCGTCTGCCGTTGGCCTGGCCACTTCGCTGTCGCGTATCGGCGCGGCCGTGGGCACCTACCTGGTGCCTATTTCCCTGGCCACCTATGGCATTGCCAACACCATGTTCGCCGCCGCGTTGATCTCACTGTTCGGTGCACTGATCTCGTGGTGGCTGGCCCCAGAGACCAGCAAGCTCGACCTGCAGCAAGCCGCCGCGTTGGGCGGGGCCGCCCCTGCACCGTCACCGTCCTACAAAACCGTTGCCCGAAAAGCCTGAAGGAGCCACATCATGAGCCAAGTACTTACCGTTGTCCGCAATGCCGCTGCCTCGCCGCTGGGTGTGCCAGCCCCTGCCCGTCTGCCGATCGGCGAACCGATCGCCCACGCCGCCAGTGCCCAGGACCAGACCGATGAAGCGGTGGGCGCCAGCATCGGCGTCTGGGAAAGCAGCCCCGGGGTATTCCGCCGCTTCCTCAAAAACCGCGAATTCAGCCATATCGTCAGCGGCAGCTGCACCTTTACCCCCGACGGTGGCGAGCCGGTCGAGCTGCGGGCGGGCGATGCGGTGCTGTTCCCGGAGAACTGCGAAGGCGTGTGGGAGATCCGCGAGACCCTGCGCAAGACCTACGTACTGTTCTGAGGAGCGCGCGGATGATCGAACGTATCAACCCCGGCAAACGGGCCAGCCAGATGGTTCTGGTGGATGGCCGCCTGGAAACCTCCGGGATCGTCGCCCTTGCGCCGGGCGATATCGCTGCGCAGACGCGGTGCGTGCTGGCGCAGCTGGAGCAGTGGCTGGCACAGGTTGGCGCAGGTAAGGGCAACCTCACCCGCGTGCAGATCTGGCTTGCTGACATGGGGGAGTTTGCGGCGATGAATGAGGTGTATGACGCCTGGGTCGGGCAGCAACCACCGGTGCGGGCGTGTGTAGGGGCTGCGCTGGCGGCGCCTGAGTATCGGATCGAAATTCAGGCATTTGGTCAGCTTTGATAGCGCCGGGGCCGCTTTGCGGCCCATTCGCAGGCAAGCCAGCGCCTACACGGGTAGGAGATGGCTACACAGCTACAGCTCCGGGTCCAAGCCTACTTTGTCCCCATGCCAGTCAAACCGCTCCACTTCATGCCGCCGTTTGCGAAAGCTGTAAGGCGTCTCGCCGTACTGCTTGCGGAACCACAAGATGAAGTGCGATGCATCGGAAAAGCCACACGCCAAGGCAATGGTGGTGATGTTCTGGCTGGTATTCACCAGCAAGCGCCGGGCATGGTCCAGGCGCAGCTTGCGCCAGTAGTTGGCCGGTGGCTCTTGTGTGTTGGCAACGAACTCGCGGTGCAACTGCCGCGGGTGCGTGCCCACTGCCTCGGCCACCGCCTTGAGGGTCATCGAGGCATCCAGGTTGGCGCGCATGAAGGCAATGGCCCGCTGCACACGGTCGTTCTGGTAAACGCTTTCGCTGGCGGCCTTGTCCTCTTGCGCGTCGGCACGCTCGTCCACCAGCAGGTACTCCAAGCCCTTCTGCGCACGCACCGCTCCGCAGTGCCGGCGAATCAGGTTGGCCGCCAGGTCGATGGCCGTGCCGCCCGGGCAGGTGATAATGCCGCGGTCATCCACATAGCTCTTGTCGATCACGGCGGTGGACAGCGGGAAACGCTCCTTGAACTCATCGCGCAAGGTGAAATGCAACGCGCAACGCCGGCCATCGAGCAGGCCGGCCTTACCCAGCACGAACGAACCTGAACACAGGGCGATGATCGGGATATTGGCGGCGTACACCTCACGCAGCGCATCGAGTAGCCAGTCTGGGGGGTTACGCGTTTCGCCCAGCAGCCCGCCCGCCAGCACAATGTAGTCGTACTGGGCAAACAGGTTGAGCGGTTTGGTCGGCGAAATGGGCATGCCGCAACTGGCGGTGATCGGCTGGTCGTCCAGGGTCATCCAGTCCCATTGGCAATACACTTGCTGGCTGCGGAACGACTTGTCGGCGGCGAAGCGCAACGAGTCGACCAGGCCGGCGACCGGGACCAGGGTGAACTGGTTGAGGAGCACGAAGCCAACCCGCAGTTCAGGTTTTATCTGCGAGGCGGCTTCGGGGGGCTGTGGTTGTTGTTGATGTTGTAGGGCGACCATGGACGCTGCTCACATGACATCCGAAGTGGGTATCATTCTAGGCGTCTTTAGGCGTCCGTCCTATCATATTTAGTGCTGAAAATAGAAGATTTCCGACACGAAATGGCTCCTCCACTACCGTTTACGCGACTGCGCCAAGGCTAAGGCCTCTTTCTCTCTGAAACTTACGCCCTGCGCCTTAGTATTGGCACCCAACACACTGCCGTCATCTTTGAGCTGAACCGCGAGGATCTGATTTTTCCCTTTGAATTTAAACTCATAGATCGGTCGGCCGGCTCTACCTGTCTGGGCACCTTGGATGCCGACCATCTTGCCGTCGATCAAGGCCGTCATCACCGCACTGATGATGCCTGGTCCTTTTTCAATTCCTGCGGCTTCGAATTCGGCTCTGTGTCTGGAGGTGATATGGCTTAAACCCTCATCCTTATTACCCTGATCCAAGAAAACAACCTGTCGTTGGCCAGTATCAGGGTTTATCCTTTGGCCTATTGCCTTAACGCTGCTCATATTCGCTTGTCTATTCAAAGGGAGCTCCCGCGCCAGACGTTCAAATAGTGGTTTGCCGGGAATAGCGAACTCACTCTTGAAATTGACTTCCTTTCCCGTACTCTCCTTCTTTTTTTCCGCCTTTCTTTCCTGTCTGCCCTGACGAGTAGGTACGGTTTCCCATTCCTCTTCGACCGGACTATCTGCAGCAGGTAGTTCTGGGCGGGAAGATAAGGCCACCGCACCAGCACCGTCACGGCTCCCCTCTGCCGAAGATGTGGTTGGCGCGACAGGCGCAGGATCAGCGTCACCCCTTCGGCTGACAACCCGCGTGTCTTTTGCTCCTGAACTGTTTCTGTCGTCATTTTTCTTAGGCATCAACCCCAACTCATCAACCAAAGTCATCGGGTTGTTACGCACCATCGCGTACAAATTCAAGCCATCCACAGTGCCTGCAGGGTCCGCGCTCAACCACCGCCCCAGCCAAGGCTGGTAATAGCGATACCCGTAGTAATACAGCCCTGTCGCATCACGCTCCTTGCCCGAATAACGAACGAACTTGTAGCGCCCCTGCACTTCGCTGCAAGCGGCCCATACCGCAGTGCCGCCGTACGGGTAGTACTCCTCTTGGCTGATCACCGCACCACTGCCATCGACCTCCAGGCAACCGCTGCCCAGCTGGTCGGCGTAGCTGTAACGCAATTGCGCGTCGGCAAGTTCTGGCGGCTTACCTGCAGCCCAGTGCAAGGCCCGCACCTGGGCGTGCCCAGCTTCGCCCACCAGCACCACCTGCAACTGCTCGATCAGCGTGCCGCCCTGGGTTGTACTGCGCAGCTCAAGGCCTGGCAGGTACTGCACACGTTGCGTGCGCATGTGGGTCGCGGTCTTTTGGGTACTGACCTTGAGCACCCGTTGGTTGCCGATGTCGTAGCGGTAACTCTCGCCATCGTCCTCCGCCCCTTCGCGCATGACCTGGGTAACGGCGTGCAACTCACCACGCGGTGTCCAGTTCAACTGTTGGCCAGGCAACAAAGCCTTTTGCTGGCCACTGGCATTGAACAACGCGTCGACGGCGGCCGGGTCCTGGGTGAGCGCGCTGTGCACCGCCCGGTTGCTGCGGTCGCTGACAGTGATATCGGTGGTGTAGCTATGGTTTGTGGCAGGCGCGCTGTGGCGGATGCGGGTCAGGTTGCCCGCCATGTCGTAGGTATAGGTGCGGGTGTAGCGGCTGTAGGTGACGTTATCGAGGGGCGCCATATCCGGCAGGTTGACGCCCTGCTGGCCGGCATTGGCCATCTCGCGCCCGGTGGCGCTGGCCAGCTGGTACAGGCTGTCATAGACATAGGTGCTTAGCGGTTCGACTTTCTGATTGCGCCAGAAGCGGGTTCGCGGCTGTCATGATAGCCACTGATAGTCTCCAGGTTGGCCACTTCCTCGAACGCACTCAGGTAGCCCTGGAAGGCATCGCCCACGGTATCGTCATTGATCTGCGCCTGCCCCAGCGTTTGCAGCATGTCGTCCATTGCCGGGGTTTGCCCCAGGCGCACTGTCGGGTCGATGTAGTTTTCTGGGTAGTACATCAGCATTTGCCCTGCTGCCCAGTTGGCATAGCTGGCGTTCCAACGCGTCCAGTCCTTGAAGAACTGGCGACCCAGCACAGCATGGCGCACGTTGGCCGGGTCCTCTGGGGTCGACAGGGTGCAGTGGATGAACTGCTGCAGGGCCGACATCGCTTCGGCGATACGGCTGCTTATCACCTGTTCGGCGTTCAGGACGTCGATCAACAGGTGCTTGTTCAGCCCTTCGACAGTGAAGTGCTCTTTCGCGCCCAGCACGCCCGTCAGCGCCAGGCTGAGCGGCCGCTCCGTGGCGGCATGGGCCGCAGTGACCTGCGACGGTTTCAGGCCTGCCTGAAAAGCGTCTGCCATCTGCCGCCATGCGGCCCAGTCGTCGTCCTGGGCCAGCAATTTTGCCAGCGTGTCTGGTATCACGGCATAGGCCTCGGCCAGTTTCGCCCATTGCATCAGCAGTTCGATTTCCTGCCAGCTGTGGACCTTTGTCGGCTCTTTCAGCTCGTCTTGGTCATGTGCATGCACAGCCGCCTGCGCCAATGTCGCTTGAGCAACACCGGTCGTCATGGAAAGCTGGGGCAACGATACGCCTGCACCTTCACCAAGTGCCGCCAGCAGTGCGCCGCCTGCGCCTGATTGGTCCGCTAGCTTGCTTAGCCAGTCACTGAAGTTGCCGAGCGCCATGACGGTCTGGACATCCCGCAGCAAGCCAGCACTGCCACTGTGCCCGGCGTTGGCTGCCAGCAACTGCGGCTTTTCCACCAACAGGTGCAGCGCATCGCCTGTGACGCCGCATCCATGTGCGATGAGCGCCATTTGCGCGAGGGTATAGGCAAAGTCGACCAAGGCACGCTCATGCGGGGCCGATGGGTCGGCCTTGCGCAGGCGTTCGCAGGCCTGCTGCAGCGTGAGCTCACTCGGCTCGGCATGGTTTACCCAGTCCAACAAGGCTTGCGCCAACGCATCACCACTGAGGTTGAACGTGGAGGCGATCAAGGGCGACAGCACGCCTAGCAGATCCTGCACGGTCGGTGCGTCGGGGAGTTGCGCGGCGCTCAAGGCGGCCCGCATGTCGTTGAGTAGATTGCCGACTTCGGTACTGGCTGGGATGGCCTCGACAGCGCGGGTCATCAGTTGCAGATCGTGAACGGTCCAGCCACGGGCAGCCATCCAGTCGGTGGTACTGCGCACCTCCTGCAACAACAGCTGCCATCCGCTGTTGTCCAGCGAATGCATCGGATGCGGCGCGCCCATCATCTGCAGCAGTTGGCGCAGCTCAGTAAGCGTCAGACCGTGATGCCGAGCCCACAGGCTCAAGGTGTACAGCGCGGACAAATGGGACATGATGACATTCATGCCGACGTCGGCATCCGCAAGGCCACTGATAAGCCGGCCCAGCTCGAGCAGCCCTTCGTCATCGGTTTGGCAGGCACGCTTGAGGGTTGCCTTGATGTCGGCATGCTCGCTGGCATGGTCCGGGTGCAGGCGCAGCCGCGTATTGTCCCTGATCAAACCGCCTGCAACCAGTGGCGGGTCATTGAACAGGCGGTCGAACTGGCTTTTTTCAATGCCGTCGGACGCTTCGGAGATAAACCCCCTGGCCATGAGCAGCGCGTCCTGGTGATCGATGCCGTAACGCTTTACTGAATGGGCGGTGCGGAAAACAACGGCCAGCGTCTGGTCGGTGATCTGGCTTGGGTCGACACTGTTTATGATGTCTTGCAGTGCCCGTGGGGACAGCTGGGTCACTTTGTACAGGCGCACGATCTTGTTCAACTGAAGCAGGTACGCTGCGATCGACAACCGCGTGCAGGTAACAGTTAACGTGCTTTCACGGCTCTCATGGTCAGCGCTAGCGGACCGCGTCCATTTAGCGGTGAGCGCGGCCTCGGCCGGCACGTCGGCCCATTCGAAACTGTGCCGATACTCTTCATCGGGCAAGAACAAGTCGTATCCAAAATCTGAAGCTCTCAGTTCAAGCGCAAAAGGACCGCTGAGTTCAAATTTAACAACGCGATTGATCTGAAACTTGAACGCCAACTGCCAGGTGCCGTTATGCAATGGATACAATCGAACATAACGCATATTGGGAGGCGTATCACTCAGCGTCAACTGGATAATTTCGTCATCGGCACGTGCAGTTAGCGTGCGCCCAATGTATTCAGCTTTATCCATTTCCCCCATGAAGCCTTGCAGCTCAGCGTCTGTCAGGCCAAACCAACTGCGCAAGCGCGCGGGCTGCATCATGGAGGTTGGCGTCATGCCAGGGAAGTACTTGATAAACTGCGCCTCAGCATTCTCCTCGTTGATGTCGTCCGTCAATAAACAGCGCAACGCGGGCGAGATATCGTAGTGAAGGCACGCCAGTGCAGCGTCATTCAGATGTTTGGCGAAACGGGGGGCCGCCAGCAAGTGCGACAAATCCGCATCGTTCTGGACGAACACCTGACGCAGGCGGTTGTAATGATGATGATATGGCGTAGTGCTGGTACCGACATCAGCCGACAGGGCTTCAAGGAGCTGGTCATTATTCAACGCCGGGCTGCCCTCCTGGGTAAGCGCCGCAATCGCCCGGCTCAGCAAGATCTCATTGGACAGGCTGAGGGCACTGATCGGCGTGTCCAGATTGTTCTGGCTGAGTACCAATTGCCGCAGGTCGGGGCGGCGTTCGTCGATATGCCAGGGGTTTTTCGCGGGATACAACTCCTTCGCCTGTTTATACAGCTCTGCCAGGTAAGCCGCCGGCGAAAACATCGAGGCCACATCCCCAGGGGCACAGTATCGTCCTGGGCGCTCGATCGGCCCATCGTTAACGTCCTGGAGACGCTTCGGCACAAGCGGAGAATGACGGATGATAATACTTTTCTCATCGAGCAGGGTTTGGTTGCGTGCCCGGCGTACTTGTTCGTGCAACTGGCGAGCTTCGCCAATATCAACCATATCGCCCAATTGCTCACACAGTTCTTCAAAGGACAGATCATCCATACCCGCCAGCGAATCGACTTTAAGCTGGCTCATGAGAGACTTACTTTGTTCAGAAAAATCTTGAATCATTAGATAACCTTGCCGCAATAACCACTAGACAAGCCCACCCCAAGGTGAGCAACTTTTAAACTTGGCGAGCCAATTCAAACGCGGCAACACTAATGGATCACTCCTAAAAAAAGACCTCTCAGAACTGCTAGCTAGTAACTGTAACCCTCCAAAACATGCCGTCCGTTTTATTCCCTCATGATGTAAGCGTTTTCAGAGCGCCCCCTCCAGGCACGCGCCCACGTCCTATCAATTGTCATGACTGTAATATCGCGCCCCGACCGCACTGAGCATCATGTGTACACAAGACAAACATGCTCAGAGGCACCCCTCATGTACCGTGGATTCTGGTATGCCCAGGCGCTGGACCTGGACAGCGACCTCGCCCCTGCCCTGCAGGACTCGATTCAAGCCGACGTGTGCATTGTCGGCGGTGGCTTCCTTGGCCTGTGGTCGGCCATTCGCCTGAAGCAGGCCCACCCGGAAAAAACCATCGTCATCGTCGAACGCGACCGTTGTGGCTCGGGCGCCAGCGGGCGCAACGGTGGCGTTGCCACCAACTGGTGGGGCAAGTACCTGTCGGTGCGGACCATTTGCGGCGACGTCGAGGCGCGGCGCATCTGCGAGGCGGCAGAGTCGGCCATCGATGAGATCGGCAGCTTCTGCCAGGAACACGGCATCGACGCGCAGTACCGCAAGGATGGCTGGTTGTGGACGGCCACCAACCAACGCCAGATGAACTCCTGGCGGGTGCTGACCGATGGCCTGCAAAAGCTAGACGTCAACCCGTTCCAAGAGCTTGACCGCCAGACCATTCGCGGGCGCGTCGGCTCACCGCTGGTACTGGGTGGCATCTATGACCCCAACGCCGCCACCGTGCAGCCCGCCATGCTCGCGCGGGGCCTGCGCCGGGTGGCGCTGAAGCTTGGTGTGCAGATCTTCGAGAAATCGCCATTCACCCACCTGCAACGTGGCGCCAACCCGGTGGTGCACACCGCCAAGGGCCATGTGAAGGCCAAGCACGTGGTGCTGGCACTCAACGCTTGGGGCGCGCAGTTCCCGGAGTTGCGCCGGATGATCGCGATCATGTCCAGCGACATGGTGGCGACAGCACCCGTCAAGGCCAAGCTCGATGCCATCGGTTTCAGCCGCGGCGAATGCATGACCGACTCGCGCACCGTGCTCAACTACTGGCGCAACACCCCTGATGGCCGCGTAGTCTTCGGCAAGCCGCTGGGCCAGTTCGCTTATGCCGGACGCATCGGCAACCTCTACGAGAAGCCTTCCCCTGCTGCCGACAAGGTGGCTGCCGAGCTGCGCCGGCTGTACCCGCAACTTGCCGATGTACCGGTGGTCAGCAGCTGGACCGGCCCCATCGACCGGGCCATGAAAGGCTTGCCGAACTTCGGCTACCTCGATCACCACCAGAACATCAGTTACGGCATCGGCTTCTCTGGCAATGGCGTGGCCACCACCGTGTTTGCCAGCCGCATCATCAAGTCGCTGGTCGAGCATGCCAATGACGAATGGGCCAACTGCGGCCTGGTCAACCAGAAGATGAAGATGCTGCCGCCAGAGCCGTTCCGCTTCTTTGGCGCGCACATGGTGCGTGATGCCCTGGTCCGCAAGGAGTCCCTCGAAGACCATGATCAGGACGCCGGCTTCCTCACCCGCCGTCTGGTGGCCATGGCCCCAGCCGGCTACGTGCCGGCCCAGAAAAAATAAGGAAACGGACCGTGAGCGAACATATCGTACTGCTCGACGACGAGGGCCTGGCGCCCTCCACCCGCCTCAAGCGCCCGGCCTGCGAGCACACCTGGCAGCAGTTTGCCTACACCCACCCCGAGCAGGTGCTCGAGCACCTCAAGGACGCAACCATCGCCTTTACCTGCAGCGTGCCGCTGCGTGAGGAACACCTGCGCCAGTTGCCGAAACTGAAGATGATTTCGCTGGCCCTCACCGGCCGCGATATCGTCGATGTCGATTACTGCGATGCCCATGGCATCGAAGTGGCCAGTGTGCCGGGCTATGCCGCCAATACCGTGGCCGAGCACAGCCTGGCGATGATCCTCGAACTGTTCCGCCGCCCGGCCGCGTTCACGCGTTTGATGCGCCAGGTGCATGCGGGCGAGAAGCCGCAGCAGAACATCTACTTCAACCACCGCATCCGTGACGTGCGCGACAAGCAATTGGCAATCATCGGCAGCGGCCCGATCGCCTTGCGCTTGGCGCACCTGGCGCGGGCCTTCGGCATGCAGGTGCTGTTCGAAGACCGTGGCGGCAAGCGCCAGGGGCCGGACTGCCGACCGCTGGCCGAACTGCTGCGCAGTTGCGACGTGCTGTCGATAAACTGCCCGCTGACGCCCGACACCTACAACCTCATCGATGCCGAACAACTGGCCCTGATGAAGCCGGACGCCCTGGTGGTCAACACCGGCCGTGGCGGCGTGGTCAACGAAGCTGCGCTGATCCAGGCGCTTCGGGACGGCCGACTGGGCGGTGTGGCGCTGGATGTGGTCGAGCATGAGCCGCTGCACCCGAGCAACCCGCTGTTCCAGCTGATCGAGCGTGATGATTTCCTGCTCAACCCGCACATCGCCTGGAGCAGTGAAGATGCCATGCAGCAATTGATGGACAGCGCCGTGGACAACATCAGCGACTTCGTCGCCCGCCAAGCCAACGTAAAAAGGAGCCGAACCGCATGACCCTGGTCACCAAGAGCAGCTATGTGGATGGCGCCTTCGTCGCCCCAGGCGGCAGCGATGTGCTGGAAAACCGCAACCCGTCCAACCCGAGCGAAGTGATCGAGCGCTTCGCCCGCGCCGATCAGGCACTGACCGAACAGGCCCTGCTTGCTGCCCGCCGCGCCGCGCCCGCTTGGGCGCGCAGCAACCCGCAGCAACGCGCCGATGCGCTGGACTTCATCGGCAGCGAGATTCTCGCACGCCGAGAAGAGCTGGCCACACTGCTGGCCCGCGAAGAAGGCAAGGTGGTGCGTGAGGCACTGGGCGAAGTCGACCGTGCCGGCCGCTCGTTCAAGTTCTACGCCCAGGAAGCCCTGCGCGCCGAAGGCGAAAAATACCCGTCGGTACGCCAGGACGTAGGCATCGACGTGTTCACTCAGCCGCTGGGCGTGGTCGCCATCATCGCGCCGTGGAACTTCCCGATCGCCATCCCGGCCTGGAAGATTGCCCCAGCCCTGTGTTTCGGCAACTGTGTAGTGTTCAAGCCGGCCGAATTGGTGCCCTCCTCGGCCTGGGCGCTGGCCGAAATCATCTCGCGGGCCGGTTTGCCCGCCGGTGTGTTCAACCTGCTAATCGGGCCGGGGCGCAGCGTCGGTGACACCCTGATCCGCTCGCCGCTGGTGGATGGCATCAGCTTCACCGGCTCCGAGCACACCGGCCGGCAGATCGCCAGGCTGGCGGCCGATGGCATGAAGAAAGTGCAACTGGAGATGGGGGGCAAAAACCCATTGATCGTGCTGGACGATGCGAACCTGGAGCAGGCCGTGGACGTGGCATTGAACGGCTCGTTCTACAGCACCGGCCAACGCTGCACGGCTAGCTCCCGGGTGATTGTCACCGCGGGTATTCATGACGCGTTCGTGGCGCGCCTGGCCGAGCGTACCCGGGCGCTGAAGGTGGGCGATGCATTGCAGCCCACCACCGACATAGGCCCCGTGGTCGATAGCCGGCAGTTGGAGCAGAACCTGTCGTACGTGGCCTCAGGCCTTGAGCAAGGCGCGAAGCTGGTGTGCGGCGGGGAGCGCATCGACAACAAGGACGGGGCATACCTGTTTACACCCGCGCTGTTCACCGACGTGACGCCGCAGATGCGCATCTACCGCGAAGAAATCTTCGGCCCGGTGCTGAGTGTGCTGAAGGTGCGTGACTACGACGAGGCGTTTGCGGCTGCCGAGGACACCGTGTTTGGTTTGTCGGCCGGGATCGTCACCACGTCGCTGCGCCATGCCGAGCATTTCAAGCGCAACAGTTCGGCGGGCATGGTCATGATCAACCTGCCCACGGCAGGGGTGGATTACCACGTGCCATTTGGTGGCAATGGTGCATCGAGCCTGGGCTCACGAGAGCAAGGCACTCACGCACGGCAGTTCTTCACCCGGGTAAAAACCACGTATCAGTTGGCCTGATCTTACGCACTGTGTAGGAGCAGCCTTGTGCTGCGAAGAGGCCGGTGAATGCAACACAAAAGTTGGTGTGGCATCACCGGCCTCTTCGCAGCACAGGGCTGCTCCTACACAGGACGCAAGACCGTGCATGACCCGCACGTGCGGCAGTCCCCAGGCAAGGATTGAACTACTCGCACACCCAAGCGCTCTTACTCAGTGAGTGGTTTATTTCCTTGGGCTTGACGCTACTGGAGAACACACTATGCGCCACCTATTCCTCGCCCCCGCGCTGCTGCTCCTGCTGCCTGCCGGTGCTGCCCTGGCCCGCGTCGATGCGGGCGACGTGGCCACCTCGGCCGGTGTTTCCGCTTCGCTGTATTCGACCTTCAAGGACGATAAACGGATTATCCCGGCCCGTGACGAGCTGTCTGCCTTCGTCGCCAGCGGCGGTGCTATCCGTGGTGCCTACGTGGAATCGGCGCTGGAACAGGCACGCAAGGACCACCCCGGCCTGCAGGCCAATGACGAAGAACTGGCCCGGGCCATTCTCTCCCAGGACGATCCTGTAGCACATCATTGAAACCTTGCACTCAGCACACCCACGCCTGCTTCTCTTCGCAGATTTAGCAGGCGTGGGTGTGCTGCGGGCACACGCAGGCTGAAGGGGTGATACGCTTCCAACGACAATAACAATTGCCGCCGAGTGAGCCCCATGAACATCCTCTACGACGAGCGGGTCGATGGAGCGCTGCCTGACGTGGACCTGCCCGCCCTGCTCAAGGCCCTGCGCGATGCGCTGCCGGACCTGACGATTCTTCATCGCGCAGAAGACCTCAAACCCTACGAGTGTGACGGCCTCTCCGCCTACCGGACGGTGCCACTGCTGGTGGTGCTGCCCGAACGCCTGGAACAGGTTCAGACCTTATTACAGCTCTGCCACCAACGCGGCGTACCGGTGGTGGCGCGCGGGGCCGGCACCGGGCTTTCCGGGGGTGCCCTGCCATTGGCCAAAGGCATCCTGCTGGTAATGGCGCGCTTCAACCGCATTCTCGAGATAAACCCCGAGGGGCGCTTCGCCCGTGTTCAGCCCGGGGTACGCAACCTGGCGATCTCCCAGGCTGCCGCGCCCTATGGCCTGTACTACGCCCCCGACCCGTCTTCGCAAATCGCCTGCTCCATCGGCGGCAACGTGGCCGAAAATGCCGGGGGCGTGCATTGCCTCAAGTACGGTTTGACCGTGCACAACCTGCTCAAGGTGGAGATTCTCACAGTCGAGGGTGAACGCCTGACACTGGGCAGCGACGCCCTCGACAGCCCCGGTTTCGACCTGCTGGCACTGTTCACCGGCTCTGAAGGCATGCTCGGCATCGTCACCGAAGTGACCGTCAAGTTGCTGCCCAAGCCCCAGGTGGCGCGGGTGTTGCTCGCCAGCTTCGACTGCGTCGAGGACGCCGGCAGGGCAGTGGCCGAGATCATCGGCGCCGGGATCATCCCCGGCGGGCTGGAGATGATGGACAACCTGGCGATTCGCGCTGCCGAGGACTTCATCCACGCAGGCTACCCCGTGGATGCCGCGGCGATCCTGCTGTGCGAACTCGATGGTGTCGAAGCCGATGTGCATGACGACTGCGAGCGGGTCGCGGCCGTGCTGACCCAAGCCGGCGCACGCGAGGTGCGGCTGGCCTGCGACGAGGCAGAACGCGCGCGTTTCTGGGCCGGGCGCAAGAATGCCTTCCCGGCGGTGGGGCGCATTTCACCCGACTACTATTGCATGGATGGCACCATCCCACGCCGCGAGTTGCCGCGCGTACTCAAGGGCATCAGCGCACTGTCCGAACAGTACGGCTTGCGCGTGGCCAATGTGTTCCATGCCGGCGACGGCAACATGCACCCGCTGATCCTGTTCGATGCCAACCTGCCCGGCGAACTGGAACGTGCCGAAGCCATTGGCGGCAAGATCCTCGAACTGTGCGTGGCGGTAGGCGGCAGCATTACCGGCGAGCACGGCGTCGGGCGGGAGAAGATCAACCAGATGTGCGCGCAGTTCAACAGCGACGAAATCACCCTGTTCCACGCCGTGAAGGCCGCCTTCGACCCACAAGGGTTGCTCAACCCTGGCAAGAACATCCCCACCCTGCACCGCTGCGCCGAATTCGGCGCGATGCACGTGCACCACGGGCAGTTGCCCTTCCCCGACCTGGAGCGTTTCTGATGGGCAAGGACCGCGACATCAGCCAGGCCCTGCTGGAGCAGGTCAACCAGGCCCTGAACCTGGGCACACCGCTGCGAATCCAGGGCGGCAACAGCAAGGCCATGCTCGGCTGCCCGGTCGCCGGGGAAGTCATCGATACCCGCGGCCATCGCGGTATCGTCAGCTACGACCCCACCGAACTGGTGCTGACCGCACGCGCCGGCACGCCGCTGCAGGAAGTCGAGGCAGCGCTGCACGAGGCTGGCCAGATGCTGCCTTGCGAGCCCCCGCACCTCGGCCCCGAAGCGACCCTCGGCGGTGTCGTTGCGGCGGGGTTGTCTGGGCCACGCCGGCCCTGGGCCGGGGCGGTGCGCGATCATGTGCTCGGCACCCGGGTGATCACTGGCCACGGCAAACTGCTGCGTTTTGGGGGTGAAGTCATGAAGAACGTCGCCGGGTATGACGTCTCGCGGCTAATGGTCGGCAGTTTCGGTTGCCTTGGCCTGCTGACCGAGGTGTCGCTGAAAGTACTGCCGCGCCCGCGCCAATGCCTGAGCCTATGCCTGCCGATGGACCGTCACCAGGCGCTGGCGGCGCTTACCGCCTGGGGCCAGCAGCCGCTGCCGATCAGCGCTGCCTGCCATGACGGCGAGGCGCTGTACCTGCGTCTGGAAGGGGGTGAAGGCTCGGTGCAGTCGGCACGCCAACGCCTGGGAGGTGACGTGCTCGACAGCTGTTTCTGGAACGACCTGCGCGAACAGCGCCTGGCTTTTTTTGACGACCCGGCACCGCTGTGGCGGCTGTCCGTGCCCAACGCCACCGGGGAACTGAACCTGCCCGGGCGCCAACTGATCGACTGGGGCGGCGCGCAGCGCTGGCTGAAGTCGAGCGCGCCAGTGGAGTCGATTCGCGCAGCGGTTGCCAACGTCGGCGGCCATGCCACTTGCTACGCACCTGGCGAGCAGAGCAGCGCACCATTGCCCGCCGCCCTGCTGCGCTACCACAAAGCCCTCAAGCAGCAGCTCGACCCCCAGGGCATCTTCAACCCTGGCCGCCTGTACCCAGACCTATGAGGGCACACCATGCAAACCAACCTGAGTGAAGCCGCCAAACGCCTGCCCCGCGCCGAAGAAGCCGAACGCATTCTGCGTAGCTGCGTGCACTGTGGTTTCTGCACGGCCACCTGCCCCACCTATCAGTTGCTCGGCGACGAGCTGGATGGCCCTCGCGGGCGCATCTACCTGATCAAACAAGTGCTCGAAGGCGCACCAATCACCGCCAGCACGCAACTGCACCTGGACCGCTGCCTGACCTGCCGCAACTGCGAAACCACCTGCCCTTCAGGCGTGAAATACCACGATTTGCTGGACATCGGCCGCGCCGTGGTCGAACAGCAAGTGCCACGCCCGCTTGGCCAGCGCCTGCTGCAGGGAGGGCTGCGGGCGGTGGTGCCGCGCCCTGCGCTGTTCAAGGCCCTGTGCCGCACTGGGCAAGCCTTGCGCCCGGTGCTGCCGGCAACCCTGAAAAGCAAGCTGCCCGCCCAGGTGACCGCACCCGGCGTACGGCCGGCGCCACGGCATGCGCGCCGGGTGCTGTTGCTCGAAGGCTGCGTGCAACCGGCGCTGTCGCCCAATACCAATGCCGCTGCCGCGCGCGTGCTGGACCGGTTGGGGATCAGCGTCGAACCGATTCGCGAAGCCGGTTGCTGTGGTGCGGTGGATTACCACCTCAATGCCCAGGCCCAAGGCCTGGACCGCGCCCGGCGCAACATCGACGCCTGGTGGCCGGCCATCGAAGCGGGGGCTGAAGCCATCGTGCAAACGGCCAGCGGCTGCGGCGCGTTCGTGCGCGATTACGGCCACTTGCTGGAGGCGGACCCGCGGTATGCCGCCAAGGCGGCGCGGGTCAGTGCCTTGTCTCGCGACCTGGTGGAAGTGCTGTGCGAAGCGCCGGTCGAGCAGCTTGGGCTGTGCGCCGAGCAGCGTGTGGCCTTTCATTGTCCGTGCACCTTGCAGCACGCGCTCAAGCTTGGCGGCGCGGTCGAAGGCCTGCTGACTCGCCTCGGTTTTACCCTGACCGCGGTGCCGGATGGCCATTTGTGCTGTGGGTCGGCGGGGACCTATTCGCTGACCCAGCCTGAGCTGTCGCGGCAGTTGCGGGACAATCGATTGAAGGCCTTGGAGAGCGGCATGCCGCAGGTCATTGTTACCGCCAACATCGGTTGCCAGGCCCACCTTGCTGGGGCCGGGCGCACGCCGGTGCGGCATTGGGTTGAAATTGTTGATGCGGGTTTGGGGGCGGGATAGGTATGACGTTAGATGTGCAGCGCCTATGAGATCGAGCGCCGCCCGCGCGGCCCTTCGCAGCACAAGGCTGCTCCCACATCTGTTTCGGGCCAGTCATTCCTGTTCCATGGGCGCGCGGCCCCTTACCGCCCACCTCAATATCGAGTTGGACCAACAAGGCGGTCGCGCGCCAATATCACAGGCCTCACTGGCCCGAAACAGATGTAGGAGCAGCCTTGTGCTGCGAAGCGCCGCGCGGGCGGCGCTCGATCTCATAAGCGCAGAAAATCCCAAGGCCGAACACTTTCAGAAATCCCCCACAACCACGTCAGAAATGCCCTACTTGTCGCGCCTGACTGCTGAAAACATGATCCCCTCTGGACGACTCAGAGGAGGCCCCCCGCATGCACCAGTCCGCTCGCCCCACCGCCGAACTGCGCCACACCCTGCGTGAACTGCTGGCCCACAAGGTCAGCAACCCTGATGACGACCCGCACCTGTCGGGTGTGCTGTTCTTCTGTGCCACCGACGAGCGCACCCGCCAGTTGATCGAGCGCATCGAGCTGCTGGCCAGCGAAGCCTTCTTCGACGCCAGTGGCCGCGCCATCACCCACCGGATGCGAGCGGCTGCGGTTGACGGGGTGCGTATCAAGCAAAAACACAAGGCACCGGCCGATGAAACAGTGATACGCATCGCCCTGCCCGACAAAGGCTACATCACGGTCAGCACGGCACGCTTGTAGGCACAACGCGGTGCATTGGCACTGTACGTCGAAGTGCGATCCGCTATCCTCAACACTCCCCCGCACCGGATCGTTTCATGGAACTGCACATCCGCCTGGAAGGCCGTAAAGGCCTCGCCGACCAGCTCTACCAGCAACTGCGCGCGGGCATCGACAGTGGCCACCTGGCGGCCGGCAGCCAATTGCCACCCACCCGGCTGCTGGCCGAACAACTGGGCGTGTCGCGCAAGACCGTGGCCGAGGCGTACTCCAGGCTTACCTATGACAACCTGCTCAGCGGCGTGGTCGGCCGTGGCACGTTCATCACTCCGCGCCACCCCCTGCGTTCCAACGAGGCAACGGCCATCCCCTTGGCGGCTGCGGCATCCCTCGAACGCTGGCAGCAACGCGCGACCGTGCTGGGTAGGCCGCAACTGCAAGCACCGTCGCGCTATGACTTCGTTGGCGGCGCTTCGAGCAAGACGCAGTTCCCGTTCGACCAGTGGCGCAGCTGCCTGAACTACGCCCTGCGCCGCAGCCAGCGGCACCCCGAGCGGCAGTTCTCTGCCCAGGGGCTGCCTGAGCTGCGTGAAGCCATCGCCCACCACATCGCCTACGCCCGCGGCGTGCATTGCAACGCAGCGGACGTGTTGGTGTGCAATGGCGCGCAACAGGCGCTGGACCTGATCGCCCGAGTGCTGATCGAACCGGGCTGCCCGGTGGCCATGGAAGACCCGGGTTACCCGCCGGCTCGTCAACTGTTCCTGGCCTTGGGCGCACGCCTGCAATCAATACCGGTCGATGATCAAGGGATGTGCGTCGAGCAGATCGCCGACGGCACGCGGCTGATCTACGTGACCCCGTCACACCAGTTCCCCCTCGGCATGCCGATGAGCGAGCCGCGCAGGCGGGCGTTATTGGCACGCGCCGCCGAGCTTGGCGCGTTGATCATTGAAGACGATTACGACTGCGAATTCCGCTACCAGGGGCCGCCCGCCGACGCCTTGCAGCGCCTCGACCGGCATGGCCTGGTGGCCTACGTCGGGACCTTCTCCAAGACCCTGCTGCAGGAGCTGCGCCTGGGCTACGCCGTGTTGCCGCCCGCGGTGCTGAAGGCCGCCTGTGTGGCCAAGCACCTGAGCGACTGGCACAGCCCGACCCTGCTGCAATGGGCGCTGGCGCGCTTCATCAGCGAGGGCCACCTGAACAAGCACATCCGCCGCTGCCACGATGTCTACAGTGCTCGCCGCGAGCGCATCCTCGCCCGCCTAGGCGGCGACCTGGCGCCTTGGTTCAGCGCCGTGCCGGCCAGCGCCGGTTTCCACCTGAGCGCATTGGCCAAGCCGGGGGTGGATGTCGAACTGCTGGCCAACCTCGCACGCAAGGTGGAGGTCGGCCTTTACTCGCTGGCACCCTTCTTCAGTGACGTGCCTGTGCGCCCTGGGCTGGTAATGGGCTTCGGCGCCATCGAACTGCTCGACATCGACCCTGCCCTCGACCGTGTTCGCGATACCCTGCAACGCCTTAGCTGACCGACGCGGCCTGGCCGTTCGGCACCGAACGGGCAATAGCTGCCGCATAGCCGCGTGGCGCGAAACAGGCCGTCACCAGCAGCATCGCCACCACGGTCACGGTCAACAGCACCCACGACGCCTGGAAGTCGCCACTGACGTCGCGCAACCAGCCCGTGATGTACGGCACGATCCCGGTAATGATGAAGCCGATCCCTTGAACAAAGGCCGCCAGGCTCCCCGCTTCGGCGGGTGTTTTCAGGTGCTCCAGGGTCAGTGTCAGGCTCTGGCTGAAGCACGCCCCCAGGCCAAAGCCGATCATCGCCACCCACAGGCCCATGCTCAGCGTGGGCGCCAGTAGCAGCCCAAGAAAGCCGGCCAGTTGGATCGTAAGCGCCAGCCATAAACCTGGCCGACGGTCCACCCAGCGGCGCAGCAACAACGGCAGCCCCAGCGCGCCGGCAACCTGGAAGATCGTCATCAGCCCCACCAGGTCACCACCGCCCTGGGCGGTTCCGCCGTGCTCCAGGTGATAGGCCGGCAGCCAGGCGACCATGCTGGTATAGCCACCATTGATCAGGCCGAAATACACGGCCAGCAACCAGGCACGGCGGGTGCCGAACCAATGCCCGCCAGTGGCACCCGCCAGCGTCGGCGTAGCCTGCCGTGGGCGCAGCAGCGTCCAGGCCAGCAGCGCCACAAGCGCCGGGATCGCCCACAGGCCCAGCCCGGCCTGCCAATGGCCAAAGTACCCACTGATATGCGGGCCAAGCACCGCCGCCAGGCCGCCACCACTCATCAAGGCCGCGGAATACATGCCCATGGCCCCAGCCAGGCGGGTCGGGAACCAACGGTTGACCAACCCCGGCATCATGCCCTGGACCACCGCCACGCCGAGGCCGGCGACCACCGCGCTGGCAATCAATGCCCAGGCGCTGTCCAGTTGCAGGCGCCACAAGCACGCCAGCGCAATGGCCGACAAGCCGGCGAGCATGCCGCCATGTTCGCTGATCCAGCGCCGCAACCAAGGTTGCAACAACGGCACCAGGCCCATGCACAACACGGGCAGCGCGGTCAGCAGTGCGGCCTGCTGATAGCCCAGGCCGGTACTGGCGCGCATGGGTTCAAGCAGCGGCCCGACGCTGGTGAGGATCGGGCGCAAGTTCAGCGCCAGCAGCACCACCAGCAACAGATTCAAGGCAGTTCTCATTGCGTGTTGGCCTGCTTCCACTCAAGGTACAGGCCGGCTTCGCCACTGGGTTTCAGCGGCCGCAACGGCAGGCTCTGCTGTTGCGGAGGGCGCGCCATCTGCGCATACACCGCAGCGGTGGACAAACCGAAGGGTTCGCCTTCATCGTTGTCATAAGCGAACCAGGCACGCTCGATGCCGCACAGGTGCATGGCCGCCAGGCACATCGGGCACGGGTGACCGCTGGCGTAGACCTCGGCACCGTCCAGACGAGCCTGGCCCAAGGCATGCGCGGCCTTGCGGATGGCCTGCATCTCGGCATGGGCGGTCGGGTCCTGGGTGCTGTGGATCTCGTTGACCGCGCGCGCCACCACCTGCCCCTGGTAGACCAGCACCGCACCAAAGGGCCGGCCACCGGCCTGGATGTTGGTGCGGGCCAGTTCGAGTGCTTCGCGCATATAGCGTTCTTCGGACATGAGTCGGTACTCCTTCTGCAAGACCTGGCCATTATCCCGGCTTGCCGGCCTTGGCAGAAATGAAGAGATTGGATGCACCTCAGTGGCCACCTGAATGCCCAGATTGGCCTCCGGGCAAAGTGTGCGATTGGCTATCGGGCTGATCGCTGCACAGCGCTAAGGTAGCGCCATGTCCACCCAACACCTTCTGGAGAACACCATGAACACACGTATTGAATGGGCCAAGCACGCACCGGAAGCCTACAAAGCCATGGTCGGCCTGGAACAGGCCCTGGCTAAGTGCGGCCTGGAGAATTCACTGCTCGAATTGGTGCGCCTGCGCGCTTCGCAGATCAACGGCTGCGCCTACTGCGTCAACATGCATGCCAATGACGCACGCCAGGCCGGCGAAACCGAAGCACGCCTGCAAACGCTGAGCGTGTGGCAGGAAACCGCCTACTTCACTGCGCGTGAACGTGCCGCACTGGCGTGGGTAGAGTGCCTGACCCGGCTGCCGGAGCGCGGTGCGCCACAACCGGAATACGAAGCGCTGCAAGCGCATTTCGAGCCGCAGGAAGTGGTCAACCTGACGCTGGCCATCGCCACCATCAATGCCTGGAACCGCTTCGGCGTCGGCTTTGCGATGGTGCCGGCCTGATGGTGTCGGCTTAGCCACTGCGCCCGGTCAATTTGGCTCGATAGCTGCCGGGGCTCTGCCCGGTCCATTTCTTGAACGCCCGGTGGAATGCACTGGGCTCCTGGAACCCGGCCTGCTCGGCAACCTCGGCGATGCTCAGCACCCCTTCGCGCAAGTGCTCGAAGGCCATCGCCCGGCGTACTTCGTCCTTTATCTGCTGGTACGAACGGCCCTCCCGCTCCAGCTGACGGCGGAACGTACTGGCGCTGATTCCCTGCACCTGCGCCAACGCGGCCAACGTCGGCCATTGCCCGTAGCGGCGAGCGCGCAGGTGGCGATAGACCTCGGCCACCAGGCCGTTCTGGTTGCGAAAGCGAATAACCAGGCCTTGGGGGGCGCTGCGCAAAAAGGTCTTCAAGGCCGGCAGGTCCTGCACTACCGGCAGGCGCAAGTAGGCACTGTCGAACTCCACTTCGGTACGCCCACTGCCCAGGCGCAGGTCAGGCCCCCACAGCAGCAGGTCATCGTCCTGCGCGGGGCGCGATACCGCAAGCTCGGTGCGGTCGATGGCAATGCGCCGCCCTGCCAGCCAGCACAGCAAGCCGATCATCAGCACCAGGTAGGTTTCTTCGGCATACACACGGGTCAAGGGGTCGGCAATGCTCGACTGCACGCTGATCACCGCCCTGCCGCCGCGTAGCGTGAGGCTACCGCGCAGGTCACGCAGGAACAGGCCAAAACCGCCCATGCACTGACGCAAGGCCTTTTCCAGGTTCGGCTCCTGAATCAGGCCACGGCAGATCAGGGCAAAGCTGCCCAGCGGCATGCCGTGGCTGTCGAGGCAGAAAAACTCGTCGTCCAACAGCTGGATCAGGGCCAGCCACAGCTGAGCGAATGCCTTGGCCGGCACGCGGGCCTGGGGCTGCTCGAGCAGTTGCGGGTCGATACCGACCGCACGCAGGTGTGCATCGCGCACGTCCGGGCGTTCGCGCAGGGCATGAAGCATGGCTTCGAGGAAGTACACGGCGACCGTATCGCTATCGCGCATGGCGGATTTCGCTGTCTATGCTGAGTGGCAAAAAGTGCCAGGTTGATTGAACAGATCCGGCATAGGCTCTGGCAGAGCCTTTGCCTAGACTCGGATGAACGAAGGGATCGCCCGCCATTCTCGCAGAGCCAGGCCCGGTCCCGCCATGCCTTCGCAATCGGAGCCCCTATGAGCAGCGCAGAAATTTACGTCGTCAGTGCCGTCCGTTCAGCCATTGGTGGCTTTGGCGGTTCCCTCAAGGACCTGCCGCTGGCCGACCTCGCCACCGCCGTAACCCGTGCCGCCATCGAACGCGCGGGCGTGGACGCCGGGCAAATCGGCCATGTGGTGATGGGCAGCGTGATCCCCACCGAGCCCCGTGATGCCTACCTGGCGCGGGTTGCAGCGATGAACGCTGGCATCCCCAAGGAAACCCCGGCGTTCAACGTCAACCGCCTGTGCGGCTCGGGCCTGCAGGCCATTGTCTCGGCGGCACAGTGCCTACTGCTCGGCGACACCGATGTGGCCCTGGCGGCGGGCGCCGAGTCCATGAGCCGCGGCCCGTACCTGCTGCCACAAGCCCGCTGGGGCGCACGCATGGGCGACCTGCAAGGTATTGACTACACGGTCGGCGTGCTGCAAGACCCCTTCGAACACTTCCACATGGGCATCACGGCCGAAAACGTCTCTGCCAAGCACGGCATCACCCGTGAAATGCAGGACGAGCTGGCCCTGACCAGCCAGCGCCGCGCCGCGCGCGCCATTGCCGAAGGCCGCTTCACCAGCCAGATCGTCCCACTGGAACTGAAAACCCGAAAAGGCAGCGTACAGTTCAGCGTCGACGAGCACGTGCGTGGCGATGTCACCGCCGAGCAGCTGGCCGGCATGAAGACCGTGTTCAAGAAAGACGGCACCGTCACCGCCGGCAATGCCAGTGGCATCAACGACGGCGCGGCCGGCCTGGTGCTGGCCAATGGTGACGCCGTGCGCCGCCTGGGCCTGAAACCGCTGGCACGCCTAGTAGGCTACGCCCATGCCGGCGTCGAGCCCGAGCTGATGGGCCTGGGGCCGATCCCGGCAACCCGCAAGGTGCTGGAAAAAACCGGCCTTAGCATCCAGGACCTGGACGTGATCGAGTCCAACGAAGCCTTCGCCGCCCAGGCCTGCGCCGTGGCCCGCGAGCTCGGCTTCGACCCGGAAAAGGTCAACCCGAACGGTTCGGGTATTTCCCTCGGTCACCCGGTCGGCGCTACCGGCGCGATCATCGCCACCAAGGCCATCCATGAACTGCACCGCATTCAGGGCCGTTACGCCCTGGCCACCATGTGCATTGGCGGCGGCCAAGGCATCGCCGTGGTCTTCGAGCGCGTCTGAGGAAACTGACACATGAACATCGAACAGATTGCCGTGATCGGCGCAGGCACCATGGGCAACGGCATTGCCCAGGTGTGCGCCGTGGCGGGCTATCACGTGCTGCTGGTGGACGTTTCCGATGCCGCGCTGGAGCGTGGCGTGGCCACCTTGCGCAAGAACCTCGAGCGCCAGGTCAGCAAAGGCACGCTCGACGCCGAAAAGGCCGAGGCGGCGAAAGCCCGCATCCGCACCAGCACCGACTACGCGCAACTCAGTGGCGCGCAGTTGGTGATCGAGGCAGCCACCGAAAACCTGCAGCTCAAGCAGCGCATCCTTCAGCAAGTGGCTGCCAGCGTGGCCGCCGACTGCCTGATCGCCACCAACACCTCGTCGCTGTCGGTCACGCAATTGGCCGCGAGCATCGAGCACCCCGAGCGGTTCATCGGTGTGCACTTCTTCAACCCGGTGCCGATGATGGCCCTGGTCGAGATCATCCGTGGCCTGCAGACCAGCGACAGCACCTATGCCCAGGCCTTGCTGGTGACCGAGAAGGTGGGCAAGACCCCGATCAGCGCCGGCAATCGCCCAGGTTTTGTGGTCAACCGCATTCTGGTGCCGATGATCAACGAAGCGATCTTCGTGCGCCAGGAAGGCCTAGCCAGTGCCGAGGACATCGACACCGGCATGCGCCTGGGCTGCAACCAGCCGATCGGCCCACTGGCACTGGCCGACCTGATCGGCCTGGATACCCTGCTGGCAATCATGGAGGCCTTCCATGAGGGCTTCAGTGACAGCAAGTACCGCCCAGCGCCGTTGCTCAAGGAAATGGTCGCGGCCGGTTGGCTGGGGCGCAAGAGCGGCCGCGGTTTCTTCACCTATTGAGGAGCAAGTACCATGCCCCCGGTCAACGCTGCAATGCGCTGTGCCAATTTTGAAGAGCGACGTGACCGGGCCATGGCGCTGTTTGCCGAAAAGGGCTTCGGCCAGGTCAGCATGCGTGAACTGGCGGCCCACGTCGGGCTGACCGCGGGCTCGCTGTATCACCACTTCCCCAGCAAGCAGGACCTGCTGTACGACTTGATCGAAGAGTTGTACGAGGAGCTGCAGGCGACCCTGGACCTTGGGCGCAGGGCCATGGCACGGGGTGGTTCGGCGTTGTCGTGCCTGATTGCGGCGCATTGGCAGTTGCATGCCGAGCGGCCATTGCAGTTTCGCCTGGCCGAGCGGGATTTTTGCTGCTTGAGCGAAGCGCAACAGGCGCGCCTGCTGCTGCTGCGCAGGCGTTACGAAACCGGGGTGCTGCACCTGATTGCACCGCGGGCAAGCCTCAAAGGCGAAGCACTGGCGGCGACCGCGCATGTGCTGGCGACGCTGCTCAACCAGTTGCCAGGGCTGCTGCAGGCGCGGCGCCTGTCGGAAGGCGAAGGGCTGGGGTTGATGGAAAGCCTGTTGCTGGGAGGCATTGAGCGAACCCTGCGCTAACGTTCACGCTGTTGTAGGAGCAGCCTTGTGCTGCGAAGAGGCCGGCATGGGCACCTACTTCTCTATGGCTGCGATGGCCTCTTCGCAGCACAAGGCTGCTCCTACATCCGGGTAGCCTCAGCGCAGCAGCTTCTGGATCTGCTCGTGCAGGGTATCCAGGTCGAACGGCTTGGCCAGGATCGGCGCCTTGCGCGTGATCGGGCTGCCCGATTCGAGAATCTCCGCCGGGTAGCCACTGATGAAAATCACCTTCAGCTCCGGCCGCAATTTTACCGCGGGCTCGGCGATATCCACCCCAGAGATGCCCCCTGGCAATCGAAAATCGGTGACCATCAGGTCCAGGTGCGGCTTGCTCGCCAGGATCTTGAACGCCTGCTCGCCGTCTTCGGCTACCAGCACGTGATACCCCTCGCCGGCCAGGTAGTCGCGCAAAATCATCCGAATCGCCGGCTCGTCCTCGACCACCAGCACCACATCTTGTGCATCTTCACTCATGATAACGCCTTGAAAGTCTTACAGTTGGCCATCTGACCCCAGGCTTACGCAGAGGTTGCCCGCGCCTGGTCGTTTTGTTCTTTGAACGTTGCCAGCGGCAATTGCAACGTGAATGTGGCGCCCTCGCCTTCCTCGCTGTCCACCAGAATCCGCCCGCCGTGGGCCTGGACGATCTGCTCGGAGATGTACAGCCCCAACCCCAGCCCGCCGCTGGCCTGGTGTGCTGCGACGCGCTCGAACTGCTGGAAAATGCGCTGCTGGTTGACGGCGCTGATGCCAATGCCGTGATCCTGCACCTGCACCCAGGCCATGCCGCCCTCCGCGAACACCCGCACCTGCACCGGTTTTCGTTCACCGTAACGCAAGGCATTGGACAACAGGTTGGCCACCACTTGTTCAATCCGAAATTCGTCCCACTCACCCTGCAACGTTTCACAACGTTGCAGCGCGATATGGGTATCCAGCGCGGTGGCCTGGGCGCTGAAGTTTTCCACCAGGCCGCGCACCAGTTGGCCAATATCGAACACCCTGGGCCGCAGCGACAACTTGCCGGTACGGATGCGCGAGACGTCCAGCATGTCTTCAATCAGCCGGATCAGGCTGTTGATCTGCCGCTCGTCACGCTCGACCATGGCCTGCAGCTTGTCTGCGCTGAAGGCCTCCAGGTTGCCCCGTGCCAGGTGCATCTTGCGCAGCTGGGTTTCCAGAATCAGGCCATTGAGTGGCGTACGCACTTCGTGGGAGACGATCGACATGAAGTCGTCGCGCATGCGTACCGCATGCTCCAGCTCGCACCGCGCCAACTCCAGCTGGCCAAGCAGCACCTCCTGCTCCTGACGGCTACGCTCCAGGGCTTCCAGTTGCCGACCAAGCACCTTGCGCTGGCGGAACAGGTCGACGAACACCGAGACCTTGCTCTTCACTGCCAAGGTGTCGAGCGGCTTGTGCAAAAAGTCCACGGCCCCGCTTTCATAGCCCTTGAAGGCGTAATTCATCTCGCGCCCCGCCGCACTGACAAACACGATGGGAATGTTCTTGGTCTTTTCCGTGCCGCGCATCAACTCGGCCAGTTCGAAGCCATTCATGCCTGGCATCTGCACATCGAGGATGGCCAGCGCAAATTCGTGCTCAAGCAGCAGCGACAATGCCGCTTCCGCAGACTGGGCCTGGTGCACCTCGCGGTCTTCGCCCTGGATCAGGGCCTCGAGCGCCAGCAGGTTTTCCGGCAGGTCGTCGACGATCAGCAGTTTGGCGATGGTGTGGCTTAGCATGCGCTTGTTTCCAGGGTCGCGAGCAATTGCCCGATACCACTCAGAGTAAGGATATGGTCGGGCTGGTGCAGGGCCAAGGCGGCTTCCGGCATCAGCGCGACCTGTGCGTCGCGAGGGTCCTGAACAATCGTGCGGCCCCCATTGTTGTTGATGTAGGCCAGGCCCGCGGCGCCATCCTCATTGGCACCGGTCAGCAGCACGCCAAGCAGGCTGGCGCCGTAGGCATCGGACGCCGACATGAACAGGAAGTCGATGGCCGGGCGCGAGAAGTGCACCGGCGCTTCCTGGCTCAACGACAGCGTCAGGTCACGCTCCACCGAGAGGTGGTACCCCGGCCCAGCAACGTAGATCATCCCAGCGCTGATCCGTTCCTTGTCACTGGCCTCGCGCACGGGGCGCTGCAGCCGCCTTTGCAGCACTTCGGCCAGCTGGCTGTGCCGCCCGTCCGGCAAGTGCAGCACGCACAATACCGGGATGGCGAACGCCGACGGCAGCGCACCGAGCACCTGCAACAAGGCCGCCACCCCGCCAGCCGAGGCCCCCATCACCACTGCCCGTGCGCCGTTCATGTCTTACGGTAGATCCGTTCCGGCTTCACCAGCGGCTCGAAACGCTGGCTGTAGGCCGAAAAGTCTACCGACTCCTTGCTGCCCAAGACCAGGAAGCCCCGGTGGCAGAGGGATTCATGAAACAGGCCCAGGGCCCGGTCTTGCAGGTCTTTGTTAAAGTAGATCAGCACATTGCGGCACGACACCAGCTGGGTCTCGGAGAACACACTGTCGGTGGCCAGGCTATGGTCGGCGAAGGTCACGTTGTCGCGCAGGCTGCTGTCCATGATGGCGTTGCCATAGGCAGCGGTGTAGTACTCGGCAAAGTCACGGCGGCCACCGGCCAGGCGGTAGTTTTCTTCATACTCGCGCATGCTTTGCATCGAGTAGATACCCTGCTTGGCCCGGTCCAGCGAATGCGGGTTGATGTCGGTGGCATAAATGATGGTGCGCTCAAGCAGGCCTTCCTCACGCAGCAGGATGGCCATCGAGTACACCTCTTCACCGGTGCTGCACCCCGCGACCCAGATCTTGATCGACGGCCAGGTCCGCAACAGCGGCACCACTTCGTTGCGCAGGGCCAGGAAGTGGCTCGGGTCGCGGAACATCTCGCTGACCGGGATCGTCAGGAACTGCAGCAACTGCATGAACATGCCCGGATCGTGCAGCACCCGCTCTTGCAACGCCGACACCGTCAGGCAGTCGAACTGGCGCAGGGCATGCAGGATCCGGCGCTTGATCGAAGCGCCGGAGTAGTTGCGGAAATCGTAGCTGTACTTGAGGTAGATCGCCTCGATCAGCAGCCGGATCTCGATGTCGGTGTTGCGCTCGCTAGTCAAATTCGCTCCAGTTGCGGCAGCCATACACGGATCAACGAGAACAGGCGGTCCAGGTCGATCGGTTTGGCCAGGTAATCATTGGCGCCAGCCTGCAGACAACGCTGCTGGTCATCCTTCATCGCCTTGGCGGTCACGGCGATGATCGGCAGCTTGCGCCAGCGCGGTTGCTGGCGGATCAGCCGGGTAGCCTCGAAGCCGTCCATCTCCGGCATCATCACATCCATCAGCACCAGGTCGATGTCGTCATGCTGCTCCAGGCGCTCGATGGCTTCACGCCCGTTACGGCCAATCTCGACGATGGCGCCCTTGTGCTCCAGGGCACTGGTGAGGGCGAAGATATTACGCACATCGTCATCCACTAGCAGCACTTTGCGCCCCTCGAAGACCTTGTCGCGGCTGCGCGCGGTCTTGAGCATGCGCTGGCGCTCATGGGACAACTGCGATTCGACTTTGTGCAGGAACAGCGTCACTTCGTCGAGCAGGCGCTCCGGCGAACGGGCGCCCTTGATGATGATCGAGCGCGAATACTTGAGCAGGTCGGTTTCTTCTTCGCGGGTGAGGTTGCGCCCGGTGTAGACGATCACCGGCGGGAATGAGCGGATGTCCTCGGCAGTCATGCGCTTGAGCAGCTCGTTGCCGAGCATGTCGGGCAGCTTGAGGTCGATGATCATGCAGTCGTAGATGTTCTCGCGCAGCAGCGCCAAGGCGTCCTGGGCCATGGCCACGGCGGTGATCTCGACATCGTCATCGCCGATCAGGCGGGCGATGCTTTCGCGCTGCAGGTCGTCGTCCTCCACCAGCAGGATGTGCTTGAGCTTTTGGGTCAGCTTGGCTTCCAGGCGGGCGAACACTTCCTTGAGTTCTTCACGGCTGGCCGGCTTGACCGCGTAGCCCACGGCGCCCATGTGCATGGCCGCTTCAACGCGATCCTCCACCGAAATGATGTGCACCGGAATATGCCGCGTGCCGGCCAGCTCCTTGAGGCGCTGCAGCACGGTGAGGCCAGAATGGTCAGGCAGGCGCATGTCCAGCAGGATGGCATCGGGGATGTACTGGGACGCCAGCGCAAAGCCCTCGTCGGCGCCATGCGCCACCAGGCAGCTGTAACCCAACTCGTGGGCCAGGTCGAAGAGGATGCGGGCGAAGTTCGGCTCGTCCTCGATCACCAGGATGCAGCGGTTATTGAAGGGGGCCCGCTCGCGGTCATCGGCGAAGGTCGGTGCCGGCAGTTTCGGCGCCACGGCGTTGGACGCCTTGGGCGCTGGCGGCAGAGTGTCTACCGCAGGGCGCAGGCTCAGGGCCTCGACTTCCTCGCCCTCATGTTCGTAGCGTTCGGGCATGACCAGGCTGAACACGCTGCCCTGCCCCGGGTTGCTCTCGACATTGATCTGCCCGCCCAGCAGGTGCGCCAGGTCACGCGAAATCGACAGGCCCAGGCCGGTGCCGCCATAGCGCCGGTTGCTGCTGCCGTCGACCTGGTGGAAGGCGCCGAAGATCGCCTGCTGCTGGTCGGCGGCAATGCCAATGCCAGAGTCACGGACGGCGAAGATGATGCCGGTACCCGCCTGGTGGCTGATGGTCATGCTGACCTGGCCGTGGTCGGTGAACTTGATGGCGTTGGACAGCAGGTTCTTGAGGATCTGCTCCAGCCGTTGACGGTCGGTGAACAGCGTCACTGGTACCTGCGGCTCGACCTTGACCTCGAAGGCCAGGCCTTTGTGCTCGGCCAGCGGCAGGAACATGCCGCGCAGGCCTTCGACCAGCCGCTCCAGCTGAGTGGTCTCCGGGCGCACTTCAAGCTTGCCAGCTTCGACCTTGGCGATGTCGAGAATGTCGTTGATCAGGTTCAGCAGGTCATTGCCCGCCGAGTAGATCGATTCGGCGAACTTGACCTGCTCGGCACTGAGGTTGCCTTCGCCGTTCTCGGCCAGCAACTTGGCCAGGATCAAAGAGCTGTTCAGCGGCGTGCGCAGCTCGTGGGACATGTTGGCGAGGAACTCAGACTTGTACTTGCTCGAACGCTGCAGGTCGTCGGCGCGGGCCTGCAACTCTTGCTGGGCCTGGCTGAGCTCATCGTTCTTGCGGTCCAAGGCGTCGGTGCGCTCGGACAGTTGTTCGTTGGTCTGTTCAAGCTCGGCCTGTTGAGTTTCCAGGTGGGCCTGGGATTCCTTGAGCACCCGTGATTGCTCTTCGAGTTCTTCGTTGGCGGTTTTCAGCTCTTCCTGCTGCACTTGCAGCTCTTCGTTCAACTGTTGGGTCTCGGCCAGCACTTCCTGCAGGCGCTGGCGATAACGCGCACTCTCGATGGACATGCCAAGGTTGCCGCCGACCCGCTCCATCAGCTCTTCATCACGCGGCTGCAAGGGGCGCAGGAAGCCCAGCTCGATCACACCATTGATCTGCCCATCATCGGTGGCGGGCATCAGCAATGCACTGCGCGGCAAGCCATTGCCGAGGCCCGAACTCAGGCGGTAGTAGTCTTCGGGCAGGTCGTCGAGGCACAACAGACGGCCTTCGCGCACGGCCTGGGCCAACAGGCCATCGTGGTCGCCTTTGATCTGCTCACGGGCCTGTTCCTCGGCGCTCAGGCCATAGGTGGCCACGCGCACCAGGCGGCCATGTTCGTCGCGCGCATACACCGCGCCCACCACGCTGCCCAGGTAGGTAGCAAAGAAGCGCAGAATATTGTCGCCCAACATGGGCAGGGTCAGCTGCCCGAGCACCTGCTGGGCCAACTGGGTCTGCCCATTACGCAACCAGGCCTGGTGCTCCAGGCGCTCGGCCGCACGCTGCTGGGCCTGCAGGTTTTCGTCATAGCTGCTCGACAGCGCCAGCAGGTCGCGGCGCCCGAGGTAGGCCAGCAAGGCGCTGAGGCCGACGATGAACAGCACGAAGGCCGAGATCGCGGTCACGGTGACCGAGCTGACTTTCTCGTTGCGGGCCATGCGCAGTTGCTGTTCAGTGTCGATCAGGCCTTCGAATTCCTTGCGGATTTCATCGGTGATGCGCTTGCCGCGCCCATTGCCGATCGATGCCTGGTAATTGCCCTCGCTGCGGCGCAGGCTAATCATCTCGCTGCCGAAGTCATTCCAGGCCTTTTGCAGGGCCAACAGCCGATCGATACGGTCAACCTGCTGCGGGTTGTCCTCGACCATGCCGCGCAAGCTCTGCAGGCTGCCGAGAATTTTCGGCTTGGCCACCTCATAGGGGTCGAGAAAGCGTTCGTCGCCGGTGATCAGGAAGCCGCGCATGCCGGTTTCCATGTCGATCGACAGCTTGACCGTTTCGTTGGCATTGCCGATCACCCGGTCCGTATGCTCGACCCACTGCATGGCCGAGAGCAGGTAGTTGATCACCGCGACGAACGCCACTGCGCCCAGCAGGCCGACCCCAAGGGGCAGGCCGATGTTGCGACTCAGCAGCTTGCGAAAGCTTTGCTGGTCAATCGAGGCTACTTGAATCATCTGAAAACGCCCGAGCGAAAAGAATCCATGAAAAAGTGTGGCACCAAGACCGTTATAATTGTCTGCCGCCGCGCTCACCGGTAATAGCGAGTCTAACCAGCTTTGCTGGCTCTGGCAGGGCATTTAGCCAGCATTTGAAGGTTGCAGGCGCGAATCGTTCCATCTGATTGCAGGGATCGGTATCCTCGGGAACTTCTGCCGTCGACCGGCGTACAGAATAAAGACATTCATTTTCACAGGATCCAAACCATGCATCTTCTGGTAGTCGAAGACGACGACATCGTACGCATGCTGATGGTCGAAGTGCTCGACGAGTTGGGCTACACGGTCATCGAAGCGGAAGACGCCGCCGCAGCACTGCGGGTGCTCGAAGACCCTGCGCAGGCCTTGGCGCTGATGATGACAGACGTGGGCCTGCCGGACATGCGCGGCGAAGTGCTGGCGCAACGCGCACGCGAACTTCGTCCACTGCTGCCGGTGTTGTTTGCCAGCGGTTATGCCGAGAACGTAAACGTGCCGGAAGGCATGCACCTGATTGGCAAGCCGTTCAGCATCGAGCAATTGCGCAACAAGGTGGTGGACATACTGGGTACGGCCTGATGCCCGCGTGGCGGCTTTCGCGGGCAAGCCCGCTCCCACCCGAACTGTGTAGCCTCAAAGGCTAGCGCCGCACCTGTGGGAGCTGGCTTGCCAGCGATAAGGTCGGCACAAGCACCACAAGACAGTTGCTCCCACAGGTCTTTAACGACTGTGGGGGCCGCAGCCAGCTACAGTTCGCGGCGTAACAGATACGTGTCCATGATCCACCCCTTGCGCGTCCTCGCCTCCTCCCGCACTTGCAGAATCTGCGCCTTCACCGCTTGCAATGGCCCGGCAATCAGCACCTCATCTGCGGTGCCCAGGTAAGCCCCCCAGTAAATCATCAAACCCGGGTCATCCAACGAGGCAAACGCGCACTGCCCGTCGAGCATCACCACCACATTGTCGATACGCTCCTGCTCGGCAAGACGACGCCCAGGCAGTACAGTCAGCGGCTCACCGATGCGATTGAGCGGTACTTGGTGGCGGGCCGCCAGGGCCTGGACGCTGCTGATGCCAGGGATAATCTCCACCTGTACGCGCACACCCAGCTCCCGAACCTTTTCAATAATTCTCAACGTACTGTCATACAGGCTCGGGTCGCCCCAGAGAAGAAAGGCGCCAACATCATCGGGGCCCAACTCCTCGCTCAATAGGCGTGAATACAGACTCGCCCGACGGACGTGCCAGTCCTGTACGGCGGCGACATAGTCCATAGCATCTGCATCACGAAAGGGATCTTCGACTTGCACCCACCGGTAACTGCCGGGCTGCACGTAGTGATCGACCAAGGCCTTGCGGGCTCGAGCCAACGCCTGCCGCTCCCCGCCCTTATCAAGCACGAAGAAAACCGTTGCTCGCCTGAGCGCTTCGACCGCTTCAAGGGTAATTTGGCGCGGGTCACCGGCGCCGATTCCTACTAATAAAATCGTATTCATCGTCTTGACCTGTTTTTTTGATTTTTCGACCGCCAATCACCCTACCCACAATCAGAATTTTTAATCTGTCAACCCTTAAAACTCCTAGTTATAAAGGGTTCAGGCTTTTATCAGACTGCGCACTCACCATTCGCCTACCTTCCGCGAAGAGATTAAAATATGCTCAGTTTTAAAAAACGCCGAGTCCCCCTCGCTCGTGTATTTCTCAGCACCCTATTGTTGTCAGGGTATCTTAATAATTGTGCGCTTGCAGAAGTCGACACCGTAACGCAACGCTTCGTTTTCCAATCAGACACTCAATACCCACGCTCGCCCAGCGGTTCTGACTACCCCGGGGAGTCGTTACCCCTTCTGGATGCGCAGAATGCTGCCATCACGGCCTATCGAGACGCCTATGGGGGTGGCATACCGATCATACTCAACGGCGACGTTACTGAGTTTGGCCACCGGTACCAGTGGAACATCATGAAGGGTCGGATGCTGGCTGGCACTTATTATGGACTGGGCAATCATGACTATGAAAATAACGTCGACGATTGCGGCCTCAATGAATGCGCCATGCTCTCCGTCGTTACCCACTTGACCGAAGATATAAAGGGCTGGGATGTGGACGCTTTTGACCAGTACCAAGAAGGCGATGGCAATCCTACCTGGCAAAAATATCACGGCAGCATGGCCTACAGAAAAACGTTCGGAGATTTCGCGTTCATTCAACTACACAATCATTTTGCGTATAAAAAAAGCTTTAGCGGCTGGTTTAACCAGGAGGATAAAACCGTTCACATCAAACCCTCTCTCGATTGGTTGGAGAGCCAGCTAAAAATTGCTGACCAAGCCGGCAAGCTGATTATTATCAACATGCATCGACACCCCGAAGACAACGACTGGGGAAGCGCAGCCGAGCGAACGCGGTTCCAGGAAATGGTGAACAAATACAAGGTGTTGGCCATCTTCATGGGCCATACACACGAGCTTGCCCTTCGAGGCAAGATTGGTGATGTGCCTGTTCTGGACTCGGGATCCCCTATTTATCAAACCTTTTTGGTCGGTGAAGCTGACCCTCAAGCCAATGCGTTCACGGTTAAGCAGGCAAAGGATAATACCCTGCTGACGCGCCCCCTTTTGACAATCCCTATTAGATTCTATGTACCAGAGCCGGCCGTTTTACCCTGGCCCGAATCGCTAGACTTCACATTACCGTTACTTCATGTACGGGACCGCGACATCTCCCATTTCGAAGTTTCGATTGATGGAAAGCCGTACGTGCGCTCCGACAGCAGAAAAAAGGTAACCATTGAGAACCTGACGCCCTACACACGCTACAACTACCGCATTCGCGTGTATGACAGTGGCAGTGCTACCCCCGTCAAAACGTACGACGGCACAGCAACTACCTTGAATGCGCTGTTGTCCCCGAAAGACGTGTGTTATGTGAGCCTAGGGGAACCCGGCAACCCCAACAATAGCTTCCGCATCCAATGGAGCCCGCCCTACCCTAACTATGCGCCGGGCAACTACTGGTTCCGTGTTGCGCTTTATACGCTTCAAGGCAATTTCATAAGTGAGCTTAGGGGGGCTGCTCAAGGAAGTCGCTCTCGTGAAATTCTATTTCCGGAACCAGACAACTTCATGAACACGCGTATTCACGTACGTTACCAATCCGCCGGACTGGTGGATGGGCAGGATGCCACCCTTGATCTGAAAAATATGTTTCAAGGCTGTGGCACCTGAGCCAACCTACAGGCCTGTGCGCTAACGGCGCGAGGACAAGCATCAGCCCTGCGGAGTGAGCCCAGGTCATATAGGCCTGGGCTCACATATATCACCACACAGAAAAGTTGTAACTTACAATGACGCGGGTCTCATCCATATCTCGCGCCCACTTCTCATAGTTGCTGCGGTAGGTGGAATTACGCAGGCGCACACTGACGTCTTTGAACGTGCCACTTTGCACCTGGTACTTGAACTCGGTGTCGCGTTCCCATTCCTTGCCTTCGGCCGTGCTACCCGGGACCTTGATGTGGTCGCCATTGATGTAACGGGTGAAGAAGGTCAGGCCGGGCACACCCAGTGCCTTGAAGTCATAGTCGTAGCGCAACTGCCAGGAACGCTCCTGGGCGGCGGCAAAGTCGTTGACCTGGGCGTAGTTGACCAGGTACGGGTTGCTGCCATCCAGGTAAGGCATGGCGCTTTCGCCGTACATGCGCTGCCAGCCGGCGCTGACCTTATGGCCGCCCAGGCTGTAGCCGAGCATGCCACTGAAGGCACGGTGGTCGATGTCGCCGGCGCGGGCATTGCCGATGTCGTCGCTCTTGATCACGCGCAGGTCGGCCGACAGGCTGCCTACCGCCAGCGGCTGGCTGGCCACCAGACCGAGGAAGTGCTGGCGATAGATGTTTTCAAGCTTGGCCACTTGATACTGAGCGCTGACGCGGTCATTGAAACGGTAATCGAGGCCTGCCAGGTCGAAGTGGTCGGCTTCGATGTCGCAGGCATAGCGCTTGTTCTTGCAGTGCACACGAATGTCCTGGCGATCGGTGGAATCACGCGCGGTGTATTTGTCCAGGCGGGCCAGGGTAAACTTCAAATCGCGCACTTCTTCAGAGGTGAGCATCGCGCCATGGAACATCGTCGGCAACAAGCGCCCATCGTTGTACTTGAGCAACGGCACATCCGGCATCATCGAGCCATACTTGAGCACGGTGCTGGACACCTTGACCTTGGCCGCCAAGCCCATCTTCGCGTATTGATCAGCCGAGTGCCGTGGATCATGGCCAGACGACGGCAACAGGCCGCTGTTACTGTCCGCAGGGCTGGAGTCGAGTTTGAAACCGACCATGCCCAGCGCATCCACGCCAAACCCTACCGGCCCTTGGGTGTAACCCGACAGAACATTGAGAATAAAGCCTTGCGCCCACTCTTCGCGCTTGGACGCGCCCTGGCTGGAACTGCTATAGCCGTCACGGAAATCCCGGTTGAAGTAGACATTGCGCGCTTCAACCTTGGCGCTGCTGTCTTCAAGAAAACCGGCGGCCTGGGCATTGACGCCGGCACACAAAAGGAACAGGCCGACAACACGGCGCCCAGGGGCGTGAGGGAGGGGGGCAAACATGCGAGGAAATATCCAGAAAGAAAGGCGAAAAACAACCTGCAGCAAACACCTGCTGCGGTACTGCGACACGCTCGAACAGTCGCCGAGCATCATCTGAAAGGATCGGTCAAAGGCTCTATTCCGGGCTATTGGACCTTGGTCTAGAGCCAGTCGCCGGCCCCGTCGAAGTCGTCAAAAACTGGCGCATGAAAAACCTGTAAAGTTCCGTGCTTACTTATAAAAAGTTTGCAGTTTACCCAGTAGCGATGAATGACTACACTCGATATCAGCGAACAGCGGAACCCACCCCGTGGCCGGCGTTTTGTTCTTCTTCAATGTTCGTCACGCCCTGCCACGAAAGACGTACAGGAGTGATTACAGTGTCCAGACTTGCAGAGTTTCGAGCTGCCGAAAAAGCGCTTCAGGAACAAATGGCTCAACTGGAAGCGCTGAAAAAGGATGCCGGCCTCAAACGCGAAATCGAATTCGAGCAGAAACTAGTCGGCCTGATGAAAAGCTATGACAAGGGTCTGCGCGATATCATCGCCATCCTCGACCCCAAGGCTGCCACCCGCCCTACTGCCGCAGCCCCCAAACAACAGCGCCGCCCACGCGTGGTCAAGGTCTATGAAAACCCGCACACGGGCGAGCTGATCGAGACCAAAGGCGGCAACCATCGCGGGCTGAAAGCCTGGAAAGAAGAGTACGGCGCTGCCACCGTTGAAAGCTGGGTACGCTGATGAAACGTCCACATGGACTTCACACTTTTTTCACAAGCGCTGGCTCAGTATCGAGACAGCTAAAGGACTAGCGACCCCACGCGCCCGCACATGCGGGCCTCTAATTCAAGCGCCCTGCCTCGTGCAGGGCGCTTTCATTTGCGCAATCGCTTCACTGCCGTATCATGGCCAGCCTGTCTGTTTTGCCGGTGCCGCGCACCGGCCCCGTCTCAGGAGTTCCCATGAGCCTGCACGATCTGCAAACCCTGCCTGGCGTCACCGCGCAGCCGGATGCCGCCACCTCCAAGTTCGTCTTCAACCACACCATGCTGCGGGTCAAGGACATCGAGAAGTCGCTGGACTTCTACACCCGTGTTCTGGGCTTCCGCCTGGTGGACAAGCGCGACTTCCCGGAAGCCGCCTTCAGCCTGTACTTCCTGGCCCTGGTCGACCCGGCGCAGATCCCTGCCGATGACGCCGCGCGCCACCAGTGGATGAAGTCGATCCCAGGCGTTCTGGAGCTGACCCACAACCACGGCACCGAAAACGACGCCGATTTTGCCTACCACAACGGCAACACCGACCCACGCGGTTTCGGCCATATCTGCGTTTCGGTGCCGGACGTGCGTGAGGCCTGCGCGCGCTTCGAAGCACTCGACGTGCCCTTCCAGAAACGCCTGGCAGATGGCCGCATGAATCACCTGGCCTTCGTCAAGGACCCGGACGGTTACTGGGTCGAAGTGATCCAGCCGACCGAACTCAAAGGCTGAGGCACAACGCTATTCGCTCGTCGGGCCGGGAACTCCCGGCCCCTTGCTGTGGTATATGAAGGTAACCGCTTCATAAGCACAGCGAGGTAAGGACGATGCAATCTCTTCACTGTGAGCACCGCAAGTACACCATCACCGCCAGTGTGATGCCCCACCCCGACTCCCCCCTGCCCTATGCCGCCGGCTGCCTGATCACCGACCCTGAAGGGCACACCAGCAAGCGCATCTCAATGCCGATGAAGTTCTTCTCAGACCTTGAGAATGCCCAGCATGTGTCGCTGGCCCATGGCCGTGCGCTGGTGGATCAGCAACTGGACGAGGGGCATAAAGCGTTCTGATTGACGCAACATAGCGCGCCCTCCTGTAGGAGCAGCCTTGTGCTGCGAAGAGGCCGGTGCAGCGATCAGAGATTGATGATCCTTCTACCGGCCTCTTCGCAGCACAAGGCTGCTCCTACAGAGGGTCGCGCGCGTATGCGACGGCCGCTTCCACCTGCTCACGCGTAGGCCGCACGCCGGTATACAGCACGAACTGCTCCAGCGCCTGCAGCGCAATCACCTCCAGGCCAGTGATCACTGGCTTGCCCAACGCCCGGGCCCGGCGAATCAACGGCGTCTGCGCCGGCATCGCCACCACATCGAACACCCGCTCGGCTGCCGCAATGGCCTGTTCGCTAAAGGCCAGCGCGTTGGCCTCCTGCCCGCCGGCCATGCCGATCGGCGTCACGTTTATCAGCATCGGCGGGCACAGGTCTCCGAGCTCGGCCACCCAGCGATAACCACAAACGTCCGCCAGTTGCCGCCCCGCCTGTTCATTGCGCGCGACGATCGTGCCCTGGGTAAAGCCCGCGTCACGTAAGGCACTCGCCACCGCCTTGGCCATGCCACCACTGCCGCGCAGAGCAAACGCAGTCGCCGGGTCGACCTCGTGTTGCGCCAGCAACTGTCGCACCGCCAGGTAATCAGTGTTGTAGGCCTTCAGATGGCCACCGGTATTGACCAGGGTATTGACCGACTCGATTGCCGCAGCGGACGGGTCCACCTCGTCAACCAAGGCCATGCAGGCTTCCTTGTAAGGCATCGACACCCCGCACCCGCGAATGCCCAAGGCACGAATGCCTGCGACCGCCGCCGGCAGGTCGTCAGTGCTCATGGCCTTGTAGTAGAAGTCCAGCCCCAATTGTTGGTAGAGGTGGTTGTGGAAACGCACGCCGAAGGTGCCGGGCCGCCCGGCCAGGGAGATGCACAGCACCGTGTCTCTGCTGGGAGTTGTCGACATAACCTGCTCCATTTTCAGAACTGAATCGTTTGTTCAGCGTATCAGACGCAGCCGCTTGTCGTCCCTTACACAACCTTTACCGTTTCCCTGTGCTCAGCTGACAGAGGCAGAGTCATAGTATTAGGGCCCCATCTGTGGGTTGCCCTGCGAGGACGCTTTATGAACCGTCACATTCCCGTAATCGCCCTGCTGGTCGGTGCCCTGGCCATCAGCGGACAAGCTGCTGCCCATGGTGGCCATGGTGGTGGCGGTGGTTGGTATGGACCCGGCCCGCTGTTAGGCGCGGCGGTGGTCGGTGCCGTGGTGGGGGCAACGGTTTATGGCGGGCGTGATCGCACCGTGTATGTGGAGCGCCAGCCAGTCTATTACGCACCGCAGCCCGTCTACGTACAGCCGCCGCCGCAGCCGGTGTACTACCAGCCCTACTATGCACCGGCCCCGCCGCCACCGGGCTATCGCCCTTATTACGGCCCGCCCCCGGTGTACTACGGGCCACCCCGTTGGTGATCGTTGATAAAACCAATGATCACTATCAACTCAGTTAATTTCAAACCGCTGCGGCCGCTGCGTAAGGTAGGGCCATGTTTTACAGGAGGTCCACATGGCCACTATCCAGATCATGTCCGTCGTCGGCAGCGCCGTCCCCCCTTCACTGCGCCAGCAGGGCCTGCTGGCCTGCTGGTACCTGGTGCGTAACGGTGAACCCGTGAGCGGCCCCTTGGCGACCCGCGCCTCGGCTCAAGCCCTGGCCGACCAGTTGCAGCCAGATACCCTGGTCGCTTGACAGTATTTGTTGTGCGTTGCTCCCTACCTTATGGCCCGCCGCTTGGCGGGTCTTTTTTTTTGCCCGTGTGATCCGACGAGTGGAGGCGGCAGAACCGATCCAGCATGAAGCTTTTTTCATTTCGCCGGGTCGCTTCAACGAGCAATCGACAGCACTTCGACCATACTCCACAATGCAGCGGTTTTTTGGGGGAAAACCCTTGCACAGCCAACGACATACCAACTTTTAGTGAGCCTCAACGTGAAAACATCCCTGTCCATCCTCAGCCTGCTGCTGTTGCTCACAGGTACCGCGACCCTCCCGTCGACTGCTGCTGCACAACCCCCGGCCCAGGTGCAACGTGACCCGGCCAAATTGCACTTGGCTTCGGGCAGCGCATTGCTGATCGACCTGAACACCAATCAGGAACTGTATGCCAGCCACGCCGACCGCGTGGTGCCCATTGCCTCGGTGACCAAACTGATGACGGCGATGGTGGTGCTGGACGCCAAGCTGCCCATGGATGAAATGCTCACCATGACCATCGCCAACAACCCGGAGATGAAGGGTGTGTATTCGCGGGTGCGCCTGGGCAGCCAGCTGAACCGCCGCGAGACCTTGCTGATTACCCTGATGTCGTCGGAAAACCGTGCGGCCAACAGCCTGGCCAACCACTACCCCGGCGGCTACCCGGCGTTCATCAAAGCCATGAACGCCAAGGCCCGCAGCCTGGGCATGGCGCACACCCGCTATGTCGAGCCGACTGGCCTGTCGACGCAGAACGTGTCCAGCGCCCGCGACCTGTCCAAGCTGTTGATGGCGTCGCGCAAGTACCCGATGCTGAGCGAACTGTCGACCACCCGCGAGAAGACCGTGGCCTTCCGCGCGCCCAACTACACCTTGGGCTTCCGTAACACCGATCACCTCGTAAACAAGAGCAACTGGGACATCAAGCTGACCAAAACCGGCTTCACCAACGAGGCTGGCCACTGCCTGGTGCTGCTGACCCGCATGGACAACCGCCCGGTGGCCATGGTGATCCTCGATGCCTTCGGCAAGTACACCCACTTTGCCGATGCCAGCCGCATGCGCCAGTGGCTGGAAACCGGTGCAGCCAAGCCTGCGCCAGCAGTGGCCATGCAGTACAAGGCTGACCGGGTGAAGGGGCGCTTGGCGGCCGAGTAAGCCAGGCGCGTTGCTATTGGCGTACGACCTGGGGGCTAGCTCGCTTGCACGATGATCTGGCTCTGCAGGTCCTTGACCATCGCCTCGAGCGTCGGCTTCATGGCGGCAAAATCCTCGGGTGAACACACCACGTTCGGGCGGCTGAACTTGAAGTGCCGCTCGATCACCACCGCATTTCCCTCCTGAGCGTACCGCGCGCTGTATTCCACATTGGCGTCTTGCAGACGCACCTGTTTGGGGATTGCCAGCACGCTGACCTCCGGTGGGAATTCGAAGCGCGATGTTTCCACGGTGTCGTTGGAAATGCACACGAAGTGCTGGCTGCGCTCCTTTTCCATGGCGAAGCTGTAGACGTTCTGCGAGATGCCCCCTGCCAGGCTGCTCAAGGCCACCACCCCCACCGGCCCGGGCAAGTTGACGAGGTTTTCCGTGCGCCCATCGACGGTGCTGACAAACTCGCCACTGGCGCTCGGCGGGCGTACCTCGAACGTGCCGTTGCCGCGCTGCCCATAGGCGCCGAGCACTTTTTCGACGAGCAGTTCACGGTCGGCCGGCTTCATCGATTTAACCCCATAACGGCTGACCTCGCTGGCCCAGCCTTGCACGGTGGCAACGTTGGTGAAGTCCGCCGCTCCCTTGCCGTTGACCTTGAACTTGAGGTCGCTGGATACCTTGTTGAGCTGTATGGCCGGGGTACGCCCGAACTCGCCTGTGGCAGTCAGCAGCACGCGCTTGTTCAATGTGCCCAGCGGCAAGTAGCCTGCGGCAATCGAAGGGTCGGTGGAGTCCAAATACAGGTCCAGGCTCGGCACGTAGGTGATCACGTGGTTCAACACCCCCAGCGCAGGGACCTTGGGAAACACATAGGCATTGCCCAGGTTGATCAAGGCCGGTGTGCTTTTGATACTCGCCGCCGCCAGCAGCGCTTCAAGCAATGCCACATGATCCTTGCAATCACCGTAGCGGTTGTCCAGCACGGTCTGCGCGGCATGTGGCACCACCCCACCGGCACCGACATACACGGCGACATAGCGAATGTTCTCACGCACCCAGTCGCTGAGCGTCAGCGCCTTTTCCCGTGCGGTAGGCAAGTGGGCCGTCAGGCGGTGCGCCAACTCGGTGATCGGTGCCGTGACCTCGACCTTGGCCCGTGCCTGGTAGGCCTCGGCGAACTGTTTGAAATCGGTGAAGGTCGAGACGGCCAGATAGTGCCCGTAGTCCAGGTAGGACACCGCACTGGCTTCGATCCGCGCCCGGTCCGCCGGTACGTAATCCCAGCGGTAGACCTTGCGCCCGGGTGCAGCCGCTGGCATCGACGCCTTGAAGCTGCGCGCGTCCGCTTGCAGGGGCATGTCCTCGGGCATGTCGTAGGTCAGCGTGAACTGCCCGACCGGGTGGAATTCCGGCACGGTGATGTCTTCGAACTGCCCCGGGAACAGCGGCGTGACACGGTTGCGCTGGTAATGCAGAACCAGGCGATCCCCCACCGCGACCTCAGGGAAGATGATCACCTTATTGACGCTGTCCTGAAACATCGGCGCCTGCGCAGACGCCTGCTCTTGCTGTTCCTTGATGTGTGCGGCATCCACCCGCACTTTGCGCCCATCGGGCTTTTGCGTGTAGGCCTCGATCACTTCCATGGTTTCCAGCGAGCGGTTGAAGCTCACCGGCTGCTGGGCGCGGGCCTTGATGGCGCGTTCGTCATTGATCAGCAAGACGCTGTCGACGTCCAGGCGGTGGCTGCCATCCTTCTGCACGACAAAGGTCTGCTCGACCTTTTCCAAGGTCACGGAGCGGTCAGTGCCATCGGTGAAGGCTTGCGCCGAGCCACACCAGCTCATTGCAAGCGGCAGCAGCACAGCGACAAGGTAAGACTGTTTCAGCATGGAGATCCTTCTCAATCCAGGTGTATCGAGGCCGTCATTAATCGACAATGATACTCATTGGCGTAGAAGGATAGCAAAATGATTGCACTTCCTGTGCTCACATCGCCAGCGCGGCCAACACCTCGGCAGACGTCGTCACCTGGCGGAAGTGGTGCTTCCACAGGTCGATGCCCATCTTCCCGGACCTGTCCAGCGACGACCCTACCGTCATGTCGGTCACCAGGGTTGGCGTGAGCCCCGCATCGAACAACGCAAAGCCTGCAGCCAGCACGCAGGTTTCGGTTTGCATGCCGCACACCAGCACCCGCTCCACGCCCAGTTGCTTGATGTATTCGAGGGTTTCGACGGTCTGCCCGTAGCCATGCTTGACGAACACCTGGTCTGCTTCGACCAGGCTCTCGTCCTCGGCTGCCGGGTGCCAGCCCAACTGACGCTGGAACGGCGTGGCCTGCTCATCGTGCAGTTCGACCGAGGCGATGGTCGGGATATTCGCCGACAACCGCCGCAAACCGTCGACCAGCCATTCGGGCGGGCTGAAGGTGGATTGAACATCGACGATGAGCAAAACCTGGCGCATAAGGGTCTCCGGCCATGGGCAAAAAGCGCCGAGTATAACGTGGTGCTAGCACTGCGGTTTGCTGAAAACAGTGCCTGCATGACCCGCATCGAGGCTACCGCCGATGCAATGCTAAGGTCTGATACTTCTAGCCATCCCCGCGATCCACGCAGCTTCCATCTTTGCCCCAACCACCTCGAATTCAGGATGGTGGTTTCGGTACTCGGAAATCTCCGCCAGTGCAGAGTTCATCCCTGTATGCACTCTACCGAGCAATTCGTTGCAGCGGGCTTCTGTGAAATTGCAGGCGCTACGCCCGAACTGAACCAGCATCTTGCGCTTCGGCCACGCCTTGGACCCTCCCAGCAACAGCCCCATGATGTCATTGGCTTTGTACACGGTTGTCGTCACTAGGTCGTAAACCGGTGCGAGCCAGATGTCGGCGTCTTCAGCGCAGTTTTCATAGAGCAAACCAAAATTCTTCAAATGCGCGTCGCCGTTCTGAATACCCGCAGAAAGCGCCACCATGATGAAAAAGTCCTCCAGCGCCTTGGTCACTCGGCTAGGCGTGACGTAGGACTTGATCAGCTGTGCGCAGCCCTGGTAGCTGCCGTCATACTTCTTTCTTGTCCCCCAGCCGGATAGCACGCACATGTCCTCGAAGCCGAGGTAGTTGCTATCGCCGATGTCGAACCGCTTAACAACCAGGAACCTTGCATGCTGACTGAGTTGAAACTCAGGGACCTCTAGACCGCAATAGAATGCTGCCCGCATACAAAAAAACTCATTCGCCGCCAGTTGCGGGAAGTCAGATTCGTTGAACGCCTTGACTATGTGCGTGGCACCACGATGCGTGAGCCGCTCAACCTCAACCTCGACCTCGGCATCGCCAATGTCACGTACCAATACCTTAGGTTGTACACCTGACACCCCGGAGTACGACGCGTAAGTTCTCATCAGATCATCAAACAGATCCTTTGCCCCATCATGAATCAATAACGAGGCGAGCTTGACCCCCGGCAGCGGCTCGCCATTTACTTGATGGGCGATGCTGATACGGCCCAACTGGTGCGGACCAACGATACCGAGCAAGGCGAAGTCGTCAAAACCGCGTACTGACTTGCTGAAACGCCGCACGAGTTCGTCTCTGAGGTATCCCTCAGGGATGTGCATTTCGAACAGTGGATGGATTCCGTATTCCCAGGTATAGCTCTCAAGACGTACTGGCATGGTCAGCGAGACTGCTTGCTCCTGAGCGACCGCCCCGTTATAGGAGAAGATCGAATCGCGCGTATTGGCCTCGCTGCGCCCGAGCGTGCCGACGGCCACACCGCTGGCACCAATATACAAACGATCAGCGACCATGATCATGGACACTTGCGGATTTTAGTTCGTCGAGCGTCATGCGTCGACGCTTGGGTATAGCCGTCAACTCATACCCCAATCCCTCCAGGATCGCTGCAACCTTGCGAATCCCGACCTCCGCAATCGTATTGTTTTCAATCCCCGAGATGGTCGCGCGGCTCATGCCGTGCCGTAGAGCAAGCTGCGCTTGGGAAAGGCCTGCCTCTTTACGCAATTTTTTGATCAGAAGCCCTAGGTCGCCCATATCGCCACGCATCATATACAGTGCATTAATTGAAGAATCCGATAAATGCATCGTATTTGATTCAAAAAACGCTGTATAGCGTTTTATAGATCAAATCGGATGAGTGCTCGCAGCTTACTCGTCTTCGCCGCTAAACTCGCCACTCTCCTTCCATGGCAGCCCGCACAATGGATTTGCACTCAACCCCACGCCTCGCTCAGCCCGAAGACGTCGATGCGCTTATAGCGCTGGACGCCATTGCCCGGCACGCGCCGCAACGGCGATCCTTCATCGCCCAGGCAATCGCCAGTCGCCAATGCTGGGTAGCTGCGGACGCGCACGATGCCTCGCTACTGACGGGGTACGGCGTACTCAACGACGCCTTCTACGACCATCCCTTCATTGCGCTGGTCGTGGTGAGGGAGTCGGCACGCCGCCGCGGTATTGCCGGAGCCATCATGCGGACATTGGAGGCGCAATGCAGGGGTAGCAAGTTGTTCACTTCGACGAATGCATCGAATGCTCCGATGCAGGGTCTTCTTAGCAAACTGGGCTTCATCAGGAGCGGGCAGATCGACAACCTGGATGAAGGCGATCCCGAGCTCATCTTTGTCAAATTCCTCTCGTGAGGCGGGTGTTCGCACGCGAACCCGCGAACACCGGTCATGGCTACCCCCCGATCACCAATCGTAGGTCATCTCCACCGACGCCACGCGCTCTTGGCCGTAATAGCAACCGAACGCGTAGTTGCAGTCCGACACATACTCGCGGTCGAAGATGTTCTGTACATTCAGGCTGGCCTGCAAACCGCGCAGGCTCGCGTCGAATTTGCCCAGGTCGTAGCTGACGGTAGCGTCATACACCGCGTAGGCCGGCACGTCGAACGAGTTGGACGAATCACCCGGTTTACGGCCGGTGTAGCGGGCACCTGCGCCGAAGGTGAGGCCGTTGAGCATGGCCTGGGTAAAGTGGTAATCCACCCACAGGGACGCCGATACCGGCGCCTGCGACTCGCTGCGGTTGCCTTGGTCGCCGTAGTTGCTCTTGGTGTAGAACGAGTCGATGTAGGTGGCTGCCGCCAGCACGTCGATGTTGTCGAGGGTGGACTTGAGTTCAAGTTCAACGCCACGCGAGCGCACCTCACCGTCCTGCGCCTGGTACTGGGGGTTGTCGTCGTCCTGAGTCAGCACGTTCTTCTGCTTGACCTGGAACAACGACGCGGTGAGCAAGGTGCCCTCGAGTGGCTGGTACTTAACCCCCACTTCGTACTGTTCACCCTCGGTCGGCTCAAACGACTTGCCGGCGCTGTCCGTGCCCAGTGTCGGCAAGAACGACTGGGAATAGCTGACGTAAGGCGCCAGGCCAAACTCGGTGACGTAGGTCAGGCCGATACGGCCCGTGAACTTGTTGTCACGCTGTGAAGCGATGCTTTTGGCCAGCAGGTCTTTGTTGTCGATTTCTGCCCAGTCCTGGCGCCCACCAACGGTCAAGATCCACTGGTCGAGCTTGATCTGGTCCTGCACATACACCCCAGTCTGGCGAACGGTATTATCCCATTGGGTGTCCAGCACAGGGGTTACGCTGCTGGTGTCGTAGTTGTTCTTGCCGTAGAGGTCGACGGGCAACACGTTGTAGGCGTTATAGCCATCGTATTTGCGGGAGAAGTGGCGGTAGTCCACGCCGGCCAGTGTGGTGTGCTGCAGCGCGCCGGTATTGAATTTGTACTCAAGATTGTTATCGAGGGTGTAGGCGATATTGTGCTGGCGCCAGTCGAGCTTGACCCGGTTGGCCCGGGTGTAATCCACCCCCTCGTCGTCCGAAACGAAACTGCGCAGGTAGAAGCCTTTGTAGCGGTCACGCACATCGGTGTAGCGCGCTGTGGAACGTACCGCCAGGTCATCGCTGAAACGGTGGCTGAAGTCGTAGCCGAAGATGTACTGGTTACGCTTGTAATCGTTGTAATGCGAGTCGCCCGAGAAGAAGTCGCGGTCGATGCGCTGGCCCGTCGGGCCACGCTTGAGCGAACCGATCATCGGCAGCGACTGGTAGTCGGCAAGGCCGTCGTCGCGCTGCACCTGTGCCAGCACCGTCAGGGCGGTGTCTTCGTTCGGCGCCCAGGTCAGGCTTGGCGCCAGCAGCAGGCGTTCGCTGTGGGTGTGCGCCACCTGCTCGTTGCCTTTGTCGGCCACACCGACCAGGCGATAGGTGAACGCGCCCTGCTCATCCAATGGGCCGCTGGTGTCGAACGCACCGTTGGCCCGGTTGTAACTGCCGGCACCCAGCTTGACCTGGTTGCGCTGCTCGCGGGTCGGGCGTTTGGAGACCATGTTGATCAGCCCGCCCGGCTGGTTTTGCCCGTAAAGCACCGACGATGGGCCCTTGAGCACCTCGATGCGTTCCAGGGTATAGGGGTCGATCTGTGGCGCGCCGCCCAGGCTGCCCGCATACGGCAGGTACGCGCCATCCAGGTACAGCGGGGTCGGGGCGAAGCCGCGGCTGGTGATTTCGTCGGCAATGCTGTTGCGATCGGTGAACCCCCCCGTTGCCAGCCCCGGCGTATAACGCAATGCCTGGGTCAGGTTGCGCGCGCCCTGGGCCTGTACCTGGTCGGCAGTGACGACGTTGATGGCCTGCGGGATTTCCAGAATCGGCGTATCAGTCTTGGTCCCCGTCGCGCTGCGGGTGGCGACGTAACCGGTTACCGGCCCGTAGGCCGACTCCACGGACGTGCCGGTGATGCTGGTACTGTCGAGTTGCAGCGTCGACGCATCCCCGACCATGGGCAACAGCGAATAGCTGCCATTGGCCTGGCGCAGCACCTGCAACTGGCTGCCTACCAGCAATTGGCGCAGCCCGGCCTCGGCACTGTAGCGGCCATGCAAGCCTGGCGACTTCAACGACTGCACGTAGGACGGCTCGAACGACACGGTCACCCCCGCCGCCTCCGCGAACTGGGTGAGCGCAGCGCCCAGCGGGCCGGCCGGGATGTCGAATGCGGCTTCGACACGGGTCTGGGCCATGGCTGGCGGGGCGATCATCGCCGCAGCCAGAGGCGTCGCGAGCGCGATGCTGAACAGCGCGCGATTGACCGCCCGCGTCAAGGGGTTTTTGGCACAGTTGATGAGGATAACGGGGTTGCGAGTGTCTGAAGGGAGCATGGGTATTCCTTTCGCCCTGCGGCAGTTTTTTACGGCGTCTGATGCGCCTCTACTTAACAAGTCGAATGAGAATTGAAATCGATAACCCCCCTTGGGTAAAAGAGTGCCTGCTTTTGGTTTTGAGGTGAGGCGTCTATCGAGCGCCGCACGCGGCGTTTCGCAGCACAAGGCTGCTCCTACATTTTTTCGGGGCAATTATTCCTGCGCACAGGCGCGACTGGCCCGAAACAACTGTAGGAGCAGCCTTGTACTGCGAAGCGCCGCGCGGGCGGCGCTCGATCTCATAGGCGCTGAAAATGCTGAGCGAACACCTTCCCCCCTAAGCCCTCAAACAGCCTCGACCCGCGTCCAGAACCGGCTGAACCGCCGAATGCGTACCGGCAAGGTGCGGGTGAGGTTGTCCAGGGCAGTATCGATATTGCCCAGCTGAAACGCGCCGGACAGGCGCAGCTCGCTCACGGCCGCGTCACACCCCAAATGGCCGGGCCGATAACGTTGCAGTTCGCTAACAACATCGGCAAGGCGCCAGTCGTCCACCACCAGCATGTCGCGGGTCCAGGCATCCGCCAGCGCTGTCGCGGGCTGCACCAGGCCGGCTTCATCCGCGCGAAAGATTAGCTGCTGACCGGCCTCGACACGCACGGCCGCCAGCGAGTTCGCCGTGCGTACCTCCACGGCATGTTCCAGCACGCAAACCCGAGTGACGTCAGCATCACAGCGGACAGTAAAACGCGTGCCCAGGGCGCGAATGCTGCCTTGTTCGGTGTGCACGATGAACGCTCGGGCCTGCGCGTCGCGCGCGGTTTGCACAAGGATCTCCCCGCCCAACAGGTGCAAGGCGCGCCATTGGGCGGTGTAACGGATATCGACGGCGGTGGCGGTGTTCAACTGCAAGCGGCTGCCATCCTCCAGGCGCAGCGAACGGCGCTCGCCAACCCCTGTGCGTTGGTCGGCCATTAACCGCGCGATGCCCCCCTCGTGCCAGGCCAGCCCCCCTGCCCCACCCGCAGCCAGCACAATCGACATCACCTTGAGCACTTCGCGGCGCTTGGCCCTGGCACTGCTCAGGGTTGGCCGAGCGATGCCCGGTGCCACGTGCTCGAAGGTGCCCTGCAAGCGCGCCAGGCGCTCCCAGGCCTGCCGGTGAAGTGGATCGCTGAGCAACCAGCGCTGATGCGCGGCGCGCGTATGTTCATCGGCATCGCAGCGCAACTCGACATACCAACTCGCCGCGGCTTCGAGCACGTTCCGATCCAGTGGCGGGGCCCCGGCCACGGTTCAGTCCTCAGCCAGCATCAGGCAATGGGTCAGTGCCCGCACTGCATGCTTCTTGACGGTGGTAACCGAAATGTCCAGGCGTCGCCCGATCTCGACATAGCTCAAGCCATCCAGCTGGGCCATCAGGAAAATCTCCCGGGTGCGGGCGCCCAGGCCGTCGAGCAGGCGGTCGATTTCCATCAACGCTTCGATGATCAACGTACGCGCCTCGGGCGAAACGTCGACCTGCTCGGGGCGGGCGGCGAGCGTTTCCAAGTAGGCCTGCTCAACAGCACGGCGGCGGAACATGTCGATCATCAAGCTACGAGCGATGCTGGAGAGGTACGCCCGTGGCTCGCGCAGCTCGGCCGCCTTGCGCAGGGTCAGCACGCGGATGAACGTGTCCTGGGCCAGGTCCGCCGCATGCTCGACACACCCCAGCTTGTTGCGTAGCCAACCGCACAGCCAGGGATGGTGCTCCGCGTATAGGGTATGCACGGTTTTTTGCAGGGAAGGGTCAGCGCAGGACATGGGGTGAACCGGTCAGGACGTCTTTAATAATGACTCTCATTTAACATGAGCCATCCAACGCTCTGCAACTCTTCATTCACGCGACATCATTCATGGCTTCATTCATGCGGCTACTGCCATGCCGCCAAGCTGTCTTCCGGTCCATCGGCATGGCTTTTAAAAAACGCCCTCAAGTGCTCGATGAAACACGACACCTTCGCGGACAGGTTCAAACGCTCAAGGTAAACCGCGTAGATATCCGCCGGCGGTGTCTGGTAATCACCCAACACCTCCACCAGGCGCCCGCTGCGCAAGTGGTCCGCCAGGTTCCATTCGGCCCGCATCAGGATGCCTTGCCCCTCCAACGCCCAGTTCAACGCCACCTCACCATCGTTGGTGCTCAGGCTTCCACGCACCTTGACCGATTCTGACTGCTTGCCACGGCTCAAGCGCCAGACGCCAAAGGCGGCATCGTTCTGGCGTAACACGATGCAATTGTGTGCAGCCAGGTCCTTGGGCACCTCGGGTGTTCCGCAGGCTTCCAAGTAGCTGGGTGCGGCACACAGCCTGCGACGGTTGGCTGCGATCTTGCGCGCGATCAGGCGCGAGTCGGGCAGTTCACCAAAGCGGATAGCCACATCGATTGCGTCATTGGGCAGCTGGATGGGCCGATCGGTCAGGTGCAGTTGCACCTCCACCTCGGGGTAACGCTTGGCAAACGATGAAATCGCCGGCCCCACATGGGTACGGCCAAAGCCCAACGGCGCATTGACCCGCAGCAGGCCCTTGGGCTCGGCGCGACTGCTGGACACCTGGCGCTCCATCTCCTCGATCTCACCCAGTATGCGCCGGGCATTGACCAGGTAGGTCTCGCCCTCGGCGGTCAGGCTGATGCTGCGTGTGGTGCGGTTGAGCAACCGCACGCCCAGCCGCTGTTCCAATTGCGCCAGGCGCTTGGAGACCGCAGGTGGGGTCAGGTTCATCTCACGCGCGGTGGCAGCCAGGCTGCCCACGCGGATGAGCTGGGTGAAAAAAGCCAGCTCGGACACTGGGTTCATAATTAACCTGAAGGAAACAATGAGTTGAATTTCATTGTATTACACGGTTTTTGAAAAACCATTACCTTGGCCCTGCGTGATTAACCCTAAGAAACCTGGGCTATCGAGCTGCCACGGCCAGGTGTTGCCTGCCGCCACCGATAAGCCCAGCCGCCACAAGAACCGACTCACAACAATAATTCGGAGACGGCAATGGCCAAGCGAGTGTTAGGCAAGTTGTACGTGCAGGTGCTGATCGGGGTAACCCTCGGGGTACTGATCGGGGTGTTCTGGCCACAGGTCGGCGCCGACCTCAAGCCGGTGGGCGATGCCTTCATCAAACTGATCAAGATGGTCTTCGCACCGATCATTTTCGCCACGGTGGTGCTGGGCATCGCCAAGATGGAAAACATGAAAGAGCTCGGCCGCGTGGGCGTACGTGCGCTGATCTACTTCGAGGTACTGTCCACCTTTGCCCTGGTGCTGGGCCTGGTCGTGGTCAACCTTGTACAGCCTGGGCAAGGCATGAACGTCGACCCGGCCACCCTCGATGCCAAAAGCATTTCCACCTACACCGCGGCAGCTGCAAACAGCTCGGGCGGGTTCATCGACTTTCTGTTGCATGTCATCCCCGGCAGCGTGACCGATGCCTTTGCCAAGAATGAGATCTTGCCGATCCTGCTGTTCTCGACCTTGTTCGGCATCGCCCTCTCGCACCTGGGCCCGCGCGGCAAACCGATGGTCGATGTGCTTGAAGCGTTCTCCCACGGCATGTTCTTCATCGTCGGCATGATCATGCGCGTGGCGCCGCTCGCGGCCTGCGGTGCAATGGCATTTACCGTCGGCAAGTACGGGCTGGGCTCGATCGTCTCGCTCGGCAAGCTGATGGCAACCATGTACCTGACCTGCTTCCTGTTCGTGGTGATTGTGCTGGGCGCCATCGCTCGGCTGTCCGGTTTCAGCCTGTGGAAGTTCCTCAAGTACCTCAAGGAAGAACTGTTCACCGTACTGGGCACCAGTTCATCGGAGTCGGTGGTGCCGCAACTGATGAACAAGCTGGAGAAGGTCGGCGTGTCCAAACCGGTGGTGGGCCTGGTGATCCCTTCCGGCCTGACCTTCAACCCGGACGGGCAATGCATCTACTACACCATGGCGGCCATCTTCATCGCCCAGGCCACCAACACGCCACTGACGCTGATGGACCAGTTGATCGTGCTGGGCGTGCTGCTGCTGACCTCCAAAGGCTCTGCAGGCGTGACCGGCTCTGGCTTCATCACCCTGGCCGCAACTTTGGCAACCATGGACAACATCCCGGTGGCCGGCATGGTGCTGCTGCTGGGCGTCGACCGCTTCATGTCCGAGGCCCGCGCCATCACCAACACCATCGGCAACGCCGTCGGCACCGTGGCCATCGCGCACTGGGTTGGCGCTTTGGACAAACCGCGCATGGCCCAGGTGCTGGACGGCCAGCTACCCGCAGAACCCGAAAAACCCGAGGCCACTCAGCTACACACCCCGCTTCTACACAGGGAGGCCAGCACCAGCGGCACCCTGGCCCCCTGAACACCCAGACATCGAACAATCAGCCTTGTGATGCAGTGAGGAAAAAACCGTGGATAAAGAATCAGCCGTGTCATCGCTCACCGACGTGATGGCGAAGTTCACCGCCTATATCGGCAAGCGCCTGCCCAAAGACGTCAAGGAGAAAACCGCAAAACTGCGCGCCGCAGAAACCAACCCGCTGGCCATCGCCGTGTATGACTCGATGGCCGACAACCAGGAGTACGCCGACAAGCTCGACCGCCCCAGCTGCCAGGACACCGGGGTCATTCAGTACTTCATCTCGGCGGGGGCCAGGTTCCCGCTACTGAGCGAGCTTGAAGGCATTCTGGAAAACGCCACCAAAGAGGCCACCATCAAGGGCCCACTGCGCCACAACGCGGTAGAAACCTTCATCGAGAAGAACACCGGCACCAACACCGGCTCGAAGATCCCGTGGCTGGACTGGGAAATCATCCCGGATGCCGACTACGCCATTGTCGATGTGTACATGGCCGGTGGTGGCTGCACCTTGCCAGGCTCGGCCAAGGTGCTGATGCCAGGCCAGGGCTATGAAGGGGTCACCGAGTTCGTCTTCGACGTGATCACTTCGCGAGGCGTCAATGCGTGCCCGCCCTTGCTGGTTGGCGTTGGCGTGTCGACCTCGGTGGAGACCGCTGCGCGCCTGTCGAAAAAGGCGATCCTGCGCCCGGTCGATTCCAGCCACCCGAACGAAAGCGCCGCCATGATGGAAAAGCTCCTGGAAGACGGCCTCAACGAAATCGGCATCGGCCCGCAGGGGCTGACTGGCAACAGCAGTGTCATGGGCGTGAACATCGAGTCTTCCGCGCGTCACCCCTCGACCATTGGCGTCGCGGTATCGACCGGTTGCTGGGCGCACCGCCGCGGCAAGATCCGCATCAACGCCGACCTGTCCTACGACATCCTCTCGCACGAAGGGGTAGTACTGTGAAAAAGATCCTGACCACCCCGATCAAAGACGAAGACCTGGCCAACCTCAATGTCGGCGATGTGGTTTATCTCACCGGCCAGTTGGTGACGTGCCGCGACGTCGCGCACCGTCGTTTGATCGAGCTCAAGCGAGAGTTGCCGGTTGACTTGCGCGGCGGTGCGATCTTCCACGCTGGGCCTATCGTGCGAAAAAAAGACGATGGCAGTTTCGAGATGGTGTCCATTGGCCCGACCACCAGCATGCGCATGGAGAAGTTCGAAAAGCAGTTCATCGAGCAAACCGGCGTCAAGCTGATCATTGGTAAAGGCGGCATGGGGCCGGAAACCACCACCGGCTGCCTGGAAAACAAAGCCGTGCATGCGGTGTTCCCAGGGGGCTGTGCGGTGCTGGCTGCAACGCAGGTAGAAGAGATCGAACGTGCCGAGTGGCAAGACCTGGGGATGCCTGAAACCCTGTGGGTCAACCGGGTACGGGCGTTCGGCCCGCTGATCATTTCCATCGACACCAAGGGCAATAACCTGTTCGAACAGAACAAGGCCCGCTTCAACGCGCGCAAAGGGGCGGTGATCGAGAAGATCAACAGCCAGGTTCGCTTCATCAAATAACCGCGCCAAATCGGGGCCGCTAATGCGGCCCATCGCCGGCAAGCCGGACTCCCACCTCGACTGCACAGACCTCAAGCCATGTGCAGTACCTGTGGGAGCCAGGCTTGCCGGCGATGGGCTGCGCAGCAGCCCCGATACAGGCACCTCATGCCTTCGACAATTCGCCAATCTTCTCCAGCCGCGCCCGCACGATGTTGCGGCTGATGTTCAACAACCGCCCGGTCTGCAGCTGGTTCCCGTGGCAATACCGATACGCCGCCCGGAACACCGTCTCCTCGATGTGCTCATACAGGTTCGGCACGTTCTGCTCGAACAACGCCAACAAGGCGCTTTCAAGGTTAGGCGGCGCCGCGAGCGCGGCCGGTGCGTTGGCCTGCGTGGCATACACCTGGGCCGCCCCTTGCGGCCTCATGTCCACCAAGTGCAGGTCTGCGGGCGCTACCACCTGGTAGCGGCATACCAGCAAGGCATGGTGGATCGCGTTTTCCAACTCGCGGATGTTGCCCGGCCAGCTGTGGGCCAGCAATTTGCGCTCGGCATCCGGGCTGAGCGACGCACGTTCATAACCCAGGCGCCGGCAATGCTCTTCGATGAAAAATTCGGCCAAGGGCAGGATGTCGCCGGGCCGCTCACGCAGCGGTGGCAGGCGGATGGTGGCGACGTGCAGGCGGTAGAACAGGTCTTCGCGAAAATGCCCCGCCACCACGGCGTCGGCCAGGTTGACGTTGGTCGCGGCCACCAGGCGCACGTTGATCGGGATCGGTGTACGCGAGCCCAGCCGCACGACTTCGCGCTCCTGCAGCACCCGCAGCAACTTCACCTGCATGCTCAACGGCAGGTCCCCAATCTCGTCGAGAAACAGCGTGCCGCCATTGGCCGCCTCGAACCAACCGGCCTTGTTCGAGGTGGCACCGGTGAACGCCCCTTTCTCATGGCCGAACAGTTCGCTTTCCACCAGGGTTTCGGCAAAGGCACCACAGTTCACCGCCACGAACGGTTCGCGGCCACGGCGGCTCAGCTGATGGATGTGGCGAGCGACAAGTTCTTTGCCGGTTCCGGTTTCGCCGATGATCAGGGTATTGGCCTCGCTGGGCGCCAGGCGCTCGATACGGCTGAGCAGCTCCTGGGAGCGAGGGTCCTTGAACACAAGCACGGTGGCACGTACCGACTTGGTCAGCTCTCGGGCATTAGGGTGGGTGATCAGCGACATGGGGGCATTCCTGGCAATTGACGCGCAGCCTCATAGTGCCCGAAACAAATTAGATCAAAAAATTATTAATTCATCTTTATATATTCCATTTTTGAATATTTGATTTTCCAGCAGCCGACTGCTGCTGCAGCAGCAACGCGCCAGCACTGCCCTGCGTGCCGATCAGCAGGCTGGGCTCCACGCCGCGCCCCTCCCATGTGCTGAAGGCCCCGCCGTTAAAGGCCTGCAGCCACCTTTTCAAAGACTGGCATGCATTTCGCTCCTGGCCTGGCAATGCCTGGTTCGCTGCAGCACGCGGCCCAGACCTGTTGAACCCTTGTTTGGAGCCGCACATGAACACACTCTGGCGTCACGGCCTGGCCCTGTTGGGCGGCCTGTTACTCAGCCTGACCACATTGGCCGCCGAGCCACCGGCAGCGGTGCGCATCGCCATCGTTGCCTTCACCCAAGGCGGCGCGCCGGTCTTCGGGGGCATCCCGGGGCGGGTGATCGAAGACGGCTGGCTCGAACAGCAGTTGGCCGCCCGCGGCGTGAAACTGCAATGGACCGCCCTGCCCCACGCCGGCGCCGGGCCACAAATCAACGAAGGCTTCAGCAACGACAGCCTGGACTTCGCCGTACGCGGCGACCTGCCCTCGGTCATCGCTGGCGCCGGCCAAGTGCCCGGCAAGCTGATCGTGCCGGGTGGCAGCGGCAACAACATTTACCTGGTGGTGCCCAGCGGCTCAGCGGTGCGCAGCATCCAGGACCTCAAAGGCAAGCGCCTGGCCCTGCACCGCGGGCGGCCCTGGGAATTTGCCTTCAGCAACTTCCTGGAAAGCCAGGGCCTCAAGCTGACCGACTTCAAGATCGCCAACCTCAACCCGCAGGTCGGTGCCGCCGCCGTGTCGGCCGGCAAGGTCGATGCCGCCGTGCTGCTCAACGAAGCCTACGCCCTGGAAGACAAAGGCGTGGCGCGGATTCTCTGGTCGACCAAGCAAGGCGCCAACGACTGGCGGCTGGTGTCCGACCTGTGGGGCACCGACCGCTTCGTGCAGCAGCACGCCGACCTTACGCAGCTGGTGGCCACGGCCTGGGTGCGCGCGGCCTGGTGGATCTCCCAAGCGCAGAACCGCGACGCCTATTACGCGCTGTCGTCCCGCGCCGGGGTGGCCGAAAGCGTGCTGCGCCGCGATGACCAGGACGACCCGGTGGCCTGGAAAGCGCGCTGGGCGCCGAAAAGCGATGCCCAACTCAAAGCCCACTACGACGCCCTGGGCCACTACGCCTTGGCCAACCGCCTGATCCGCACGCCCTACGACATCAGCAGCGACCTGGCCACAGGCTTCACCCGCCAGGCGCTGATCGACCTGCAGCTCACCCACTACTGGCCGTCCCTGGACGCTCAAATCAGCCAACAACCTTGAGAACATCTTCCATGAAATTGCCTGTTTCCATCGTTTTCGGCCTCAGTGCCCTGGCCTTTTCCATTGGTGCCCTGGCCGCCGACACCTACGCCCCCAAACCCGACCCGCAACAAGGCGACGGCCGCGTTTCGAGCTTCTACACCTGGTCCAAGGCAATCCCAGACACCCCCGGTAAACTGCTGCGCAGCGAGCCGCTGGACTCAGCGCTCAGCTTGCCCAACGCCGCCAGTGCCCAGCGCATCCTCTACACCTCGCTGGACGGCATCGACGGCAAGACGCCAATCGTGGTCTCTGGCGCGCTGTTCATTCCCAAGGGCCCGGCGCCCGCCGGTGGCTGGCCGGTCGCCAGTTGGGGCCACGGCACCGTCGGGGTGGCGGATATCTGCGCACCGTCCTGGGCCGGGCGTTCCTACCGCGATGTGCAATACCTGAACCGCTGGCTCGAAGAGGGCTATGCCATCGTCGCCACCGACTACCAAGGCCTGGGTGTGCCCGGTGGCCACCCGCTGCTGAACAACCGCATGGCCGCCTACGGCATTCTCGATGCCGCCAAGGCCGTGGTCGCCGGCGTACCGGGGCTGGCTGACAAGGTCCTGATCATCGGCCAATCCCAGGGTGGCGCTGGTGCCTTTGCAGCCGGTGCCTATGCCGCAACCTATGCACCCAAACTGGGGGTCAAGGGCAGCATCGGCACCGGCGTGATCTACACCGTGGGGTCGAAAAACGTCGGTGAGCAGGACCAGAACAAGGTCGACCCGGCCCTGGCCTACGGCTTCTACACCTTGCTCGCCGCACAGCAGTACGACCCGAGCATCGACCCGCGCGACTTCTACACCGACAAGGCCCTGCCGCTGTTCGAGCAGGCGCGCACCAGTTGCCTGTCGGCACTGGTCAGTGATGTGGTCGGCACCGGCCTGACCCCCGCCAACGCCAAAAAGGACTACCAGGGCGACCAGCTCAAACCGTGGCTGGCCCAAGTGTCGTACCCCACCCTCAAACTGGCCCAGCCGATCTTCATCGGCACCGGTGCCGAGGACAAGACCCCTGCCGCCGCGACCCAGGTTGCACTGATGCAGGATGCCTGCAAGGCCGGCTCGGTGGTGCAGGGCCACCTGTACAAAGGCCTGGGCCATAGCGAAACGGTCAACGCCTCGCTCAAGGACTCGATCCCCTTCGCCCGCCAGGTCATCAGCGGCCAGCCAGTCACGCCCAACTGCAGCCCCAGCGTCCAGTAAGGAGGCCACCCCATGAGCATCGAATTCTTCACCCGCCTGCCACTGCATGGCGAAACCCAGTACCTGCCTGGCGACCCACGCAACCGCGGCGACTGGCACGCAGGCGGCGATAGCAGCGGTGCGGTTTCCGGGTTCGCGGTAGGTGATCACTTCACCTACATCGATTACCTCGGGCAAATCGCCCGCGCTGCGGAAATCAACGGCTTCGGCGGCGCACTGATGGTCAATGCGCCCACCGGCGAAGAGCCGTGGACCGTGTGCTCGCTGCTGGCACGGGAAACCCGCACGCTCAAGTTCGTCACCGCGTTCCAGCCCTATCACTACACGCCCTGGGTGGCCGTGCAACAGGCCGCGACCTACCAGCGCGCCACCGGCAACCGGCTGGTATGGAACATCATCAACGGCGGCTCCGACGCCCTCCAGCGCCAGGTCGGCGACTTCGAGAGCCACGACGAACGTTACGCCCGCGCCACCGAGTTCATGGACGTGGTACGCGGCTACTGGCACAACGAGCAATTCCACTACGAGGGCACCTATTACCGTGCCGAGGGCGGCGGGCTGCGCGGGCCGCTGAAAAAAGCCGAGCTGCCGCTGATCTGCACCGCCGGTTCTTCGCTAGCTGCGCGCGAGTTCGCCGCCAAGCATGCGGACTTCTACCTGATGCGTGCCGAACACCCGGACGAGATCGCCGCGCTGATCGCCGACATCCGCGCCCGCGCCTTGAAGTGGGGACGTACCGACATTCGCTTCGGCCTGTCCATCGACGTGATTGCCCGCGAGACCGAAGAGGCCGCGCGGGCCGAGGCCAAACGTTTCTTCGACGAAGGCGTGGCCAAGGGCACGGTCAAGGCCCGCGCCGCCCACGCGGGCCTGCGCACCGCACGCAAGCTGAGCTACGAGCACGGCTACAGCGACAAGGACGAGCAGCAGGCCTTCGACGATTTCTTCATCCACCCCAACGTGTGGACCGGCTTCGGCTATATCGGCATCCCGCCAGGCTGCGCGCTGGTCGGCAGCTACGCCAACGTGGTGGCGCGTATCCGCGAGTACCACGGCATCGGCATCGACCTGTTCTTCCTTGCCGGCTACCCGCACCTGGAAGAAGCCTACCGCCTCGGCGAGCATATCTTGCCGCACTTCCGTGGCCAGCGCGCCGCCCTCGCCCGCCCGGCGCCCACCCCCGTGCAACTGCACGCCAGCAACGGGGGCTGACGCCATGGCCTGGGACGGTTACCCATTGAGCCGGCGCGCCTTCATTGGCCATGCCGGCGTACTGGCCGGTGGGCTGCTGGCCGGCTGCGGCCCAAGCGACAGCCCCGGCGACGCGGTTGCCGATCAGCCACGCCATGGCGGGCGCCTGCGTCTTGGCATCATCGATGGCAACCAAAGCGGCAACCTCGACGCTCATAAACCGGTCGGCAGCGGCATCGTCCGCGGCTTTGCCTTGTACAGCAAGCTGTGGGAGTGGGACGAGCAGATGCAGCCGCGCCTGGCCCTGGCCGAGTTCGCCGAGCCCAACGCCGACGCCAGCGGCTGGACGTTGCGGCTCAAGCCTGGGCTGGAGTTTCACCACGGCAAGACCATCGACGCCGACGACCTGATCTTCTCCATCAGGCGCCTGACCGACCCGCAGCTGGCCTCGCCCTATGCGGCGCTGCTGCACTGGGTCGACCGCGACAACCTGGTCAAGCTCGACGATCGCACCGTGCGCCTGGCTTTTCGCGAAGGCCGCAGCTACCTGCCGTTGCCCGAGACGTGGGTCAACTTCGGCGGCATCGTGCCGGTGGACTACCACCCGGTCACCAACCCGGTCGGTGCCGGCCCTTACAAACTCAAAAGTTTCACCCCGGGCCAGCGCTCGCTGTTCACCCGTTTCGACAATTACTACAAGCCCGGCAAACCGTATGCCGATGAACTGGAGATCATCGACTTCAAGGACCAGACCGGCCGCCTGGCGGCCTTGCGCGCCGGGCAGATCGACATGGCCAACGTCATGTCCACCGAGCACCTGCAAGTGCTGCAGGCCGACCCACGCCTGCGCCTGCTGAAGTCGGTGAGTGGCAACTGGTTGTCGTTCGACATGAACACCACCAAAGCGCCCTTCAACGACCCGCGGGTGCGTGAGGCGTTTCGCCTGCTGGCAGACCGAGAGGACTTGGTGCGCCGGGCACTCAATGGCCAGGGCCGGGTGGCCAACGACCTGTACGCACCGTTCGACCCCACCTTCGACCACAGCCTCGGGCCACGGCCGCATGACCCACAACGGGCGGCGCAATTGCTCAAGGACGCGGGCCGCGAAGGCCTGCAGGTGGAACTGGTCACGACCCCAGGGCCTGGGCTTGCCTCGGCCCTGGTGCTGGCCGAACAAGCACGGCGCATCGGCGTGACGATCACGGTGCGCCAAGTCGACCTGGCGACGTTCCAGGGGCCGCAACGCGACGACTGGACGTTGAGCACTGGGGGCAGCATCGGTGCGCCGTTTCTGGCCAGCGCCATTCATACCGACGCGCCGTTCGCCGTGGCCAACAAGACCCACTTCCACGACCCGGCATTCAGCGAGGCCTTCCTCGCTGCCATGGCCCAGCCCGACCTTGAAAAACGCAAAGCCCTGGTGCACCGCGCCCAACGCATCCAGTACGAACGGGGCGGCATGCTGATCTGGGGCTTTGCCGACTTGCTCGACAGTGTCAGCACACGGGTCGGTGGGGCGCAGGCGGAGCAATCGCTGTTCAGTACCTGGCGGTTCGAGAGCCTGTGGCTCAAGAGCTAAACGCTGGGCCAGCACAATCTTCTGTGGGAGCCATAGGCACCCAATAACCGCAGGCGCGGCTGCGCCCTCGCTTTTCCCATTCCCGAACAGAACGAGGCTCAGCCCCATGCTCCGCGTTGCCTTGCTGCACCCGACATTCCAGCCAAGCGCCCTGGCACTGGCCATCCTGGCCGCCAGCGTACCGCTGGCCTACGCCGAGGACACCCAACTGCAAACCGTCACCGTCCAAGCCGAACAGGCTGACGACGACGCCCTGCCCACGCGCCCACCGGCCTCGATCTACGGCGGCCTGGAAAGCAAAGTCCTCGACACCCCACGCTCGGTCACCCAGATCAACGCCGAGCAATTGGCCCGCGACCCGATCCAGAGCTCGGACGACCTGGTCAAATACGCCCCCGGCATCACCCGTGGCGGCGGCCAGAACGCCGGCATCGCCCCGCAAATGCGCGGGCAAAGCTCCGAGGTGTTCCAGGATGGCCAACGCGCCTACGGCGTACGCCACCCCGCCAACTTCAACGCCTACGAAGGCGCCGACATCGTCGCCGGGCCTTCGTCGGTCACCTACGGCTCGGTCAGTGGCAGCGGCGGCTACATCAACTACCTAAGCAAGAAGCCCGACTTCAACCGCTTCCGCACCCGCCTGAGTGGCGAAATCGGCAGCTGGATCCCCGATGGCGAATCACGCGATGCCACCCAATTCAGCATCGACAACACCGGCCCCCTCAGTGACAGCCTGGCCTACCGGGTCAGCATCACCCGCCAGCGCCAGGAAACCTTCTACGACAACGTCGACAACAACTTCGACGCGTTCTACGGCGCCCTCGCCTGGCGCAACGACAACCTGCGGGTGGACTGGAACGCCGCGTACGACGACTACTACGACTACAACATCACCCACGGCTGGAACCGCGCCACCCAAGACCTGGTCGACCACGGCAGGTACAACGCCGGGCGCGCCACGCCGATCATCCAGAACGGCAACAGCCTGTGGTCGCCGGTGCTGTCATCGGGTGCCAGCGATGCCCAGGTACTTGGCTGGGTGCAGCGCCAGCGCAACGCGCAGGGCCAGTACCAGGTGGTCGATGGCAGCTTCCAGGGCGCCTCACCCAATACCCAGGCCAGCCCAGGCAGCTTGCGCGGCTGGGTGTACGACCCGTCGCTGGCAGGCAATGGCCAGACCTCGCTGTCGTCACAGACCGGCCAGCGCGCGCAGGACCAGAACCGCTCGCGGCGCTTCACCACACAACTGCGCGTCGAGGGCGACCTGACCCCGTCGATCACCCTGGCCAACAGCACTTTCTACCAGCACTCCACCGACACCACCGACGCGGTGGGCGCGTTCCAGGTGCAGGGCAAGGACGACATCTTCGACAACCGCTTCGAGTTCCGCGCCCGTGGCCAATGGCAGCTGGGCGGCCTGACGCTGGTCGACGACAGCAACAGCGGGCTGATCTACCGCCGCGAGACCAACGAGTCGATCGCCGCCAACAACAATTTTGGCTCCACCATCAACGCCTACGACCTCGCCCTCGACCCGACGCTGAAAAACCCTGGCGACCTGCTCGGCCTGAGTGGGCGCAACCCCGCCGGTGGCAACGGAGCCTGGATCGGCCGGCCCGGCGTGCCACAGTTGTCCAATTACTATGGCTGGCTCAACCTGCCCGCCATGTACCCGGCAGGGCACGGTTTGTACGCTGAATCGGTGGCGCCCTACACCGCCGACAGCACCTGGACCACCCAAACCCTGTTCAGCCAGCACAACCTGCGCCTGGGCGAGCGCGTGGGGCTGAACGTGGGGGCCAGCCGCAGCTGGATCGATGCCCGTATCGAAAACCCCTTCGTGCTCGCCGGCGGCAACCCGCGCAAGGACTCGGACAATTACCGGTTGTTCTCGGTACAGGTCAGCCCCTATTTCAAACCCACCGACAACAGCACCCTGTACTACACCTTCGACCGCTCCCTCGCCGTCAACACCGGGTTCTTCACCAATGGTTTGGGCTGGGGCAGTGGCGCCGGGGCCAACCAGCTCAACCCGCTGGCGTTCGAGAGCCTTAGCGTGCTGCACGAAGTGGGGCTGAAGGTCGAGGCCATGCCCGACCAGTTGTTCTTCACCTTGGCCGCCTACAAGCAGGCGCGCGACCAGTCGCCAGACAGCAACAACAACATCGCCCGGTTGATCGTCAAAGGCTGGGAAGCAACCCTGCGCTACCAGGACCCGCACCTGCGCGGCGGCCTCAACCTCAGCCGCATCAGTGCCTACAACGAGTTCACCAGCCAGGCCGGGTTCGCCTCCGCAGGGTTCATCCCCGACAACGGCACCGTGTTCGGCGACAACAACAGCCTCAACCAGCGCCCGTCCGGCAAGTTCGATGCGGTGCAGATTCCTGAGTACAACGCCGGCGGCTATGTCGATTACCGCTTCGATTCCGGGTTCGGCGTGGAGCTCTCTGGTTGGTGGACCAGCAGCTGGTACCTGAACCTGAGCAAGACGGTGAAGGTGCCCGACGAATACAACCTCGACCTTGCCGCGTATTACCGCCAGCCACAGTGGGGCGTGACGCTGCGCATGCTCAACGTCACCGACGAACTGAATTTCGTCAGCGGCCTGGCCGGCTCGACCAACACCTTCCTGCAACCCATGCCTGGGCGCACCTTGCTGGCCCAGGTCGATTACCAGTTCTGACCCTTCCTCAACGTAAAAGGCCATCGCCATGTCCATTGAATTCGTCGGCATGATTTTCCCCCGCCAGTGGTCCGAGACCCGCGGCGTGCGCTCGCCCGACTTCGACCTGCCGTTCATCCGCCACCACGCCCGCGCCCATGAGCATGCCGGTTTCGACCGGGTACTGATCGCCAGCGGCCCAGGCAGTGCCGACAGCCTGCAGATTGCCGCCTATGCGGCCGCGCACACCGAGCGCCTCGGCTTCATGATCGCCCACCGCCCTGCCCTGACCGCGCCGACGGTGGCCGCGCGGGCATTCGCCACCCTCGACCACACCACCGGCGGCGGGCGCATTCGCCTGCATGCGATCACCGGCATCACGGCCGAGCCACAAGAAGGCGACACACTGCTGGACAAGACCGCGCGTTACCAGCGCGCCGACGAGTACCTGGAGATTGTCCGGCGCACCTGGACTGCCGAAGAGCCCTTCGACTTCGAAGGCCGCTACTTCACCATCAAGGGCGCTTTTTCGCCGGTTAAGCCGCTGCAGCAGCCGCATATCCCGATTTCCTTTGGAGGCTCGTCCGACATCGCTTACCAGATCGCCGTCAAACATGCCGACCTGTATGCCCTGTGGGGTGAACCGCTGAGCGGCGTCGCCGAGCAGATCGCCAAGCTCAAGGCTGCGGCGAGTGCCGCTGGCGTGGCGGCGCCACGGGTGAGCTTGTCGGTGCGGCTGATCCTGGGTGCCACCGAGGAGCTGGCCTGGCAGCGCGCGGAGCAGATCCTCGCGCAGATCAAGGCCAACCCGCAGTTTGCGGCGGACAGCCCCTGGCAGAAGCGCATCAAGGGCACCGGTTCCGAACGCCTGCTCGCCGCCGCCGCCCGGGCGGACCGGCATGACCGGGCATTGTGGATGCCGACGGCGACAGCGGTGGGGGCTTATGGCGATACAACGGCGCTGGTGGGCACGCCGGAGACCGTTGCCCAGGCGTTGCTGGATTATGTCGATTTGGGGGTGAGCACCTTCCTCAACCGCGGGTATGACCCGTTGTACGACACGGTGGATTACGGGCGCTGGGTGATTCCGGCGGTGCGCGAGGAAGTGCGGCGGCGGCAGGCGCGATTTGTCGGGTGATACCCCAACCTACTGTAGGAGCGGCCTTGTGTCGCGAAAGGGCCGCGAAGCGGCCCCAGCAATCTAAGCGTCGATGCTTAGATCGTGGGGCTGCTGCGCAGCCCTTTCGCGACACAAGGCCGCTCCTACAGAGATCGCGTCAGCAGAATTCAACCTACTGACAGGCTAGGCGAATGCGCCACCAAGGTCCGGGTATAGGCATCAACAGGCCGCCCAAGCACCTGCTCAGCCGCCCCCTCTTCCACCACCCTGCCCTGGCGCAACACCAACACCCGGTCGGCTATCGCCCGCACCACGCCCAAGTCATGGGTGACGAACAACACGGTCAGCCCTTCACGCTGCAAACGCCTCAGCAATGCCAGGATCGACGCCTGCACCGACACATCCAACGCCGAGGTAATCTCGTCGCAAACCAACAGCCGTGGCTCACAGATCAACGCCCGGGCAATCGCCACGCGCTGCCGTTCTCCCCCTGACAGGCTGTGCGGATACAGATCGGCCACACGCGCCGGCAGCGACACCCGCGCCAGTACCGCTTCGACCCGATGACGCGCCTCATCGCCACGTACAGCGAAGAAATGCGCCAGGGGCGCGCTGAGGGTCTGCGCGATCGTCTGCCGAGGGTTCAACGCCCGGTAGGGGTTCTGGAACACGTACTGGATCTGGTGACGCAGCCGTGCATCCCGTTGACGCGCGGTGAACGCCAGCGGCTCGCCGCCGTAACGCAGTTGCCCCTGAACGTTCTCGCCCAACCCCGCGATGGCCCTGGCCAGGCTGGTCTTGCCCGACCCGGACTCGCCCACCAGCGCCAGGCATTCGCCTTGCGCTACCTGCAGTGAAACATCGAACAGCACTTGTCGGTCGTAAGCCACATCCAGCCCCTGCACCTCCAGCAACACCTCTGCGCTGGGCGCCGCTGCTACCTCGACACCCTGCTCGCCGAGGGGCAGCGGCTCACGGTAGGGCGCCAGGCAAGCGACTTGCTGACCGCCCTCGAACGCCAGCAGCGAAGGCTCGATTACCGCACACTCGGCACGTCGCCTGGCACAACGCGGGGCAAACGCGCAGCCCGCAGGCCGCTGCCCCGGCGCCGGTGCATGGCCGGCGATGGCTTGCAGCGGCTGGCGTCGGGCAATATCAGGAATGGCCGCGAGCAAGGCACGGGTGTAAGGGTGTGCCGGTGCTTTGAACAAGGTCTCGCGCCCTGCTACCTCCACCAGCCGCCCGGCATACATCACCATCACCCGGTCAACCAGGTCGCGCACCACGGCCAGGTCGTGCGTCACGTACAACGCCGCCACACCGTGCCCCCGGCACAGGCGCTTGAGGGTTTCCAGCACATGCGCCTGGGTGGTCACATCGAGCGCCGTGGTCGGCTCGTCGAGCACGATCAGTTTAGGCCGCAGAACAAACGCCAGTGCCAGCATCACCCGCTGTTGCTGCCCCCCGGACAACTGATGAGGAAAACGCCGCAGAAAGGCTGCGTCGTCTGGCAAGCCGACATCCACCAGGGTCTCATTGATGCGTTGCTGCAATGCATCTGCAGTCAGCTTGGGCTGATGCGCCAACACGGTTTCACGCAACAAGGCGCCTATGCGCAGAGCCGGGTTCAGCGCTGTGGCCGGGTCCTGGGCGACGTAGCCCACCAACCCGCCCCGCGCCAGGCGCAAGGCTTCGCCCTCAAGCTCCAGCACCGCCTGCCCCGCCACCACAATGCGCCCGCCGGTAATCCGCGCACCTTGCCGCGCATGGCACAGCAAGGCCGTGGCCAGGGTGGTCTTGCCCGAACCGGACTCGCCCACCAACCCCACGATCTCTCCCGCCGCCAGGCTGAACGAGACATCGGCCAGCACATCGACCTGCCCGGCCAGTTGCACCCGCAGGTCGCTGACTCGCAACACGTCGCTGTCGACTTTCAACTCCGCCGTCATGGTTGCTTCTCCCCAATACGTGCACTGACCCGGCCGATACCTTCCGCCAGAATGTTGGTGCCATAGGCGAACACGGCAATCAGCAGCGCCGGTGCCAATACTGCCCAGGGCTGCACCAGCAGGCCGGCCTGGTTTTCGTTGATCATCAGCCCCCAGTCCGCCGCCGGCGGCGCTACGCCATAACCCAGGAAGCTCAAGCCCGAGAGCATGCCCACCGCCCAGGTCAGCATGTTGCCGAAATGCACCAGCAGCGGCGTCAGGATGTTCGGCAGGATTTCGCTGAACAGGATGCGCCAACGTGAGTAGCCCATCATCTGCGCCGCCTCGACGAACTCCTGGCCCGCCACCGCCACCGCGCTGCCACGCGCCAGGCGCACGACCCCTGGGGTAAACGCGATGGCCACGGTCAACACGATCAGCCACGGCGCACGGCCGAGCATCGAGACGATCAGCAACACCAGAATCAGGTCCGGAAAAGCCAGCGAGACATCCGCCGCCCAACTGATCGCCTGGTCCAGGCGGCGCCGCGAAAAACCGGCCAACAACCCAAGGCTGCCGCCGACCACCAGCGCAAGGGTGGCCGCCGCCACCGACATCCACAGCACCGACACGCCCCCGCTGAGCAAGCGAGACAACAAGTCGTGGCCAAGAAAATCACGCCCCAGCGGCGCACCGGCAGTCGGCGGCCCATACACCGGCCCGACCATGGCCGTCGGCGCATGCGGCGCAAGCCAAGGGCCCAGCAGCGCCAGCAACATCACCAGCGCGGTAATCACGGCGCCGCGCCGCACCTGCGGGTCGGCCAGCCAGCGGGTCTCAGTCATGGGTTGCCTCCTGGGCAGGTGTACGGCGTGCGCGTCGCCACCACGGGCGAATGCCGCGCCGGTTGCGGCGGATCATCTTGACCCGGCGCGCGGTGCGCAGCTTGGGGGTGAGCAGAACAGTCAGCAGGTCGGCCAGCAGGTTGATCAGCACCACAGCCAGGGTGATGACCAGCACCACGCCCTGGATCATCGGCAGGTCGCGCATTTGGATCGCTGCATTGAGGGCCGTGCCGATGCCGGGGTAGCTGAAGATCACTTCGGCCAACAGTGCGCCACCGACCAGCGTACGCAGGGTCAGCGCCACGCCCTGGATGGCCGGAGTCAGGGCGTTGGGCAAGGTATGGCGCCAGACGATGCGCCGCTCCGGTATACCGCGCAGGCGTGCGGCCACCACGTAGTCGGACTCCAGCGACTCGATCATCGAGGCGCGGACCATCCGTGTCAGGTACGGCAGCGCCGACAGGCTCAGGGCAACCACCGGCAGCACCAACGATGGCAACTGCCGCCACAAAGGCAATTGCGGGTCGAGGATCGACACCGCCGGCAGCCAGCCCATGCCGGGCATGGAAAACAACAGCACCAGGCCGATGGCCAGCAGAAAGCTCGGCGTAGCCTTCAACAGGATCAAGGCCGACAACCCCCAGCGGTCCAGCAGCCGGTCACGGCGCAGTGCCAGGCTCACGCCCAGGATCAGCGCCAGTGGCACCACCAGCGCCAGCACGCCGGCCAGCAAGGCCAGGGTGTGGCCGAGCCGCCCGAACAGCAGCTGTGCCACCGGCACCTGCGAGTCCAGCGAGATGCCCAGGTCACCGCGCAGTGCCGCCCCCAGCCAACGCAGGTACTGCACCAGGATCGGCTGGTCGAGGCCCAGCTGGCGCTGCAAGGTCACGATGCTGTCCAGTGGCGCATCGGGGCCAAGGATGACCCGCGCCGGGTCCGAGGGCAGCGCCTGGGTGGCGATGAACACCACCAAGCTGATGACCCAGGCGGTCAGCAGGCCGTAGCCCAGACGGCCAATGAACCAGGCCAGCCAGGCCGGCGTACGTGGGGAACGGTGAGCGTGATCAGGCATGGTTCAACCAGAGTTCGTCGAAGCGCCAGGAGGCGAAGGTGGTCTGTTCGGGGGCGAGCCCGCCGACCTTGGCGGACGCTGCATCGAGCACGTCCGAGAAACCCCAGATCAACAGCCCGCCACGTTCGTGCTGGATTACCTGGGCTTCATGCACCAAGGCCTTGCGCCGCTCCAGGTCGGGCTGCGCCAGCGCCTGGCCGTACAGTTCGGTAAACCGTGGGTCGTGAAAATTGCTGCGGTTGTAGATGGCTTGCGGCGCATCGTTGTGCAGCGCCGAGGCGAGGAAACCGCGGGCCGGCGTCGAACCCGGTGACAGCTGCCACTGCTCGCGCTGTGGGCCATTGAACACCGAGCCGTCGACCTGGTTGACCTTGACCTGCACCCCCGCCTTCTGCGCCTGCTGGGCAAACACCAACGCCGCGTTTACCCCTGGCCCTGGTGTGGTGGTCAACTCGACACGCAAGTCGTCCTGCCCGGCCTGGCGCAGCAGTGAACGGGCCTGATCAAGGTCGTACGGGCGCTGGGCGATCGTGTGGTTGTAGGTCGGGTCGTGTGGCGAATACAGGTCGTTGGCGATACGGCCGAAACCATTGAGCCCACGCGCCACCAGCTCTTGCCGGTCGGCGAGCAGGCGGAACGCCTGGCGCACACGTACGTCCTGGAATGGCGCCTTGGCCAGGTTCAGGTTGAAACCGGTAAACGAGGTGCTGGGCGAAGCGTACAGGCGCAGGCGCGGGTCAGCCTTGAGCAAGGCACTGTGCTCGGCCTGCACCCCGCTGGCCACGTCGATCTGCCCTGCGCGCAAGGCCGCCGCACGCGAGACCTGGTCTTTGAATTCGATGATCTCCAGCTCATCCGCATAAGGGCGGTTGGGTTTGTAGTAGTTTTCGAAGCGGGTGTAGAGCGAGCGTTGGCCAGGGATGAAGCTTTTGAGCTTGTAGGGCCCGGCGCCGACCGGGTTGGTCAACGGATGATAATCGGTCGGCACGATGCCGCCGAAACTGATCAGCGTTTCATCCAAGGGATAGAAGCTTTGCCCCTGCTTGAAGCGGATCTCGATCGTACGCGCATCCAGCTTGCGCAGCGCCTGGCGGTCGATGGCGCCGACCAGCCCGGCAAACGGCGAGGCCAACTGCGGGTCGGTCAAACGCAGGATCGAGAACAGCATGTCGTCGGCGGTGATGCTTTTGCCATGGTGAAATTCCAGCCCTGGCTTGAGGCGGATGGTCCAGGCACTGGCATCGGCATTCGGTTCGGCGAACTCGGCCAGGGCCAGGCGCGTGCTGACATCCGGGTTCCATTCCCAGAACTTGGCGTACAGCGCCCAGCCGCGGATGATGCCGCCGCCCACCGGCTTGTGCGCATCGAGGTTGCCCGCCTGGTCACCGTCGATGATGCCCACGCGCAACCGCCCACCATGTACCGGCGTGGCGGGTAATGCGATACCGTCAGCCGTGGCAGCGGGCGCGCCGCCATCGCAGCCGCTGAGCAGCCCGCCACCGAGCAGCAGGCCGCCCCCGACGGCCAGGCTGTTGCCGAGAAATACCCGGCGCGAAAACTCACTCATCACCCTCTCCTTACGCCGGTTGGGCCACGGTCGGCTTAGTGCGGGCGCTCAGGCGCGGCACCTCGAACCCGTGGTCCAGGTCGAGCAGCGGGAACAGCAGGTCGGCCACCCGGTGGGCTTCGTCGATCAGCGGGAAGCCCGACAGGATGAACGCCGACGTGCCTTGGGCTTCGTACTCGCGGATGCGCTCGGCCACCTGTTCGGCGCTGCCGACCAGGTAGGTACCCGCAGCCGGGCCAAGGATGTTGAAGCCGAACAGGCTGGGGCCCAGCCAGACGTTGGGGTAGATCTCCAGCTCGCGGGCAGTGGGCAGGCGCCCGGCGCGAATGCTGTCGAGGTTGCGCTGAATGCGCGGGTCGTCGCTGACGTAGGTGTCCAGGGTCTGCCCTGCCGGCAATTGACGCTCGATGGCCGCGCGGGCGGTGGCCAGCGAGGTGCGCTGCAGCAGGCGTTCGGCATGCGCCCAGGCTTCTTCTTCGGTCTCGCGCACGATGACTTGCAGGCGTGTGCCGTAGGTCAGCTCGCGGCCGATTTTTGCTGCCTCGGCGGCCACCCTGCGGAACTTGTCGCCTAGCTTTTGCGGGGTATCGGCAAAGCTCAAGTAGACGTCAAGTAACTGCACCGAATGGGCCACGCCCGGCGCCGATGTGCCCGCGCCCCACAACGGAATGCCAGGCTTTTGCTTGGGTGGGTGCCAACCGCCCAGGGGGTGGCTGGCCGCCGCAGGTGAGCGTGGCGAAAGCTTGACGTAACGGCCGTCGTAGCCTGCCGTTTCACCCGCGTAAAAGCCCTGGAACGCGCGCCAGTATTCCAGGCTGAAGTCGTAACGTTCATCGTGTGGGTAATGCACGCCCAGCGTGGCCAGGCCGGCGTCGTTGCCGTTGACCACATTGAACAGCAAGCGGCCGTTGGAAAACTGGTCGAAGGTCAGTGCCCACTTGGCCAACACCGCAGGCGACAGCTCGCCTGGGTGTTGTGCGACCAGAAAGCGCAGGCGTGACGTGGCGTCGATCAGCGCGGCCGATACCGCAAGGCTTTCGTTGGGGCTGGAGCCGAGCAGCGAGCCGTAGAAGCCCAGGCGATCGGCGGCGATGGCCAGTTGCTTGAGGTGCTCGAAGTCGGTTTTCCAGCGGCCTTCGGGCTCCCAGGGATAGGGGCCGTCGGGGGTGGTGAGGTACCAGAGGATTTTTACTGCCATGGGGGTGGTCCTTGCTTGGAGTGAAATACCAAACTGTCACTCGTCCCCCTGTAAGAGCAGCCTTGTGCTGCGAAGAGGCCAGTCCAGGCGCAGCAACTGCATCTGGCGGGCCGGCCTCTTCGCAGCACAAGGCTGCTCCTACAAAGGAGGGCGTGGTGGGCTTGGAACTGCGAATCAGCTGCGTCGATCGATACCCGGCACCAGCCCCAGCTCGGTAGCGCGCTCGTATAACCCACTCATCTTCCACTGCTGCGTCAGCACCCCTGGCCCGTACGGCCGCGAACCGCCCAGCGCATCGGCCAGCAGCTGAATCTGCGCGCCTTCTTCCAACAGCAGGATGAACTCGGCCGTCGCACGCAGCCCCTGCTTGCCCCACACCGTGGAGCCGCCATTGGCTTCGAGAATGGCCAGGTTGAACGGGTTTTCGGCGATCTTGTCGAGGATGAAGTCCACCTCGGCCTGGCGCCGGTCGATATAAACCGGTAGCTCCCGCGCCAGCTGATAGCGCTGCACCGGCACGTAGTGGAACGGCAAGGTACGGTGGGTCTGGGCCCAGGCGCCGAGGTATGGGCTGTGCACATGCGAGATCGTGGTGATGTCAGCGTGGGTCTGGAACAGTTTGGTGTAGCGCCCCAGCCCGCCTTTACCCTTGCCGACGATCACGTTGCCGGAGAAGTCGGTCACGGTCGCCTGCAGCGGTTTGCGGTGGTTCCACGGGCCGCCGTAGTTGACGGACACCAGCAGGTCTTCACCGGGCACACGCTCGATGAAGCCGACAGTGCCATTGGCGGTGATGGTGTTGGTCTCGCGGAATACGGTAAACGCCGCTTCGGCTTCGGCGACCACCTGGTCGATGAAAGCGTGCAGTTCGGCAGTGACGGGGCGTTCGTTGATCAGTACGGTCATGTTCAATCTCCGGAGGCGGATGCAAAGTCAGGCGCGGCGCTGGGCCAGCAGTTCATGGGCAGCCTGCAGGGGCCGTGGGTCGACCCAGTCGGCGATGCTGAAGTCGGCTTCGAGGAAGCCATGCAGGTAGAGAAAGTCCTTTTGCGTGCCCAGAAACGCCAGGCGCTGCTCGGACAGGTCCGGCGCCAAGGTGGTGTGGAACGCGCCGCGATAGGCTTCGGCAACACCCTGGCTGCCGGCGCGGGTCTCGTCCTCAAGGAAGCTATTGAGCGCATCGCGGTTGCCGGCCGCCCATTCGGCAGCGCGCAGGGTCTGGGCCAGGAAGCGCGCGACCAGCTCGAAGTGGTTGTCGAGCAGGCTCTGGTGCACGGTGATCGGCCTTGGCGTGCCGTTGTTGATGCGGTGGCGCGGGTCGGCTAGCAGGTCGAGATCGACGCCCACCACCAGGCCCAGGCGCCGCGCCGCATCGGCAGCGGCCGCGCCCTTGACGTAGACGGCATCGACCTCGCCGCGCGCCAGGTAATCCAGGCCCGACCACAGGCGCTGCAGGCCCAGCTGCGGGGTGGCGGCGCTGGCCTGGTCGAGCAACGCCACTTCCACCAGTTGCACGTCGTCCAGGTGCAGGCCGGCCGAGGCCAGGGCGCCTTTGTAGCCGTGCAGGCTCATGGCCCGGGCGATGCTGCCGGGGCGGCTGTCAGCCCAGGCCGGCAGTGCCAGGCGCTTACCGCGCAGGTCGGCGGCGTTGCGGATGCCTGAGTCCGGGCGGACCAGGATGGTCTGCCATTCCTCGATCCAGGTCAGGCCGATCAGCCGGCTCGGTGAGCCTGCTGCACGGGCGGCCAAGGCCGGCACGTTGCCACCCTCGCGAAACAACCCCGGGAGCTGGTGATCGTAGTGGTGATGGCCGAGCTGGCGGGTTTCCTGCAGGGTCGAGACCGGCAGGCCGTCGCGGGCGAATTCTTCGTCCAGCCAGCCCAGCTTGTAGGCGATGCCCGAAGCGGTGGGCACCGGGCAGCGGGTAAACCAGATGCGGTCCAGGGCAGTGGGGTCGTCGGTTTGCGTTGCGGCAGTAGCGCGTGTCATGGGGTGGCTCCTTGGGCGTCGTGAAAGCGCTATTGCAGCGTGCGTGCCAACCGCTGGAGGCCTTGATTTACGGGGACTTGAGTGTCGTTCACAGGCGTTGGGTGCTGGGCACGGAGCAGGATTGCGGGCGGGGTGCTGCCAGATCAGCAGGCGGGCTGTTGCTGGGGCAGCAGGCGCGGCCCGAAGCCAAGCAACACGGGGCCTGGTGAGTCATGGCAAAGAACTTGCTCAAGGCTATGGGACCGCGGTGCGGCCATTCGCGGGCAAGCCCGCTCCCACAGGACCTTCATTGCCCTTGAAACCGGCACCTTACCTGTAGGAGCGGGCTTGCCCGCGAAGCAGGCGCACTGGCCCTTGAAGACCCTTGCGAGACGACCCATGAGCGCCATCGAACCCAGCCCTATCCACCGCCTGACCAGCGAAGCCGAAGCCATCGCCGCCGCCCGCGAGGTCGCCGCGCAAATCGCCGTGCTCGCCGCCGACCCCAGCAACAACGGCCAGCTGCCGCGCCGCCAGGCCGACCTGCTGTCCAGCAGCGGTCTCACCGCCATCGCCGTACCGGCCGAATTCGGCGGCCTTGGCGCTTCGGTGCAAACCATCGTCGAAACCGTGCGCCTGATCTCCACCGCCGACGGCGGTGTGGGCCAACTGCTGCAGATTCACAACGTGATGCTGCGCGGCATCTTCACCAGCTACGCCGACGACGTGCGCGACCGCCTGATCGCCGACGTACTGGCCGGCAAGCGTTTCGGCAATGCCTTGGCCGAGGTGGGCGGCAAGAACAAGTTCGCCCTGAAAACCCGGGTCGAGCGCCGCGCCGATGGCAAGCTGGTGCTCAATGGCAGCAAGTTCTACTCCACCGGCTCTTACCTGGCCGACTGGATCTCGCTGACGGCCGCCAGCGAAGACGGCGGCGTCGGTGTGCTGCTGCACCGCGACACCCCTGGGCTGACCCTGGTCGATGACTGGCAGGCCTTCGGCCAGCAGAACTCGGTGAGCGGCACGGTCAACTTCGACGAGATCGTGCTCGACGAGCGTTACCTGTCGCGGCGCACCGGCCCGATGAAGCGCACAGGGCTGACCTTCCCGCAGATTCTTCATGCCGCCATCGACACCGGTATCGCCGCCGGCGCGCTGCAGGCAGGCGTCGACTACCTGCGCGAGCATGCCCGGGCCTGGGTGGAAAGTGGCGTGGACCGCGCCAGTGACGAGCCGCACGTGATTCGCCAGATTGGCGAGTACGCCGTGGCGCTGCGCGGTGCCGAGTCGGTACTGCGCGATGCCGCACGGGTGTTCGACGCGCATGAGCGCGACCCGGAGGACAAAGCCCTGCAGGATGAACTGATTCTCTCGGTGGCCACTGCCCGCGCCCACGCCGATGCGGCGTCACTGAAGATCTCCAGCGACCTGTTTTCTCTGCTTGGGGCCAGTGCCTCGTTGAGCAAGTGGAACCTCGACCGCTTCTGGCGCAACGCCCGGGTGCATACCACCCATGACCCCATTCGCTGGCGGCTGCACAACGTCGGCAACTACTACCTCAATGGCGCCGACCCAGGGGAGTACACCGCCGTGCTCAATGCCAAGGAAACCCAAGGCGCAACGCGCCGTTGAACCTAACCCTGGGGGCCGCTGCGCGGCCCATCGCAGGCAAGCCAGCGCCCACACACCAAGCCACGCCACCGTCACTGTGGGAGCTGGCTTGCCTGCGATGGGCTGCGTAGCAGCCCCAGTACCGAGCCTCTACATGAACCACCCTCTTCTTCGCGCCCTGGCCATCTACCGTGAAATGCCCTGGCGCTTCGGCCTCGTGACCGCCTTGTACATCGCCGGCAACCTTGGCCTGGTCTGGCAGCAATGGCTGATCGGCCACGCGGTCGACGATGTCAGCGCTGGCCGCGCAGTGGTGCGCCTGCCCGACGGCAACCTGGATGCCGCCGTGGCCTGGCACTGGCTGTGGCTGCTGCTGGCCATCGCCCTGGGCCGTGGCGTGCTGCAATACGCCGCCGCAGTGCTGTCGCTGGTGCTCAGCCAGGCGCTGCTGACGCGCCTGCGCGAGCGCATCCTCACGCAGGTCCAGCGCCTGCACCTGGGCTACCACTGGCGCCACGGCATGGGTGAACTGGTCACCCGCACCACCCGCGACGCCGACAAGGTGCGCGATGCACTGATCACCTTCTGGCGACAGATCATCGAAACGCCCTTGGTGGTGATGGCCGCCGTGGGGCTGCTGAGCTGGTATGACCCACTGCTCGGCCTGGTGCCGCTGCTGCTGACCGGGGCCGGGCTGTGGCTGTTCGTCGTGCAGACCGATCGCCTGGTCACGCTCGATCGCGCCGTGGGCGCTGCCTACGATCAGGTCAGCCAGGACCTGGCAGAAGGCATCGGTGGCGTGCGCGTGATCAAGGCGTTCGGCCTGGAGGGCCAGCGCATCGAGCGGTTTGCCCACCAGGTGGGCGTGTTCACCGGTCACGCGCGCGCGGCCCTGGCCTATGCCAGCTCACGCATCCCGCTGCCACAGGCGGTGGTGGCGCTGGGGCATGTGTGGATCCTGGTGTACGGTGCCCACCGCGTGGCGGCGGGCGCGCTGGGCATCGGCGAGCTGGTCACTTCGCTGCTGGTGGCCACCACGCTGGTGTTCCGTATCGAAGGCATCGGCCGGGTTATGCAGACCTTCGCCGATGCCCGCGCCAGTGCGGAGCGCATCTGGCAACTGCTGGACGAGCAACCGGCGATCCTTGGCGGCCAGGCCACCCTGCCCCCTGGGCCATTGGGCCTGAAACTGGCCCAGGTGCGCGTCAGCGCCCCCACGGGCGAGCGCGCCATTTTGCAGGACTGCTCGCTGACCCTGCAGCCCGGCGAGGTGGTGGCACTGGTCGGCGCCACGGGCACCGGCAAGAGCCTGCTGGCCAGCCTGCTGCCGCGCCTGGCCGACGTGCAAGGCGGCGCCGTGCTGGTCGGCAGTGACGCCGTGGGCTGGCAGGATGTGCGCGCGCTCGACCTGGCCGACCTGCGCCGACGCGTCCAGGTGTTGCCGCAAGAAAGCTTCCTGTTCTCTGACAGCCTGGCGGCCAACCTGCGCCTGGCGGCAGCCAATGCCAGCACCGCTGAATTGCGCGAAGGGCTGCGCCTGGCGGCGGCAGACGATGTACTCGAACGCTTGCCCCATGGCCTCGACACGCCACTGGGCGACCGTGGCGTGACCCTCTCCGGCGGCCAGCGCCAGCGCCTGTGCCTGGCCCGCGCACTGCTCGGCGCGCCAGACATCCTGTGCCTGGACGACGCCACCAGCGCCCTGGATGCCCTGGGTGAGCGCCAGGTGCTGCACAACATCCGCCGCCTGCGCGGCGACACGGGCCAGGGGCCGACTTTGCTGCTGATCACCAGCCGCCTTTCGACCCTGCTGTTGGCCGACCGGGTAGTGATGCTGGAAAACGGCCGCATCAGCGCCAGTGGCAGCCATGCCGAGCTGAGCGCGAACAATGCCCACTACCGCGAGCTGCTGGGGATCGACCATGAGTAATGCACCCAACAAGGCCCCCAGCGATATCGAGATCGAGCAGCACCTGGCGCGCCAGGCCCTGGACCGTGGCATGTTCCACCGCCTGTTGCCGCTGCTGCGGCCCATTCGCCGGCAGATCCTGGCGGTGATCGGCATCGAACTGCTGCTGGTGTTCACCGTGTTCCTGCGGCCCTGGTTCGTCCGCGAGCTGCTCGACAAGGGGTTGGTGGCCAGCGCCGATCACTGGTTGCTGGACGAACGCCTGGTGCTGTGGCTGGGCCTGGGCCTGGCGGCCAGCTGGCTGGGGCGCTTCCTGCTGGCAGGCGTGTCGCAGTTCATTGCTGGGCGGGCGGCGATCCGCGTGCTCAACGACCTGCGGGTGAAGGTGTTTGCCCACGTGCAGGCGCTGTCGGTGAGCTACTTCGACCAGACCCGCGCCGGGCGCATCATTTCTCGCGTTGACCGTGATGTCGATGCGCTCGAACCGTTGTTGGTGCAAGGCCCGCCAGAGCTGCTCGGCGCCCTGCTGCGCTGCGGCCTGGCGGCGGTGATGCTGTGGCGCATCGAGCCGAGCTTCTTCTACAGCCTGGCCGCCACGGTGCCACTGCTGGCGTTGGCCACCTGGCGCTTCAAGCGGGTGTCGCAACGCAACTGGGCCAAGGTCGCCGAACAGCGCAGCCGCTTCACCGCGCACCTGGTCGAGAGCGTCAGCGGCGTGCGCTTGATTCAGCAATGTGGCCAGGAACAAAAAAACCAGACGCGCTACCGGCGCCTGCTCGAGGACTTCAACCAGGCCCTGATCCGCGGCAGCCTGCGCGCCGGCTGGTTCGCGCCGTTCACGGCACTGCTGAGCACGGCAGGCATGGCCGTATTGCTGCTGGTAGGCGCCCACGGCCTGGCCGAAGGCAAGGTCACTGTCGGCCAGGTGGCCGAGAGCCTGTTCTACGTGTTCCTGTTCCTGGGGCCACTGCAAGAGCTGTCGGACCTGTTCGAGCGCTATGCCACCGGCAGTGCGTCGGCGCAGCGGATCTTCCTGCTGCTCGACACCCGCCCACAGGTACTCGACCCGCAATCACCCCGCCCGCTGGCCAGGGCACGCGGCCAGGTGGACTTCGAACAGGTAGGCTTCGCCTACACCCCAAACGGCCCGCGCCCGGTGATCGATGGCCTCGACCTGCACATCCGCGCCGGTGAAGTGTTGGCCATCGTCGGCCCGTCCGGGCATGGCAAAAGTACCTTGGTGCAGTTGCTGACGCGTTTCTACGAAGTGCAACGCGGCGCCGTGAAACTGGACGGCATCGACCTGCGCGAACTGGCCCAGCATGACCTGCGGCGCAACGTCGGCGTGGTGCTGCAGGACAACGTGCTGTTCAGCGGCAGCATCCTCGACAACCTGCGCCTGGCGGCACCCGGTGCCGACGATGCACGCCTGGTGGCAGCTGCCCGCGAGTTGGGGGCAGACGAAGTGCTCGAGCGCCTGCCGCAGCGCTACCACACCGAAGTCGGGCCCCTGGGCGCGCACCTGAGCCATGGCCAACGGCAACTGGTGTGCCTGGTGCGCGCCTACCTGGCCGACCCGGCGGTACTGGTGCTCGACGAGGCCACCTCGGCGGTGGATGTGCACACCGAGCGGCGTATCCAGCAGGCCTTGCGGCGGCTGTGCCAAGGGCGCACGGCGATCATCATCGCCCACCGCCTGGCGACCATCCGCGATGCCGACCGCATCGCCGTGGTCCGCCATGGGCAGGTGGTGGAGCAAGGGGCGCATGCCGAGCTGATTGACCGGGGTGGGGCTTATGCGGCGTTGTATGAGGCCTACCTGCGCAGTGCCGGGGAGGTGCCGATAGAAGTTACCCCGGCCTGATTCAGCAGCCTCTTCGCCGGCAAGCCCGCTGCCACGGGTCGGAGCCCAGTGCCGACCCTGAGGGAGCGGGCTTGCCCGCGAAAGGGCCAGGCCTGCCCATGCTGCTCTCCCAGCATCCACTGCTTCCCGGTTGCTGCCACAGCAGCACCCCGCCCCTCTCCTGCACCGCAAGCCCCCGCCGCACAAGCCCAACGCCACGCATGGCACAGCCGTTGCACCACCCTCCCCATCCGCACAACCTCCCCTTCAGGAGCCCCCATGACCACCGAATTTTTCTGGCGCCTGCCCTTGGGCACCGATGGCCCGCAGTTGTCCACCGACCGCCACAACCGTGGCAACCCGCAGCACCGCCCCGGCAACATCGCCCCCGGTCGCCTGCCCAACGGCGAAAGCGACGGCTTTACCTACATCGACTACATCGCCCAGGTGGCCAAGGCCGCCGAGCTGGCAGGTTTCGAGGGTGCCTTGCTGCCCACCGGCCCCGAGCCGTGGATCGCTGCTGCAGCGCTGGCCCGCGAAACCCGCCGCATACGCTTTCTGATCGCGTTCCAGGCCACCTGGACCTTGCCCGCCTATGCCGCCCAGCAGGCCGCGATCCTGCAGAACCTCAGCGGCGGCAGGCTGGACTGGAACATCATCACCGGCGGCAACCCGGCCAGCCAGCGGGCCAACGGCGACTTCCTCGAACATGACCTGCGCTACAAGCGCACCGGTGAGTTCCTCGACGTGATCCAGGGCCTGTGGGCGCAGGACAAATTTTCCTACGACGGCGACATCTATCGCCTGGAAAACGGCAGCCTGCCACCCGGCCTGCAGCACGAGCGCAAACCGGGCGTGTACTTCTCCGGGTTTTCCGATGCAGCGCTGGACGTGGCGGCGCGCCACGCCGATGTGTACCTCAACTGGGCCGAGCCGATCGACACGCTCAAACCGCACATCGAGCGGGTCAGGGAACTGGCCGACAAACAAGGGCGCACCGTGCGCTTCGGCCTGCGCGTCGACCTGTTCGCCCGTGAGAACGAGGAACAGGCATGGCGGGAATTGCGCCAGCAGTTCGAGCGCCTGGAAGGCAAGGCCAGCGCCTCGGCCAAGGGCTTCGTGACCGGCTCCGACTCGGTCGGCGGCGCTCGCCAGGCGGCCTATCACCAAGGCTTGCAAGGCTTCGACGAACTGATCCTGGCGCGCAACCTGTGGGCCGGCTTCGCCAAGGCCAAGCCCGGCCCGACCGTGGGCCTGGTGGGCAGCCACCAGAACATCGCCGAGCGCCTGGCCGAATACCGTGATGCGGGTTTCAGCACGTTCATTCTGGCCAGCAACCCGCACCTGGAAGAAGCCTTGCGCATCGGCCAGGAAGTGCTGCCCCTGGTGCAACAGGCTGCCGCCACCACCCCCTTGAAGGCCAGCGCCTGAACCCGACGGAGCCGGAACATGAGCACACCCCTCGACACCCTTTGGTACACCCGCTGTCCAGTCCCCACTGGCCTGGGCATCGCCGTGCAGCAAGGCTGGCTGCAGGATGACCTGGCCAAACTGGGCACCCAGGTACAATCCCTGCGCGAATCCGACCAGCAGGCCGTGCGCGAATCGCACTTCGACCACAGCCTGCTCAACTCGGTCCGCCACGGCGGCAGCATCCCGGCCATCTGGGCTCGCGCGCAAGGTCGCGAAACCCGTGTGATCGGCCTGTCCTGGGCCGATGAAGCGCAGTTGATCCTGACCCGCCCGGACAGCGGCATCCACACGGTCAAGGACCTCAAGGGCCGGCGCTTCGGCCTGCCCGACTGGGCCTCGGCGCAGATCGACTTCACCCGCGCACAAGCCCTGCGCGGGCTGGAAAACGCCCTGAAACTCGAAGGCCTGCAAGTGGGCGACGTCGCGCTGGTCAACTACCGCTACGACGGCACCTTCAGCGACCGCCCAGTGCGCAATGTGGCGGGTACACCGGTGTCCAGCACGCAAAGCGAAGGCCGCAACCTGGAGTTGGCCGGGCTGTTGCGCGGCGAGGTCGATGCGATCTTTCTCAAGGGCGCGAGCGCCGTGCAACTGGCCCATGCCTTTGCCCTGCACACGGTCATAGACACCGGCAGCCACCCCGACCCGTTGATCCGCAGCAACAACGGCACGCCGCGCACCCTCGCTGTGGACAGCCACCTGTTGGCGCAACACCCGCAGGTGGTGCGCACCCTGCTCTCGTCCGTACTGCGCGCCGAACGCTGGGCCCATCAGCACCCGGACGAAACCCGCCGCTACCTGGCCCGTGAAACCAACAGCAGTGAATACTGGGTCACGGTCGCGTACGGCGCCGATGCCCACCTGCGCCTAAGCACCCGCCTGGATGACCAGGCTATCGACGCCCTGCAGGATTTTGTCGAATTTCTCAAACGCTGGCGCTTCATCCCCAACCGGTTCGAGGTACGTGACTGGATCGCCCGCCAACCCCTGGACCACTTGCTGGCCCCCACTCCCCTGGACAGGAAGCCCGTTACCCCATGACCAAGCCATTGGAAACGCTCTGGTACACCCACAGCCCTGTGCCCACCGGCCTCGGCATCGCCGTGCAATCCGGGCGCCTGGCCGAGGCCTTTGCGCCGTTCGGCACCAACATCCAGTCATTGCGCGAATCCAGCGAACGGGAAGTGCGCGAAGCCCACTACGACCACCACCTGCAGAACTCAGTACGCCACGGCGGCAACATCCCAGCAATCTGGGCCTACGCCAGTGGTGTCGAGACCCGCGTGCTGGGGTTGTCGTGGAGCGATGAAGTGCAACTGATCCTGACCACCGAAGAAAGCGGTGTGCGCAGTATCCGCGACCTGAAAAACCGCCGCTTCGGCTTGCCCAAGTGGGCCAACGTGCAGATCGATTTCACCCGCGCCCAGGCCCTGCGCGGGCTGGAAAACGCGCTGAAGCTCGAAGGCTTGAGCGTGGCGGATGTCGAACTGGTCGACTACCCCTACGGCGGTACCTACAGCGACGACGCCAAGCAGCACCTGTATGGCGCCGAAGTGAGCCTGGACACCAGCCGTTTCAGCCGCCGCAACAACGAACTGATCGGCCTGCTGCGCGGCGACATCGACGCGATCTTCCTCAAGGGCGCCCATGCGGTGCACCTGGCCCACGAGTTTGGCCTGCGTGTAGTCGTCGATACCGGCAGCCACCCCGACCCGCTGATCCGCAGCAACAACGGCACACCGCGCACCTTGACCGTGGACCGGCATTTGCTGGAAGAGCACTTCGATGCCAGCCGTACACTGGTCGACACGGTGTTGCGCACCGAGCAGTGGGCGTGGGCCAACCCGGAAGAGACCCGGCGCTTCCTTGCCCGTGAGCTGAACACCAGCGAGTACTGGGTGGCGGCGGCTTATGGCGACGATGCCCACCGGCGCTTGCGCACGACCCTGGACAGCCGCTCGATCGATGCGTTGCAGGACTTTACCGAGTTCCTGTTCAGGTGGGGGTTCATACCGCGCCGGTTCGATGTGCGGGAGTGGATCGACTTCAGCGTGCTGGAGCGTGTAATCGGTTCGACTTCGCGGTTGGCTGTGTGACCCTGGGGGCGCTATGCGCCCCCTTCGCGGGACCAGCCCGCTCCCACAGGTTCACCGCAGCTTCCTGGCCTGCGGCGTATCTGTGGGAGCAACTTCCAAAAATCCTCAAAGACAGTTGCTCCCACAGGTGCGGCGCTAGCTTTGGAGGCTACACAGTTCGGGTGGGAGCCGGCTTGCCGGCGATAGGGCCGCAACGCGGCCCCAACACGCTCAACCAAACGCTGCTGCCCCAGCAGCACCCGCCAAGCACCCCACTGCTGCCCTACCGGCAACAGCCCCCTAATAATCCAATTAAATTCATATAATTCAACAACTTAAAAACATGGCACAGTCCCTGCTCTAGCTCTCCCCAACAACGCTTTACATACGGGGAGATTCACCATGCACCAGCTCCACCCACTGGCCCGCCAGATCAGCCTCGCGCTGCTGCTGGCCGGCACCGGCGGCCAGGCCGTCGCCGCCAACGAAGACGCCAAGACCGAGCCCGCCCTGGAAACCGTCACCGTCACGGCCCAGCACCGCGAGCAGACCCTGCAGGAAGTCCCAGTCGCCGTGTCGGCGATCAAGGGCACCAGCATCACTGCAGACGGCGTGCGCTCGATGGGCGACATCACCACCTTCGTGCCCAACGCCTCGGCCAAGAACCCCGACGGCGATGGCCGGCCGCGCTGGTACATCCGTGGCCTGGGCACCGGTGACACCGGTGCCGCGACAGTCTACCCAGTGGGCATCTACGCCGACGACGTCTACCTCAACGCACCGATCGCCGGCGGCGGCCCGCTGTTCGACCTCGAACGCATCGAGATCCTGCGCGGGCCGCAGGGCACCCTGTATGGCAAGAACACCACGGCGGGCGCGGTCAACGTGATCTCCAAGAAGCCAACCTTCGACACCGACGGCTACGGCACGGTCGGCGTCGGCAGCAAGAACGAACGGATCCTCACCGGTGCCATCGGCGGCGCGCTGGTGGACGAAAAACTGGCCGGCCGGGTGTCGCTGTACTCCGAAGAACGCGATGGCTTCCAGCACAACGACTTCGACGGCAACACCTATGGCGACGTCAACAAAAAAGCCATCCGCCTGCAGTTCCTCGCCCAGCTCAACCCCGACCTGGACGCCTTGCTGAAGCTGCACAGCCGCCAGTTCAAGGGCGATGGCAGCAACGGCGCGCTGCCGGTGGGCCGCTATTACAACGTCGGTTACGAGCGCCCCAATGGCCGCGACATTTCGCTCAACGTCAACGAGGACTACCGCCTCGACCACGACGGCGCGTCGCTGACCTTCAACTGGTACCTGGGCGATTACACCCTGACCTCGATCAGCGCCTACGACTACATCCGCAACCGCTCGACCAGCGACGCCGACTACACCCCGTACGAGGTCAACGGCGCGTCGATCACCGACAACAGCTACCGCCAGTGGTCGCAGGAGCTGCGCCTGGCATCGCCGGAAGATCGCCCGCTGCACTGGCTGGCGGGCGCGCACTACTTCCATGAAGACCTCGACAGCGCGGCCCAGCGCATCGTCACCCCGGGCCCGACACCCAACGGCACCGGTTCGAACCAGGTCGGCACCACCGCGTTCCGCGACCTGGGCTATGACCACCGCACCGACAGCTACGCGCTGTTTGGCAACCTCACCTACGACTTCACCGATGACTTCAGCGTGACGGGTGGCCTGCGCTGGACCCAGGAGAAAAAAGACATCGACCTGGACCTGACCCAGTTGACCCGCACCACCGCCAACGGCCCGCTGATCCCGCTGGCAGGCGTGGGCACCAACGGCAATCGCCAGGAAGACAAGACTTGGGAAGCCTGGACTTACGACCTGACCCCCGAGTACCGCATCAACGACAACCTGCGGGTGTTCTTCCGCTATGCCCATGGCTTCCGCTCCGGCGGCTTCAACACCGGGCTATCGACCAGCCTTGCACAGCTGACCACAGTGGACCCGGAAGAGCTGGATGCCTACGAGTTGGGCCTGAAATCCGAGTGGTTCGACCGCCGCCTGACGGTTAACGCCAACGTCTTCTACTACGACTACAAGGACATTCAGGTGAACCTGCTGACGGTCAACAACGGCGTGCTCACCACCGCCTTGACCAACGGCGCCAAGGGCAAGGTAAAAGGGGCGGAGCTGGAGATCGAAGGCCAGCCGACCGACCGCCTGCACGTGCGTGCGGCGGTGTCCTTCCTCGACACCGAATACACCGACTTCAAGAACACCAACCCCACCACTGGCGCGGTGACCGGCGACTACAGCGGCAACAGCTTCGTGCGCTCGCCACGCAACGTGGTGTCGCTGGGTGCCGACTACACCTTTCCGTTGCAGGTCGGCGGCAAGCTGGTGGCCGGCGGCGACGTGAGTTTCCGCGACAAGGAATACTTTCTTGCTGACCGCCAGAGCAGCGCTGACGAAACCCTCAGCCAGCCCCACTACACACTGGCCAACGCCCGCCTGACCTGGTTCAGCCCCGACGACAAGCTGAGCGTGACCGGCTTCGTCAACAACCTGACCGACCGCCGCTACCAGGTGCATGGCCGGCCTAACGGGACTGCCGGGCAGTACGTGATCACCTATGGCGACCCACGCACGGTCGGGCTGAGTGTCACCAGCCGCTTCTAAGTCACCGTGCAAGGCCCTATCGCCGGCAAGCCGGCTCCCACAGGTTCAACACCTCCCCTGAACACAATGGGGTTCCTGTGGGAGCGGGCTTGCCCGCGAAGACGTCAGCACTGACAACACCTATTCCAGCAGGAACCCACTATGCCCCACCACACCCCCTTGGCCAGCGCCATCGCCCTGGCCATCGGCAGCCTTGCCGTGCCCGCATTCGCCGCCGAACCCGCCACCAACCTCGACACCGTGGTCGTGGTCGGCACCCACCGCAGCGACGTCACCGCCCTGCAAAGCGCTGCGCCCGTCGACGTCCTGAGTGGCGAAAAACTGCAGGAAACCGGCGCCAGCGACCTGTCCGCCGCGCTCACGGCCTTGTCACCGTCGTTCAGCTTCCCGCAATCGCCACAAGGCGCCTTTGCCGGCTCCATCGCCCAGGGCGCCTCGCTGCGCGGCCTGGCTTCCGACCAGGTGCTGGTGCTGGTCAACGGCAAACGCCGCCACACCAGCGCCAACGTTACCCGCCAAGGCCTGGTCAACGCCCGCGGCGCGGCGGCAGTGGACCTCAGCCTGATCCCACTGTCGGCCATCGAGCGGGTAGAGATCCTGCGCGATGGCGCCGCCGCCCAATACGGTTCGGACGCCATCGCCGGGGTGATCAACATCGTCCTCAAGGAACGCGACGACGGCGGCAACGCCGGCTACCGCTTCGGCGGCTACAAGAAAGGCGATGGCCTGCAACGCAAGCTCAGCGGCTGGAAAGGCTTTACCCTGCCCAACGACGGCTTCCTTACCCTGGCCTTCGACGCTGGCAGCCAGGACCCAGCCAGCGACACGCGCGACGACAACCGCCTGTTCTATCCCGGCTCGACCAGCATCGACACCCCGCGTGAGCAGAACAACCGCTACCGCAACTGGCGCTGGGGCTCGGGCAACGTCTCGGACCAGTACAACTTCACCGCCAACGCCGAGATGGGCCTGAGCGAGGGCCTGAGCGCTTATGGCTTCGCCACCTACGCGCACAAGAACACCGACGCCGAGAACTTTTTCGACCCGCCCACCACCCTGCGCAACAACTACGGCAGCGTGGCGCTGGCGCGCTACCCCGACGGCCGCTTGCCAGTCACCCGCTATGGCCTGGAAGACTTCGCCGTCACCAGTGGCCTGCGCCTGGAGAATGAAGGACTGGGCAACTTTGACCTGGCGCTGAACTACGGCAACAACCGTGTCGACTCCACCGACCGCGACGCCATCAACCCCAGCTGGGGCACCGCCAGCCCCTCGACCCTCTACACCGGCCGGCGCGAAGCCGACCAGACCAACCTGACCCTGGACTGGACACGCGACTTCGCCAACGACTGGCTGTTCAAGCCACTGACCGTTTCGGCAGGGCTGGCCTGGCGCCAGGAGAACTTCGACCTGACCGAGGGTGACGCCGCCGGCTGGTCCAACGGGCCGCTGTTCAACACCGTCGACCCGGTTTCTGGCCGGCGTATTCCCGGTTATTACTCGGGCATCACCCAGGTCGATGCGGTGTCGCTCGACCGCCGGGTGATCGGCGCCTACTTGGATGTCGAAGCCCAGCTCACCGAGAAATTCCAGGCCGGCGTGGCGGTGCGCAGTGAGCACTACTCGGACTTTGGCGACACTACCAACGGCAAACTGTCGCTGCGCTATGACTTCACCCCCGAAATCGCCGCCCGGGCCAGCGCCAGCACCGGCTACCGCGCGCCTTCACTGGTGCAGAGCGGGTTGTCCTCGTTCAGCGTGCAGGTGGTGGAGCAACCGCCGGGCAGTGGCAACTGGGTCGAGGTGCAACAGCGCACCCTGCGGGCCGACAGCCCGGAAGCGGCGCTGCTGGGTGGCAAGTCGCTCAAGCCCGAAGAGTCGACCAACTTCTCCGTGGGCCTGGTCTGGCGCCCGCTGCCTAATGCCTCGGTGACGCTGGATGCCTACCGCATCGACATCGACAACCGCATCACCTTGTCCGACCAGTTGCCGTCGTCAGTGGTCACGCCGATTTTCGCCGGCACGCCCTACGCCAATATCCAGAGTGCGGCGTTCTACACCAACATCGCCGACACCCGCACCGATGGCTTCGAGCTGGCCGGCCACTACCAGCTCGAGCTGGGCGGCTGGGGCCGGCTGGACTTCAACGGCGGCTATGCGCGCAACAACACCCGTATCACCGGGCTGGACGACGTGGGCAGCATCTCCGGCAACCAGATCATCGGCCGCAACACCCAAGGCCTGATCGAGGACGGTACGCCCAAGGACAAACTGACCTTGAGCGCCAACTGGCTGTATGACGGCTGGAGCGTCACCGTGGCCCAGCGCCGTTATGGCGAATGGCAGAGCCGCAACGCCGCCAACCCGGCGCTGGACCAGACGTTTGCTGCGCAGTGGGTGACCGACCTGGATGTGTCGTACCGCTTCGACCTTGGCCTGACCTTGTCGGCGGGCGCGATCAACCTGTTCGACAGCCACCCAGACAAGCTCGAAGGCGCGCAGCTGTATGGGGTGCCGAAGTATTCCATCACCAGCCCCGAGGGGGCGCAGGGGGCGTTCTACTACACCAGCGTCAGTTACGATTTCTGATCAGCGACCGCGCTGGCTTCTTCGCGGGCAAGCCCGCTCCCACCCGAACTGTGTAGCCTCCAAAGCTAGCACCGCACCTGTGGGAGCTGGCTTGCCAGCGATGAGGCCAGAACAAGCACCACAAGACAGTTGCTCTCACAGGGTCAGCAACTCGCTTGCGATCTTTGTACTCTGCGTACTTGTGGAAGCGGGCTTGCCCGCGATGAAGCCAGCACACGTAGTGCTGACGACCTGCTGCTGGAGCAGCAGCCCTGTGCTGCTCCAGCACCACCACATTCTCATCCCCCGTATTTCCGGGCCTTCAGCGCCTGGCACAGCTCTTGCGATAGCCCTTTGTATCGTCTGCTCCCCCAAGGCCCGCCATGCGCTTGCTCTCGCCCCTCTCCTGGTTGATCTCCCCTGCAGCCCTGCTCGCGCTCTGGGCCGTGCTGGCCAACGCTGGGCTGTTCCCTGCCAACCTGCTGGTGCCACCGCTGGAGGTCTGGCACAGCTTCACCGAACTGCTGGCCACCGGCGAGCTGCAGGAACACCTTTCTGGCAGCCTTTCGCGCCTGGCTCTGGGCTTTGTCGGCGGCGCGCTCGGCGGCCTGGCATTCGGCACGGCGCTGGCCTTGTCATACACCGTGGAGGCCTACTGCGCACCGCTGTTTCACACGCTTCGCCAGGTGCCCAGCATCGCCTTGATCCCGATGTTCGTGCTGCTGTTTGGCGTCGATGAAACCTTCAAGATCGTCATCGTCGCCAAGACCGCGTTCTTCCCCGTGGCCCTGGCCACCTGTGAAGGGGTGCGCGCCATTCCGCGCAGTCACTTCGAGGTCGCAGCGGTGTACCGCCTGCGCTGGACCACGTTGGTCGGCCGTATTGCCCTGCCCGCTGCCGTGCCCGCGATCGTCACCGGCGTGCGCGTGGCGTTGACCCGCGCCTGGGTGGTGCTGGTGGCCTGCGAGCTGCTGGCCGCCGACAGCGGGCTGGGGCAGATGATTGAAATGGGCCGGCAGATGCTGCGTATCGATGTCGTGATGGTCGGGGTGGTGATCACCGGTGTGATCGGCTTCACCCTGGATTTTGCCCTACGCCGCGTGGAGCGGCGCTTGTCTGGCTGGCAAAGCCGCTGAGGAGGCAGTAATGAAGCTACACAATACCCGCGGCCTGGTGCTGCCATTGCTGCTGCTCGGCGCCTGGGAATACGCCTCACGCCAGGACGCCGCCGGCGCCTACGCCTTCGTGCCACTGGCGCAGGTGGGGTCGGCATGGGTCGAACTGCTGGGCAGCGGCGAGCTGCTGATCAACCTGTGGGCAAGCCTGGTGCGCACCTGCACCGGCCTGGCGGTGGGCATCGTCGGTGGCATCGGGCTGGGCGCGCTGATGGCCCTGTCCGCCCCTGCCAACCGCCTGATCGCGCCGCTGTTCCATGCCCTGCGCCAGGTGCCGATGCTGGGCTGGATCCCGTTGATCGCCCTGTGGCTGGGCAACGGCGAAAGCGCCAAGCTGCTGATCGTCAGCCTTGCGGCTTTGTACCCCATGGTGCTCAACACCTTCGAAAGCCTGCGCCAGGTCGAGGGCCAGCACCGTGAAGCCGCCCGCGTGCTGATGCTCAGCCGCGCCCAGCAACTGCGCCTGATCCTGCTACCTGCCGCCTTGCCGGGCATCGCCGCTGGCGTGCTGCAGGCACTGGCATTCGCCTGGGTGACCTCGGTCGGCAGCGAGCTGTTCCTGTCTTCCGGTGCCGGCCTCGGCAGCCTGATGATGACCGCCGAGGCCAGCGCGCGCATGGAGATCATCGTGGTCTGCGTGCTGTGCATCGGCCTGTGCGGCTACCTGATGTCCTGGCTCTGCACCCTCCTCTCCCGCCGCCTGCTGCGCTGGCGCCCGACCCGTTGAAAGGCCCGACCATGAACGCCATCGCCCATGCTCTACCCACCACCGCCACCCACGGCGCACTGACCCTTCGTGGCCTGAGCAAGACCTACGCCCTCAAGGGCAAGCCGATGCAAGTGCTCAAGGACATCGAGCTGAACATCCAACCTGGCGAATTCGTCAGCATTGTCGGCGCCAGCGGCTGTGGCAAGTCCACGCTGCTGCGGCTGATCGTCGGCCTCGACCAGGACTATCACGGGCAGATCCTGCTCGACCAGCAACCCGTGCGCGGGCCGGGCCTGGAACGCGGCATCGTGTTCCAGGACCACCGCCTGTTCCCATGGATGACCTTGCAGCAGAACATCGCCCTGGCCCTGAAAAACCACACCATGCCAGCCACGCACAAGGACCGCCTGGTGGCTGAGCACATCGAGCTGGTGGGCCTGAGCGGTTACGAACACGCCTACCCGCACCAGCTCTCAGGCGGCATGGCCCAGCGCGCGGCCATTGCCCGGGCGCTGGTGAACAAACCCAAGGTGCTGCTGCTCGACGAGCCGCTCGGCGCCCTCGATGCCCTGACCCGGGTGAGGCTGCAGCAAGAGCTGCAGCGCATCTGGGTGCAGGAGCGGTGCACCGTGATCATGGTCACCCATGACATCGAGGAGGCGCTGTACCTGGGTGACCGGGTGATCGTGATGGATGCCCACCCTGGCAGAATCCGCGAGGACCTGCGCATCGACTTGCCGCACCCGCGTGAGCGCGACAGTGCGGTGCTGCACGCGTACAAACAGCGGTTGCTGGGCGAGCTGGTGGGGCATTGAGGTGCGCCTGTGCTAATGTCGGTCGACTTGCTTGCCCATCAACATGGAGCCCCCTACATGGACGTACGTTGCACATCGATCGAGGACGTTCGCTCGCGCATCGACCACATCGACCAGAACCTGGTCGCGCTGCTCGCCCAACGCGGCCAACTGGTCGCCCAGGCAGCCACCTTCAAGAAGACCACCGACGATGTGCGCGCACCGGCGCGGGTCGAGCAGGTGATTGCCAAGGTGCGTGCAATTGCCAGCGATACCGGGGCGTCGCCCGACGTGGTGGAACGGGTGTACCGGGCGATGATTGCGGCCTTTATCGATGAAGAGCTGAAACTGCATGCCGCATTGAGCCGTGAGTGAACCGCGGTCGCTTCCATACCCCTTCGTCATGCGTGAACCCGGTAGGAGCAGCCTTGAGCTGCGAAGAGGCCGGTGACAGCAGCAAAAATACGCTGTGCTGTTACCGGCCTCTTCGCAGCACAAGGCTGCTCCTACACGAGAGCGCGTCAACTCTGGGACGACGAACGCTCAGCCACTCACCCCGCCAGAATGAAGTCTGCCGCCGTCACCGTCGTGGCGTCGGCCACCCCCACCAGGCGGATCGAGTCGGCAGCGCCGATGCTGACCAGCGTATCAGCGCCGACATCGGCGATGGTGACGCTGGCAGCGAAGGTGGCAGCCGTGATATTGAGCGCGGTGATGTCCAGCCGGTCCTGGCCGCCCGACGCGATGGCATCGAAGTTGATGATCAGGTCGTTGCCAAAGCCTGCAGCGAACTGGAAGACATCATTGCCGTCAGTGGCAATCATCGTGTCGTTGCCCGCCCCACCTGTGACCGTATCGTTGCCAGCGGCACCGTTGATGAAGTCGTTGCCGGCACCGCCCAGCAAGGTGTCGTTGCCGACGTCACCAAACAGCGTGTCGTTGCCATCGCCACCCTGCAGCAAATCGACGCCGACGCCACCGTCCAGGGTGTCGTTGCCCAGGCCGCCCAGCAGCGTATCGTTGCCAGCGCCCCCCAGCAGTGAGTCATTGCCATCACCGCCATCGAGGCTGTCATCGCCCCCCCCGCCGTTCAAGGTATCGATGCCCAGCCCACCAAACAGCTGGTCGTTGCCGGCGTCACCGTTGAGCGTGTCGTTGCCCGCGTTGCCATTGAGGATGTCGTTGCCGCCGTCACCATTGAGCGTGTCATTACCTGCCCCGCCGTTGATGAGGTTGGCCAGCCCATTGCCCGTGGCAGTGAAGTTGCCCACCCCGGTAAAGGTCAGGTTCTCGACGTTGCCGGCCAGGGTGTAGGTACCCAGCGAGGTCTGCACGGTGTCGGTACCGGCACCCGACGCTTCGACCACCACATCGTTGGCATTGTCGACCACGTAGGTGTCATTGCCGACGCCACCCACAAGGCGGTCAGCCCCCGCACCGCCATTGAGCACATCATTGGCGGCCCCCCCAGTGAGGGTGTTGGCCAAAGCGTTGCCGGTGCCGGTGAAGCTGCTGCTGCCGGTGTAGGTCAGGTTCTCGACATTCGCCGTCAGCGTGTAGCTTGCCAGGCTGGTCTGCACCAGGTCGGTCCCGCCGTTCAGCGCCTCGGTCACCGTGTCACCGGCGTTGTCGACCACGAACGTGTCGTTGCCGGCACCACCGTTCATGGCGTCCGCGCCAAGCCCGCCGTTGAGGGTGTCGTTGCCATCGTCGCCGTTGAGGATGTCGGGGTCGTCACCGCCGTTGAGCACGTCGTTACCCAGGCCGCCGAACAGCTGGTCCGCGCCGCCCAATCCGTTGAGGGTATCGTTACCGCCCAGGCCCGAGATCACGTCGTTACCCGCCGAACCGGTCAGGGTGTTGGCCGCGTTGGTACCGACCAGGGTCACACCGGGCGGCACCACCACGGGCGCGGTTGCTGCCGACGTCAGCGTCTCCAGCGTGCCGAAGCCGTCGGTGTAGCGCACGATCACCCGCAGTTGCTGGTTACCCTGGGCAAAGCCCGGGGTGAAGGTGGCCGCCGTTGCGCCGACGATGTTGCTGAAACTGCTGCCGCTGCCTTGCTGCCACTGGAAGCTGAACGCACCCAGCCCGTCGAGGTCGGCAATGCCAGCGGTAAGCGCGGTCAGCACCTGGCCGCGGTCGGGTGTGGTGTCGCTGATCAGCACCGCGCCTGTCGGTGCATCGTTGACGTTGGCCACCGGGTCGAGGATGTCGGAGGCAACACTTTCGTGCACGCCAAAGTCATCCACGTAGCTGACCACCACCCGCATGTTCTGCCCCACCTGCGCCTGGGTCAGGACGAAGGTGCTGTTGATGGCACCGGCAATGTTGACCCAGCCAACGCCCCGGTTCGACTGCCACTGGAAGGTGAACTGCGGGTTGCTCAGGCCGTCGGCATCGACAATGGTGGCCGGGTTGGCGGTCAGCGTCTGGTTCTGTATCAGCAAGCCGGTCACGGCCGGCCCGGCGCTCGGCGCGCTGTTGGGCGCCGAGTCGACGATTTCCAGGGTGCCCTTGGCATCCTGATACACCGCCCGCACCCGAATGCTCAGCCCCGCCACATCGTCGGTCACCCGGTAGGTGCTGCCGATGGCCCGCGACACTTCGCCGGCCGCGACGAAGGTGATGTCCTCATACACCCCCGAACCCGGCAATTGCTCGACCTGCCAGTAGTAAGCCACTGGGCCGTTGACCGCGCCGGTCGGGTTGCTTGCACTGGCGTTGTCCGCATCATGCACGGCCAGGTCAGTGACCCGCAGCAGCTGGCCAGCCACCGGTGTGTCATCGCGTACGCCGGTGGCATCGTCGAGGATCACCAGGTGGCCCGACGGGCCTGCGTTGGCGGCCGTGCCGACACCGGAGGCGATGGCCCGGTCGGAGAACTGCAGCCGCTCGATGCCGGTCAGCCGATCGACCCCGTCACGCCCCGCTACCAGGTCGGTGACAATCACGGTATTGCCATCGACCACGACGTTGTAGTCCGTCGCCACGCCTGAGAACAGCGCAGTGTCGAAGTTGTCAGTGCCTTTCAGGATCTCCCGCACGATCACCAGTTGCCCGGGGTTGTAGGTGCCGTTGAGCATGAACGGCACCATCGGCTCCATGCTGTCGAACGAGGCGATTTCCGGGCCGGTGCCATCGCTGTTGGCGCGTACGCTGATGCGCACGTTGAGCCACTTGTCACCGTCGAGGATATCGTCACCGCCGCGGCCTTCGATCAGGTCGCTGCCGCTGCCGCCGAGGATGATGTTGCCGCCGTCGTAGAACGTCGCGCCAGCCGCCAGCAGATCGGCCAGGCCGTTGATCAGGTTGATGTTGGTCAGCACGCTGCCATTGGCACCGGCGGTGGGCAGCGAGGCGGCATCTTCGTTGTCGCCGCGCAGGAAGTCACCGTGCGCCGAGCCTGACAGGCCCTCCATGATGTCGAAACGCACCAGCGCCGACGCCCCCGAACCCGGTACCGGCGGCACATCGAAGAAGCGGTCGCTGTAGTCGATGGTTACGCCTTGGGCCAGCCCTTTGAAGGTCGCCCAGTCGTAGCCCGAGCCACCGATATAGCGGTCACCGAAGCCGAGGCTGCCGACCATGATGTCGTCGCCCCCTTCGCCGTTGAACTTGTCGTTCTCGTTACCACCGATAAACACATCGTTGCCGATGATCGGGTCGTTGCCGAGCGGGTCGAAGTTGTCGCCAGGGGCACCGTCCGAGGTGCCCTTCTCGATCCAGTCGTCCCCTTCGTTGCCCATGTCCTGTTCGTTGGCCTTGCTGCCCAGGATAAAGTCATTGCCTTGGCCACCGATGGCCTCGGAGGCGTCTTCACCGGTGACGATGAAGTCGTTGCCGAAACCGCCAATGATCAGGTTGATGCCATTACCGCCGTGCAGCACGTCGTTGCCGTCGCCGCCCTGGATATTATCGTCACCGCCCATGTCGCTGATGATGTCGTCGCCGGCACCGCCGCGCAGTTGGTCGTTGCCGTTGCCGCCTTCGATGCGGTCATTGCCGGCATCGCCCCAGACCGTGTCGTCCCCCCCGCCGGAGACGAGCACATCGGCGCCGTTGGTGCCACCCAGCACAATGTGCTCGTCACCGGCATAGCGGATGTAGTTGCTGTCCGGCCCTGCGGTCAGCGGGCTGTCGCGGAACACCACCTGCTGGCCGTTCTCGCCCAGCGGGTCGGCATTGCCCAGGCCATCGTTGTACTGCTTGCTGCGGTCCACTTCGAGGTAGAACGCCGGGTCCGAGAACACCAGGCCTGGCAAGTGGGTGGCCGAGGTGTTGGCCATGATCAGCTTGGCGAACGAGTTGCTTTCCAGCTCCGCGTTCATCGACAGGCCAGCGGTACGTTCCAGGTAATAGAAGCGATCGCCGTCCTGGAGTTTTTCCAGCTGGTTCTCGAACACGAAGTTGAACGTTGAACCAAGCATGCCGCCGAACGGGGTTTTCGCTTCGGCCAGGCCGCCGATCCACAGGTCGATGGCATCGACACCGGTCACCGTGACGCCCTTCAGGTCATCGGCCGTGCCCAGCACGCCGTCCTTGCCGGGCCGTGTCACGTTGGCCCAAGCCCCGGTGCCGTTGAGGAAGTCGAGCCGGTCAAGCGGCGAACCGTCGCCACCGAAGACCAGCGCCATCGCCGCCGCACGCTTGTCCACCAGGGTGGTTGCCCCGGTGATGGTGCTGTGCGTGCCATAGGCGGCGATGAAGTTGATCAACGACTCCGGATGCTTGAGGTGTTGCACCAGGTCGACCCAACTGGTGTACGGCTTGAGTTGGGTATCGCCGGTTTGCCCATAGATGTCGCGGCGTACGGCGTTGAGCGAAGGGATACCGACATCGCGGCCACGGGCGATGTTGATCGCCGGCAGGTCGAGCGGCAGCCCGAGCAGGTTGTTGCGCAGCGCCTCGGTGACGAACTCGTCAATTTCGTTGCCGGCCTGGCGGGTCACCCCGCGCACGATGGCACTGGTCGCATCCTCGGGGGTGACGCCACTGGCGGCGTACGCCAGCGGGTTGAGGAACGCGGCGATCAGGCCCAACTGCTGGTCGGGGTCGGCGCTGGAGGGGTCTTTGACCACGTTGAAGTCGATGTCGAAACGGTCGACGGTCTCGGTCAGCATCGAGTGGCCGAAGCGGTACACGGTGTGCGCGAACTCGGCGACGATCGAGGCGTCGAGGTCGACGTCGTACACCTGGGTCGGGGCGAAGAACAGGTCGACACGCGGTTGGATGGTGCGGGCGAACTCCTCGAACACCAAGTGCTGGTACTGCATCTCGGTACCGAACTTGGCTGCCTGGAACAACCGCTCGCCATTCCACACCAGTGCATCGATCTCGGCCTGGCTGGCCGGCAGTGCGTTGACCGGGTTGAGCAGCCACTCGTTGAGGAAGGCCACGTCGCCCGAGTCGAGCACGGTGTCCTTGGTCTGCGCCACCAGCCGGTTGTGCTCGGCGTGGAAGATCGCGTGCACGGCGGTCAGGCCGATGTTTTCGTTAACCCGGCCGTCGCCCGCGATGTAGTGCGCATCCAGCAACTCGTTGTCGTAGGCCAGGTTGGCGCCGGTCTGCGGGTTGACCGGGACGGCGTTGCCGACCTGGGTACCGGCATCGGGTGCCAACACACCACCGTTGAACACTGGCACGGCATTGTGGGCGATGTCGGCGAGGAACTCGTGCCCTGTGCGCACGGCGTTGGTCAGGTCGATCGGCGCCAACGGGTTGCCTTCGACCAGCACGTCATCCGCCGTGCCGCCCAGGCCATCGGCGCCCTTCATGACCACCATCGGGTAACCATTGGGCCCTTTGATGAAGTTGCCATAGGCATCGGTCGCCAGCAGCGGAACGTTGTTGACGTCGGCATCGGTGAGGTGAATGCCGAGCAGGTCATTGGCCTGCGCCTTGACCACTTTCCAGGTCGCCATGCCACCGATTTCGCTGTCGTCGGCACTGCCGAACTTGCCATCGGCGCCCAGGTCGCGGTTGGTGATCAACCGGCCCGTGGCGACGGGGCCATGGTCCGTCATCTGATAGCCGCGCAGGAACACCTGGTGCGACGGGTGCGAGCTGTAGGTCTGGTTCTGGTCCACGAATGGCGTGGTGGTGTTGCTGTGCTCATGGATATCGTCGGCGTTGCCGAGAATGCCATCCGGCCCTGGCTGGTTGGTGGCCCGGGTCAGCACCATGAAGTTGGTGTTGCCACCCGGCACATACAGCGGGTCATCCGGTTGCAGCGGAATGTACACGGTACCCGAACCGCCCTTGGTGACCAGGTCCAGGCCATGGTCGAAGAACTGGCCAAAGAAGGTCATCCAGGCGTTGAACGGCGCAGACAGCCCGGCATCCGCCGTGGTGTTTTCAAACAGGTACACGTCGTGGTCGTCATTGGTGCCGAACTGCCCGTCCAGGCCGGGGCTGGCGACGACCCGCACGCCATCCTTGAGCACATCGTCGTTACCCGGTGTGCCGAAGTTGAGCACGCCGTCGGCGCCAGGGTCATAGGCTGTGGCGTAGGCGGCCGGGTTGTTCGAGGTCTGGTCGACGATCAGGTTGCTGATGGTGCGCGGCTGCGAATCGAATACTGCGCCGCTGGTTTGCTGGTAGGACGACCCTGGAATGGCCGGCGAGCCTGGGCCGAAGAAGCCGGCAGGCGCGCCTTCAGCGGGGTTGAACACCGGGTCGGTGAGGCGTGGGAAGACATTATCGGCCGCCCCGAACTGGGTGTTGTTGATGCCGTTGAGGTTCATCAGGTTGTTGTTCGAACCGTCGACTGCTCGCAGCCCCAGGGGTGCACGGATGTTCGGTATCAGCGAGAGGATGTCCTGCCCGGCGGCATCAGCCTCGGCGATCTTGATTTGCGCGAGGATGAAGTTGAGGTCGGAACGGACCATGTGCAGGCCCGCGCCACCTTCGCTGGCGTCAACCACCGGCGTCGGCGCGGTCGGGACCACGGGGGCGCCCGCCTCGACCACGGCCGTGGGTTGCGAGAACAGCACTTCAGTGGTGCCGTGCGCATCCTGGTAGATCGCCTTCACCCGCAGTGACAGCCCGGCAAGGTCTGGCGAGACCTTGAACGCCGTGCCATCGGCGCTCTGGAACGCCAGGTCGCCGGCCGGCAGCAGGATGATGTCCTCGAACACACCGCTGCCCGGGTCCGCCTCGAACTGCCAGTAGTACGACACCGAGGTGTTGTTGAGCACGCCTTGCGGATTGGTCAGCGACACATTGTCGCCATCGCGCACCCCGGCCATGCTCACGGTCAGCATGTCGCCCACGGTGATCGCGCCAGCGTTGTTGTCGGTGACAGTCGGGCTGCCGGTTGGCTGCGCATTCACGCCGGTCACCAGTACGCGCTGGCCATCGGCAAATTGCAGGCGCTCGATATGCAGCAGGGTGTCGACGCCGTCACGGCCGGCAACGGTGTCGGTCACCGTCCATACATCGTCCGACACATCGGCCGTGCCACGGTTGTTCTGGGTAACCACATAGTCGGCCTGAACACCGGAGAATACAGCGGTATCGAACGCCGCGCCGCCCGTCGAAGTGCCCGGCAGGATTTCCCGCACGGCCTTGAGCTGGCCTGGGTTATAGGTGCGGTCGAGCATGAACGGGATCATGTCGACCATGCTGTCGAAGCTGGCGATTTCCGGCCCGGTATGGTTGACGTCGCCGGCGGCATACACCGCGATGCGCACGTTGATCCACTTGTCGCCGTCGATCAGGTCATCGCCGCCTCGGCCCTCGATCAGGTCGCTGCCATTGCCACCGAGGATGATGTTGCCGGTGGCAAAGCCGGTGGTGGGCAAACCCGCGTCAGCCAGGAACTGCTGCAGCCCGTGGATCAGCGCCACGTTGGTCAGCGCACTGCCAGTGGCACCGCCGTGGTTGAGGATGGTGACTGCATCGACGTCGTCACCCTTGAGCACATCGCCAAACTTGGAACCAGACAACCCTTCGACTTCGGCAAAGCGGTCGAGGATCGAGGCCGGCGAGGCGCCGACCGGGTTGAACACGCCGGCGTTCTGGTTAGGCGCGTTGCCATGGGGCTGCGCCAGCGCGGCCAGGCTCAGGTCGACAGTGACGCCGACCTGGTCATTCTTGTAGGTGACCCAGTCGAAACCGGACATGCCGTCCATCTTGTCCTGGGCATCGCTGCCGACAAAGATGTCATCGCCACCTTCGCCGATCATCTCGTCGAAGCCACCACCGCCGACGAAGATGTCGTTGCCGATCACTTCGTCACCCAGCAGCGGCGCGAAGTTGTCGCCGGGCGCACCGTCCTGGGTGCCCTTCTCGATCCAGTCATCGCCCTCGTTGCCGGTGGGCGGCAGGTTGGTCTTGGCGCCGAGGATGAAGTCGTCGCCCTGGCCGCCGAACGTGGTGCTGATGTCTTCGGTGGTGATGATGAAGTCTTGGCCATCACCGCCCAGGATCAGGTTGCCGGCAACGCCCATGCTGCCGGCGACGATGACATCGTTGCCGGCGTTGCCTTCCAGGCGGTTGTCGCCGAACGAATCGGTGATGATGTCATCGCCCGCGCCACCCAGCACCGCATCATTGCCGGCGCCCCCTTCGAGGCGGTCATCGCCGCCGTCGCCGTAGAGCGTGTCGTCACCCTCGCTGGAGATGATGATGTCATTGCCCGCAGTGCCCCCCAGAACCACATGGTCCAGGCCGGTGTAATGCAGGTAGTTGCTGTCGGGGCCCACGGTATCCGGGTTGTCGCGGATCACCAGCGGGACGATTTCCTGGCCGTAGATCATGATGCCGCCGGTAGGGTCGGCCTTGCCGTCGGCACCCAGCCCGGTGAACTGGTTGGCCTGGTTCACTTCGAGGGTGAACGTCGGCGTCAGGAACACCGTGTTGGACAGGTGGGTGACGTCGGAGTTGAGCATGATCAGCTTGGCGAAGGAGTTGTTTTCAAGCTCCGTGCCGAAGTTCAGGCCCGCTGTACGCGACAAGTAGTAGAAGCGGTCGCCGTTCTGCAGCGCCTCCAGCTGGGTTTCGAAGACGAAGTTGAAGCTCGAACCCAGCATGCCGCCGAACGGCATCTTCTGCTCGGCCAGGCCACCGACCCAGAAGTCGATGGTGTCGACGCCGGTGATGGTCACCCCGCTCACGTCGTCCGCAGTGCCCAGCACGCCGTCTTTGCCGGCCCGGGTCACGTTGGCCCAGGCGCCGGTGCCGTTGAGGAAGTCCAGGCGGTCGAGCGGCGCGCCATCGCCCCCGAACACCAAGGCCATGGCAGCGGCACGTTTGTCGGCCAGCGTGGTCGCCCCGGTGATCGTCGCATGGGTGCCGTAGGCGGCGATGAAGTTGACCAGCGATGCCGGGTGCTTGAGGTGGTCGGCAAAGTCGACCCAACTGATGTAGGCCTTGAGCTGGCTGTCGCCGGTCGCGGCATAGAACTCACGGCGCGCCTCGTTCAGCGAAGGGATACCGGTGTCGCGCCCACGGGCAAGGTTCAGCGCCGGCAGGTCGAGCGGCAGGCCCAGCAGGTTGTTGCGCAGGGCTTCGGTAACGAACTCATCGATCTCGTTGCCGACCTGGCGCGTCACGCCGCGAATGATTGCCCCTGCCGCTTCATCGGCCGTCGCCCCGCTGCCAGCGAATGCCAGCGGGTTGAGGAAAGCAGCGATCAGGCCAAGCTGCTGGTCGGGGTTGTTGGGGTCGGTAAGAACGGGGTTGAACTCGGGGTCGAAGCGATCGACGGTCTCGGTCAGCATCGAGTGGCCGAAGCGGTACACCACGTGGGCGAACTCGGCGAGGATGGCCGGGTTGATCGAGGTGTCATAACCGTTAGGCGCCAGAAACTCGTCGATCTGCGGCTGGATGGTGCGGGCGAACTCCTCGAACACCAGGTGCTGGTACTGCATCTCGGTGCCGAACTTGGCGGCCTGGAACAGGCGTTCGCCATCCCACACCAGCGCGGCGATGGCGGCAGGTGTGGTCGGCAGCACGGCAACGTCATCCACCAGCCATTCGTTGAGGAAGGCCAGGTCGCCTGCGGCGAGGATGGTGTCCTTGGATTGCTGGACCAAGCGGTTGTGCTCGGAGTGGAACACGTGGTGCACGGCGGTCAGGCCGATGTTCTCGTTCACCCGGCCGTCGCCGGCGATGTAGTGGGCGTCGAGCAGTTCGTTGTCGTAGGTCAGGTTGTTGCCACCTGGGCCCACCAGCTGCGCGTTGCCCACCGCGGTGTCGCCGTCGGCCTGCAGCACGCCGCCGACCACCACGGGCGCGGCGTTGTGGGCGATATCGTCGAGGAAGCCGTGCCCGGTGCTGACGGCATTGGCCAGGCTGATAGGCGCGGCGCGATTGCCCTCGACCAGTTGGGTTACGTCATCGGCCGTGCCGGCAACCCCATCAGCGCCATTGCTGACGCGCATCACCACCTGCGGCATGCCATTGGGCCCGCGCAGGAAGTTGCCATAGGCATCGGTCGCCAGCAGCGGCACGCTGTGTACGTCGGCATCGGTCAGGTTGATACCGAGCAGGTCGCGGGCCTGGGCCTTGACCACGGCCCAGGTGGCCATGCCGCCATTTTCGCCATTGCCATCGTCGGCCGTGCCGAACTTGCCGTCGGCGCCGAGATCGCGGTTGGTGATCAGCCGCCCGGTGGCGATCGGGTCGCCCGCGGCGTTGAGCATGTATTCGCGCAGGAACACCTGGTGCGAGGGGTGCGAGCTGTAGGTCTGGCTCTGGTCCACGAACGGCGAGGTGGTGTTGGGCTGGCCATCGTCGGCCGTGCCCAGCACACCGTCCGCGCCGGCCGTGCGCACGGCACGTGGCAGCACCATGAAGTTGGTCGGGCTGTTGGGCACGTACAACGGGTCGTCCGGCTGCAACGGGATGAACACGATGTCGGTGGTGCTCTTGGTCACCAGGTCCAGGCCGTGATCGAAGAACTGGCCGAAGAAAGTCATCCAGGCGTTGAAACCGGCAGTCAGGCCCGCGTCTGCAGACTGGTTGGGGATGAAGAACACGGGCTTGTCGTCAGCCGTGCCGAACACCCCATCGAGGCCAGGGCTCATCACCGGCGCCGCGCCGCCATTGGCTTCTACGGCGGCGGGGTTGTTCGGCGTCTGGTCGACGATCAGGTTGCTGATGGTACGCGGCTGCCCGTCGACCACCGTGCCGGTGCCGGCATAGGCCGCGCGGTACGACGCATCAAGCAAACGCAGGAAGGAATTGTCGGCGGCACCGAACTCACTTTGCCCGGCCACCAGGTTGTTGTAGCTGCCGTCCACGGTGCGCAAGCCAAACGGCACCTGGCTGTTGGGCAGCAGATCGATGAGATTGGCGCCCTTGGCGTGGGCTTCGGCGATGAAGATCTGCTTGAGGATGAACTCCAGGTCCGACTTGCTGAAATTGGCCATTTAGATTGCCCTCGATCTATCGGGAGAAAGACACAGGGCAACAGGGTCCATCCCGCGCCCAGTCAGTGCTGACGTGCGCAGTTCGTGGTTCGGTTTTCCGGGATCGGTGGTGCGATGACTTCTGGTCAAGCGCGGCCCGTTGGAGCGGCCCGAATAATCAAGACTAAAGTCGTAGGTTCAAACCTTGTCAATAAGCCGTCGAAAAAATGACTCTCGATGATAATGCGTTGCAACTCGCTGTTTTTACGTGACTTATAAAAAGTTCAAAGAATTTATAGAGCGAAATGATATTACAAGATATTTCGTTGCAACCTACGCTCGTGCTTGTGGGGCACCGCAGCGTTTTCGGATGATTCGCCTACAGAGCGACCCGCCTGCGTGCCGTCCAGAAGCCACATCTAGAGCAGTCCAGAGCGCCGCAACGGCCTCCGGTTTGGTACAGAGGGAGGCCCCAGATGCACAAGCAGCCGCGCACCCGTTCCGAGCTGGCAGAGGCGCTCTTTCGCCTGCGCCGCAGCTTCTACTCACTGGCAGGCTTCAGCGGCGTGATAAACGTCATGATGTTGACGCCAGCTGTCTACATGCTCCAGGTCTACGACCGCGCCCTGGTCAGCCGTAACGTCACCACATTGACGATGCTCACCGTGCTGGTGGTCGGGCTGTTTCTGCTGATGTCCGCCTTGGAAATGATCCGCACCCGCGTGTTAATCCGGGTCGGCAACTGCCTGGACATGGACCTCAACCGGCGCATCTTCAGCGCCGCCTTCGAGCGCAACCTGAACCGCGCCGGTGGCAACCCGGCCCAGGCCCTGCAAGACCTGGCACAGGTCCGCCAGTTCTTGACCGGTAATGGCTTGTTCGCCTTCTTCGATGCACCGTGGACGCCCATCTACCTGCTGGTGTGCTACCTGATCCACCCGCTGCTGGGGCTGGTCACGATGATCGGCTCGATGATCCTCGCCGGCCTGGCGTACCTCACCGAAAAGGCCACCCACAAGCCGTTGGCCGAGGCCAACCACGCGGCGCTGTCGTCTGCCAACTACGCCAACAACAACCTGCGCAATGCCGAAGTCATCGAGGCCATGGGCATGCTGCCGTCGATCAGCAAGCGTTGGTACCAGAGCCATCTGCGCATCCTGCAGATGCAGACGCTGGCGTCCGACCGTGCGGCCTTGATCAGCAGCGCCGGGCGCTTCGTGCGTATCACCCTGCAATCGCTGATCCTCGGCACCGGTGCGCTGCTGGCGATCGAAGGCAAGATCACCCCGGGCATGATGATCGCCTGCTCGATCCTCACCGGTCGCGCACTGGGGCCGGTGGAACAGGTCATCGCCTCGTGGAAGCAACTGCTTGGCTGCCGCTCAGCCTGGGGGCGGCTGACCGAGCTGCTGCAGGACTATCCGCGCCGCCCACCGAGCATGTCGCTGCAACGGCCCCTGGGCATGCTCGCCGTGGAGAATGTGTTTGCTGGCGCCCCCGGCACCAACACCACCATTCTGCGCGGGGTGAGCTTCAGCCTGGCGCCGGGCGAAAGCCTCGGCATCATCGGCCCCTCCGCCTCGGGCAAGTCCACCCTCGCCCGCCTGCTGGTTGGCGTCTGGCCGACCCAGGCCGGCAAGGTGCGCCTGGACGGCGCCGACATCTTCACCTGGAACAAAGGCGAACTGGGCCCGTGGCTCGGCTACCTGCCGCAGGACGTCGAACTGTTCGAAGGGACCATCGCCGACAACATCGCGCGGTTTGCCGAGGTGGACAGCGATGCGGTCATCCGCGCAGCCAAGAGCACCGGCGTGCACGAGATGATCCTGCGCTTCCCGCAGGGCTACGACACCCGCCTGGGCACCGATGGCAGCCCGCTTTCCGGTGGCCAGAAACAGCGCATTGCCCTGGCCCGTGCGCTGTATGGCGAACCTAACCTGGTGGTGCTGGATGAGCCCAACGCCAACCTCGACGATGTCGGGGAAAAGGCCCTGGTCGATGCCCTGGGCGAACTCAAAGGCCGTGGCGCCACGGTGGTGCTGGTTTCTCACCGGCCCAACGTGCTGTGCGCCGTCGACAAGGTGCTGATGTTGCGTGACGGCGGTGTGCAGATGCTGGGCACGCGCGACGAAGTCTTTGCCGCCCTGCGCAAGGCAAGCGTGATACCGGCGGCCGCAGCAGCGCCGCTGGCTTCGGTAAAAGTACGGGAGTAACCGATCATGCACATGAGCCAACCGACCGAGTTGATCCCTGCCGAGACCAAGAGCCTGATCGACCTGGATGCCAGCAAGCCGGTGCGCTGGGGCCTGTGGCTGGTGCTGGCCGGCTTCGGCGGCTTTTTGCTGTGGGCCTGGCTGGCGCCGCTGGATGCCGGCGTGGTCGCCACCGGCACGGTCAAGGTCACCAGCAATCGCAAGGCCGTGCAGCACTTGAGCGGCGGCACCGTGGAGGCGATCCTGGTGCGCGAAGGCGACGTGGTGAAGAAGGACCAGGAACTGGTTCGCCTCGATGCCCTGCGGGCCGTGGCCGAACAGGGCGCAGTCAGCGCCCAGTACATTGTCAGCAAGACCGTGGAAAACCGCCTCGAAGCCGAGCGCGACAACCGCGACACGGTAACCTTCGACCCCGCGCTGCTCAAGCGCTTCGGCGCAGACCCACGCCTGCTGGCCGCCATGGACTTGCAGCAGCGCTTGCTGGACACCCGCCGCGCCGGCCTGGCGGGCGAACTCAGCATCCTCGAAGAGAACTTGGCGGCATCGGCCGTGCAGCTCAAAGGCCTGCAGCAGGTGTACGGTGCCCGCGCCTCGCAGATCAACTTCCTCGGCCAGGAGCTGCAAGGGACCCGCGTGCTGGCCGCCGAAGGTTATGTGCCGCGCAACCGCCTGCTGGAACTGGAGCGCAGCAACGCCGACCTCTCCGCCGGCCAGGCCGAAAACCTCAACAACATCGCCCGGGTGCGCAGCCAGGCCACGGAGATCAAGCTGCGCATGCTTCAGCGCCAGCACGATTACTTGAAAGAGGTCGAGTCGCAACTGACCGACACCGCCAAGGAAAACACCACCCTCGCCGACCGCTTGCGTGCATTGGACTACGAAGTGACCCACACGGTGATCCGCTCACCCATCGATGGCATGGTCCAGGCGCTGGGCATCGCCACGGTCGGCGGGGTTATCCAGCCTGGCGCCAAGCTGATGGAAATCGTCCCGCTCGACGAGCCGTTGCAGGTCGACGCAATGATCCCGGTACAGGCCATCGACAAAATGGTCCCAGGGCTTGCCGTGGACATCGCCTTCCCGGCCTTCAACCACGCTCAGACCCCAAACATCCCCGGCCGTGTGAAAACCATCTCTGCCGACCGCCTGCTCGATGAAGAGAGCAAGCAGCCGTTCTACCTGGCGCAGGTGGACGTTTCACCCGCCGGCATGAGCTTGCTGGGCAGCAACCACATACGCCCCGGCATGCCGGCCACCGTCACTATCAAGACCGGCGAGCGCAACCTGCTCAGCTACCTGCTCAAACCCATGCTCGAACGCGTCGACAGCGCGTTCAAGGAGCAATGAGATGAACCGCCACTGCCTGATGTTGTGCCTGTTGGGGTTGTCCTTGCCAGCCAGTGCCATGGACCTGAAGCAAGCCTGGGACCTGCTGCAGTACCAAGGGCCCATCTACCATGCCGCCGAGCATGAGAAACAAGCCGGCCTGGAAAACCGGGCCATCGGCCAAGCCGGCCTGCTACCGCAGATCAATGCCACGGCTTATTACAACAAGGTCAATGGCTCGCAGCGCCAGAGCGGCCAGGACAACGACCTGGATTACGACTCCAAAGGCGCCAGCGTGCGCCTGCGCCAACCGCTGTTCAACAAGCAGAAGATGGCCGAATACCGCCAGGGCCAACAGCGTGCCGACTACAGCGTCGCGGTGTTCGATGCCAAGAGCCAGGATGCCGCCGTGCGCCTGGCAGACAGTTATTTCGATGTGCTGTTGGCCAGCGAAACCATCACCCTGGCCAGGGCCAAGCTGAACGCTTTCGAGGAGCAGCTTGCGTCAGCGAAACGGCGCATGGAGCTGGGCGCCGGCACGGTGACCGACATCGACGAATCGGTCGCTCGCCGCGACCTGGCAGAAGCCGACCTGATCGAGGCGCAGGACAACCTGGTCAACGCCCGTCGCAAGCTCGAGGAGTACATCGGTGAAACCCCTGCATCGCTGACCACCTTGCAGCCAGGCTTCACCACCCCGCCGCTGCTACCGGGCAACCTGCAGGACTGGCTGGTCAAAGCACAAACCGACAGCCCGCTGATTCACGCCCGCCGGCACAGCTACGAACTGGCAGAAGAAGAGGTGAACCGGGCCAAGGCCGGGCACTGGCCGACCCTGGACTTCGTTGCCGGTTACACCGCGGGCAGCAGCCAATCGATTTCAGAGCTGAACCAGCGCAACCAGTACAGCTCGATCGGCTTGGAACTGAACATCCCGTTGTACAGCGGCGGCAGCACCAGCGCGCTGACCCGCCAGGCCAGCGCCAACAGTTCGAAAGCGCTGGACGAGCTCGACGCCACCCGCCAGGAAGTCATATCCGGCACCACCCGTGAGTACCGAGGTGTGCAGAGTGGCGCCATGCGTATCCATGCGCTGGAAAAGGCCGTCGCGTCCAACGAACGCTCGCTGACCTCGACACGCAAGGGCTTCAAGGAGGGCGGTACCAGTACCAACTCGGATGTGCTTAATGCCGAGGAATTGCTGTTCGACGCACGGCATGACCTGTTCGAGGCCAAGTTGAACTACCTGATGTCGCGCCTGCGCCTGGCGTCATCGGTGGGCAGCCTGGGGGATGACGATATCGAGCTGGTCAATAATTACCTTGGGCCGGAGTTGATGGTGAGTAACTGACCTGCTCTGGCTTTGTTTAAGCTTGAGATTGTTGGGGGCGCTTAAGGCCTGGTAACGCAGGCGGTAATAGCCTTGGTAGCAAGAAATCGCCAGCATCTTCAGGAACAGCGCGACCACACAGACCGCATAGACAGACAGGGCACCGTGCATCACGCCCCCTCCTGAGCAGGATGTGCCGAGCGCCTGCCAAAGCCTTCAAACACGATGTACAGAAGCGGCCCCGCCGACACAAACACAGCCGTGAGCATCAAAAAAGGGGCAACCCGTAACCACGATCGCCCTTTCGAACGGGCATCCGTGATCATCCAGGCGCACGCAAGCCCAGCCATCACGTACAAGTCGATGACAACCTGCGCAGTGTCAGGCCGGGCCATCAGTTCAAGGCCAAATGCGAGCAATGATTGCTCTGCAATGAGCATCGTCCAGCCGGTGTATAGCGAAAATGACATCAGGGTAGCCAGCGCGATCCACGTGCTTTTCATCTGCAACGCTCCTTAACCAATACCGCGCCAAGGTAGTGCTATGGTTGCAGCCTGCTCAATGACCTCACAGGTCATCGACGCCCCCGCTCACGCCCCGTCAGAGTTGCCCCATGAGTAACCACCCTTTCCACCCGACCGCCTCAGCCGGTAACCCGGCAGGCAACCACTTGCGCCGGCACCGTCAACAGGCAGGTTTGAGTCAGCTTGAGCTGGCGCTACGCGCCAACGTATCCCAGCGTCACCTGAGCTGCGTGGAGACCGGTCGCGCCAAACCAAGCCCAGGCACGTTGCATGCCCTGCTTTCTGCGTTGGACGTACCGTTGGAGGAGTGCAACGAGGTTTTCCTCGCGGCAGGTTATGCGCCCCGCTACACCGCGTCGCCGCTGAATGCGCCCGCCATGGCAATGGTGCACGAGGCGATTGCGCATATTTTGCAGGCCAACAACCCCGCTCCAGCGATCGTCCTGGATAGCAGGTGGTACATCACCGCCGCCAACACCAGCGCCGGGCTGCTGTTGCAGATGGCGGGGGTACAGCCCCGTGATGATGCGCCGCTCAACCTGCTGGAAACGCTGCTGCGCCCCGAGGGCCTGGGCGACCAGTTGATCAATGCCGATGAAATCCGCGCCACCGCGTGGCACAGGGCCTCGCGGGAAGCGGCGGGCAACCCTGAGTTGGCGCAGCTACTGCAAGACCTGCCCTGCCCCGCCGCGCTGGCGATTGCCCCATCGCCTTCGCCGGTCGTGTTGACGCGCCTGCGCTCGGCCCACGGTGAGCTGAAGTTCCTGTCCACCTTCACCACCTTTGGCATGCCGCTGGACGTGACCGTGGCCTCGCTGCGCATAGAACACCTGATACCTGCAGACACGCATACCTGGCACACCATGACCCTGGCGTATGAACAAGTGACCGCAAAACCCTGAACGCGCCCAGGCCGAACCGGCCTCAGAAATCGACCGTGGCCGACAGCTGCAGGGCGCGTGGGTAGCCAGGCGATATCGCGCCATACGAAGCGACCCCCGACCAGTACTCACGGTCGAAGACGTTCTGCACCGTGGCCCGGAAGGTGGTAGGACGGCCTTCGATGTGGGTGGTGTAGCGCGCACCCACATCGAAACGTGTCCAGGCATCGAGCTCCTGGGTGTTGGCCTGGTTGATGTACTGGCTGCCGGTGTAGATCGCGCCACCGGTCAAGGTGACACCTTCGAGCCAAGGCGTGTCCCACTCGGCCCAGAGGTTGGCCTGCACATCGGGCACGCCCACAGGCTCATTGCCCTTGTTGGCCGCCGTGGCCGAATCGGTCAGTTCGCCGTCCAGCAGGGTCACGCCGCCCAGCAATCGGGTACCGGGCGCGACTTCACCGAACATGCTCAACTCGATGCCACGGTTGCGCTGCTGCGCCTGCACCGAAAACAGGTTGCCAGCGCCCAGTTCGCCACTGGGTTTTTCGATCTGGAACAGCGCCAAGGTGGTCATGAAGGTGTCCCGTTCAAACTTCACCCCGAGTTCGTGCTGCTTGGTTTCATAGGGGGCAAAGGCTTCACCGGCATTGTCCGCCGTGGCCGGTGCCACATCGCCTTTGCTCAAGCCTTCGACGTAGTTGTAGTACAGCGAGACATTCTCCCAGGGTTTCACCACCACCCCGACAACGGGCGTCGTCGCACTGTCTTTGTAGCGGGTAGTCATAGCGCCTGCGGTGCTGTAGTTACGCGACTCGATCGCTTGCCTGCGCACGCCCAGGGTCAGTTGCACGCGGTCATCGAGCACCGCCAAGGTGTCGGTCATGGCTACGCCGGACAACTCGGCTTCAGACACCCGATTCACGTTTGGCGCACTGATGTACTGCTTGGGCACCGCTACGGGGTGATAGATGTTCGAGATTATTTCCGTGCCATTGTTGATGCCCTGCGACAGCTCATCCTGGTAACGGGTCGCCATGAGCGTGACGGTATGGTTGATCGGCCCGGTTTCGAACAGCCCGCGTACGCCCACGTCGGCGGTGGAGCGGTCGACATTGAACTTGTAGTAGCCCGGAGTATTGCTGGTGTCGCCCGCGTCATTGAGAATTTTCGGCACCTGGTCGGACATCCGCGCGACATCCGCCCTGCCGCCACCCGCATGGGCAAACACAGTCAACGAATCGCTCAAGTCGTATTCCCCACCCAGCAGCGCGGATTGCTCGCGGGTGTCCGACCAGCCCCAGTCCTGTGGCAGGTTGGTGCGGCCATTGGCGGCCGAAGGCACGTCGACACCCGGCGCCACGGTGAAGGGCCGAGACGCGGCATCCCAGCGCTCCCGCTGGCTGATGAAGTCCAGGTTCAGGCGCAGGCGCTCACCTTGGTAATCCAGGGCGATGGCACCGATATCCAACGCCCGTTGCTGGTCATCGATGGCCGTGTCGCCCTGGGCGAGGCTGCCGTTGAAACGCACGCCCCATTGCCGCTGATCACCAAAGCGGCGGCTGATGTCGAGGTGGCCACCGGTCTGTGTGTCAGAGCTGTAGCTGGCGGTGAAACGGCTCAGGTCCTCGGCCAGGGCGCGCTTGGGGACGATGTTGATCACGCCGCCGACCCCGCTGTTAGGCGAAATCCCATACATCAGCGCGCCTGGCCCTTTGAGCACCTCGACGCGCTCGGCATATTCGGTAAACACGCGGTAGTTGGGCGCCACGCCATACACGCCGTCGAAAGCAAGCTCCCCTAGGTTGCCCTCACCGACAGGGAAGCCACGAATGAAAAACGAATCGACGATGCCACCGGTCTGCCCCGTGGAGCGCACCGAAGGGTCACGCTCCAGGGCATCGGCGACGGTGACCGTCTGCAAATCCGACAGGGTTTTGGCGGTATAGCTGGTGACGTTGAAGGGCGTGTCCATCACGTCCTTGTTGCCCAGCATGCCCAGCCGCCCGCCACGGGCAACTTGCCCGCCGGCATAAGCCTCTGGCAGGGTTTCGTGGCGCATGCTGTTGGCGTCGATGGTGGTCGCGGCCAGGGTTAGGCCGTCGCCACTGGCCACTTGCCTGATCAGTTTGAAGCTGCCGTCGCCCAGCTCGACCAGTTCGAGCCCACTGCCGGCGAGCAGTTGCGCCATGCCGTCACGCGGGGAATAGCGACCGTTGAGGCCTGGGCTGTACAGGCCTTCCGTCAATGCAGGCTCGAACGACAGGGCCACACCGGAGGCCAGCGCGAAGCTGGCCATGACCCGGCCGAGCGGCCCTGGGGCGATCTCGTACGGCCTGGTAGCCGTCGCCTCCAGTGGTTGTGCGAGCGCCGCCCATGAATGGCTGGCACCTGCCACCAGCACACAGCTGAACAGGGCGCGACGGATTGCAATGGCGAGCTGGGGACGACTTGCAACAGGCATGACAGGAGGGTCCTTCTGACCAGGAATGGAGGTGTTCACTCCTACTGCCAGCCGAGGCGGAAAAAAGTATCACCTGGGGCACGACTTTTTTTGCAGTGCGGTCAGCGCGGCGCAAGCATCGTCCAGTAGCCCCCCATGTGCGCCTCCACCCGCAGGGCATAAGTCGACTCCAGCATGCTCAACGTTCGACGCGGGTCGCTGATGGGAAATGCCCCCGATACGCGAAGGTCGGCAATGCCTTGGTCACAACGAATGAACCCCCGTTGGTAACGTGCGAGCTCGGCAACGAAAGCGTCCAGCCTCATCTTGTCCGCCAGCAGCATGCCCTGGGTCCAGGCCGTGACAGCCTCGTCTACCGGCCTTGGTGCAGCGATCGTTCGGGCGTCGAAGTCAGCGCGTTGGCCGGCTTGCACGACGCGGCGGGCAAGGTGATCGGCATTGCCAGGTTCGATGCGAATTGCACCTTCGATGACCGCCAGGTAGGTGCGCCCGCCGACCTCCCGCACGGTGAACCGGGTGCCCAAGGCTTGCATGCGCCCCTCCCGCGTCCCTACCCACAGGGGGCGAGCAGGGACCACGATGTCGGGGGCCGTCTGCACCAGGATTTCACCACGGAGCAAACGGATGAACCGCTCGCCGGCATTGAAACGCACATCGATGGCGGAGTCGGTATTGAGCACAACCTGCGTGCCATCGGCCAGGGTAAGGTCACGGCGTTCGCCAATGCCGGAGCGGTAGTCGGCTGCCCAGCCTTGTTGCTCGGTCAGCCGCCAGCCTGCCCAGCTGGCCGGGGCCAGGGCCAGCAGCAGCGCCAGCCGGCTGACCAGTGCACGACGGCCAGGGTCGGCCGGGCGGTCCAGTGCAGGCATCGACAGTGCCGGTGGCAGGCTACCCAACTTGCCCATCAACCGCTCCGCGCGCTGCCAAGCGCTTGCTCGGGCCCGGCTGCTGTTGCGCCAGGCCAGCCAGTCGGCCTGCTGCGCATCGGTCACGTCGCCTGCGCTCATGCACATCAACCACTCGGCGGCTTCTTCGAGCGCTTCGGCGTCTACCGGCTCGGCGCGCTGTGCATCGGCCATCTAGTCGAGCAGCCTCAAGCACTGAACGAATGCCTGCTTCATGTAGCGTTTGACGGTAATCAGCGATACACCGAGCTGCTCGGCAATCGCCTCGTACTTCATGCCAGCCAACTGCGACAGCAGAAACGCGCGCCGGACCAATGGCGGCAAGGTATCGAGCATGGCATCGATCTCGTGCAGGGTTTCCAGTATCAGCAAGCGCGTCTCTGGCGAAGGCACTTCAGGGGCAGGCAGGTGCTCAAGCGCCGCCAAGTACGCACGCTCCAGCGATTTACGTTTGCACCAGTTGGCGAGAATGCCGCCGGCGACGCAACTCAGATAAGCGCGGGGTTCATCGAATACGACGGCTTTGGAGGCGAGGATACGGGTGAAGGTGTCCTGAACCAGGTCGGCCGCATCCACCGCGTTGCCCAGGCGCCTGCGCAATTTCGCGTGTAACCAGCCCTGGTGGCCGGTGTAAAGCGCTTCGACATTGCGTATGTGATTGTCAGGGCTGGGCAGCACGTCGCTCATGGGCGGTCTTGTCTACGCAAGTGAGAACTATTTTCAATGGTAATTTAGCGCTGGCGCGCAAAGCAAGTTCAATATGGGCCAGCATTCAGCCGCAAAGGCACGCGCTCGCGGCCTATGCTTCAACTCACCCAAGGCGGCGGAAACCCTCATGCACAACCCCGAAGACAACCTGCTGCACAGCTGGCAGCACAACGCCCAGGCCTGGATCGACGCGGTGCGCAGTGGCGCCATCGAAAGCCGTCGGCAGGTGACAGACCAGGCTATCCTGCTGGCCGTTCTCAGCCGGCAACCCGAGCGCGTGCTCGACCTTGGGTGTGGTGAAGGCTGGTTGCTGCGGGCGCTGGCTGATCGCGGCATTGAGGCGGTCGGCGTGGATGGCGACCACACCCTGGTGGAGGCGGCCCGTGCGGCAGGCTCCGCCGAGGTGCACCTTGCCAGTTACGCACAGCTGGCCGAGGGCGACGTCAGCGTTGGCCGTGGCTACGATTTGGTTTGTGCCAATTTTGCGTTGTTGCAGCAGGACGTCATCCCCTTGCTGGCGGCGATGAATGGGCTGCTGGCTCCGGGTGGTGCAGTGGTGATCCAGACGTTGCACCCCTGGAGTGTGGCTGCGGGCGATTATCAGGATGGCTGGCGGGAAGAGTCGTTCGCAGGGTTTGCCGGGGACTGGCGGCCGATGCCTTGGTACTTCCGCACTTTGGCCAGTTGGCTGAATGCTTTGGACATGGCCGGGCTGCGCCTGGTCAGCCTGCAGGAGCCGCAGCATCCGCAAAGTGCGGTGCCGCAGGCGTTGTTGATGGTGGCCGAAGGGCGGTGAACCCTGTGGGAACGGGTTCACCCGCGAAGCAGGCGACGCGGTGTATGGCACCGGCTTCGCCGGTGTTCGCGGGTAAACCCGCTCCCACAGGGGCCCTGTGGAAGCAAAAAGGATCAGTTTGATCCAACAGGGTAGCGGCGCTTACAGCACCGGCTTGCGCGCTGCCCCGCTGCGGGCCTTGGCCATGGCTGCCAGGCGCACGGCGACGTTCGCTGCGCCATACCCGGCATAGCCGCCCTTGCGCTGGATGATCTCGAAGAAGAAGCGCTCCTCGAACGGCTCGGTGTACACGTGGAACAGTTCGCCGCCTTGGGCATCGCGGTCATACAGCACGTTGTAATACGCCAGTTCACTGAGGAATTCGTCGTCGAAGTCGAAGCGCGCCGCCAGGTCGTCGTAATAGTTGAGCGGGATTTCCAGCAGCGGCACGCCAGCCAACTTGGCACGCGCCACTTCACGGAAGATGTCATCACAATCGAAGGCGATGTGATGCACACCCGAGCCGCGGTAACTGGACAATGCGTGGGCAATGGCGGTGTTGCGGTTCTCGGAAATGTTCAACGGCAGGCGCAAGGTGCCGCACTGGCTGCGCAGCGCACGGCTCTTGACCAGGCCGTACGGGTCGGGCAGCACCACTTCGTCGTCGGCGGCGAAGTCGAACAGGCTCTTGTAGAACAGTACCCAGCTGTCCAGCGACTCGGCCGGCAGCGCCAGGGCCATGTGGTCGATACGGCGCAGGCCACCGCTGGCAGTGGCGGTTTTGTCCAGGCTGAAGTCGGTGTCGTACAGGGTCTGGCCAGCAGTGCCCTGTTCTACCAGGTACAACAGGCTGCCATCGGGCGCGCGCACGGCGGGTACTTCGCACTCGTTGGGGCCGACCAGGCCACGGAACGGCTGGCCACGGAAAGCCGTGGCGCGCTTCAAGGCAGCTTGTTGGTCCTTGACGCGCAACGCCGTGGCGCACAACGACGGGCCATGCGCCTCGAAGAAGTTGTGGCCAAACGAATAGGGTTCGGCATTGAGGACAATGTTGATGTCGCCCTGACGCAACAGTTGCACGTCCTTGCTGCGGTGCTTGCCGGCGTCGGCGAAGCCCAGGCGTTTCAGCCAGTTGCTCAAGCGCGCACCCACCGCCTCGTCGACGGCGAATTCGAGGAACTCCACGCCATCATAGGCACTCGCCGCCGGCGGGTTGAACAGCACGCCCGGCTCCACCGCCACGGCCTCTTGCTCCAGGCGCAGGCGGGTCTGCTCTTCGAGGTACAGCAGCGAGCGCAAGCCGTCGGCAGCATTCTGCCGAGGTGGCGCGGCGCGGAAGCCGTCGTTGAAGATTTCCAGGGACAGCGGGCCGCGGTAGCCGGTGGCGAGGATCGGCGCGAGGAAGCCGGCCAGGTCCATTTCGCCCTGCCCCGGGAAGCAGCGGAAATGGCGGCTCCACTCCAGCACGTCCATGGCCAGGATCGGTGCGTCGGCCATCTGCACGAAGAAAATCTTGTCGCCCGGGATGTCACGGATCGCGCTCGGGTCGCCCTTGAGCGACAAGGTATGGAAACTGTCGAGGATCACCCCAAGCGACGGATGGTCGGCCTGGCGCACCAGGTTCCAGACCTGCTGGTAGGTATTGACGTGTCGGCCCCAGGCCAACGCTTCATAACCGATGCGCAGGCCACGCTTGCCGGCATGCTCGGCCAGCAGGCGCAGGTCGTCCACCAGCAGTTGCTCGTCGCCCAGGGCATCGGCCTGGACGTTGCTGCACACCAGCACCAGGTCAGTGCCCAGCTCTTGCATCAAGTCGAACTTGCGCTCGGCGCGGTCGACGTTGCGCTGCAGCCGGTCGCGGCGGCAGCCTTCAAAGTCGCGGAACGGCTGGAACAGGGTGATGGCGATACCCAGGTCCGCGCACATCTGGCGAACCTGACGCGGGCTGCCGGCATAATAGAGCAAGTCGTTTTCGAAAATCTCGACGCCGTCGAAACCGGCGGCGGCGATAGCTTCGAGCTTTTCCGGCAGAGTGCCGCTCAAGGACACGGTGGCAATCGAACGCTGCATGGCGGGAGTTCCTTGTTGTTAGGGGACGACGGCGCAGGAAAACCACGGTAACGGTGCCTGGCATGATGGATTATTCGCAGGTAAAGTCGCCTCATCAATCTCTTTGTACGGAATGGTTAGTTTTGTGTTCGATTACCGAACAAAACCGGATTTCGCGAATTGCTAGACCGCCACCCCGTGGTCAACATGAAACCAGACGCAGGCACACCGACCACCGCCTTCTTGCCAGACGGTCATTCGGCAGAACCTGCGCTAACAAGCCCAACGCCACAACATAATAAGTTCAATAAAACCGGGTACCGACCTATGAACACTGCTCTCGCCTTGCGATCCGCACCTGTCTCCTGGCTGCCTGTCACGGCCTTGGCGCGGAATACGCCCGCACTTCACGTTTGACCCCACTCCCGAGATAACCCCACGCTCGCCTTGCGCCGTGCGGGAACCAACAAGAACAACGGAGACACCGATGGCTCACTCCAGCTCTCAAGCCAAGAAAGCGACCGCCAGTGGATGGATAGGCTCGGCACTCGAGTACTACGACTTTTTCATCTATGCACAGGCTGCGGCCCTGATTTTCCCGCAAATCTTCTTCCCTAACACCGACCCGAAAATGGCGATCATCGCCTCGCTGGCCACTTACGGTGTCGGCTACCTGGCCCGCCCGGTCGGCGCCATCGTGCTCGGCCACTGGGGTGATACCCGCGGACGCAAGAACGTACTGCTGCTGTGCATGTTCCTGATGGGTGTGTCGACCATGGCCGTCGGCCTGCTGCCGACGTACCACGACATCGGTATCCTCGCCCCCGCCTTGCTGGTGCTGCTGCGCCTGGTCCAGGGCTTCGCGGTAGCCGGCGAGATCTCCGGTGCCAGTTCGATGATCATGGAGCACGCGCCGTTCGGCCGACGAGGCTACTACGCGAGCTTTACCCTGCAGGGCGTACAAGCCGGCCAGGTCTTGGCGGCGGCGGTGTTCCTGCCACTGGCCTACTTCATGCCGAGTGAAGCCTTCAACGATTGGGGCTGGAGGATTCCGTTCCTGATGAGCGCCGTGGTGCTGATCGCCGGTTTCATCATCCGTAAAGAAGTGCACGAAACACCTGCCTTCGTGAAGGAAGAGAAGCAGGATAAAGTTGCCAAATCGCCAGTCAGCGAGGCCTTCCGCCACAGCTGGAAACACATGGTGCTGGTGATGTTCATGGCCCTGATGAACGTGATCCCGGTCGTCGCGACCATTTTCGGTGCGGCCTACGCGGTGCAGCCGGCCTATGGCATCGGCTTCGACAAGAGCGTGTACCTGTGGATTCCGGTGGTCGGCAACATCGTCGCGGTGTTGGTGATTCCATTCGTCGGCAACCTTTCCGACAAGATCGGCCGTCGCCCGACCATGATCGCCGGGTGCCTGGGTTCGGGCCTGCTGGCCTTCGTCTACCTGTATGCGATCAGCATCCAGAACGTACCGCTGGCCTTCGCTGCCTCGATCGTGATGTGGGGCATGGTCTACCAGGGCTACAACGCGGTGTTCCCAAGCTTCTACCCTGAGCTGTTCCAGACCCGCTACCGTGTTTCGGCCATGGCCATTGCGCAGAACATCGGCACCATGCTGACGGCCATGCTGCCGGCGCTGTTCGCCCTGGTGGCGCCACCGGGCTCGGACAACATTCCACTGGTCGTGGGTGGCATGGCGTTCTTCATCACCTGCATCTGCGCCCTGGCGGCGTACATCGCACCAGAAACCCATCGCCTGTCGATGGAAGACCTCGGCAACCCGCAAGCCAAGCCGATGGAAAAGGCCGCGTACGAAGCCAGCCGTAAAGGCAGCTTGCAGACTGCAAGCCACTGATAGATCGCAGGGGGCTGCTGCGCAGCCCTTTCGCCGGCAAGCCGGCTCCTACAAGTGTGCGCAAATCCCTGTAGGAGCCGGCTTGCCGGCGAATGGGCCGCAAAGCGGCCCCAGCGTTTTCAGCCCTTGATCACTTCCTGCAGCCGTTGCCACAGTTGTTCAACATGCTCCCGCTCGGTCGGCAATGCGCCAATCGACACCCGCACCATCCACCGCCCATCAAGGGTAGCCGGCGTTACATACGCCTCCCCAGAACCATTGAGCCGCTCGGCCCAGGCCTTGGTATGCGCATCCAGCGCCTCCCCTTCCAGCCCCGCCGGCCGATGCTGGATGCACAGCGTCTGCAACTGCACGGGTGCCAATAGCGTCCAACCCGGCGTCGCCTCGACCTGCCCAGCAAGCCACTGAGCGTTATCCAAATCACGGCGCAAGCGCGCCTGCAGCGCTTCGACGCCCTCGCTGCGCAACATGAACCACAGTTTCAAAGCGCGGAACCGCCGGCCCAGTGGAATACCCCAATCACGCAGGTTCTTGACCTCACCATCCACCGCCGACTGCAGGTAGCTGGGGTTGGTGCTCATCACCCGGATCAGGTGCTGCGGGTCGCGCACGTAGTAGATCGAACAATCAAAGGCCACACCCAGCCATTTGTGCGCGTTGACCACCACCGAGTCGGCCAGCTCGATGCCGTCCCACATCCAGCGGCACTCGGGCAGAATCATTGCAGACCCCGCCATGGCCGAGTCAACGTGCAGCCACAGGCCATGGGCCTGGGTGATTTCACCAATCGGGCGCAGTGGGTCGAGTGCCGTGGTGGCGGTGGTGCCGGTGGTCGCGACTACCGCACAGGGCTGATTACCTGCCGCCAGGTCCTGCTCTATCGCCGCCCGCAGCGCGTCTGGCTGCAGGGCGAACTGCGCGTCGGTGGGGATCAGGCGAATGTTGTCACGGCCAAAACCGGCCAGCAGTGCGGCCTTGTCCACCGAGCTGTGGGCGTGGGCGCTGACGTAGACGATCAGCGGCTTGGGCTGGGCCTGCAGGCCACCGCGGACCAACGCGTAATTGCTGGCCCGTTCGCGGGCGCAGATCAGCGCCACCAGGGTGCTGGTTGAGGCGGTGTCCTGGATCACCCCGCTCCATTGCCCTGAAAGGCCGAGCAACTGGCGCAGCCAGTCGAGGGTGGTTTCTTCCAGCTCGCTCAAGGCTGGGCTGGACTGCCAGGACAGGCCAAGCACACCCAGGCCGGTACTGAGAAAGTCGCCCAGCACCGATGACAACGTGCCGTTGGACGGGAAGTAACCGTAGAAATCCGGGTGCTGCCAGTGCGACAGGCCCGGCATGACCAGGTTGTTGACGTCGTCGAGAATCGCTTCGAAGGGTTCGCCTTGCTGCGGGGCGCACTCAGGCAGGGCCGCTTTCAGGTAGCCCGGTTCGACTTGGGCCATGACCGGGCGTTCGCCCACGGTTTGGCGGTAGTCGGCGATCAGGTCGATCAATTGGTGGCCGTACTGGCGGAATTGTTCTGGGGTCACGGGCGGTCTCCATTGGGCACTGGCAATACAGGCCCACCAGTCTAGGTGCCACCCGCCCTGCAAAGAACCCCGCTTCGTGCATACCTCCTATGGCGTTGGCGCATGCCCCCCTTGCACGCCGAACTGGGACTGGCGCCACAGCTCGAACACCCGGTTGCGCAACCAGCGGTGCTCGGCCGAGGCCTGCAGGCGCTGGTGCCAGACCACCCAGTAACGCTGGCTGTGATCGATGAAGCCCAACGGTCGCCAGGCCAGGTCATGCAAACGGCACAGTTGCCGGGCGATGTGCTCCGGGACCGTGGCCACCGCCTGGCTGTTGCCGATCACCTGCACGGTGGCCGAAAAAAACGGCACTTCCAGGCTGACCCGCCGCTGCAGGCCTTGGGCGCGCAGGTGGCGATCGATGAAGCTGTCCTTGTCGCCACCCCCGGAAATGCGCACATGCTTGTGCGTCAGATAGGCTGCCTGGCTGAGCGTTTCATGGGCGGTCAACGGGTGGTCGCGGCGCATCAGGCACACCGCGCGGTCCTCGCCAAGCAGACGACCATGCAGGTTGGGCGGCGACTCATCGAACAAGGTGGTGGCCAGGTCGATCTCGCCACTGGCCAGCAACGCGTACTGGCCAGCCTGCCAGGTGCGGTATTCGAGGGACACGCCGGGCGCTTCGTGCTCCAGCGCCGCCACCAGCAGCGGCAGCATATGCTCGGCGACGTAGTCCGAGGCCGCCAGGCAGAAACGGCGCTCGCAGCGGGCGGGGTCGAACACGGCCGGTTGGCGCAGGGCGTGCAGCTCTTCTAGGACCTGGCGCAGTGGCTCAACCAGGGCTTCGGCATGCTCGCTGAGCACGTAGCCACGGCCTTGGCGCACCAGCAGCGGGTCGTCGAAGGCTTCGCGCAGGTGGGCCAGTTGACGGCTCAGGGCAGATTGGCTGACACCCAGGCGCTCGGCGGCGTGGCTGAGGTTTTTCAGCTGCAACAGGTGGTCGAGGGTACGCAGGTGGGCGAGGCTGAGGGAGGCGAAGGTGGGGGTCATGCAGGCTTCCCTTCATTAAGACTACTGGCCCAATCGCCGGCAAGCCGGCTCCCACAGGGGTACCACAATCTTCAGCATCGTGGGGCCTGTGGGAGCGGGCTTGCCCCGCGAATGGGCCGCAAAGCGGCCCCGGCTTTTAGTCGGTCAGGCCGACATAGACGTTCTGCACGTCATCGTTCTCATCGATCGCCTCGAGGAACGCCTCGACCTCGGCCAATGCCTCAGCGCTCAAGCTGGCAGCACTTACCGGGTTCTTCGGGGTGTAGCCGATCTTTGCCGAGGTCACGGTAAAACCATGCTCCGGCAGGGCCTTTTGCACCGCGTCCAGGTCGGTGGTGTCGGTGATGAACAGGGTCGAACCCTCTTCTTCCCCTTCCTCGAAGTCCTGGGCACCGGCTTCGATGGCGGCCATTTCCGGGTCTGCGCCTTCGCTCGGGGAGGCTTCGATCAGGCCGACGTGGTTGAAGTCCCAGGCCACCGAACCGCTCGCACCCAGCTGGCCCTTGCGGAACAGCACGCGGATCTGCGCGACGGTACGGTTGATGTTGTCCGTCAGGCACTCGACGATCAGCGGCACCTGGTGCGGCGCAAAACCTTCGTAGCTGACCGCGTGATACTGCACGGCATCACCGTCCAGGCCGGCACCCTTGCGGATTGCCCGGTCCAGGGTCTCGCGGGTCATCGAGGCCTTTTTGGCCTGCACGATCGCCAGGCGCAGGCGCGGGTTCATGTCGGGATCGGCGCCCGATTTGGCAGCGATCTGGATCTCTTTGGACAGCTTGCCCATGATCTTGCCTTTGGCATTGGCCGCTGTTTCTCTATGTTTGGCTTTCCACTGTGCGCCCATGTCGACTCTCTTGTTTCAACGGCCAGTTCAGGAAGCGACCGGCCAAAAGTGGGTGCAGTTTATACGCCCTCGGGCATGTGATCGACAAGAAATCTCATGCTTTGTCGGCCTTCCCCGCCGCCGCCGCAAAACGTGCCAGGCGTACATCGAGGTGCCGTGGCCGCAGCCCGCGGTCCTCGGCGCGCTCCTTGCGGCGAATGGCATTGCGCACCATCAGCGACCCCAGGTAGCGAATCGGCTCTGGCGGAAACAGCCCCAGCGGCCCCTGGACCAATGGCGATCGGGTCCAGGGGTTGTCCAGCCCCAGCGCCAGCGACGACAGGATTTGCCCCCCCATGTGGCACGGCCCGACGCCGCTGCCGGAATAGCCAAAGCCATAGAACACATTGCCCTGCCCGTCTAACCGGCCGAAGAACGGCAAGCCCGTGACCGAGCGGTCCGACGGCCCATTCCAACTGGCCGCCAAGGGCACGCCCGCCAACGCCGGGAAAAACTCGCCCAGGCTTTCACGCAGCAGCGGCCGGTAGGGTGAGGGCTGGTCGAATACCGGCAGCATGCGCCCGCCATAGGCGAAGGTATTGCCGCCCTTGCCGAGCATCAGCCGGCCATCGGAGGTGTTGTGGTAGTAATGCACGAAAATGCGCGAATCGAGCACGCTGACGCCGCTGTCCAGGCCGATTTCGCGCAACAGCTCAGGGCACGGCTCGGTGATAATCATGTCGCTGGACACAATCGCTACACTGCGCTCGAACTGCGGGAACGCCCGCGCCATCCAGGCATTGAGGCCCAACACCACACGGTCGGCGTGCACCGTGCCGTGGGCCGTGCGCACCTGTACCGGCGCACCGTGCGCCAGGCTCGTCATGGCCGTGCCTTCGTGAATGCGCACGCCACGCTGCAACGCCACCCGCCGCAGGCCGCGCACCAACTGCCCGGGCTGCACGGTGGCGGCGGCCGGCGAAAACCAGCCTTCCAGGTGCCGCGCCGACCCCGCCAGGCGTTGCACCTGGTCCAGCGGCAGCCGCTGGAACGAATTCACCCCCTGCTGCTTCAGCGCGGCGATCACCGCATCGGTGGCACCGACCTGGGCCGAGTTGGTGGCGGTGTACAGCGTGCCGTCCAGCCGGTAGTCACAGTCAATGCCATTGGCCGCGCAAAACGCGCCGATGGCACCGATGCTGCGTTCCGACTCGCGCACCAGGCGCACCGCTTCGGCCGCCCCGAACAGGCGCTCGAGGGTGAAGTACTTGGCCGACCACGACAGCGCACAACCGCCATTGCGACCACTGGCGCCAGCGCCGCAGATGTCGGCCTCGATCAGCACGACATCCAGCGCCGGCACCGCCTCCTTGAGCATCAACGCGGTCCACAGGCCGGTGTAGCCGCCGCCGACAATGCACACATCGCAACGGCTGTCGCCTTGCAGCGGCGGGCACGCCGCTTCCTGCGCCGAATCCAGGGCCTGTTGCAGCCAGAAGGGTCTCATTCGCTCGCTTTCCTTTAGGTACGCAGTGGCTTGATTGCCATGCTGGTGTTCGGTGCCACGTCGTAGCGCTGCACCGCGGTGGCCGGGCGGCTGTTCCAGTGCGGCAGCAGCACCAGCGCCGAGAACAGTGCGCAACCGGCGAACACGATGAACACCGTGACGCCGTCGAAATAACCCGGCAGCAGCCCGCCAAGCACGGCCCCCACCGAGCCACAGCCGTTGACGAAGCCTGCTGCGGTGGCACCTGCCTTGGCGGTGCCGAAGTCGATGGCCGCAGCGCCGCTGATCATCGAGTCAGGGCCATACAAGGTCAGGCCCATGACAAACAGCAGGCCCACCACCAGCATCACGCTGCCGGTGTGCATGGCCGCCATGAACGCGGCTAGCGTCACCGTCAACAGCACCAGGCTGATCACGCAGGCCGGCATGCGCCGCGCGCCGAACAGTTTGTCGGAGGCCAGGCCGATCATGATCGGCCCCAGCAACCCGGCCAGCTCGAAGGCCGTGGGGATGATCGCCGCGCCGACCTTGCCCACCGACGGCATTTGCTCGAAGACGATCACTGGCCCCCACAGCAGAATGGCGTAGCGCGCCGGCTTGAGCAGGAAGTAGGCCAGGCCCAGGGTCAACACCGTGCGGTTACGCAGGATCTCGCGCAATGGCGCCCAGACGCTGCACAGGTTCGCGCCCGGTGCCATGCTCTGCGGCTCGGGCTCTACGGCAGGCAAGCCGACGTCTTCTGGCCTGTTGCGCTGCAGGAAGAAAAACAGCACAGCCACCAGGGCGACCACCACGGCACTGGAGAAAAACGCGGCGTGCCAGGTGCCGACCAGGGTGTAAGCCCACCAGCCGGCAAACGGCGAAGCCACCAGGCCGCCAAAGGCATAGCACGAGCTCCACAACCCCAGTACCCGCCCGCGCTGCGCGGCTGGGAAGAAACTGCCGATGTTCTTGCACAAACCGGCCCAGCCGGTGGACTGCGCCAGGCCTTGGATCAACATGCAGGTGGCGAAGATTGGGAAGGTGGCGTAGCTGCCCATCACCACCGCCGCCGCCGCCGAGATCAGCAAGCCGCCAAGCACCACCACACGTGGGCCGAAGCGGTCGGCAAGCATGCCCCAGGTGAACTGGCCCACGGCATAGGCGGCCAGGTAGATCGCGTCAAGGTTGGCCATGGCGGCCTTGTCGAGCATGAAGCCTGGGTCTTCGGCGATGCCTAGCTTGGCGACCGAGAATGCCTTGCGGGTGAAGTAGAAGGCGGCGTAGGCCAGCCAGGTGATTGCGAAAATCTGCATACGCCAGCGTTTGAACGTGGCTAGGGAATGGTTCATGTGAGTCTGACCTCTTGCTCAAGTGTGCCGGCAGAATGTGAAGAAACGCCTGTCTTGTTCTTGTGTTACGCACAGCGATGGCGGGGGCCCGTCATCGGGTCAGATGGCGCTGTATCAGCGCCATGGCCCCGACCGGCGCTTGTGGCTGCGGCGGGGCTGGGAGGTATGGAAACAGCTGGTGACTGATAAATAAAATCGATTTATCGTATTTCACTCATAAGCCCAGCTTGTTACTGGAGTCGTCATGTCGGTGTCCCACGCTCAACTCAAGGCCTTCCACGCGGTGGCGGTGCACGGCAGCTTCACCCGTGCCGCGCAAAAACTGTTTCTGACCCAGCCGGCTGTCTCCGACCAGGTGCGCAAGTTGGAAGAGCGCTTCGGCGTGCTGCTGTTCCACCGCAACAAGCGTTCGGTGCAACTGACCGACCTGGGCGAGCGCCTGCTGGGCATCAGCCAACGCCTGTTCGCCTGCGAAGCCGAAGCCCACGAGTTGCTGCAGGACTCACGCGCCCTGCACACCGGCAGCCTGGTGTTGGCGGTGGACGCGCCGGTGCACGTGCTGCCGCAGATTGCGCGGTTCTGCCAGCGTTACCCGGGCATCCAGGTGAAGGTCGAAACCGGCAACACTGATGAATCGTTGGCCCGGCTGTTCAGCTACCAGGCGGACCTGGCACTGCTGGGACGGGACGTCGACGATGAGCGCCTGCACTGCCTGCCGCTGCGCCGCGACCCGATGGTTGCCTTCGTCAGCCACCATCACCCTTGGGCCAGCCGGGGCTCGATCAGCCTGGCGGACCTGGATGACACCCCGTTGGTGCTGAGGGAGCCTGGGTCGGTGACGCGGCAGACGCTGGAAGAAGAAATGCAGCGCGCCGGGCTGCGGATTCGGCCGGCGATCCAGGTGGAAGGCCGGGAGGCGGCGCGCGAAGCGGTGGTGGTGGGGATTGGCGTGGGGGTTGTGTCGGCGGCGGAGTTTGGCGCGGATGCGCGGGTGTGTGCGTTGCCGATTGTCGACTGTCAGCGGCATTTGACCGAGACGCTGGTGTGCCTCAGCGAGCAACGTACGCGACGGGTAGTAGCGACGTTCTTGCAAATGGTTGAGGAAGGGCTGTAAAGCTGCATTCCCAATGTTTGCTTGGTAGGAGCAGCCTTGTGCTGCGAAGAGGCCGGTGCAGGCAGCATTGATGTATGGTGCCTGTACCGGCCTCTTCGCAGCACAAGGCTGCTCCTACAAGGATCGCGAGGATCACGAGGATCACGAGGATCACGAGGATCACGAGGATCACGCCCCATGCTCTTTCGATTTGCCGCCGACGCTCTGGTGCTTTTGCACCTGGCCTTCATCTTGTGGGTGCTGTTCGGTGGCCTGCTGGTACTCAAGTGGCGCCCCGCCCTGCTCGTCCACCTGCCTGCCCTGGCCTGGGGCTTGGCGGTGGAAGGGCTGCACCTGGAATGCCCGCTGACCGACTGGGAAAACCGCATGCGCTTCGCCGCCGGCGACGCGGGCTACCACGGCGGTTTCGTCGAACATTACATCTGGCCGCTGATCTATCCGGCCGGGCTGACGCCGCAGATCCAATGGCTGCTGGGCGCCATCGTCCTGCTGGTCAACCTCGGCATCTACGGCTACGTGCTCGGGCGCAGGCGCCGCCCTACCGCGTAGCGATCACGAACAAGCGCGGGAACGGCAACAGCACCTTACCGTCGGTGGCCGGTGGGTAGTCGTGCTGCATCGCCTGCAGGTACATCTGCAGGAAGGCTGCTTGCTCTTGTTCGTCCAGCCTGGCCAGGTAAGGCCGCAACGCCGAGCCCTTGAACCACTCCACCACCGCTTCGGCGCCACCCTCCAACGGATGATGGTACGTAGTACGCCACACATCCACCCGCGCGCTCCGCGGGCTGAGCAAGTCGTAATAGAACGCGGCGTTGTGCCTGGGCGGTAGCTGGAAATCGGCGAATTTGGCGGCCCAGGGGCCTTTGCTGGCGATTTCGCGCAGTTGCCGGTGCGCTGGCTCGTCAAGGTTGTCAGGGGTTTGCACCGCCAGGCTGCCGCCCTCGCTCAGCTGGCTGACCAGGTGCGGATACAGCGAAGCGTGGTCCGGCACCCATTGCAGCGAGGCATTGGCCAGGATCAGGTCTTGCGGCTCTGGCGCGGACCACTGGGCGATGTCGGCAATGGCGCAGCGCACGCGTGGTACACACAGCCTTTTGCGCTCCCGGGCCTTTTCGACCATGTCCGGGTCGCTGTCCAACGCCGTCACCTGGGCATCGGGGTAGCGCTGCAGCAGCACCTCGGTCGAGTTGCCCGGGCCGCAGCCCAGGTCGGTGGCATGGCGGACCGGGCGTGGCGGCACGGCGGTCAGCAGGTCGCGTACGGCGCGGGTGCGCTCGTTTTCGAAGAGGGAATACTGGGTGGCGGACCAGGCCATGTGCGGCTCCTTTGGGCGGGCAATGTGCCCAGCATAAGCCAAGTAGTGGCACTTAGGGTCTATTCGCGGGCCGGAACCGAGCGTCTATCCTTGAAGTCAGTCCTTATATGCGCCTGCCCATGAAAACATTCCTGGCCCTCGCCATACTGGCCCTGATCGCCGCTGCCGCCCTCCTCGGCTCGCCGTGGATGAACCAGCGTTTTCACATGCCGCCGGACAAACACCCGGCCCAACAACGCGAAACGGCCGGGTCCTCAAGGGAGCCGGCCGTCTTGAACCACAACTGAAGCTTAGTGGCGTTTGGCGCTACGGATCTGATGCACCACACCCATGGCTACCACGACTGCGGCAGCAATACCGGTGGAGATCACCAGGATCTGGTAGTCAGGCATGAACGCCATGGTCACCAGGGCAGCCACGATGAACGCGATTACCAGGTAGGTCAGCCACGGGAACAGCCACATCTTCAGGCGCACTTCCTTGCCTTCGGCAATCAGCTTGCGGCGCATGCGCAGCTGCGAGAAGGCGATCACCAAGTACACCAGCAGCGCGATCATGCCGGTGGTGTTCATCAGGGTGTCCAGCACGTCTTTCGGGCGCAGGGTTTCGCTGAAGTTGATCAGCGCACACACCACCGCCACGGCGCACGAGCCCATGATCGCGTACACCGGTACGCCGGTGCCGGCACGGGTGATCTTGAAGAACGACGGCGCGTCGCCACGCTGGGACAGCGAGAACAGCATGCGCGAAGCGGTGTAGTGACCGGAGATCAGGCAGCTGCTCACCGAGGTCAGGACCACGAAGTTCATCAGCAACTCGGCATACGGCACGCCCAGCAGCTCCAGGGTACGGCGGTAGGCGCCATAGCCCGAGACGCCCAGGTGCGGGTCGTTCCACGGCACCAGGCAGACGATCAGGAAGATCGAGCCAACGTAGAACAAGCACACACGCCACACCACCGAGTTGGTGGCCTTGACGATCTGCGCGGCCGGATCTTTGGCTTCGGACGCGGCGATGGTCACGATCTCTGCGCCGAGGAAGGCGAACATCACCCCGAGCAACGCACCAATCACCGTAGTGATGCCGTTGGGCATGAAGCCTTCTGCGGTCAGGTGGCTGATGCCACGCACTTCACCGAACTGCCAGACGTTCATCACCGCTGCGGTGCACACCACCAGGAAGCAGACGATGGCGATCACCTTGATCAAGGCAAACCAGAACTCGAACTCGCCGTAATGCTTGACGTTGAAGAAGTTGACGGTGATCAGCAGCAGGGTCGTGGCCAGCACGAACACGTTGACACTGACGTCAGGGAAGAAGCCATGCAGGATCTTGCCCGCCACATAGGCTTCCCACGCCATGAGGATGACCCAGTACCACCAGTACAGCCAGCCGATGGTGAAACCTGCCCAACGGCCAATGGCGCGGTCGGCGTAGGTGGAGAACGAGCCGGTGTCAGGCGAGGACGTCGCCATTTCGCCAAGCATGCGCATGATCAGCACCACCAGGATGCCGCCTGCCAGGTAGGCCAGGACAGCGGCCGGGCCGGCGCTGTGAATCACGCTGCCGGAACCGACGAACAAGGCGCCGCCGATAACCCCGGCGATTGACATCATCGTCAGGTGGCGCGACTTGAGCGAGGCACTGAGCTTGCTCTCGTGCCCGCCTTTCGCGGTGGTGGTTGTGGATGTTGCGTCCATCAGTTGTGTACCCCGTGCTTCTTTTTATCCAAGGAAAACTGTGAGACCCCGATGGCTAGCGGCCTCACCTGTACATCAGTGCTAATGCGGGCAGGATGGTGTGAGCAAACACACGCAGGCCATCCATGGCGGCCTGCTGACGCGCCCGAAGGTTTGCCCTTCGAGCGAACTGAACATGCTTTATGTGGCGATATCCGACACCTAATGTAAAAATGTCCGACGCAGAGAGCCATGCACAGTGGCATGAATCTCGCACTGCACTGTACAGGTCGCCAATGCAGTACACCCTGCAGGCACCTGACGCTACGCACCCTGAAAGGCCCTCGAATGTTCGAATTACACCCAGACGCCCCCACCCCGTTGGTCAACCAGATCATCGACGGCTTGCGCGAGCTGATCGACAACCAGACGCTCAAGCCTGGGGCCAAGGTCCCGTCTATCCGCGCCTTTGCCGCGACCTACTCGGTGAGTACCTTCACCGTGGTCGAGGCCTACGACCGCCTGGTCGCCCAGGGCCTGCTGGTCAGCCGCGGCAATGCCGGGTTTTTCATCAACCGCGCGGCTGGCGAGTTGCTGGACAAACACAATGTCGAGGCCGACACCAGTCGACCAACGTTCAACTCCGAGTGGTACCTGCAGCAGATCTTCGAGATCCGCCAGCTGCCCTTCAAGCCCGGCTGCGGCTGGCTGCCCAATGACTGGATGTACGAGGAAGGCCTGCGCCGCGGCCTGCGCCAGGTCGCTGGCAGCCCGCTGGAACTGTCCGGCTACGGCGACCCCATGGGCCTGGCCGAACTGCGCACGCTGACCGCACAAAACCTGCAGCAGGAGCTGTCGATCGTCGCCAACCCGGCGCAGCTGATGCTCACCCACGGCGCCAGCCAGGCCCTGGACCTGGCCGCGCGCACCCTGGTGCGCCCAGGGGACGTGGTGCTGGTCGACGACCCCGGCTACCCCAACCTGATGAGCATCCTGCGCACCCAGGGCGCGACGTTGGTGGGCGTACCCCGCACCCCTGCCGGTTACGACCTGAACCAGCTGGAGCAGTTGCTGGCGCATCACCGCCCGACCGCGTTCTTCACCCAGCCGCACCTGCACAGCCCGACCTGCTCGCGCACCCCGCTGCCGCAGTTGCATCGGCTGTTGCAACTGGCCAGCCAGCATGGCTTCCGCCTGGTCGAGAACAACCTGTACGCCGACATGGTCGCCGAACCGCAACCGTGCCTGGCCAGCCTCGACCACCTGCAGCAGGTGGTGTACGTCGGCAGCTATTCGAAGAGCATCTCGCCCAACGTACGGGTTGGCTACATGATGGCCAACCCGGAGCTGATGCAGAAACTGGTGCACCTGAAAATGCGCTCAGGCCTCACCACCTCGCAGGTGATGGAACGCGTGGTGTATGCCGCGATCATCGACGGCCGCTGGCGCAAACACCTCAAACGCCTGCGCCAGCGCCTGGCCGAGGCGCACCAGGAAGTGGGCCGGCACCTGCACCGGCTGGGCTTCGAGCTGTTCACCGAGTCGGACGAAGGCATGTACATCTGGACCCGCCACCCCGCCATCCCCGACAGCGCGGAGCTGCTGGATGATGCGTTGGAGAAAGGCATCATGCTTGGGCCTGGGCAGCTGTTCATGGTCGATGCCAAGCCGACCGGGTGGATGCGCTTCAATGTGGCGTTCAGTACGGACCCGGCGATGTGGGAGTTGTTGGAGAAGGTGCTGGTGAAGCATGTGCGGCGGGGTGGGGTGTAGGGACAGAGCCTAGTAAAACTGCCAGTTGTGAGGGGCGGCCGGAGTGATCCAAACTGGGACATCTCCCTCCAGCAGGTCGCGATAATGAATGATTCAATACGCAGCCTTCATGCTCAACAGCTGACGCCACAACGCTCAACGCCGCCGGCTTCCCAGCTAAACAGCCCTCACACTTATCACTTTTACAACGGTAACCGCCTGGCAACACGGCTGAACACCCAGGGTTGTCAGCGCGTAATCTGGGCACTCAATATCGGAGTGGCGCAGGGCACGCAAGTAAGTGGAACGTGGCACAATCAGATGCTACAGACAGACCAGCAAGGCTCGGCTTTGGGCAGTTTCAACGATGAGTATCAGGGGACAGTCTATACGCCTTATGGCCATCGTTTCGCTGCTGAGAGCGCGCCACTATTGGGCTTCACAGGACAATGGATAGATCCTATATCTGGCACCTACCCGCTGGGAAATGGGCACCGTTTCTATCATCCACAATTACGGCGCTTCAGCAGCCCCGATGCGCTGAGCCCGTTTGGCAAAGGGGGCTTTAACGCGTACGCCTACTGCGCGGGGGATCCAATAAACAGCGCTGATCCCACCGGGCGATGGACTTTCGAACTCTACCAAAAACTTACCACCAAAGGTAGCTCAGTGCTCCAGTATTTGGTTGATAATCCGGAACAGCGCTTACACGCAATTGGCTTCGGCGACGGTAAAACTCCAACCGCCCCAAAAGGTTATAACCGTACATACTTAAAATATGATGCCGCAGAAAAACGCCCGAGAATTAAATCGACTTCTAAACTCTTGCAAAACCAACGACAAATACCTACCGGCCATTACTACACCAACGAGGAAAACAGCGTGGTGATACTTGGCTTTGGCCAACGTCTAGGTGATCCAGACGCTAGTTTAATGCTCTCACACCACGATACACTTGTAGCCGCCGGGTTCAACCTGCAACCTGTCAATACGTACGATGAGGGTTCTCTCTATCAAACACCCACGGGTATCAAGGTAGATCCACTCAAACAGAACACACCTAATGAGTCTAGAGCCAACCGAACTCACTTCAATGCGGCGCTGTTATCACTCACCGCGCGTGAATTGAGACAGCTCACTACACAGCCGATGGAACCGAACAGTGGTACTCGCCTTTGAACACGATCCACCACCCTGCAGGACCTTTGGGTATTTCCCAGGGCAGAGCCCCCTAACCTTTGCTGCAGTCATTTAAATCCACTGTAGAGCCTCTATCGCTGCGCGGTGGCTGGGGCGAAGCGGTGGGCTTCATGGTGGGCTCCTTTGCTTGTTGTTCTGGCAGGAGTTGTGGGTCATCACAGTTGCGCTCTGGTGGCGCTTGGTCGGTGCATGGCTGCGATTTATCGTCCCCGGGCTATGATTAGTCAATTTTCTATTTATTATTCGCATTATTAGCCATGCTTATCATCGAGCCCGACCATGTCTGACCGCCTGCTCAACGACCGCCTCGACTGGAACCTGCTGCGCACTTTCCGGGTCATCGGCCAGGAGCTGTCCATCAGCCGCGCGGCCGCCCGCCTGCACCTTACCCAGCCGGCGGTGAGCCAGGCGCTCAAACGCCTCGAAGATCAGCTCGGCCGGCAACTCATCGCCCGCCGTGGGCCACGCTTTGTGCTGACTGAAATGGGCGAGCAGCTGTTTGTGCTGGCCGGCGAGGTGTATGGGCAAATGTCGCTGATCGGCGGCCTGCTGGAGCAACCGGCGGACGAGCTGGTGGGCAAGGTGCGCTTGCTGATGATCAGCCGCATCGAAAGCGAGCAGTTCGACGATTTTCTCGCCGACTTCCACCGCCAGCACCCACGGGTAGAGCTGGAAATCGAGGTGATGCGCAGCTCCGACATCGTCGCCGCCTTGCAGGAGAAGACTGCCACGGCGGGCTTGAGCCTCAATCGACGGCCGCAACCGCGTTTGGAGCAGCGGCTGTTCCTGCGCCAGCGCTATGGGTTTTTCTGCGGCAAGCACCATGCCTTGTTCGGCCAGCTGGAGGGCGACCTGCAGCGTGAGAACTTCGTCAGTTTCACCAGCGACCAGATCGGCGGGATGCTCTCGCCGCTGACCATCTTCCGGGACCAGCAAGGGTTCTCCGGGCGGATCGTAGCGTCCTCGCCCAGCCTTGAAGAGGTACGCCGGCTGGTGATCGCGGGCTTTGGCATCGGCTGCCTGCCGGAACACGTGGTGGCGGCGGATGTGGCGGCGGGGTTGTTATGGAAGCTGCCACCGCAGGAGGGGATCGCGGATGTGGATATCCACCTGCTGTGGAACAGGGAGCAACGGCTGAGCCGGGCCGAGCGAGTATTTATCGAGGCCCTGCAACAGTGCGGGGATAACAAAGAATCGTAGGACACAGTGAGGGGGAGTTCATCGCAACATCGCAAAAACGCTGCTTGTGAACGCCCCTCTAGCGCTTTTTGGCTGACTGATAAACCGCGCTGCGTTCACGCTTGCCCACTGAAACTACCACAACAACGACCCGCTCATCTTCGACCCGGTAGACGAGGCGGTAGCCTGAAGCCTTGAACTTTATTTTGTAGTGATTAGGCAGCTCCCGCAGAGCATCGGCCTGCACCCTCGGTGCCTGCAAACGTTCGCCAAGCTTCTTCTTGATCTGCTCACGCAACGTATGGCCCAGTTTGCCCCATTCCTTGAACGCTGAAGGGACGAACTCAAGCTTATAAGTCATCCAAAGACACCGGTATACCTTGCTCACCAAGACGGGACTTGGCCAGCTCGCTTAGCTCGATGTCTTCCAGTTTTTCCATCATGGCTTCATACAGTTCGGCCGGCACCATGTAACCCATCACACGATTGTGATTCAGTACGGCAATGGGCATGCCTGCGGCGCCAGACATTACTGCAGTTGGGTTCTTTTTTAGCTCTGAAACGCTTACCGCTACGTCAGCGAAAATATTCTGCATGCTATCGCCCTCAATTAAGACCGATATTTTGGTCAAATTTAAGAAGCATGGCAAGGGACGGCCCCGTAAAAGTTTGGATCCCATCCCCGGGCAGGGTATGCTTGCAGGATAGCCAAATGCCACCATCCGGGCGCTCAGTGCCTGGCATTCACGGACGAGCCTCCTTTGCCCAGCCACCCTACCCGCCACACCATCGCCCGCCAATGGCAGCTGCTCAAGCTGCTGCCGGGGCGCCACCCAGGCATGAGCTCTACGCAGTTGCAGGCAGCGCTGGCGAAGGTGGGCCACACCACCAGCAAGCGCACCGTGGAACGCGACCTGGTGGAACTGTCGGCGTTGTTTCCGCTGCACTGCAACAGTAAAGGCATGCCTTATGGCTGGTACTGGCAACCTGGGCTGAGCCTGGACGAGGCGCAGCAACTGCAACCGGATGCCCTCGCACCGGTTCGCCAGATCGGGCTACGCGCCTGGGTCGATGACGCGCTCGCACGGCGCCTGGAACAGCAGCCACTGTCCACAGACATGCAGTTGGCACCTCAGCAAGACGGCGGCGCCGCGCTGGCCGCTACCGTCGACGACAGCCGTGCACTGATGGGCTGGTTACTGTCCCAGGCAGGGTCGATTCGTGTCCTAGCTCCCGCATCACTGCGCGCCGCCCTGCTGGAGCAGCAGCGCCAGAGCCTGGCGCTGCACGAAGAATGCAGCTAAGCACGAGCGTGTAGGAGCAGCCTTGCGCTGCGAAGAGGCCAACGACAACACCGGGAATCTTCGGTGGTGCTACGGGCCTCTTCGCAGCGCAAGGCTGCTCCTACACAACCGCTATTCGGTATTTGGTTGTGATATTCAGTAACGATCTACCGAGTGCTGAATTGCTGTGTCTCCTATTGTTCGTAACGACAAGGATCGTTAAACGAGGGGCACACCATGGATTGGGCCAAAGCAAAACTACTACGGCGGGGACGGTTTTCTGAACCCGGCAGGCTATACCTGCTCACCACCGTCACTCACCAGCGCAGGCCGCTGTTTGCAAACCTGCGTGCCGCGCGCCTTGTCATCGGGCAAATGCGCCATTCGGAACGAGAAGATGCCTGCCATTCACTTGCCTGGGTGGTGATGCCTGACCACTTACATTGGCTGATTGAGCTTCACACCGATACACTGTGCAGCCTGATGCGGCAGTTCAAGTCGCGTTCTGGCACTGCACTATGCAAAGCAGGGGTAAGTCGCGGCCAAATCTGGCAACGTGGTTATCAAGACCGTGCCGTACGCAAGGACGATGACGTGCGCAAGATAGCCAGGTACATCGTTGCAAACCCATTGCGTGCGGGTTTGGTTGAACACATCGGTGACTATCCCCATTGGGACGCAGTGTGGCTCACTGCGGACGTGACCAACCCACTTAACTCACTGTAGGAGCAGCCTTGTGCTGCGAAGAGGCCCGCGACAACACCGGGAATCTTCGCTGGTGCTACGGGCCTCTTCGCAGCACAAGGCTGCTCCTACAGTGACCCATTGACAGGTTCAGGAAGGCAACACCGACTCACGTCGGCGTGACAGGCAGGCGTACGCCAACCCCAGCACGCTGAACCCCAATATCCCCAATAACACCATCAATTCGCGGCTGTAGCGCGCCACTTGCGCGGGGAAGCCGGTGAACTCGCGGTACACCTGCACATCGGCCACGCCGTCGGCATGACGGATGCTGACGCCGCCCTGGCGGATCTGCGAGTAGTCGGCATCGAAGTACACCCACACCTTGCACGCCCCACCCGGTTCGATGGAGGGTATTTCGACCAGGGGCGTGGCGGCTTCGATAATGGTGTCGTTGCCAGCCGCATCGCGCACCTGCACCAGGCCCTTGGCCGGCAGGCGAATCTTCACCAGGCGAACCGGCGCATTCCCGGTGTTGCGCAGGTCGATGAGCAGACCGGTGCGATGGTCCACCAGCCCCGCCTCGAACGGTTTGGCGAACAACTGGGCGTAAGGCGCCTGGGCCAGTTCGATCAACCTGTCGACCTGATCCTGATGCAACTGCCCTTCGCTGATGGTGTTGATACGGCCCTGCAATTGCTCGTACTTGAGTTGCTCGCTGGCCTTGGTGATGCGTTCGCTGAATTGGCTCGGGTAAGTGAGGTAGGCGTAGGTCAGGGAGGCCTCCAGGCGAGGGCTGCCTTTGATCACCACATAGGCCACTACCATGACCATCAGGCCAATCAGCAGGGCTACGAGGACTTTGCCGACTTTGTCCCAGCTCAACGCAAACTTCCTTCTGTCGTGATACTGACGGTTCAAGGCGCCCAAGGGTGCCAATTTCGTGGCACCCAGGCAAGCGTTCAACGCCCTGGGAGCCGAAAGCGACCACACCGGTACCCTGATAGCAGAGCATAGCCACCCTCAGCATCGACAGGTTGAAGTTCTGACCCTGGGCTCAGAAGCCCAGCGTCGCCGACAGCAGGTAGGTCCTAGGGGTAGACAGCGTCAGCCCTGGCTCACTGTCGTCCGAAGCCCCTGCCGACGCCCAGTAGCGGTCGTCCAACACGTTCTCGACACTGGCCCGCAGCGTGACCTGGGTAGCGTCAACCTTGAAGGCATAGCGGGCGCCCAAGTCGAAACGCTCCCAGCCGTCGATCTGCTTGCTGTTGTTCTGGTCCAGGTACTGCGAACTCGAGTGAATACCCCGCGCGGTCAAGGTCAGCCCGTTTACCTTCGGCACATCCCATTCAGCCCCCACATTGACGTTGTACTCGGGCGTTGCCGGTGCGCGGTTGCCGTCGAAGGCGCCGCCGACGGTATCGGTCAGTTCGCTGTCGATGTACATCACCCCGCCCAGCAGGCGGACGCCCTCCAGCGGCTCGCCAAACACACTGAGCTCCACACCTCGGTTGTCGCGCTTGCCATTGGGCCCGAACACCCGCGTGGTGGCATTGGTTTCGTAGGCGGGCTGGCGTATGCGAAACACGCTGGCGGTGAAGCCGACCTTACCCAAGTCATACTTCGCCCCGACTTCCACCTGCCGGCTGGTGAAGGGCGGGAAGATCTGGTCTTCGTTGACCGACGTCGACGGCGCGATCTTGCCTTGGCTCAAGCCTTCCATGTAGTTGGCGTACAGCGACAGCTGCTCGCTGACCTTCAGCAGAACGCCCGCCGATGGCGAAACCTTTTCTTCATCGTAGGCCGTGTCGCCTTTGACGCCGTCGCTCCAGTCATCGACCTGCACCCGCTGCCAGCGGGCGCCCAAGGTCAGCAGCAGGCGGTCATCGAAAAAGCCAAGGGTATCGGCCAGGGCGACGCCGCTGAACCGGTTCTCGGTGTAAACCTTGGGGTCGAGCCGGGTCGGGGTGCCGGGTGTCGGCGTGGCCACCGGGTTGTAGAGGTTGCTGGGCGCGGAGGCATAGCGCGCGCCGCCGTTGGTGAAGTCCATGTAGAAGTACGTGGCGGCCAGGTTCACTTCGTGGCTGACCGGCCCGGTATGGAACCAGTTGCGCACACCGGCCGTGGCGGTACGCACGCTTTCATCGCGGGTGAAATCGCGCGGCTGAACAGTAAAGTCCCCGGCATCGTTGATGATCGAAACGTTGTGGCGCAAGAAGTCATGGTTGCTCTTGCGCGCACCGACTGCGCCATAAGCCATCAGCGAGTCGCTGATGTCGTACTCGGCATTGACGGCACCGAAGGTGTCATTAGTGCGCGCCTTGCTCCAGGCCTGTGCGTAGTTGTGGTGTACGTCATTGGCGCTCGGCACCTTGGCATTGGCACCAATCAGCACACGCTCCTGGGGGGCATCGGTATCACGCTCGGTGTGGCCGATGTCGGTCGATAAGCGCAGCCGCTCGCCGCGAAAATCCAGGCCCAGCACCGCCATGTCCCGCTCGACACGCTGGTGATCCCACTCGGTGTCGCCGGCCTGCTTGACGCCGTTGAAGCGGATACCAAACTGCCCACCCTCGCCAAAGCGGCGGCCGACATCCACCGCACCGCCGGCCTGGCTGCCCGAGGCAAAACTGCCGGTGAACTCAGTAATGGGCGTATCGCCTGCCCGCTTTGGCACCACATTGATACCGCCGCCCACGCTGCCACGCGGCGAAATACCATTGAGCAACTGGCTCGGCCCCTTGATGATGTCGACCCGGTCGGCCATCTCCATGTCGATCGAGTAGGTCGGCAAGATGCCGAACAGGCCATTGTAGGATACATCGCTGTTGAACAAGCTGAACCCGCGGATGGTGAACTGCTCGAAGCGCCCACCTGCCGGGTTGGTCGCACGCACCGAGGGGTCGCTGGCGATCAGGTCACCCAGGGTACGTGCCTGCTGGTTCTTCACCAGGTCGCTGGTGTAGGTGGTCATGCTGAACGGGGTGTCCATGAAGTCGCGCGAGCCAAGCAGGCCTTGCGACCCTTGGCGGGCGACCTGGCCACCGGCATAAGGTGGCGCGTCGCTGCCAGCCACATGGCCACCGACAATGCTGGTCGGGGCGATCTCCAGCGCATCCGACGCTTGCGCCACAGGCACCAGGGTAAACGCCCCGTTACCCACTGGTTGCAGCTGCAGGCCGCTGCCTTGAAGCAGCTGCATGAAGCCCTCGTCAACGCTGTAACTGCCTGACAACCCCCTGCTTTGCCGGCCAGTGACCAGCGCCGGGTCGAGTGAAAGGCTGACCCCGGCGAGGTGGGCGAAACGGGTCAGTGCGGCGCCCAAGGTGCCGGCGGGCACGGTGTAGGTACGCCGCGCGAGGTCGTCGGCCCAGGCTGACGAAGACAACAGGTTGGCACTCAGGCTGATGGCAAAACCCAGGTACATCAACGGACGCGAACGAAGTGACGCCGCACGCGGGCGGCAAGGCAATACGGCAGGCATTGAAACAGGCTCCCTTTATTCTCTACTACCGCTAATGACAGGCGGCCTGAAAAAAAGGGACAGCCTTGCAGCATTATTTTTAACGAACGAAAAACCCTGCCCACCGTCCACGGTTAATCCTTGACCGAGGTCATGCCGTGAAGGACGATCAGCCTTCCACAAGCAAGGACGAATACCATGTTACGGATATTGGGCAGAGCGTCTTCGATCAACGTGCGTAAAGTCCTCTGGGCCTGTGCCGAGTTTGATATTCCCTTCGAACGGGAAGACTGGGGCGCGGGCTTCACCGCCACCGACACCCCCGAATTCTTGGCACTTAACCCCAACGCCATGATCCCGGTCATCCAGGATGGCGACTTCACCCTGTGGGAATCCAACACCATCATCCGTTACCTGGCGACGCGCTATGGCCACGCCTCGGTGTACCCGACCGAGGCAAAAGCACGGGCAGGTATCGATCAATGGATCGACTGGCAGGCTTCGGACCTCAACAGGTCCTGGAGCTACACCTTCATGTCGCTGGTCAGGCATTCACCCGCCCATCAGGACCCGCAGGCGCTGGCCGCCGGCCGTGCCGAATGGTCTCGCTACATGCAGATCCTCGACCGCCAGCTCGCCGCAACCGGTGCGTATGTGGCCGGCGACATGTTCACCCTGGCTGACATCCCCATCGGCCTTTCGGTCAACCGGTGGTTCGAGACGCCTTTCGAGCATCCTCATTTGCCAGCCGTCAGGGCGTATTACGAACGCTTGAGCAAGCGCCGGGCGTTTTGCCTGCATGGCAGGAACGGCACCCCCTGAGCGCTTGATGCACAGGAGCCTTGCAGCGCGCGCTAGCGTGACTGCAAGAGCTTCGCCAAGACGAACGTCACAACCACCGCCAGCAACACCGCCAGCGAAATCGACAGGACTGCGCCCCACTGCAACAGCGTACTTTGCAGAGCCAGGTAGAAGCCCACCACGCCCACCGCGCCAATGGCATTGCCACGCACGATCGCGCCCAACTCGTGGCGCCCGCCCTGGACGTGGGCAAATACTGCAAGCGGCCAGGCGATTACCGGGACCGGCGCCAGCATCCCACTGACCACCGGCCCGAGCATCGTTGCACTGGCCGTGATCACCAACAGCAACAAGGTGGCGGTCATCATGCGCATCGGGATGACCCAGCGCGGCATCGGCACGTAACGCGCTGAACTGGCCTGGGCCGGTTGCGAGGTAGCGACGACGATGGCGACGACCAGTAACAGCGTGGCAACGACAGACAGCGCCACCCAGCCCAGGTGGCTGGTCGCCAAGGCGGCCACAGCAAAGAACAGCAGCGCTACGATGCAGCCGACAAACACACTGACGCGCTGGGTCACCCAGTAGTAGAACAAACAGGTCGCTTGCACGGCGGCCACCCCCGCCAATGCCCCAGGTACGGCCTGCGACGCGAACACCTCGCCCTGTTCAAGGCTAAGAAACAGCATCACCAGCGCCGAGGTGACAGGCAGCCCCGAGAGCAGCCCGCCAATTTGCGTACCCCAACGTTTGCCCGCCAGCGAGATGGCCAGCATGAGGGTGGGTGTCATGAGTAGTTTGAGGTAGAAGGCAGTCATGCAGAGGTTCGGATCAGAAGGGAGGGATCAAGCCTTGCGCAGTCGCGCGCGGGTTGCTTGGCAGAGCCTCATGCTAGCCGAATTGCACTTCTGCCCACCAGCGGCGAACGCGCCGGCCCCGTCACAACTGCGCCAGCCGCTCCCGCAAGAACCCGACAAAGGTTTGCACCGCCCGCGCCACCTGGCGATGCTGCGGATACACCGCCGACAACTGCAACGCCGGCGGCGTCCAGTCTTCCAGCAACGTCACCAAGCGGCCATCCGTCAGTGCCTGGCCAACGATGAACGTTGGCAGGTACGTCACGCCCATCCCCGCTATCGCCGCATCCCTGAGCATTTCGCCATTGTTGGCGCGCATCCGCCCCGCCACCGCAATTGCCTGCGTCTTGCCGCCCTGTTTGAACTGCCACTGCACCTGGCGTGAATGCCCATAAGGCAGGCAGTCATGCCCGGCCAACTGCTCGGGGAATGCGGGCACCCCATGCGCCTCAAGATAGGCCGGGCTTGCGCAGTACACCCGTTCAACACCGGCAATACGCCGCGCGATGAGGCTGGAGTCCTCCAGCGCGCCAATGCGCAAGGCCAGGTCATAGCCTTCGCCGATCAGGTCCACAGCCCGGTCGCTGAGGTCCACTTCTACATCCACCTGCGGATGCAACTGCAGAAATTCGGTCAGCAGGCACCCCAGGTGGGCCATGGCGAACGACAGCGGCGCACTCAGGCGCAAGGTGCCGCGCAAGGCCTGGGCCTGGCCGCTGATGTCGTGCTCCACCTGCTGCACTTCGCCCAGCAAGCGCAACGCCGACTGGTAATAGTGCTGCCCCAGCGGAGTGGCGTCCAGGCGCCGTGTCGAGCGGTTGAGCAGGCGCACGCCCAGGCGTTCTTCAAGTTGCATCAGGCGCCGGCTGACCGATTGCTTGGACATGCCCAGACGGTCCGCCGCAGCGGTGAAACTACCGGCTTCCATGACCTGGGCGAAGATCCGCATGTCTTCGTAAGGGTTCATTGTCTCGCTCCTGGTGACAGTCAAACGCTTTATAGCCGCTTTTTCCCACGAAGGCATCTCCTTAATCTACTCGCAAGTCACAGCGATGGCCTTTAAGGCCAGGCAATGCGCCCCTCTCAAACACTTGCATAGAAAAGGATTCGCACATGAACATTGTCCACAAGGTACTCACCACCAGCCTCCTTGCCCTCTCCGTTTCCACTGCGTTCGCAGCAGGCAGCCCAGGCGTTGAGCAGCACACCCAGGCCTTCCTCGAAGCCCTGGAAAAGGGTGGCGGCAAGCCCCTGGAACAGCTCGCGCCGAAGGACGCCCGTGCAGTGCTGACCGGTGCTCAATCGTCGGTCAAGGTTGACCTGTCCGGCATCGAAGTCAAAGCACACACGATCCAGGCCAACGGCGAGGCGATCACGCTGCAAGTTGTCCGCCCGGCCAATGTGAAGGGTGAGTTGCCGGTGTTCATGTTCTTCCACGGCGGCGGCTGGGTACTGGGCGATTTCCCGACTCACCAGCGGCTGATTCGCGACCTAGTGGTCGGTTCCGGCGCGGTAGCGGTGTACGTGGACTACACGCCTTCGCCTGAAGCGCACTACCCCACTGCCATCAACCAGGCGTATGCCGCCACCCGCTGGGTGGCCGAGCATGGCAAAGCGATCGGCGTGGATGGCAAGCGCCTGGCCGTGGCCGGCAACAGCGTCGGCGGCAACATGGCCGCAGTGGTCGCGCTCAAGGCCAAGGAGGCCGGTACGCCTAAGCTGCGCTTCCAGTTGCTGCTGTGGCCGGTGACCGATGCCAGCTTCGAAACCGGCTCGTACAAGCAGTTCGCTGAAGGGCACTTCCTCACGACTGGCATGATGAAGTGGTTCTGGAATAGCTACACCACTGACGCCAAGGCACGTGAGCAAATCTACGCCTCGCCGCTGCGCGCCAGCAGCGAGCAGCTCAAAGGCCTGCCGCCAGCGCTGGTGCAGACCGCAGAGTTCGATGTGTTGCGTGATGAGGGCGAGGCCTATGCACGCAAGCTGGATGCGGCGGGAGTGACGGTGACTGCGGTGCGGTACAACGGGATGATTCATGACTATGGGTTGCTGAACCCACTGAGCCAGGTGCCTGAAGTGAAAGCGGCGATGCGCCAGGCGGCTGGGGAGCTGAAGGTGCATTTGCAATAGTGAGATAGAACAAGACCCGCGTGAGCGGGTCTTCTGGGCATCAGAATCTGCCGAGTTCAATCAAAGTACCACCGGCGACGATTCCAGTACAACCGGTAATGGAACACCAAAACGATACCTGTAAGCGCCGCTTCAAATAGACTGGGCAATTCCTAAAGTCTTCGGCATTCAACCAGCCTTGGCGAATACCCAGATTCGGCCATACAGCCGCTAAGGTGAAACGATTTACCACCATTGATCTTGTTCTGATGGAGATTGTGCTCCAGTACTTAAGATCATCGACCAACCCGTTGCTATTCTTGAATGTGCGGCAGAGCACGTTAAAGTGACGAGAACCTGCGATGTAAAAGCCCATGCCGATACCCACCATGCTAAGGGTGAAAGGCACTACTCCTAACGCAATTTTTACGCCAGTGGGCAGGTATGAAAAGTCAATCATGAAGTACCTCATAGGACCATTCCATCATCCCCTCTCCAAATGTCTCTCCGGTCTTACTGCCTAAGTAGGAACTACCTCCAATCGTCACAATGCCGCAGATAGCCTTACCGTATACACCAAATGAACAGACAGCCGCTGCGGCAATAGATCCGACCTTACCGCCCGCAACACCACCGACTAATCCACCGGTAAAGCTCCCGGTCTCAGTAAAACGAATTTTCTTGCACGCTTCGGTTTCGCCTGCTCGGCAGGCCGCTTGGACTTTCAACAAGGAAGAACCCGCCCCAAGCCCAATCGCTGCGTACCCACCATACTTCAAGTAGTTTGACATCTTCACCACCTCATCAAGGTGCGTCGCATACCCTGGAATTTGCCCCGGGACGCCAGCTTTTTTCCAATGGTGCACCAGGCTTTTCGTGGAGATCCCCAGATCACGCCGAAGCGTATCGTAGCTACCGAGATTCAATGTTTTATTCAAGAAACTTGTGCGTAACTGAGCGCCCAGATGCTGGTAAAGCTCTTTGCGTTTCGCAAAAAAATCCGCACTTTTCAAATGGCCATGCAAAGCAAACTGCTGCTGATGCAAAACCTCAATCCCTTTCAGCGTATCTTTGACCTGCCCCAAGCCACGCTCAAGCATGTCCTTGCCCACCCCCATCGACAGACTCGCCCCACTGAGTACTCCAGCGATCTCGCCGATATGGCTCATCATGAAGTTGGCTTCCTCATCGGAAAGAACGGCCAGCGATTCCCTCGCCTTCTCTGCCACCATCATCAGCTCTGCTTCCATGGGACTGCAGGAAACGCCGCTGCTCGTACTGCCGAGTACGAAAATCTCACCGGCTTTAAAGCCTTGTGTAAACGTGGGGTTCAAGCGCTGGAGTAACGAAACAGGTAATGGCTTGTTCGTTTCGCCCAGGCTCTTGAGCACTTGTTCGAATGACATACTGCGTTGAACAATATGAAAGCCCGGCTCCAGTACAGTGGCAGAATCGACTACCGATGTGTTGTATGACTGGGCAGGTGTTTGCCCCGATGAGGAAGTTGAAGACCGGGCGGCCGGAACGGGCGAGGAAGTGTGGCTGGAGCGGATGCCAACCCCGTTCAGGGCAGACTGTGCCAGGACCCGGTTGCTGCCGCTGGGGCAGTCGCACTGGACCAGCGCACCATCCACGACTGCAGGGCTACCTTTGATGATGAAGAAAGGGACGCCCTCGACAATGACGCCTGGCTTTTTACACTTCGGACACTCAGTCGTGACATCTCCCAGGCGTAGCGCGATCTGGTTGTTCCCTCGATAATTTGTATTGCTGGCGACACATACTGCACCTGTGGTGGTGAAATCCCCGTCAAATGCCTGTCCTTTGCCGTGTATCGATATGCGCGTCATGTACCGTTCCCTCGGTAGAAAACGGGAAGCTAACACCGGCATAGCGCGCAGAATCCTGGCCGAGAAAGAATCAGAATACTCCTACGACATTCACGGCAAACTCGTAGAAAGATCCATTTATTTGTCAAATTAAAAGTGACAATGATACTTGCACACCTTTATTTTTCCTATTTTGAAGTGACAGTAAAGTGTCTCCATCAACTGCGCGGCAGCCCTCTCGGCCCCGGCATTCAAGGAGAACTCCCCATGCTCACCGTCCGTAACGCCCAAGACCGCGGCCTGGCCTTTCATGGCTGGCTGAAATCCTTTCACACCTTCTCTTTCGGCCACTACCGCAACCCCGACGAACAAGGCTTCTCGGACCTGCTGGTGATCAACGACGACCGCGTCATCGCTGGCAAGGGCTTTGGCGAGCACCCGCACCGGGACATGGAAATCTTTTCTTATGTGCTCGAAGGTGCGCTGGAGCACAAGGACACCTTGGGCACCGGCTCGGTGATCCGCCCTGGCGACGTGCAACTGATGAGTGCCGGGCACGGTGTGGCTCACAGCGAGTTCAACCACAGCCAGGCGCAGCCAGTGCACTTCCTGCAGATCTGGATCGTGCCTAACGTCCAGGGCGCAACGCCGCGTTACCAGCAGCAGCACTTCAGTGCCGAGGAAAAACGCGGCAAATTGCGGCTGATCATCTCCCCGGATGGTGCCGAAGGTTCATTGCAGGTGCGCCAGAACGCGCGGGTGTACGCCGGGTTGTTCGACGGTGCAGAACGGGCGAGCCTGACCTTGCCGCAGGATCGGCACGGCTACGTGCATGTGGCGCGCGGCAGCATCGAGCTCAATGGGCAGGTGCTGAATGAGGGCGATGGCGTTCGGGTGCGCCAGGAGCAGCTGCTGCAACTTGGCAATGGCCAGGATGCAGAGGTCCTGGTGTTCGACTTGCGCCCCCATGAGTTGCCAGGCATGCCGTAAAACGATGCCGGCCCTGATCACCTCAGGGCTCGAACCCTTCGACGATGATCACTTCAGCCTTCGCCACACCTTGGCGGTGGCTGCAGGCCTCCTGATAAAGCGCCGACTGATAACAGGCCACCGCCTGCTCGTATGAGTCGAACTCGATCACCACGCTGCGCTGCGGCGTCGGTCGCCCTTCCATCGCCTCGCTACGCCCGCCCCGCGCCAGAAACCGCCCACCGAATGCGGCGAAGGCAGCGGGCGCGCGCTGGGTGTATTGCTGGTATTGCTCGGGGTCGGTCACATCCACGTGGGCGATCCAATACGCTTTCATCCGCTGCTCTCCTGTTGCAAAAGTATTTGTGTATGATGGTATACCATAAAAATCACCCCACCACAGCGAGCGTGCAGCATGGCTTTCAACAGCATCGAAGAACTTCTCGAGGACTACCGGCAAGGCAAGATGGTCCTGCTGGTGGACGATGAGGACCGGGAAAACGAAGGCGACCTGCTGATCGCCGCCGAACGCTGTGACGCCCAGGCCATCAACTTCATGGCCCGCGAAGCGCGTGGCCTGATCTGCCTGACGCTGACCGACGATCATTGCCAGCGCCTGGGCCTGGAGCAGATGGTACCGGCCAACGGCAGCGTGTTCAGCACCGCCTTCACCGTGTCGATCGAGGCCGCCACTGGCGTCACTACCGGTATTTCCGCTGCCGATCGTGCGCGCACCGTGGCAGCGGCCATGGCGCCGAACGCGCGCCCGGAAGACCTGGTGCAGCCTGGGCATATCTTCCCCCTGCGCGCCCGCGAAGGCGGCGTGCTGACCCGCGCCGGCCACACCGAAGCGGGCTGCGATTTAGCGCGCCTGGCCGGTTTCACAGCCGCCTCGGTGATCGTCGAAGTGCTCAATGACGACGGCACCATGGCGCGCCGCCCGGACCTGGAAGTGTTCGCCGCCAGGCACGGCATCAAGATCGGCACCATTGCCGATTTGATCCACTACCGCCTGAGCACCGAGCAGACCATCAAGCGCATCGGCGAGCGCGAATTGCCCACCGTGCACGGCACCTTCCGCCTGGTCACCTACGAAGACCGCATCGAAGGTGGCGTGCACATGGCCATGGTCATGGGCGACATCCGCCGCGAGCAACCGACGCTGGTGCGCGTGCATGTGATCGACCCGCTGCGCGACCTGGTCGGCGCCGAATACGCCGGCCCGGCCAACTGGACACTGTGGGCGGCGCTGCAGAAGGTCGCCGAAGAAGGCACCGGCGTGGTGGTGATCCTGGCCAACCATGAATCTTCGCAGACGTTGCTCGAACGCGTTCCGCAGCTGACCCAGCCGGTGCGGCCTTACCAGCGCGGGCAGTCGAAGGTGTATTCGGAAGTCGGCACCGGTGCACAGATTTTGCAGGACCTGGGCGTAGGCAAGCTGCGCCACCTTGGGCCGCCGCTCAAGTATGCGGGGTTGGCAGGGTATGAGCTGGAGGTGGTGCAGAGCATTCCGTTCGAGCCAGTGTTGGCTAGCTGACACCGCTGCCATAGCGCCCACGCCGTGTAGGAGCAGCCTTGTGCTGCGAAGAGGCCGGTACTTACCCAGAGAAGGGTCCTGTTTGCACCGGCCTCTTCGCAGCACAAGGCTGCGCCTACAGCACGTGGAGGCGATGGTTGGAAAGGTTGGAGTGATGGCCGGTCGCCTCCGCCTCTTGCCAAAAGTTTGGAATACCATAATATGATATCCCGTAGACCTTGAATGTGCAGGCCGGCACCTACACTCACAATCGGCCACCGACACTTTGTTTTAGCTGCTCCCCGAATACTGTTGGCGGGCGCACCAAAAAGCCCCGCCTCGAATAACAAAAGCAACGAGGGCGTAACCATGCTGTTGAGCAAACGTGTAACCGCAGTGCTGTCCGCCAGCCTGCTGACCCTGGCGTGTCAGGCCTCGCAGGCCGCTGACAGCCTGAACTTCGTCAGTTGGGGCGGTACCACCCAGGACGCCCAGAAAGAAGCATGGGCCGTACCCTTCTCCAAAGCGACCAACATCAAAGTCGTCCAAGACGGCCCTACCGACTACGGCAAGCTCAAGGCCATGGTCGAAAGCGGCAACGTGCAGTGGGACGTGGTCGACGTCGAAGCCGACTTCGCCCTGCGCGCCGCCAGTGAAGGCCTGCTCGAGCCGCTGGATTTCAACACCGTCAAAAAAGACCGCATCGACCCGCGCTTCGTGTCCGACCATGGCGTCGGCTCGTTCTTCTTCTCGTTCGTGCTCGGTTACAACGAAGGCAAGCTGGGTGCCAACAAGCCGGTTGACTGGACCTCGTTGTTCGACACCAAGACCTACCCCGGCAAGCGCGCCCTGTACAAATGGCCGAGCCCTGGCGTGCTGGAACTGGCGCTGCTAGCCGACGGCGTGCCCGCCGACAAGCTCTACCCGCTGGACCTGGACCGCGCTTTCAAAAAGCTCGACACCATCAAGAAAGACATCGTCTGGTGGGGTGGCGGCGCGCAGTCGCAGCAACTGCTGGCCTCTGGTGAAGCCTCGCTCGGCCAGTTCTGGAACGGCCGCGTGTATGCCTTGCAGCAAGACGGTGCACCGGTGGGCGTGAGCTGGAAGCAGAACCTGGTCATGGCCGACTTTCTGGTCATCCCCAAGGGTGCCAAGAATAAGGACGCGGCCATGAAGTTCCTGGCCAACGCCAGCAGCCCCGAAGGCCAGGCCGAGTTCGCCAACCTGACCGCTTACGCGCCGGTCAACCTGGACAGCGTGCCCAAGCTCAAAGCCGACCTGGCACCTAATCTGCCGACCGCCTACGCCCAGGACCAGGTGACACTGGACTTTGCCTACTGGGCGAAAAACGGCCAGGCCATCGCCGCACGCTGGAATGAGTGGTTGGTCAAATGAAAGTCGCCATCAACGCCCTGCACAACGCGCAAGGTGCCCCCACGGGCGCCGGCGCTCCGGGAACGGCCCCCCGCCGTGTGAGCCTGGGCCAGCGCTGGAAAGGCAGCCGCAACCTGCTGCCTGCCCTGCTGTTCCTCGGTCTGTTCTTCTTCGCCCCGCTGATCGGCCTGTTGCTGCGCGGCGTGCTGGAGCCAGTGCCAGGCCTTGGCAACTACGAGCAGTTGTTCGCCAACTCGGCTTATGCGCGGGTGCTGTTCAACACCTTCTCGGTGGCCGGTGTGGTGACCCTGATCAGCGTGCTGCTGGGCTTCCCGCTGGCCTGGGCGATCACCCTGGTGCCTAACGGCTGGGGCCGCTGGTTGCTGAACATCGTGCTGCTGTCGATGTGGACCAGCCTGCTGGCGCGCACCTACTCGTGGCTGGTGCTGCTGCAAAGCTCGGGTGTGATCAACAAGGCGTTGATGGCCATGGGCATCATCGATACCCCGCTGGAGATGGTGCACAACCTCACCGGCGTGGTGATCGGCATGAGCTACATCATGATCCCGTTCATCGTGCTGCCGCTGCAGGCGACCATGCACGCCATCGACCCGATGGTGCTGCAAGCCGGGTCGATTTGCGGGGCCAGCCCGTGGACCAACTTCTGGAAGGTGTTCCTGCCGCTGTGCCGCTCGGGGCTGTTTTCGGGGGCGTTGATGGTGTTCGTCATGTCGCTCGGTTACTACGTCACGCCGGCCCTGCTCGGTGGTGCGCAGAACATGATGCTGCCCGAATTCATCATTCAACAGGTGCAGTCGTTCCTCAACTGGGGCCTGGCCAGCGCCGCCGCCGCACTGCTGGTGGTGATCACCCTGGTGCTCTTCTACCTGTACCTGAAGCTGCAGCCGGAATCCCCGGTCGGCAACGCGAGGTAATCCGCCATGCTCCTGTCACCCAATGCCATGGGCCGCCCGCTGCGTACGGGCCTGTACCTGACCACCGGGGTCATCGCGGCCTTCCTGCTGCTGCCGGTGGTGTTCATCGTGCTGCTGTCGTTCGGCTCTTCGCAGTGGCTGGTGTTCCCACCGCCGGGCTGGACCTTCAAGTGGTACGGCCAGTTCTTCTCCAACCCAGAGTGGATGGATGCCGCCCTGGCCAGCCTCAAGGTCGCCGTGCTGACCACTGTTGCCGCAGTGCTGCTGGGCCTACCGACGGCGTTTGCCTTGGTGCGCGGCCGCTTCCCCGGCCGTGAGATGCTCTACGGCCTGTTCACCATGCCGATGATCGTGCCGCTGGTGATCATCGCCGTCGCGGTGTATGCGCTGTTTCTCAAACTGGGCTACACCGGCACGCTGTTCGCGTTCGTGGTCAGCCACGTGATCGTCGCCCTGCCCTTCACCATTATCTCGATCATCAACTCGCTGAAGCTGTTCGACCAGTCGATCGAAGATGCCGCGGTCATCTGCGGCGCCTCGCGCCTGCAGGCGATCTTCAAGGTGACCTTCCCAGCCATTCGCCCGGGCATGATCGCCGGCGGCCTGTTCGCCTTCCTCGTCTCGTGGGATGAAGTGGTGCTCAGCGTGATGATGGCCAGCCCCGACCTGCAGACCCTGCCCGTGAAGATGTGGACCACCCTGCGCCAGGACCTGAGCCCGGTGATCGCCGTCGCCTCGACGCTGCTGATCGGCCTGTCCCTGCTTGTGATGGTCATTGCCGCCGCTTTGCGCCGGCGCACCGAAGTCAACGCCTGAGCGCCCGGAGAAAACAACAATGAGTGCAGTGATCAAAGACAACGCGCACAACAAGACCCTGGTCAGCCTGCGCGGCCTGAACAAGCACTACGGCGACTTCACCGCCGTGGACAACCTGGACCTCGAAATCCAGGACGGCGAGTTCCTCACCTTCCTCGGCTCCAGCGGTTCGGGCAAGTCCACCACCCTGTCAATGCTGGCCGGTTTCGAAACCCCCAGCAGCGGCGAGATTCTGGTCGAAGGCCAGTCGCTGGTGAACGTGCCGCCGCACAAGCGTGATATCGGCATGGTGTTCCAGCGTTATTCGCTGTTCCCGCACCTGAACGTGCGCGACAACATCGCCTTCCCCCTGGCCATCCGCAAGCTCGGCGCCGCCGAGATCAACAAGCGGGTCGATGCCATGCTCAAGCTGGTGCAGCTGGAAAAGTTCGCTCACCGCAAGCCCTCGCAAATGTCGGGCGGCCAACAGCAACGGGTGGCGATCGCCCGCGCGCTGGTTTATGAGCCCCGCATCCTGCTGATGGACGAGCCGCTCGGCGCATTGGATAAAAAGCTGCGTGAAGACCTGCAGGACGAACTGCGCCAGTTGCACCGCCGCTTAGGCATCACCATCGTCTACGTCACCCACGACCAGGAAGAGGCCATGCGCCTGTCCCAGCGCATCGCCATCTTCAGCCATGGCAAGATCGTTGGGTTGGGCAGTGGTTATGACCTTTACCAGAACCCGCCGAACGCGTTCGTCGCCTCGTTCCTGGGCAATTCCAACTTCCTGCGGATCAAGGCCAGCAGCAATGGCGCGGGCAGTTTCGAGGGCCAGCCGGTGGCCATTCGCCTGACCGCCGGGTTGGCTGCCGAGCAGCAGGCATTGATCATGGTACGCCCGGAAAAAGCCCTGGCACTGACCGCAGCCCAAGCCGCCGCGCAACCCCTGCCAGCGGGCTGGAACGAGGTGCGGGCCAAGGTCGCCGAAGTGTTGTTCCTGGGTGAAAGCCAAACGTGCCATGTAGTCACTGCCGGCGGTACCGAAATGACCGTGAAGGCGCTGTCTGCGGCAGGCATGCCGATGCAGCCAGGGGATACCGTGAACGTGCGTTGGGCCGTGGCCGATGCCTGCATCTATACCGAGTGGGCGGAGAGTGACCTGAGCAAGTCGGCAGGCGCGCACTGATTTAACAGCAACCTGTGGGAGCAACTGTCTTGTGGTGCTTGCCGGCCTCTTCGCGGGCAAGCCAGCTCCCACAGGATTAACGCCCTCCCGACTGCCTGTCATATTTCTATCACGCCACCGTCGTAATCTGCCGGGCAACTCTGTGCCATAGGTTGCCCGGCATGCCCCGCCTGCTGCTCATTCTTCTTGCCCTGCTTCCGCTGTCGGCCCTGGCCGATTTTGCGCATTTGCGCGTGCAGGGCTCCAACACCATCGGCGCGGCCTTGCTGCCGGCTTTGGTGCAAGGGCAATTGCGGGCTCAAGGTGCAACGGCGATTGAACAGGCCCCCGGCACACACACCAACGAAACCGTCATCACCGCCCGCGACGTTCGCGGGCAACCGCTGCGTATCGACATCGCCGCGCATGGTTCCAGCACCGGCTTTGCAGCGTTGGGCCGGGGCGAGGCCGACCTGGCTGCCGCCTCGCGGCCGATCAACGATACAGAAGTTCAGCAACTGCATGCCCTGGGTGACCTGCGTGCGGCCAGCGCCGAACAGGTCATCGGTCTCGATGGCGTGGCGGTGATCGTCCACCCCGACAACCCACTGCCGCAACTGACCACGCTGCAACTGGCGCAGATCTTCTCCGGGCAGATACAGCGCTGGGACCAGGTGGGCATTGCGGGTGGGAAGATTCACCTTTATGCCCGCGACGACCGTTCCGGCACCTTCGAAACCTTCAAGGCACTGGTGCTCGACCCTAATCAAGGCGAGCTGTCTGCCAATGCTCAGCGCTTTGAATCCAGCGACACGCTGGCTGAGCGCGTCACTGCCGACCGCCAGGCCATCGGTTTCAGCAGCCTGGCGGCAGTACACGGGGCCAAGGTGCTGGCCGTCGCCCAGGGCGATGCACCGGCAATGCTGCCGCAGCGCTCGCTCGTGGCCAGCGAGGACTACCCGCTGTCGCGGCGCCTGTATTTCTACCTGCCAGCCAACCCCAAGCCTCAGGCCAAGGCCCTGGCCGACTTCGCCCAGAGCCCAGCCGGCCAGGCCATCGTCGCGCAACTGGGTTTCGTTTCGCAGCAGGTCAAGGCCCAACCGGTCCCCCCTCAGGCCGACATGCCGCCACGCTACCGCACGCTGGCCCAGCAAGCCCAGCGGTTGAGCGTGAATTTTCGCTTTCAGGAGGGCAGCGCCAGCCTCGACAACAAAGCGTTGCGCGATGTGCAGCGGGTAGCCGAGTACCTGCGCCAGGCCGGCAAGTTGCAGAGCAAGGCGGTGCTGGTGGGCTTTGGTGACCCCAAGGAGACACCGGGGCGCGCGGCGCTGCTTTCGCGCTTACGGGCGTTGGCGGTTCGTCGCGAGCTGGCACGCGACGGCGTGGACGTGCTGGAAGTGACCGGCATGGGCGACGAACTGCCCGTGGCAGGAAACGACCAGGAGCAAGGCCGCTTGCGCAATCGGCGGGTAGAAGTGTGGGTGTATTAAGGCGTCACCCGCCGGGTGCCAGGCAAAGAAATGTAACAGGTCTGCATTCGGCATCCCGCGCAAACGGGACTAGGCTCAAGCCCATGTGATACCGGGCCCCTCTGACGGCTGCCAAGCCGCCATGTCGGATCACTGTTGCCTTGCAACGTCGACAATCAAGGAGGGGCTCATGACGGCTCTGCAGACATTCCTCACCACTCCGTTTCTCGGTACCAGCACGTGGTTGTGGCTGGTGTTCATGGCCATCGTCATCGGTTTGCTGGTACTCGACCTGGGCGTGCTGCACCGCCAGGACCGCGAGATCGAAATGCGCGAAAGCCTGCTGCTGTACTCAGGCTATTTCAGTGTCGGCGTGCTGTTCGGCGCCTGGGTCTGGTATGAGCTGGGCGCGCAGTCGGCGCTGGAGTTCTACACCGGGTTCTTGGTCGAGCAGTCGCTGTCGATGGACAACGTGTTCGTCATGGCGATGATCTTCGGCTTCTTCGCCATCCCCCGCCGCTATCAGCACCGCGTGCTGTTCTGGGGCATCCTGGGCGTGGTGTTCCTGCGGGCGATCATGATCGGCGTGGGTGCGACACTGGTGCAGAACTTCGAATGGGTACTGTACATCTTTGGCGCCTTCCTGCTGTTTACCGGGGTGAAGATGGCACTGTCGAAGGAGGACAGCCATCCGGACCTGGCCAACAACCCAATCTTGAAATTCGTGCGCCGGCACATGCGGGTTACCGACCAGATCCACGGCTCGCACTTCTTCGTGCGCCAGACCCCGCCAGGGCAAAGCAAGGCGCTGCGGTATGCCACCCCGCTGTTTCTGGCCCTGGTACTGATCGAACTGGCCGACCTGGTGTTCGCGGTCGACAGCGTGCCGGCGATCTTCGCCATTACCCAGGACCCGTTCATTGTCTACACCTCGAACATCTTCGCCATCCTTGGCTTGCGCTCGCTGTACTTCGCCTTGTCGGCGTTGATGCACCGGTTTATCTACCTCAAGTACGCGCTGGCGTTAGTGTTGATCTTCATTGGTTGCAAGATCTTCTACCACGGGATGGTCGGCAAGGTACCGGCGTTGCTGTCGCTGGGGGTGACGTTTGGGTTGTTGCTGGGTGGGGTGGTGGTGTCGTTGGTCAAGACGCGGGGGGATAAGGTGGCAACAGAGGGGGATCGGTTGGAGCGAGCTTCTGCTGAACAAAAGACTGCGGTCAAGGCTGCTGACACGAAGCAGAACTCTGTCAGTTGACGAGCCTCTTCGCGGCAGAACGCCGCGAAAAGGTTATGGAACTTAGGAGTCAGTTAATTACTCTTGGACAGTTCAAGCACCAAGGTGACGGCTGCGGCCCCGATGAAACCTACAGCAGTTAGCCATAAAGCCACTAAAAATCTTAGCCTCAGATTAGGTGGAAATGCTTTTAGCTCATCCGGACTCAACTGTCCAAGACGCAAGGCTCGTCCTGGAAAAATAACAAGCCCTCCTATCGCACACATTAAAAGCACGCGCCATTTGAAGGTGGATGCACCCCAAGTAACCTTCAGCATTTCCATATAAGGACTGGTAGTGATCGAGTCGCATACAACGTGGTAATCGCGGCTTAAGGTGGTGTACACATTAATAGCAACACCCACCATACAGACAAAGCATGGCACAGCTATTAACAGCAGCTTTACCATCGCGGGCCAGGCATGAATATCAGTCACCTGACACCTCATATATGAACTCTCCCGTGTGTTCACCGGCTAGTTCGCCAAGCTTACTGCCAACTAGGCCACTACCCCCTGCCACTATAATGCCGCACAGTGGGGCCCCTACTCCCGCTGTGCTTACGGTAAAACCAACACACAATGTGCCAATCGCTGCAGTGGCCAGTATCGACCCTACCATTGCACCACCCACGCCCCCGCTAAATTTTCCTGTTTCTACGAAACGGGCTTTCCTGCAAGCCTCTGTACTCCCTGCCTGACAAACCTCTCTCACATTGAGGTACGACGAAGCCCCGCTCAGTCCAATTGCAGCATTCCCGCCGTGTTTGAGGTAATTGGAGAGTTTCGCCACTTTATCGAGATGCGTCGCATACCCCGGTATCTGCCCCGCCCCACCCGCTTTCGACCAATGGTGCACCAGGCTCTTGGTCGAAATATTAAGACTCTTCTTCAGCCGCTCATAACTCCCCAAGTTCAGCTGTTTGTTAAGCAATGCCGCCTTCAACTGTCCATCCAGCTGCTGCAACAGCTGACGCCGCGAGACGAAGAATTCGCGACTGTTCAAATGCCCATGCCGCAAAAACTCCCGCTGATGCAATTGCTCGATCTGGTTCAAGGTGTTGCGGACCTGTTTCAACCCTTGATCCAGCATGTCCTTGCCCACGCCCATCGATTGGCTGGCATTGCTGAGCAAGCCGGCAATATCAGCCTGGTGCTTCATCATGAAATCCGATTCGGCAAAATCCAGCGCCGCCAACGCGTGCCGGGCGTCCTGAGCGGCAGCCATCAGCTTGGCTTCCTCACGGGTACAGGCATCGCCATTATCTGGGTCACCAATGACGAAAATTTCCCCAGCCTTGAATCCTTGATCGTAGGTAGGATTAAGCCGCTGCAAACGGGAAATGGGTAACGTGGCGTCCTGCTCGGCCAACCGCAGCAGAACCTGAGAGAACGACATGCTTCTGGGAACCACATAAAAGCCCGGCTCCATTGTCCCCGACAATGCTGTAACTGACCCTCGCGAGCAGTTGCCTGCTTGAGCACCCGCGGTTGGCACAATAGACATTACGCGGTTAGACGCCAAAGTCCGCAGAGGTGGCGGTGCCACATCCAGCGGTGCTACGACTCGGTTACTACCGGGCGGGCAACCACAGTTCACCAGCGCCCCATCCATGGCCACGGCATGGCCATCAGAGAAGAAATGCAAAACGCCTTCAGCGACGGTCCCTTCATTGCCGCAGAGGGGACAGGGTGTTGTCCTGTCGCCCTCCCTGAGCACCCTACGCCCATCGCTCAAATAGCAGGGATCAGTCGCGATGCAAACAGCGCCCGTCGTGGTGACATCACCGTCTACCGCCTGACCTTTTCCTCCCAGGTTGACACGCATCGACACGCTCTCTGTGCATAGGTGAGGTGTCGAAACCTAACAGCTGCAACAGCGCTTTTAGTGCCTGAACGTCAAAACCAGACACTTCCTACAGCACTTACGAAATCTGCTTACAAATCACTTGGAACTACGCAGCATCTCCACCGGCACATACTTGCCAATCTCATACTTGCCAATCGCCGCCCGATGCACTTCATCCGGCCCGTCGGCCAGGCGCAAGGTGCGCTGCATGGCGTACATATACGCGAGCGGGAAATCACCGCTCACCCCGGCGCCACCATGCATCTGGATCGCCCGGTCAATCACCTTCAAGGCCACATTCGGCGCCACTACTTTTATCTGCGCAATTTCGCTGCGGGCCACTTTGTTGCCGACCGTGTCCATCATGTAGGCCGCTTTCAGCGTCAACAGGCGGGCCATGTCGATTTCCATGCGCGAGTCGGCGATCTTGTCGACGTTGCCGCCCAGGCGGGCCAGCGGGCGGCCGAAGGCAGTGCGCTCCACGGAGCGTTTGCACATCAATTCCAGGGCCCGTTCGGCCATGCCGACCGAGCGCATGCAGTGGTGGATGCGGCCTGGGCCGAGGCGACCCTGGGCGATTTCGAAGCCACGGCCCTCACCCAGAATCACGTTCTCGTAAGGCACCCGCACGTTCTCGAACAACACCTCAGCATGGCCATGCGGCGCGTCGTCGTAACCGAACACCGGCAGCGGCCGGACGATCTTCACGCCAGGCGTGTCGGTCGGCACCAGCACCATCGAGTGCTGCTGATGGCGCGGCCCTTCGGGGTCGGACAGGCCCATGAAGATCATGACCTTGCAGCGTGGGTCACAGGCCCCGGAGGTCCACCACTTGCGGCCATTGATCACCCACTCATCGCCATCACGCACAGCGGTGGCGGCCATGTTGGTGGCGTCCGAGGAGGCCACGTCCGGCTCGGTCATGGCGAACGCCGAGCGGATCTCCCCGCGCAGCAGGGGCTCAAGCCACTGGCGTTTCTGCGCCTCGCTGCCATAACGCACCAGCACTTCCATGTTGCCGGTGTCCGGTGCCGAGCAGTTGAACGGCTCTGGCCCGAGCAGCGAGCGGCCCATGATTTCGGCCAGCGGGGCATATTCCAGGTTGCTCAGCCCGGCGCCGTACTCCGACTCAGGCAAGAACAGGTTCCACAGCCCCTCGGCGCGGGCCTTGGCCTTGAGCTCTTCCATGATCGCGGTGGGCTGCCAGCGATCCCCCTCGGCGACCTGGCGCTCGAACACCGCCTCGGCGGGATAGACATAGGCATCCATGAACGCGGTGACGCGCTCACGCAATGCCTGGACCTTGGGCGAATAGGCGAAATCCATCGGGGCTACCTTCACGGTTCGTAGGACATGGGCCAGAGCCTAGAGCAGCACGCGTCCATCCACCTAGTCTATTTTCCGCGTGTATAAACATTCATAACCGATATATGATCGGGCAATAATTCCAACAACGAGCGGCGCACATGAACCTCAGCAAGGTCGACCTCAACCTGTTCATCGTCTTCGACGCGATCTACACCGAAGCCAACCTGACCCGCGCCGGGCAAATTGTCGGCATCACCCAACCGGCGGTGTCCAATGCCCTGTCGCGGCTGCGAGAAACCTTCAACGACCCGCTGTTCGTGCGCACCGCACAAGGCATGGTGCCCACGCCGATGGCGCAGAACATCATCGGCCCAGTGCGCAACGCCCTTGCCCTGCTGCGCACCTCGGTGCAAGAAAGCCGCATCTTCAACCCGCAACAGGCCAACAAGACCTTCCGCATCAGCATGACCGACCTGACCGAGGCGGTGATCCTGCCGCCGCTGTTCCAGCGCCTGCGCCGCCTGGCGCCTTCGGTGCTGATCGAGAGCTTCCTGTGCAAACGTCGCGAAACCACCAAGGAGCTGGCAGCCGGGCGGCTGGACTTTGCCGTCGACGCCCCGCTGAACACCGACCCACAGGTACGCCACGTCAAACTGATGCAAGACCGCTATGTCTGCGCCCTGCGCCAGGGCCACCCGCTGGCCGACAGCAAACTGACCCTCGACAGCTACCTGGGCATGACCCATATCCATATTTCCAGCCGCCGCAATGGCCTCGGCTATGTCGACCTGGCCCTGGGCAAGATGGGCGTGCAACGCAAGGTGGCCTTGCGCTCCCAGCACTACCTGATGGCTTCGCAGGTGCTGCAGCAGACCGACATGGTGATGACCGTCCCCGAGCGTTTCGCCCGCCGCCATCAACTGCGCTACCAGGCATTGCCAGTGAATGTACCAGCGCTGGAAACCCACCTGTACTGGCATGAAAGCACGGATCAGGACCCCGCCAACCGCTGGATGCGCGAGCAGATCATCGAGTTGTGCGAACGGGTGGTGGCGGAGGAAGAACGCACGCTTGAACCTGCCTGACGTTCCTACCATGGTACAGATGCCAGCCTGGTGGAGAATTATTTTCTCTACCAGCCTTCATACATAGATTTTTTTACCAAAAAGGTGCGAATCAGCCAAACAGAAGGCAAAAATGTTTGGCCAAGGGCCGGGTACGCTTACTGCAACGATCACTGAATTCAACGTGACAGACACGGACCTGCCCCATGCCCAGCGCCCCGCTCTACTTCGACTACGCCGCTACCACGCCCGTTGACGACCGCGTCATCGAAACGATGCTCGCCTGCCTTGGCCGCCAAGCCAACTTCGGTAACCCCGCATCCAGTGGCCACGCCTATGGCCAAGCAGCCCGCAATGCTGTGGAGCAGGCGCGCCAGCAGGTCGCCGAACGCGTCGGCGCCCGCGCCGATGAGCTGGTGTGGACATCAGGCGCTACCGAGTCCAACAACCTTGCGCTGAAGGGTATCGCCCAAGGCATTGGCGAGCCCGGCCACCTGATCACCAGCCAGCTGGAACACAAAGCCGTGCTTGACACGGTCGCTGAACTGGAGCGCCAAGGTTGGGCCGTTACCCGCCTGGCTGTGGACGCTTCGGGCCTCATTCAGCCTGAAGCCGTGCAGGCGGCACTGCAGGCCGATACCCGCCTGGTCTCGCTGATGGCGGTCAATAACGAACTGGGCACCGTGACCGATTTTGCGGCGATTGGCGAGCGTGTGCGTGCCCACGGTGCGCTGTTGCATGTGGACGCCGCGCAGGCGGTGGGCAAACTGGCCATCGACCTGGCAGCAATGGCGGTAGACCTGATGTCGTTCTCGGCCCACAAAGCCTACGGCCCCAAAGGCATCGGCGCGCTCTACGTCCGGCCGCGCGCGCGCGAACTGATGCGTGCGCAGATGCACGGTGGCGGGCATGAGCACGGGCTGCGTTCCGGCACCTTGGCGACCCACCAGATTGTCGGCATGGGCAGCGCTTTTGCCCTCGCCGGCCAGCCGGGGGACAGCGAGCACCAGCGCATCGAGCACCTGTCCCGGCGACTGCGCGATGGGTTGCTGGCCTTGCCAGCGGTCAGCCTCAACGGCTGCGACACACAGCGCATTGCGCATACCTTGAACCTGTGTATCGAGAGCCGAGGCTTCAACAGTGCGGCGTTGGCCAGTGAGCTGGCATTGTCGACCACGTCAGCGTGTAATTCGGCGAGCAATGCGCCATCGCATGTGCTGCTGGCGCTGGGACTGAATGAAAGCCAGGCACGTAACAGCGTGCGGTTGAGCATTGGGCGGTTCAGCACCGAGGCTGAAGTGGACAAGGCCATCGAGGTGTTTGCCAAGGTGACAGCGCAGGCTTCAATGGCATTGTGGTGAGGCCGAGCTTGTCAGGGGCCGCTTCGCGCCCCATCGCCGGCAAGCCAGCTCCTACAGGGCCATCACTGTCCTGAAGACGGCGCAATTCCGGTGGGAGCTGGCTTGCCCGCGATGGGGCGCGAAGCGGCCCCCAGCGATATCACAGGAAAGTGAAGACCTTCGAAGCCGGCAACCGCGACTTGCTCAGCCCCGCATTGAAGTCAGCCTCGCTCCGATAGCCTAGGCTCATGATCACCACACTGGTGTAGCCCTGCTCGCGCAGCCCCAGCTCGGCATCCAGCACCTTGCTGTCGAAGCCCTCGATCGGCGTCGCATCCAGGCCATGTGCCGCAGCGCCAAGCAGTGCGGTGCCCAAGGCCAGGTAGGTCTGCTTTTCCATCCAGTGCTGCACGTCTTTCTGGTCGAAGCGGTGCAGGTCGACGTAGTGACGACGGCTCTGGTTCTGCCCGGCGCGGGCCTGTTCGTCGCGAAAACGGCCATCAGCGGCTTCCTGCGCGAGCACCGCATCCAAATGGGCCTCGGTCATCTCGGTACGGGTGCAGAACACGATCACATGGGACGCATCGAGAATCTTCGGCGTGTTGTAGGCGAAGCGCTCTTGGGTACTCTTGGCCAACCGGGCCTTGCCTTCGGCGCTGTCAGCGACGATGAAGTGCCAAGGCTGTGAGTTGACCGACGATGGGCTATGGCGCAGTTGCTCGAGCAACGCATCGAGGGTGGCCTGGGGAATGCGACGCGAGGCGTCGTAAGCCTTGGTGGTGTAGCGGCGCTTGGCCAGGGAAACGGTATCCATGCAACAACTCCTGCAGTGAAACGGGATTTGTCGCGCATCTTATCTTTCCTGCAGATAAGAAAAACCGGCAAACTACAGCAACACTTTCATCCTGTGAGTGAAAATGCTGCGCATCACTGACCTTGAACTGTTCGTACGCAGCAGCGTGCTGGGCAGCTTCACCGCCGCCGCCCATGAGGCCGAACTGCTGCCGGGCCAGGTGGCCGCCGCCATCAAACGCCTGGAACGCGAGCTGGACGTGCGCCTGTTTGCGCGGACCACCCGCAGCCTGCGCCTGACCGCTGCGGGCGAGTTGTACTTGCCGACCGCGCAGAACGTGCTGGAAAGCCTGCGCCAGGGCCGCGAGGACCTGCACGGTAATGCCAGTACCTTGCGCGGCACCCTGCAGGTTTCAGCCCCTTCGGACATGGGCCGCAACATGCTGCTGCCCTGGTTGAGTGCCTTTCGCCGCGAGCACCCGGCGCTGCACCTGCGCTTCTTTCTGTCCGACCAGATGGCCGACCTCAATCGTGACCCGGTGGACATCGCCATCCGCTACGGCCTCAACCAGGATGCCAACTACATCGCCCTGCCCCTGGCCAGCTGGAACCGCCGGGTACTGGTCGCCTCCCCCGACTACCTCGCGCGCCACGGCCGGCCACTGATGCCGGAGGCCCTGCAGCAACATGCCTGCCTGTTGTACATGCAACAGAACCGGGTCTATGACAAATGGCGGGTGGGTAACCGCACCGTGCAGGTGCGTGGGCCGCTGGTCAGCGACGACGCCGACGTGATCCGCCGCCTGGCGCTGCTCGGTGAAGGTATCGTCTACAAATCGTGGCTGGATGTCAGCGCCGACATCGAGGCGGGCGCACTGGAGATTCTGCTGCCCGAATACCTGGGCGAGCCAACGCCGGTCACCTTGGTCTGCCCGCACCGCAAACAGCTGACGCCGGCGGTGACACAGCTGCACCTGTGGCTGCGCGAACGCTTCGAGGCCCTGCGGCCGCGGCTGCTGAACAAGGGCTGCACAATCGTTCCAGACTGAACCGCACGCGTGCGCTAAGGTAGCGTTTTACCCCCACGGCCTGCCCCCATGAGCAACTGGATCGACCTCAAACAAGACGCCGACACCGGCATCGAGTCGGTCCGCGCGCATTTTGTCGGGCATGCCTACGACCCGCACTGGCACGACAGTTTCCTGGTCGGCGTCACCGAGCAAGGTGTCCAGCAGTTCAACTGCCGGCGGGTACGCCATCGCAGCACGCCGGGCCAGGTGTTTCTGCTCGAGCCCGGCGACATCCACGACGGCCTTGCACCGACCGAGGAAGGCTTCACCTACTCGACGCTGTACCTGGAGCCTGCCTGGCTGGACGATCAATTGCGGTCCTTGTTCGAACACGCACACAGCGCCGGCCTGCCCAGCTTTGCCGATACCTTGTGCCACGATGAGCGCCTGGCCCGCGCCACCGCGCTGGCCTTTAACAGCGTGCACTATCAGGACCTGCGCATTGTCCGCCAGACCGCCATGGACGACCTGCTGGCCTGCCTGACCCGCCACCTGCACTGGCGCAAACGCGTCAACCCCGACCCGCGCCTGCCGTTGACCGCGCAGCGGGCGCGTGACTACCTGCATGCTCACCTGGACCGCGACATCGGCCTGGAAGACCTGGCCCAGGCCTGCGGCGTCGACCGTTTTCGCCTGACCCGGGCGTTCAAAGCCGCCTTCGGCCTGGCCCCGCACGCCTACCTGATCCAGTTGCGCCTGGCCCGCGCGCGGCGCCTGCTCAGCCAAGGCCAGACACCTGCTGAAGTGGCCATGGCGCTGGGCTTTGCCGACCAGAGCCACTTGGGGCGCTGGTTCCGCCGGGCGTATCGGTTGACCCCGGCCGACTACCGCAGGCGCTGCTCAAACCTTCCAGACTGACTGCAGCCAGGCAGCGAACATGGCGCTTCGAACCCTCGGAGCCTTGTGCCATGTCGCAGACGTTGTTGCCTTTCATCCTCTTCGCCCTGGTGGCCAGCATCAGCCCCGGGCCGACCAATCTGTTGATCCTGGCACATGGCGCACGGCAGGGCTTGCGGGCGAGCGTAGCGCCCATCCTGGCCGGCTGTGGCGCGGCGGCGGCCGTGGTGCTGCTGGTCGGGCTGGGGCTGGGCGAGCTGTTACTGCGCCATCCACTGGCCCAGCAGTTGATGAGCTGGGCCGGCGTGCTGTGGTTGAGTTGGCTGGCGTGGCGCATTCTGCGCAGCGCTGGGCAGCCCTTGGACATCAACGCAGACAAGCCTTTGGATGCGCTCAGTGCGGCGTCGCTGCAAGTGGTGAACCCGAAAGTATGGATGATGGCCGTGGCCGTGATCGGGGTATTTGCCGCGCCAGCACTGCCGGTGTGGCAGTTGGCGCTGGTGTTTCTGCTGATTGCCCTGCCGTGCATGACGGCCTGGGCACTGCTGGGGGTAGGAAGTGCACGCTGGTTGCAGGTGCCTGCGCGGTTGCTGTGGTTCAACCGGGGGTTGGCGGTGGTGTTGCTGGTGTCGGCTTGGGCGACGCTGCTGGGTTGATTGTGATGTTGGCTTTGCCGGCCTCTTCGCGGGTAAGCCCGCGAAGAGGCCAGTACAGGCAAATCAGCCACCTAAGGCATCACGGAACCGCCGGGTACTGGCCGCCGCCAGCAGCAACCCGACAACCGCGACACAGCCTCCGACCAGGCCGATGTCGGCCACGTCCATCTGGCTGCTGACGATGCTGCCCAGCAATGCACCTCCACCAATACCGATGTTGTAAATGCCCGAGAACAAGGCCATGGCCACGTCCGTGGCATCGGACGCCAACTTCAGTGTCTTGGACTGCAGCGACAGGCTGAAGCTCAAAATCGCCACGCCCCAGAACATGCTCAACACAGCAAACGCATAGAAGTTGCCCGACAACGGCAACATCAACAGCAGGCAGGCCGCCAGCAGGCCAATCGAGCCCACCAGAAAACCCTGGGGGAAGCGGTCGCTGTAACGGCTGAACAGCACCGAGCCGAACACGCCGGCGCCACCAAACAACAGCAGCAGCAACGTGGTGCGCTCACCGCTGATCTGCGCCACATGCAGGGCAAACGGTTCGATGTAGCTGTAAGCGGTGAACTGCGCAGTGATCACCAGCGTCACCAACAGGTAGGTGATCACCAGGGCCGGGCGCTTGAACAGGATCGGCAAACTGCGCAGCGAACCGGAGTTCTGGCTGGGCAGCAGCGGCAACGACTTCATCAAGCACAGCATGGTGGCCAATGCCACCCCGGCAATGCTGAGGAACGTCACGCGCCAGCCCAGGGCTTCACCCACCACACGGCCCAGCGGGATACCCAACACCATCGCCAAGGTCGTGCCGGTGGCCAGCAGGCCCAGCGCCTTGGCCTGCTGGCCAGGCGGGGCCACACGCACGGCCAGCGACGCGGTAATCGCCCAGAACACGGCGTGGGCCAAGGCGATGCCGATGCGGCTCACCAGCAACATGGCAAAGCTCTGCGACAGCCACGACAACAGGTGGCTGACGATGAACACGAGAAACACGAACAGCAGCAGGCGCCGGCGCTCGATGTTGCGGGTCAGCAGCATCATCGGCAGCGAAGCCAGGGCCACGACCCAGGCATAGATGGTCAGCATCAGGCCGACTTGGGCAGTGCTCATGTCGAAGCTGCGGCCAATGTCGCTGAGCAACGCTACCGGGACAAACTCGGTGGTGTTGAAGATGAAGGCCGCGAGGGCCAGGGCGATCACGCTCAGCCAGCTGCCGTTACCGGTGGTCGGCGGCACATCGGTGGGTAGGGGTCCGTTCATGGGTGGGGTTCTATTCTCCGCAGGCATGGCGAAAAGACGCGCGTCAGGGGCCAAGTATCGGCCGCGCTGGGGCACGGGTTTGTTATTGGAAGGAATGCCGGCATGGTACGCGTCAATACCGGGCCTCACAACCAGCGGCACATTGCGAGTAACATGCCCGCTTAATGTGAATTGCAAGCGGAACAAGGAGCCCGATCCGCCCATGGACAAGCAACAACCCCAGCAGCAGTGGCAGCAGGCGGTCACCACCTACGCCCAAGCCATCAACCGCTACGTCGCGCAAGGCTGCGCACAGGGCTGGGACAACCTCGAAGAACCACAGCCTGCGGCCACCGAGCACCTGCTCGACGCCTGGCAGGCCGCCTTGGAAGCGATCAACCGGCCGGGGGTGGACGAACAGCAACGCCAAGCCTTCCGCGCCGCCTGGCCGCCCGCCCACCTGCCGCTGGTGCCGCTGCTCGATGCGCATGGGCAAGGCATCTGCAGCGTCCTGCTGCTGGACGACGGCAGCCTGCTCGCGCGCATTGGCATGCCCTATGAAAAGGGCCAGGTGGTGCGCATCGATCAACAAGGCGTGACGCCCGTCATCGGTATCGAGCACTTCGGGCGCTGCCCGCAGCGCCGCTACTTTGCCCTGGCCAACGCCGAGGGCGTGCGCGTGACCGATGGCTGGGGCGGCCCACAGGTCGCTCGCCTGGCCTGGCCTAGCGGGCTCGAAGGCCTGCCAGCGGGTTACCCGTTCGAGCCGCTCGACCTGCCACCCACACCCACCAGCCTGGTGCCCTTCGCCGATGGCCAGCGGGTGCTGCTGGTGAGCGCCGAGGGGATTTACCTGCTGGCCGCCGAAGGTGCCACCCGGCTGCTGCCACGCCAATCGCAGATTCTCGAGGAACTGGCCGAAGGCACCGACCCGGATGATATTGCCCTGGGCCTGGCCATGGAGCACGGTGCAGTGTCGCCGGACGGGCGCCTGATCGTGGTGGGTGAACAATGCAGCCGCCACCTGGTGCTGAATGACCAGTTGGAGGAAGTGGCGCAGATCGGCCCCGGCGGCGAATACCCGCACTTCGCCCTGTTCAACCGCAGCGGCGACCAGTTGATCGTCAATGCCTGCCACTTCTACAACGGCGGCACACTGGGGGTACGCGTGGCAGACCTTGCGGGCCTGGACACCGACTATTACAGCGAAGACCCACGCACCCCACTGCTGCAAGACGGAGCGCGGGTGTATGCCGGGGTCGCAGGCAATGGCGAGTACATCGTCGGCGATGCCTACGGCTACCTGCGGGCCTTTGGCGAAGAGGGCACGGAACATTGGCAGCACTTCCTGGGGTCGACCATCAGCGCCATGGACATCAGCGCCGATGGACGCACGCTGGTAGCGGCGAGCCATGCCGGGTTCATCTCGGTGATTGCGCTGGGCAGTGGGCGGCCTGAGTGGCAGATCGGTACCGGCGAGCATGGTGAAGTGCGGCGCTGGTTGTTCTGGAAGGGGTGGGACAAGGCGCTGGTCTGGTAGATCTGCACTGGCTTCTTCGCGGGCAAGTCGGACCGCAAAGAGGCCAGCACAGTCGACTACTCGATCAGCCCTGAAGCGTGGCCATGTCGATCACAAAGCGGTACTTCACATCCCCAGCAATCATCCGCTCGTAAGCCTGGTTGATATTACGAATATCGAGCATCTCGATATCGCAACGGATGTCGTGCTCCGCACAGAAATCCAGCACTTCCTGAGTCTCGGCGATGCCGCCGATCAGCGAGCCGGCCAGTACCCGACGCTTGAGCACCAGGTTGGCCGCGTGCAGCGCCGGTTCAATCGGTTCGATCAGGCCGACCAGAATATGCACACCATCGAAGGTGAGGGTTTCCAGGTACGGATTGAGGTCGTGCTGCACCGGAATGGTGTCGAGCAGGAAGTCGAAGCGACCTGCCGCGGCGCGCATCTGCTCATCATCGGAGGACACGATCACATGGTCGGCACCCTGGCGGCGCGCTTCCTCGGCCTTGGCTGGCGAACGGGTGAACAAGGTCACTTCCGCGCCCAGCGCCTTGGCCAGTTTGATACCCATGTGGCCGAGGCCGCCCATGCCCAGGATGCCTACCTTGTGGCCAGGGCCAACGCCGTGGTGCTTGAGCGGCGAATAGGTGGTGATACCGGCGCACAAGATCGGCGCGGCGCTTGGCAGGTCCATGCCGGCAGGGATACGCACCACAAAGTGCTCGCTGACGACGATGCTGCTGGAATAGCCACCCATGGTGTTGCTGCCATCGACCCGGTCAGGGGTGGCGTAGGTCATGGTCGGGCCTTCCAGGCAATATTGCTCCAGGTCCTTGGCGCACGCCTCACAGTGGCGGCAGGAATCGACCATGCAACCGACGCCTACCAGGTCGCCGACCTTGTGCGCGGACACCTTGTCGCCCACCGCGGTGACCCGGCCGATGATCTCGTGGCCCGGCATCAACGGGTACACGGCGATGCCCCATTCGTTGCGCGCCTGGTGGATGTCGGAGTGGCACACGCCGCAGTAGAGAATCTCGATGGCAACATCGTCCGGGCGCGGGCTGCGGCGTTCGAAGGTCATGGGAGCCAGAGGGCTGGTCGGGGTTTGGGCGGCATAACCGATGGCGGTGTACATGCGGGACCTCGCAGAGAAGTGAAACGATTCAGGCGGCGCATTTTGCGCGCCCTGCCTCCCCTCGCCCACCGCAGATTCTCCGGCATGCATGCCTGATTCTCCGGAGTTACCCGCAAGCATCTGACGCTAGACCTTCAATCTGCGATGATGCAACTGTCTGATTCTCTGCCCAGGTTCACCATGCAGCTCACCCGCCATGTCGACGCCAACGCCCCCCTCTGCGCGCTGATCCGCCGCCTCGCCACGCGCCCGGGTTTCGTGCCCACTCACCTGCCCCAGGTGCAAGTGCTGAGCTGGGACCACTATGTCGCCAGCAGCCCACAAATTTACGAGCCAAGCCTGATGATCCTGGCCCAGGGCAGCAAACTCGCGCGGCTGGGGCCGCGCACCCTGGAGTACGGTGCGGGCCACTACTTGGTCCAGGCGTTGTCGGTGCCGTTCATGTGCGAAACCTTCGCCACCCGCGAGGCGCCGCTGTTGGGCGTGGCAGTGGACATTGACCGCAGCGTGCTCGGTGAATTGGTGCAAAGCATGGACCTGGCACCGGATGCCGCCGTCCAAGCCCAGACCCCGCAATCCATGACCTCTGCAGCGCTGGATGCGCCCATGCGCGAAAGCGTCGAACGGCTGCTGAGCTGCCTGCAAGACCCGCTGGATGCCAAGGTGCTCGGCCCGGCGCGGGTGCGCGAAGTGCTCTATACCGCGCTACGCGGCCCGCAAGCCGGCGTGTTGCGGGCGTTGGTCGAACAGCAGGGGCATTTCGCCCGCATCGGCGCCGCCCTCGCCCACTTGCGTGAACACTACACCGACCCCTTGAGCGTCGAGGCGCTGGCGGCACGCGCCAACATGAGCGTGTCGACCTTCCATGAGCATTTCAAACGCTGCACCGACATGGCCCCCATGCAATACCTCAAGCGCCTGCGGCTGCTCAAGGCGCAGCAGATGCTGATCGGCGAGGGCCTGGGAGTGGCGCAGACGGCGCACCGGGTGGGCTACCAGAGCACCTCGCAGTTCAGCCGCGAGTACAAACGCCAGTTTGACCGCAGCCCGGGGGATGAAGTGGCGTACCAGAGTTTGCCGGTTTGATTGGTGGTGGCCGTCAGGTGTCTGGCTGGGGCGTTGTGGTGTGGCAGAAACCGAGCGCCGCCCGCGCGGCGCTCGGTTTCCGCCACACCATCAAACCCCAGCCATACACACCCAGCATCTCACCCCCCATTGCTACCCACTAACCGACCCAGCTAATATTGAGAACGATTCACACTCACAACTGGATACCAGGCGTTGGACAGCACATCGACCCGCAAGCTGGGCTTCTTCTTCAGCGACCATCACCGCTGGCTGCTCCAACATGTCTTCAAACGCCTGCGTAATCGCGCCGATGCCGAGGACACGGCAGCCGAGGCGTTCTGCCAGATGCTGGGCGCACGCGTCGATCCGGACAGCATCGAGCAACCACGTGCCTACCTCTCGACCATCGCCCGTCGGCTGATCTTCGATCGGTACCGCCGTCGCCAACTCGAGCAGGCGTACCTCGAGCGCTTGGCGCTGCTGCCCGAACCCATCGCCCCTTCTGCCGAAGAGCAACTGCTGCTGATCGAGGCACTGGTGACCATCGACAAGGTGCTGGACGGCTTGCCCGCCATGGTCAAGGCCGCCTTCCTGTACAGCCAGCTCGACGGCATGAGCTACGTCGACATCGCCGCCCGTTTGCAGATCAGCGAACGCACCGTCAGCCGCCACATGAAGCAGGCCCTGCGCCAGTGCTACCTGTGCGAGGTGCACGCATGAGCGCAACACGCCTGGACCCGATCAGCGAGCAGGCCATCGACTGGATGGTCGCACTCAAGGCCGGCACGCCTGACCAGGCGCTGCTGCAACGCCTGGCGCACTGGCTGCGCCAGGACCCCGCACACCAACGCGCCTGGGACCGCTTGCAACAACGCCTGGGCAGCCCGTTTGCGGCGCTGCACGCGCTGGACCAACGTGCCCCAGGGCAAGCCGCCGAAGCCCGCCAACTGCTGCTCACGCCCACCCACTCTCGCCGCGAAGTGCTGGGCGCGCTGGCAGGCATGGGTGTCGTCGCAGGCGCCTTGTGGAGCGGTTGGCGCAGCGACAGCGCGCAAAACTGGCTGGCCGACCTGCACACCGCCAGCGGCGAGCGGCGCAGCTTTACCCTGGCAGATGGCAGCCGCCTGAGCCTCAACAGCGCCAGTGCCGTCGACCTACAGTTCGATGCCAGCCAACGCCTGCTGATACTGCGCCGTGGCGAAATGGTGATTCAGGTTGCGGCCGACCCTCAGCGGCCCCTGCGCGTGCGCACGCCCCAAGGACAAGTGCAGGCGCTGGGCACCCGCTTTCTGGTAAGCCAAGAGCAAGCCGCTACCCGCGTCGTGGTGCTGGAGCACAGCGTGCGCGCCAGCCTGCGCGATGGCCGCTGGCAAGACGTGCAACAGGGGCAGGCAGCCCTGCTGCGCAGCGATGGCATCCAGCAACTGGGCGGCGAGCAGCAACAACGCAGCGCCTGGCTGTATGGGCGCCTGGAAGTGCTCGACGAACCCCTGCACGCGGTCATCGATGCCCTGCGCCCCTACCAGCGCGGCTACATACGGCTGGCCCCGGCGGTGCGCGGGATGCGCGTGCAAGGCGTATTCCCGCTCGACCAGCCGCAGGAGGCGCTGGCCGCCCTGGCGGAAGCCCTGCCGATCAAGGTCGAACCGTTCGGCCCCTGGGTAACGTTGATCGGCCCCGCCCACGGCTAATGAAAATATTTTTGAAAATCATTCGCGGGCGTGTCCGGTTTTCGTTTCTCGTCCCACCTATCTCCTGACAAGTCACTTCATTCGGGAGAATTCTGTGCTCAACCTCTGGCCCCGCGCCTTGCCCCTCGTCGTTGCCCTGAGCAGCCTCAATGCCCATGCCCAGGTGCAGACCCTGGCGTTCGACCTGCCGCCTGCCAGCCTGGCCACCACCCTTAACCGGATTGCCAGCCAGAGCGGCTACATCATCGCGCTCGAACCCCAGCTGGTACGCGGCAAGCAGGCGCCGGCAATCGTCGGCCAGATGAGTGCCGAGCAAGCCATGCAAACCGCGCTGGTCGGCAGCGGCCTGCAATTGCGGCTGACCAGCAGCGGCCATTTCAGCATCGCCCCGGCAACCCCAGAGAGCGACGTGCTGGAGCTTGGCAGTACCAGCATCACCGACAATTACCTGGATGCCACCAGCGAAGGCAGCGGCTCGTACGCCGCCCGCGCGGTAACCCTTGGCAAAGGCACGCACACCCTCAAGGAAATCCCTCAATCGGTGACGGTGATTACCCGTAAACAGCTGGATGACCAAGGCATCACCGACCTGCAGGAGGCGCTCAACCACACCACCGGGATCGTCGGCGCGCAAGGCATCGGCCCAGGCGTGGTGGTGACATCGCGCGGGTTCCAGATCGACGACTGGCAGTACGACGGCGTGCCTATCCCGCGTAACAACTATTCGCTGGGCAACTGGGCGACCCAGGACCTGGTGTTCTTCGACCGCATCGAGGTCCTGCGCGGCGCCTCGGGCTTGTTGCAAGGCACCGGCAGCCCCGGCGGCGCGATCAACCTGGTGCGCAAACGCGGCCAGGCCACCCCGACCGTCACCGTCACCGGCAAGGCCGGCTCCTGGGACCACTACGGCCTGCAACTGGACGCTGGCGGCCCGCTGACCACCGACGGCCGCGTACGCGGCCGGATGGTGGCCGACGAGGACCAGAGCGACAGCTTCATCGACTACCAATGGAGCAAGTCCCACTCCCTGTATGGTGCGCTGGACATTGACCTGAACGACGCCACCACCGTAGGTGCCGGCATCAGCTACAACCGCCAGCAGTCGCGGCCAATGCTGCGTGGCATCCCGCGCTATACCGACGGCAAGCCGGTCGACCTGCCCCGCTCGACCTTCACCGGCGCCCGTTGGAACCGTGCCGAAACCGACGTGACCACCTACTACGCGGACCTCGAACACCGCTTCAACGACGACTGGGCGTTCAAGGCCGCCGCCGTGCGCATGGACGAAGTCAACACTTCCACGCACCAGCGCGTGCAGTCCACCGGCCAGGGCGTGGCGCCGGACGGCAGCGGCATCACCTATGCCGACTGGCTCACCGACTTCCACAACACCAAGCTGGGCCTGGACATGAATGTGGTGGGCCACTTCAACACCGGGCCGCTGGCCCATGAAATCACCGTCGGCGGCAACTACTCCAAGCTGACGTCGGACGACGCCTATTGGCGCAACTTCGCCGCGTCTGGCGACACCCTCTTCGACATCGACCACAACCGCCCCGAGCCTAGCCGTGACAGTGTGTTCGACGGCAAGCTCGCGCGCTCCAACAAGGCCAGTTATGACATCCGCCAAAAAGGCCTTTACGGCGTGTGGCGAGTCAAGCCGACCGATGACCTGACCCTGATCCTCGGCTCGCGGGTCAGCTGGTTCGACTACAGCTGGGACTCGATCGACTTCAACAGCCGCACCGACCCCGGCAGCCGCACCCCCACCAGCCGCATGACCGAGTCGGGCGAAGTCACCCCGTATGCCGGCTTCGTCTACGACCTGACCCGCGAGTGGGCCTGGTACGCCAGCTACACCGACGTGTTCGTGCCGCAGACCGAGCGGGCCGTCAACAACGTGCCACTCAAGCCTGTGATCGGCAGCAACTACGAAACCGGCCTTAAGGGCGAATTGCTGGACGGCCGGGTCAATGCCTCGCTGGCGGTGTTCCGCTACGACCAGGAAAACCGTGCGGTGACCGACGTGGCTTCGGGCTTTGCCTGTGATGACTGGTACTGCTCCACTGCGGCGGGCAAGGTGCGTAGCCAGGGCATCGAGGCCGAGATCAGCGGCGAAGTGCTCAGCGGCCTGCAGCTGTTTGCCGGCTACACCTACAACACCACCAAGTTCCTCGACGACCCGGACGAAGAAGGCCGCGTGTTCAGCCAGTGGACGCCCAAGCACATGTTGCGTGCCTGGGCCGACTACACCCTGCCACTGGACGGCCAACGCTGGAGCACCGGCCTGGGCTTCACCAGCCAAAGCCACACCCTGGGCTACGAACGCACCTACACCGTGCCTGGCTACACCGTGTGGAGCGGGCGCCTGGCCTATCAGCTGACGCCGGAAGTGAACCTTGCAGTCAACGCCAACAACCTGTTCGACAAGAAGTACTGGGTTGCCGGCTTCAACCAGCTCAATGGCAGCAACAACTACGGCGAACCCCGCAACTTCATGTTGACGGTCAAGTACACGCCTGAGTTTTAAAACGCAGCACGCATCACTCGGTCAACGGCCATTGCGCAAGCGGCCAGTACACACCCTTGCGCGATTCATACAGGGCGAAGTGCCGCGCGGCCAGGAAGAACTCCGGCGCCGTGGCGGCCTCCGGCGGCTGGCCGCGGTAGTCCCTGGACAAGGTCAGGTGCGGGCGGTATTCACGGCTCGCCGCCTCCAACCCCAGTGGCAGCAGCGCCTGCTGCAGGCCATACACCAGTTGCAGCAAGGCCGGCGGCGTTTGCTGCGGCTCAAGCACCAGTGCACTGGCGCGCGGCCACACCTGCAAACGGTCGAGCAACAGCCGCGGCGCCGCCGCCGGGCGCTTGAGCGCATCGACCGCAGCGCAGATCGAGGGCAGCAAAGCAGTATCTACATCACCGAGAAACAGCAGCGTCACATGGAAGTTGTCGGCGGGTACCGGCTTGCCAGTGCGCAGGTTCAAACCGCGCCGCCACTGGGCCAGGGCACGGCGCTGGGCATCGCTGACCGGCAAGGCGAAAAACAGCCGTTTGAAGGGGGCGCCACTGGGGCGAACGTCCTGAACCATGTGATCTCCTTGACATGAAACGTTTGCGCAAGCGCTAGGCCATTACACCTAAGTCGCGCGGTAGTCACGTAACAATAAGTACAAACTGCTCCCATGATTGTTTATGCTGGCCAGCTTATGCCATGGCGCATGGCCATTTTTCGACAAGTAAACGTCCATGAAAATTGCACTCGTACTCCTCTTTGTTCTGTCGATCGCCTATGTTCACCTACGCGGTCGCGTTCGCCACAAGCTGACTCGCCAGCTGGGCGACCACTCCAGCTTCCTGGCCCCGGTCAACAGTTTCCTCTACCTGTTTTCCAAGCACCCGGCCAAGCCCTACTTGCCGGTCGAGGCCTTCCCCGAACTGCAACCGCTGCAGGACCACTGGCAGGAAATCCGTGCCGAGGCCCAGCAGTTGCTCCACGTCGGTGAAATCAAGAAATCCGAGAACTACGATGACGTCGGTTTCAACTCATTCTTCAAGACCGGTTGGAAGCGCTTCTACCTGAAGTGGTACGGCGAAAGCCACCCTTCGGCCATGACCCTGTGCCCACGCACCACCGAACTGCTGCAAGGCATCGGCACGGTCAAGGCTGCAATGTTCGCCACCTTGCCACCGGGCGCCAAGCTGGTGCGCCACCGCGACCCGTATGCCGGCTCCTACCGTTACCACCTGGGCCTGGACACGCCGAACGATGACGGTTGCTACATCGACGTGGACGGCGAGAAGTACTCGTGGCGCGACGGTGAGGGCGTGATCTTCGACGAAACCTACATCCATTACGCGGCCAACACCACCGACCACAACCGCATCATCCTGTTCTGCGATGTCGAGCGCCCGCTCAAGTACCGCTGGGCAACGGCGTTCAACCGCTGGTTCAGCCGCAACGTGATGGCAGCCGCCGCCGCGCCCAACGATGCCAACGATAAGACGGGTGGCATCAACCGGCTATTCACCCGCATCTACAAGATCCGCGAACGCGGCAAGGCGCTGAAAAAGCGCAATCGCATGCGCTATTACCTGGAAAAATGGGCGGTGGTGGCTGCACTGGTGCTGGTGTTCATCTACATCTGATTCAGCGCTGCCTGTGCCGTCGGTACAGGCAGCAGATGCCCTCGCCTTTTTCGACTAGCCTGAAAGCTCCACTCGCAACCACCCCAAGGTGAAGACGATGAGCATGATGGACTGGGACGCCTACCGTAAGCAGTTGATGGCCGGCATCGGCGATCTCAAGCAGTTGTCTCCCGACACCGTGGCCGGCTACATGACCGCCAGCGGTGCGGGCACCAAGACCAACCACCTGGACGCCAAGACCCGCGAACTGATCTCCCTCGCGGTGGCCGTGACCACCCGTTGTGACGGCTGCATCGCCGTGCATTCGCAGCAGGCAGTGAAACACGGCGCCAGCCGCGAAGAGATTGCCGAAGCCCTTGGCGTAGCGGTGGCGATGAACGCCGGCGCCGCATTGGTGTACTCGGCACGCGCCATGGACGCAGTGGGCAAGGCCAACGGCTGACCCCGCGTGGCGTCGCCGCCCTTGCGCGACGGCGCCGCGCCACCCAGACTTGGCGGTCCAGCCATTGCAGGAACCACCATGATCCACATCCGCCCCATGACGCCCGAGGACTTCGAGCGTTTCTGGCCCACCTTCCAGGCCATTGTCCAGGCCCGTGAAACCTACGCCTTCGACCCTGCCCTGAACTTCGACCAGGCCCGCCAGTTGTGGCTGGAGATGCCCCTTCGCACCTGGGTAGCAGAGGACGACGGTGAGCTGCTGGGTTCCTACTACCTCAAAGCCAATGCTGCCGGCCCCGGGGCCCACGTAGGCAACTGCGGTTACATGGTCTGCGAGGCCGCGCGTGGCCGTGGCGTGGCCCGGATGATGTGCGAGCATTCGCAGAAGCTGGCGCGCCAGGAGGGGTTTCTGGCGCTGCAGTTCAATTCGGTCGTGGCCAGCAACGAAGTGGCCGTGGCGCTGTGGCACAAACTCGGTTTCGAAACGGTCGGCCGCCTGCCCAAGGCTTTCCGGCATGCCCGGCTGGGCTTGGTGGATTGCCTAGTGATGTACAAGTGGCTGGCGGATGAGCCAGTGGTGGAAAAACCGCCACTGTTGATCGGGCGCAAGAACATCGAGGCCCGCGTGTCGCGCCGCCGGGGGCGTTAACCGACGGTAGGAGCAGCCTTGCGCTGCGAAGAGGCAGCGCATGCACCATGCCGGTCATCGCCTGCACTGGCCCCTTCGCAGCGCAAGGCTGCTCCTACACAAACCGCGGTGTTGGCAAATCGCTGTTTAGAACGCCAAGCCGACTTTGAAGCCAAACTCATCACGCTTGAGTTTGGTGTTGTCCGCCACGGGCGAGTCGCCATCCAGCTTGTACTCGGTGCGGGTGTAGTAGACCCCCGCCTGTACCGGCATGCCGCCCTGCTGGTTCATCAGCAGGCTGACCTCGGCATAGGGGTTGGTGCGGTCCTTCAGGTCCACGGTGTCACTGCCGAAATCATCCACCTTCAGGCGCGCACGGCCATCGAGGGTGTGGCGCGCGCCCACCTCCACGCGCAGGGTCGACGCATCGAACTGATGGTTGTAACCCAAGGCCGCCTTGGCGAAGGGCGACTTGACCGTGAGTTTGGTGTCCAGGTCGTTGATTTCGGGCTCGAAGCGCGACCAGCTGTAGCCGCCGCCCACGGTCACATCGACAAAGTTGCGCGCATCCAGTGCAGCACGCCAACCGAGGTCGAGATCGGCCTGGGCTTCCTTGAGTTTGTTGTCATTCTTCTTGCCGTACTTGGCCTCGGCACCGATCTGGTAGATGAAGCCGGACTCGGCGGTCATCTTGTTGCCGAAGGTGGCGAATACACCGCCCTGCCCCAAGTGTTCCTTGTCGGTTTCGCTGCCGCCTTCGAATTTGAAGTCGTTATAGGCACCCAGCAGGCCGAGGGTGAACAGCGGGTCGGTACTGGGCGCGGCGGTGGCGGCTAAAGGCGAAGCGATCAAGGCGAGCAGGCAAGTGTGACGCAACAGGTGACGAGCGGACATGCGTGAAGTCTCCATGACGTGAAAACAGTGATAACGAGCGGTTCGAGAGACACGCTTTGGAGAAAGTTCGAAAAAATTCATTGAGAGCGAATGCCTTGGGCTATGCAGCGCCATACACCCCCTCCAAATCCCCATTGCTGATCACCCAATTTAAGTTATAAGATAACGTTTCATTTGACACCCATTCCTACCAGCGACCTTCCATGACTAGCGCCAGCGCCTCCCCCACCCTGCTTACCCAGCGCCTGCAGAGCATCGATGCCCTGCGCGGCCTGGTCATCCTGTTCATGCTCCTGGACCACGTCCGCGAGACCTTCTTTCTGCACCGCCAGGTCAGCGACCCGATGGCCATCGACGTCACCGACCCGTCGTTGTTCTTCAGCCGTACCCTGGCCCACCTGTGCGCGCCGGTGTTTGTCCTGTTGACGGGCCTTTCGGCCTGGCTGTATGGCGAGAAGTACCAGGGCCGTAGCGATGTCTCGGCCTTTCTGTTCAAACGCGGGCTGTTCCTGGTGGCGCTCGAGTTCACCCTCGTCAACTTCGCCTGGACCTTCCAACTGCCCCCCAGCGTGATCTACCTGCAGGTGATCTGGGCCATTGGCGTGAGCATGATCGCCCTGTCGCTGCTGGTGTGGTTGCCACGGGCAGCGCTGATCGCCCTGGGTGCAATCATCGTCGCCGGGCACAACCTGCTCGACAGCCTGCACTTCGGCGCTGAGTCGGCCCTGCACGTGCCGTGGGCGATCCTGCACGACCGTGGCTGGCTGGCATTCTCCGACAACCTGCGCCTGCGCACGTCGTACCCCGTGCTGCCCTGGATCGGCGTCATCGCCTTGGGCTACGGCCTTGGCCCCTGGTTCGCCCGTGGCAGCGACGCAGGCCAACGCCAGCACCGCCTGCTGCTGGCCGGGGTGATCGCACTGCTTGGTTTTGTCGTGCTGCGCATGCTCAACGGCTACGGCGAGGCACCCTGGAGCGGGTACCCGACGTTGACGCAAACGCTGATGAGCTTCTTCAACATCACCAAGTATCCGCCGTCCTTGCTGTTCCTGGCCCTCACCCTGGGCTGTGGCCTGCTGCTGTTGCGCGCCTTCGAGCGTGCCGGCCAGGCCCGCTGGATCAACGCCCTGGCGGTTTACGGCGCAGCACCGATGTTTTTCTACCTGCTGCACCTGTATGTGCTGAAGCTGCTTTACCTGGCCTGCGTCGCGCTGTTCGGCCACAACCAGGGGGATTACTTTGGCTTCGACGGCATCGGCGCCGTGTGGCTGGGCGCCGCCTTGCTCGCCGTGTCGCTGTACCTACCGGTACGTAGCTTCGCCCGGCTGAAGGCGCGTCGGCGTGACATCACCTGGCTCAAGTACTTCTGAAAAGCGTTTTCACCCGGCTGCCTGATGGTCTACCATGCCGGCCGCCGGTTTCCACCACGGAATTAATAGGGAATCCCAAGCCCGCTAACGCGGGCCAAACGGAACTGCCCCCGCAACTGTAGGTGCCGAGCCTGCTCCATCGATGCCACTGGATAACCTTGTCCGGGAAGGCTGGAGCTGGGCCATGACGCACCAGTCAGGAGACCTGCCGGCGCAAAAACACCAACCGGCGGGGTGTCCGGGATGGCCATCTCCACCCTTTTCTGGGTGCTGCCCCCTGCCGCGTGCACGGGGCTCGGCGATGCCTGTCCATGCGTTCATTCCGTGAACCCTTCGATAGGAGATCGTCCCCTCATGCTGCCTCGTCTTGCCGCTTTGATCGCCGGCCTCGGCCTCACCAGCCTGGCCCAGGCTGCCGCCACCCACTACCCGCTCACGGTCGACAACTGCGGCATGCCGCAGACCTTCGCCCACGCGCCCGAGCGTGCAGTGACCATTGGCCAGGCCGGCACCGAGATGCTCTACGCACTGGGGCTGGGCGACAAACTGGCCGGCACCTCGCTGTGGTTCAACAACGTGCTGCCCGAGTACAAGGCGCTGAACGACAAGGTCGAGCGCCTGGCCGACAACGACCCCAGTTTCGAGGCAGTGGTCGGCAAGCGTCCGCAACTGGTGGCCGTACAGTTTGAATGGATGGTCGGCGCACAAGGCGTGGTCGGCACCCGCGAGCAGTTCGACGAGCTGAAGATCCCGACCTACTTGCTGCCGTCGGACTGCGAAGGCAAGGACAACCTGGTGGGCGCCGACGGCACCCGCCTGCAGGCGTTCCAGGTCGAGAGCATCTACAAGAGCGTCAACCAGCTGGCCGAAATCTTCGACGTGCAAGACCGCGGCACCGCGTTGAACGCCGACCTCAAGGGCCGCCTGGACAGCGCCAAGGCACAGTTGGCTGGCAAGGATTTGTCGAACACCTCGGCACTGTTCTGGTTCTCTAGCGCCGACTTGGATATCGACCCCTACGTCGCCGGCCGCCAAGGGGTGGCTGACTTCATGCTGCGTACACTGGGGGTGCGCAATGTGGTCGAGTCCACCGAAGAATGGCCGACCGTGGGCTGGGAAACCCTGGCCAAGGCCAACCCGACCTGGTTGATCATCGCCCGCATGGACCGTCGCCGCTTCCCGGCAGACGACTACCAGAAAAAACTCGAATTCCTGCGCAACGACCCGGTTACCCGCAACATGGACGCAGTGAAGAACGACCGCATCATCGTCCTCGACGCCGACGCCATGCAGGCCGGCATCCGCCTGTTCCGTGGCCTGCAGACGCTGTCGACGGCGTTCGCCAGCGGTAAAGCAGCCCAGTGATGAGCCGCCTGTTGCCCTACAGCGCCCTGGCCCTGGCAGCCCTGTGTGTCGCGCTGGTGGCCGGCACGGCGATCGGCGAGAGCAACCTGGCGCCGAACGTGGTCTACCAAGTGCTGGCCAATCACCTGTGGCAGGCCGGTTACCCGGTCGACCCCATCGATGCCGGTATCGTCTGGAACTACCGCCTGACCCGCACCCTGGTCGCCGCCGCCTGTGGCGCCGGGCTGGCCACGTGTGGCGTGATCCTGCAGGCGCTGCTGCGCAACCCGCTGGCCGAGCCCTACCTGTTGGGGTTGTCGGCCGGTGCCTCGACCGGCGCGGTGATGGTAGGCCTGCTGGGGCTGGGCAGCGTCGCCCTGAGCATGTCCGGGGGTGCCTTCATCGGCGCGTTGGCGGCGTTTGCGCTGGTGCTGGTGCTGGCACGCGCCGCCGGGCCGAGCAGCAACAACGCCCAGGTGATACTCGCCGGCATCGCTGGCTCGCAACTGTTCACTGCGCTGACCGCGTTCCTCATCACCAAGTCGGCCACTGCCGAGCAGGCGCGCGGCATTCTGTTCTGGCTGCTGGGCAACCTCAGTGGCGTGCGCTGGCCGTCCGTGTGGCTGGCCCTGCCCGTGGCACTGTTCGGGCTGGTGGTGTGCCTGTGGCATCGCCGCGCGCTGGATGCCTTTACCTTCGGCGCCGACTCGGCCGCGTCGCTGGGGATCCCGGTACGGCGCACCCAGTTGTTGCTGATCAGTTGTGCCGCGCTGGTGACGGCAGTGATGGTGTCCATCGTCGGCGCCATCGGTTTTGTCGGGCTGGTCATCCCCCACGCCCTGCGCCTGCTGCTGGGGCCCGGGCATAGCCGCCTGCTGCCGGCCAGTGCGCTGGGCGGCGCGCTGTTCCTGATCAGCGCCGATATCTTGTCGCGCACGCTGATCCCAGGCCAGGTGATCCCGGTGGGCGTGGTGACCGCGCTGATCGGCGCGCCAGTGTTCGCGCTGATTCTGGTCAGCAGAAGGGGGCGCCCATGACCGTCATGGCCAACGTGAAGATTGCCCCCCTGGCCTGCCAGGGCTTAGGGCTGCAGTTGGGCGGCAACCCTGTACTGCGCGACATCGAGCTAACCGTTATCCCCGGCGAAACGCTGGGCATCGTCGGCCCTAACGGCTCGGGCAAGTCGACTTTGCTCAAACTGCTGGCGGGCCTGCGCAAGCCTGACAGTGGCTATGTCGAGCTGCTGGGCGAGCCGCTCACGCAACTGCCACGCCGGCGCATTGCCCAGGCTCTGGCGCTGGTCGAGCAGCAAGCGGATACCGCTGACGCCATCAGCGTGTACGACGCCGTTGCCCTGGGCCGCACGCCCTGGCTGTCGGCCCTGGCGCCGTTCAGCAAAGCAGACCGCGCCATCGTCGAGCAGGCCTTGGCCGACCTGGATGCCCTGCACCTGCGCACGCGCCTTTGGCATTCGCTTTCAGGTGGCGAACGCCAACGCGTGCACATTGCCCGCGCCCTGGCGCAACGCCCCCAGGTGCTGTTGCTCGACGAGCCGACCAACCACCTGGACATCCAGCACCAGCTGAGCCTGCTGCAACAGGTGCAGGGGCTGCCGGTTACCACGCTGGTGGCCCTGCATGACCTCAACCAGGCGCTGACCTGCGACCGCCTCGCGGTGCTCGACAAAGGCTGCCTGGTCGCCCTCGGCAAGCCGCTCGACGTCCTCACCCCAGAGCGCCTGCTGAGCACCTTCGGCGTACACGCCCACTACCTTACCGACCCCTTCGACGGCGCACGCATTCTGCGTTTTCGCGCCCCCTGAACCAGGAAGTTCCCACCATGTTGTTGCGCCCTGTCGCCCTGCTGCTCGCCAGCACCCTGTTTGCCCCTGCCGCGCTGGCAGACGTGCATGAAGTGAAGATGCTCAACCGCGGTACGGAGGGCGCGATGGTCTACGAGCCGGACCACTTGCGCATCGCACCCGGCGATACCGTGCGCTTTGTGCCGACCATGAGTGGGCACAACGCAGCCAGTGTGCCGGGGTTGCTGCCGCAGGGCGCTGAGGCGTTCAAGAGCAAGCTCAACCAGCCCTACGAGCACACCTTCAGCGTACCCGGCATGTACGGTATCCAGTGCATTCCGCACCTGGCGATGGGCATGGTGATGGTGATCCAGGTGGGTGACGCGGCGCCGGCCACAGTGCCTGCCAGCCTGCCTGCACGGGCGAAAAACCGCTTCGAAGCGCAACTGCAGAAGCTGGGGGCCGGGCAATGAGCCGGCTGTTGCTGGCCCTGCCTCTGCTCGGGCTCACCCCGCTCGCATTGGCTGAATCCGCTCAGTCCCAGAGCAACGGTTTGGTAGAAGACGCCAGCTGGAGCATCCTCAACCGCAGCGTGTTCGACCAGCGCGACTACAAGCATGGCGGGCGCAACAGCAGTGCGCGCAATGCCTACAAGCCACGCGACGAACGTAGCGGCAAAGCTGAGGAATGGGCCTACGGTTTGATGGGGACCTTGCAGTCTGGCTTTACCCAAGGCCTGATCGGCGTCGGTGTCGATGCCCACGCTTATCTGGGCGTACAGCTCGACAGCGGCGGTGGCCGAGCCGGCAAGGCGCGCTTGCTGGGCATCGACAACGACGGGCACCCGAAAAACGAATACAGCCGAGCAGGCGCAGCCTTGAAGATGCGGGTGTCGAACACGGTGCTGTCCTACGGCGAGCAGCGGGTGAAAACCCCGGTCTTCAGTTCGTCCGACAGCCGCTTGCTGCCCGAGACCGCGACGGGGTTTTTCCTCACCAGCAACGAGATCGACACGCTTCGGCTGGTGGCCGGCCACTTCAATGAAAACGCGGATCGCAACGCTTCAAGCCACGATCAAGGGTTCGTGGTGAACTATTCCAATGGCCGCCAGGGCAATGCCTTCGACCTGGCCGGCGTGGTCTGGAACCCCGGCGCGGCCTTCAGCGGCAGCCTGTATACCTCGCGCTACGAGGACAGCTGGAACCAGCACTACCTGGGCAGCACCCTGACCCACGCCCTGGATGACCGGCGCAGCTTGAGCCTGGACCTCAACCTGTACCGCACCACCGACACCGGCAAGGCGCTGTCCGGGCGCATCGACAACACCACCTGGAGCCTGGTGTCGCGTTACAACCAGGGGCCGCACGGGTTCAGCCTGGGCTGGCAGCAGGTAGACGGCAATACACCGTTCGACTATGTGACGCGGGGCGCGATCTATATCGCCAACGCCGTGCAGATGTCGGACTTCAATGCACCGAACGAGAAGTCATGGCAGGCGCGCTATGACCTGAACATGGGCGCCTACGGTGTGCCCGGGTTGAACCTGACGGCGCTGTACGTGCGCGGGTTTGATATCGATGGCACGCATGTCGACCCCACCGGCGGCTACGCGTACCTGGGTTATGGCAAGGGTGGCAAGCACTGGGAGCGCGACCTGGAAGCGCGCTATGTGGTGCAGAGTGGCAAGGCCAAGGGCACCACGTTCTCGGTACGGCATAACGCGCACCGGGGGAACACGGCGCAGGCGGAACTGGATGGTGACCAGATCCGCCTGGCGGTCGAATGGCCGCTGGGCGGCGGGTTCTGATCATCGTTCAGGGACCCAGGCTTCACACCAACGTGCCGGTGACGGGCTGCGCAGCAGCCCCCCGGTTCAAGACGCTGCAGCGGATAGCGGCTGCAAGCCCCATTCGGCTTTTTCCTGCGAGGTCATCGCAGCAAGCACTTCCATAAACGTCTGCTCCAATTCTGCGCTGACATTGCCGAACGCCTTGTAGTTGGTCAGCAGGTAGCGCTTCACGGTATTGGGCCAACGTCCTTCCTTGTGTGCCGCATTGATGATGCCCTTAGCGTCGTGGCGCGTGGCACCCCGCCACAAATCCATCAGCCTGTTTTCGAAGTGGCCGAACGACCACGGGTCTCTGCAGTCTTCGAATTCGTCCAGCAGTTTGAGCTTGTACAGGGCCATGTGTGGCATCGGTGAATCTCCCTTGGGGGCGTTGGGTAAGCCTTGAGGGAGACGGTAAGCAAGCAGGTGCGTTATGGAAATGAACGCGTTGAACACGCCACAACAACAGCTGTAGGCGGTTTCTGACCGATTACGGCGACGTCATGCCAGCGTCAGCTGCATATGGGTGGTCTGCCAGACGGGGTCCTGCTCCACATCGATCACCACGAACCCCTGGCGCTCCCAGAAGGCAATCGCGCCCGGGAGGAACGGGTGGGTGTGCAGGTACAGGCATTCGACACCCGCCTGTTCGGCCGCACCGCGCAAGGCGGCGAACAAGGCGGCGGCGAGGCCATGGCGTCGATAGGCCGGCAACACGAACAAGCGCACCACCTCGACCACGCGCACCCGCTGATAGTCGAGTTGTGCGAAGCGGTGGTCATAGGGCACATAACCGATCACGGCCACCAGTCGGCCCTGATCGCGGGCTTCGAGAAACACGCCTTCGCCGTCCAGGTATGTCTCGGCGAAGCGAGCCAAGTCAGGGGGCAACGGTGCGTCGGCAAGCTGCGGGAAAAGTTCGCGGCGGGCGCTGTCGACAAAAACGACCACCTCGTCGATGGCGTCACGCGGGACGGGTTGGATGATCCAATTCGGCATGTGGGCTACAGGCAATGAGTCGAGGGCAAAGGTTCTACCCCAGCGCGCCGCCCCTGGCAAATTCTGGGCTCATCGCGATCAAGACCCCGGTATAATCGCAGGCCTAGACCGCCCAACCAGGCCACCCCATGCCCCGCCTCCAGACGTTGCTACTGCCCCTGCTACTGATCACCGCCCTCGCCGCCTGCGACCAACAACCCTCCCGCGAAGCGCAGATTCTGGCCAAGCTGCCGCTGCAGGACGCCTATGAGCACAACATCGACCGCATGGCGTCGTTGCTGGCCCCAGCCCACCCGCAGGTGCCCGAGGCGCGCATCCGTGAGGTGCTGCGCAAACACCTGACGGTCGAAGACCAGCGCCAGGACTTGTTCAAGCTCTACAGCGAAAAGAATTTCAGCGATGCTGAATTCGCCAGCATCGTCGACGCCATGCAGGACCCGGCCAAGGCCCGCGCACTTGAAGAGACAGAGGCCGGCAAGCGCCTGAGCGAAAAACTGACCGCGCTGATGCGCGAAACCGCCCGCGACACCCAGGTGCAGGCATTGGCCGAGCAGCGCATGCAGCAGGTCGAAGATGAGCTGGCTGAACTGGAAAAAGCAGGTTCCTGATCGACGTAACACACCGCCGCGGCGACAATAACGCACTACACCTACAAGCAGCAGGGTTACTCCCTTTTCGTACCAGTGAGGTCAGGATTGCCACACCCCAAGCACGGATTGCGCCTGGATTTACGCTCGCTCATTCTGATTCTCTGCGCCCTCACCGCGCTGCTGATGCTGTGCGCCAGTTATTTCGCCAGCTACCGGGTTCAGCGTCAGTTGCTGATCGACCACGCCCTGGAGGCCAACCGGGTGTACGCGGCGAAGCTGGCGTCGATCACCGAGACCTTCATCGCCAGTGCCTTGCAGCAGTTGTCGTTCAGTGCCGGCGTACAAGCCCACCAGTTGGCTGATGCCGCCGCGCTGCAGGCGGAGACCGACCGCGTGCTGCACCAGGGCCTGGCCTTCAACTCGACGTTCGTGGTCGATGCCGACGGGATCCTGCGGGCAATCTCCCCTGCCTCATTGCGCCACTACCTCAATACCAAGGTGCAGTCGCCCGGGGTTCAGGAGGCCTTGCAAGGGCGCAAGGCGCTGGTGTCGACGCCCTACCTGTCCGCCGCCAACAACCTGGTGGTGGCACTGTCGCAGCCGATCTTCGATGCCAATGGGCGTTACCTGGGCTACGTCGGTGGCAGCCTGTACCTGCGCGAGCGCAACATCCTCAACAGCCTGCTGGGCGAGCACTTCTACAAGGACGGCTCGTACCTCTATGTGGTCGACCGCAACCGCCGCCTGCTCTATCACCCGGACAACCAGCGAGTGGGCACGGTGGTGGAAGGCAACCCGCTGATCGATCAACTGGCGACCCTGGACAGCGGCACCCGCCAGCTGACCAACAGCCAGGGCGTGGAAATGCTGGCAGGGTTTGCCACGGTGCCGAGCGCTGGCTGGGGTGTGGTGGCGCAGCAGCCGCTGGCGCAGACCGTGGCGCCCTTGAGCCACCTTGTGCTCAACGTTATCGGCACCTCGGCGCCGCTGGCGCTGGTGGGCAGCCTGGTGCTGTGGTGGCTGGCGATGACCATCGCTCGGCCACTCTGGCAATTGGCAGCCGGGGCCAGGTCGATGGACCGCGCAGGCACCGCCGAGCGCCTGCATCGGGTGCCGGCCTGGTACTTCGAGGCGGCTGAGCTCAAGCGTGCGCTGCTGTTCGGGCTCAACCTGCTGCAAGAGCGCATCGGCCGGCTTAACCGCGATGCCCAGACCGACCCACTGACCGGGCTGGGCAACCGCCGCAACCTGGAATTCAGCCTGTCGTTGTTGGAGGCCGAAGGGCGGGCTTTTTCGGCCATCGTGCTCGATATCGACCACTTCAAGCGGGTAAACGACGGCCATGGGCATGAGGTGGGCGATCAGGTACTGCAGCGGCTGGCCGAGCTGATGCGCCGCTGTTGCCGAGAGGGCGACCTGCTTTGCCGCACCGGCGGCGAGGAGTTTCTCATGCTACTGCCGGGGGCTAGCTTGGCGGTCGCGGCAGCGGTTGCAGAACGGCTACGGGTAACGGTGCAGGATACGCCGGTGGAACCCGTGGGCGCGGTGACGATTTCGCTGGGGGTTGCGCATTGGCCGGGCGGCACCGGAAGCGAGCCTGGCGATGCATTGAGCGAGGCGGACCGGGCGCTGTACGCGGCCAAACAGAATGGGCGCAATCGGGTGTGTGTCGCGCGGGTTCAGCCCTGAAACCTGCGCAGACCGTCACGGCCAGACCCTTCGCAAAAGTTGTTACAAGCCTTGTCATAAAACTGTCGTGTTTCAGTCATAGGATTGACCCCAACCTGACATTTTCACTCTTCATGGATGAGCGTCTCATGCGTCGTGTGGTTTTCAATCAGAAAGGTGGCGTCGGCAAGTCGAGCATCGCCTGCAACCTGGCTGCCGCCAGTGCCGCTGAAGGCTATCGGACCTTACTCGTCGACCTCGACCCGCAGGCCAATGCCACCTACTACCTGACCGGCCTGGTCAATGACGCCATCCCTTCGGGCATTGCCGACTTCTTCCGACAGACCTTGTCATCCGCCACCGCGCACGGCAAAAAGCCCCGTGTGGCGATTACCGAAACCCGCTACAGCAACCTGCACCTGATCACCGCCAGCCCCGACCTCAGCGACCTGCAAAGCAAGCTGGAGAGCAAGTTCAAGATCAATAAGCTGCGCAAGCTGCTGGTGGAATTGGCCGAAGACTACGAGCGGATCTACATCGACACGCCGCCGGCGCTGAACTTCTACACGTTCAGCGCCCTGGTGGCCGCCGAACGCCTGTTGATTCCGTTCGACTGCGACAGCTTCTCGCGCCATGCGCTGCACAGCGTCATGGCCGAAGTGGAGGAGCTGCGCCAGGACCACAACCCAGCGCTGCAGGTGGAGGGCGTGGTCGTCAACCAGTTCGCCGGGCGCACGGCACTGCACCAGACACTGGTCGATCAGTTGCGCGGTGAAGGGGTTCCGGTGCTGCCGGTGTACCTGAGCAGCTCGATCAAGATGCGCGAGTCGCACCAGGCGTCGGTGCCGCTGGTGCACATGGCACCGCGGCACAAGCTGGCGTTGGAGTTTGCCGACCTGCTGGACGTGCTGGAGCGCGCGGCCTGAGCCAAGCGGGGTGCTTTGCACCCCAGCATTTTGCGTCACCAGGGCTACCCGATCACGCATTCGGGTGATAGATTCGCCGCCATGAAAACCACCCGGCAGACCCGCACGCTGACCGCCTGGACACTCTATGCCAGCGTCCTGTTCAGCCTATTGCTGTGCGGCCTGCATCACGGCCAGATGAGTGGCCTGCGCCTGGCGGGCCTCGAGGGTGGGTTCTGTTCGATCAGCAGTGACCACGGCCCGGCCATCAACCTGGACAACGCCGGTGGCGACCAGCACATGGCCCAGCTCGACTGCCCCGTGTGCTCCTCGTTCGGCCTGGCAGTGCCGCTTGCCCACACCGGCTGGGCGTTCCTGCCCCCCCAGGCCGGGGCCACCTCGCCCATTGTCGTGCGCAGCTGGGCACAACCGCCGCCGCGCTACTTGCGACCTGCCCTAAACCCCCGCGCCTCCCCCGCCGCGCTTCCCGCAGCCCTTCTGTTCGCCTGACCTCGATCGGGTGCGCCTGTGCGCGCTCGCGGTCAGCCATGACTTTTGCGTGGAAGACACGACAACATGATCCGCAAGACCTCCCTGGTGCTCCTCATGGGCACTTGCACCTTCGCCTGGGCCGACACTGCCCCGGTTGAACTCAACGCCACCACCATTGATGGCGAACGCGACGCCCCCTCCGGTGTGCAACTGGACGAGCCGATCCAAACAGGTTCGCGCCTGGGCCTCACCGCACGGGAAACCCCGGCGTCGGTCAGTGTCTCGGACCGCCGCCTGATCGAGGCGCACGGCGCCAAGGACAGCCAGGACGTGATCAACGCCATGACCGGCGTCAACGCCTCGGCCAACCCCGGTTATGGCGGTTTCGTCGCCTACCGGGGCTTCACCCAGAACCAGGTCACCCAGCTCTACAACGGCATCAACCTGGGCTACAGCAGTGCCAACCGGCCAGTGGATGCCTGGGTACTCGACAGGGTCGAGCTGATCGGCGGGCCGTCCTCTTTCCTGCATGGCGCGGGGGCCGTGGGCGGCTCGATCAACTACATCACCAAGCTTGCCAGCCGCGATCAGCAGATCATCGACGGCCGCCTGCGATACGGCAGTTTCGATGACTCAGAAGTGGCCTTCGGCATCAATCAGGCGCTGGCCAGCAACCCCGCCGACGCCCGCCACTTCATGCGCCTGGACTTCAGCCGGGGCCAGGGCAACGGCTACATCGACCGTAACCAGCGCAACACCGACAGCCTCGCGTTTTCGGTACTCAGTGACCTGGCGCCCAACCTCACCCACACCCTGGCGCTGGAGTACCAGGAAGACCGTGAAGACAGCCCGTACTGGGGTTCGCCGATCCTGCCGGGCCGCAGCACGATGAAGATCGACAAAAGCCGCCGCTTCGAAAACTACAATGTCGCGGACGGCCGTTACGAGCAGCGGGTACGCTGGCTGCGTTCGATCCTCGACTACCAGCTCAGCGACAGCACCAGCGTGCAGAACACGCTGTACCACTACAACGCCCAGCGCGACTACCGCAACGTTGAACGCTACAGCTACACCGCCAATGGCAATGTGCAGCGCAGCAGCCCCTACCTGCAAAGCCACGACCAGAACCTGTTGGGCGATCGCATCGAGTTGCGCCATGACAACACACTGTTTGGCTTCGCCAGCCAATGGTCGCTAGGGCTGGAATACTCGCGCATGCGCCAGACCCTTTACCCGACGTCGAGCAGCTGGAGCGACGTCGTCGACCCCGACCATTTCGACCCTGGCAGTTTCGACGACATCCCCGGGGTGAATGCCGGCCTGACCAAGCAGCGTCGTCACGAAGTCACCAACCGCGCGGTGTTTGCCGAAAACCGCCTGCAACTGACCGATCGCCTGGCCTTGCTGACGGCCCTGCGCTATGACTACCTGGACATGCAAGTGACCAACTACGGAACGGTCTCGCCCACCTCGCCGGCGTTTTTCGAGCGCCGCTGGGAGCCGCTTTCCGGGCGCATCGGCCTGACCTACGCGCTGACGCCCAGTGCCAGTGTGTACGCGCAGTACAGCAGCTCGGCCGATCTGCCAGCCGGTTCACTGGCGGCGGCGACCTACTCCAACGTCGGCCTGTTCGACCTGTCCAAGGGCGAGCAATGGGAGGTCGGCAGCAAGTTCGACTTCCTCGACGGCCGCGGCGCCGCCACGCTGGCGCTGTACCAGATCGTGCGCAAGGACTTTGCCGTGCGTGACTCCAACGATGCCAACCAGACGGTGCAGGCCGGGCAGCAGACCTCGCGCGGCGTCGAGCTGTCGGGGCGGCTGCAGGTCACGCCGAAACTGCTGGCCGAGGCCAACTACGCCTACGTCGATGCGCAGTACGACACGTTCAACGAAGCGGTCAACGGGGTATCGGTGTCACGTAAGGGCAATACGCCGGTCAACGTACCGGCCAGCGTCGCTAACCTGTGGCTGACCTACAGCTTCACGTCCGCGTGGTCGGCGGGGGTCGATGGGCGCTACGTGGGCTCGGTGTATGCCGACAATGCCAACACCCTCAAGGCACCGGCCTACACGCTGTTCGGTGCCTTCGCCCGCTACCGGCTGGATGAGCACACCACAGTGACCGGGCGAGTGCGCAACCTGACCGACGAGGTGTATGCCAAGCAGGCCTACAGCTCCCAGTACTACATGGGAGCTCCGCGCACCTTCGAGGTGGCGCTGGACATGCGCTTCTGATCGAACAGCGCTGCCACGGGGGTTATCCCGTGGCAGCGCTGCCAGTGATAAGCTGCCACGTTCATGACCCGCCGGCTCACGAAGACACCCGGCTACCGTTTCAGCAAGGAAGTTCACGTGTTCAAAACTCTGCCCCCCGCGCTCCTGAGCGCGGCTCTGATTGCCCTGGCTGGCTGCCAAGCGTCCGCGTCCACGGACACTCAGGCAGCCGCCGATGCGCAGGCGTTCAAAACCTTCACTGTCGAGATGCAGCGCGCCTTGGAGCGCAGCATTGCCCTGGCCCCAACCGGCGAGCAGCTGGGCGCCGTCACCCTGCAGGTCACCTTCGACCGGCACAGCGCCCCAGTCGCCTGCAAGGCCAGCAAGGCCCCGTTCAAATACGGCGCGCTGCTGCCCGCCGACGTCATGCCCTCCGACCATCAGGCGTTGGCCAACCTGGTCGAGGCACTGTGCTGGAAGACCATTTACCCGGTCGTGCCTGCGTCGCTGTTCGGCGGCGAGGCAACGCTCGACGTACGCGCACCGATCATCGTTCAGCTGCCTGCGTCTATCCAGGCCCCCGGCAGTGCGCGCCAACGCGCCAACGCCCAGCGCGAGTACTTCTGGCAACAGCTGCTGCGCGATCAGCCGGTCACCAGCATCGGCAAGGCGACGGTGTTCTACCAGGCCAATGCCCAAGGCAAGGTCGAGGGTTGCCTGGTGCAGCTTTCCCCAACCCGCCTGCGTGAAGCGGCCTTCCGCCTGGACGGCAACCTGCAGGCGCAGCTCAACAGCCGTTGCATGAAGCTCGACCTGAGCACGATGCCGGGCTTCAGCACCAACGAGCAAGGCACAGCCGAGGGCTACAGCGAACTCGACTACGCCCCGTGGAAGGTTGGCCGGCAGTAGCCTGCCTGGTTGAAACAGACATCCCAGTGTCGCCCTCGACGAAGCCCCCGCAGGCACTCACCGATCTACTGGCAAGCACAACAATGATGACGCGGCCCGACCGCGTCACGTTCATTCAGGCTGCCAATGAAAACCGGAGAGCTCCCACATGTCCGCACCTCATGAGGTATCCCCCGCCACCCTGCGCCGGGTGATCGCCGCCTCTGCCATCGGCAACTTCGTCGAGTGGTTCGACTTTGCCGTCTATGGCTTTCTCGCCACCCTGATTGCCAGCCAGTTCTTCGCCAGTGAAGATGCCAGCGTGGCTTTGCTCAAGACCTTCGCCGTGTTTGCCGTGGCATTTGCCCTGCGCCCGCTCGGCGGTATCGTGTTCGGCGCACTGGGTGACCGCCTGGGGCGCAAGCGCATCCTGTCGCTGACCATCTTGCTGATGGCCGGCTCCACCACCTTGATCGGCTTGCTGCCGACCTATGCCAGCATTGGCCTGGCGGCCCCTGTGCTGTTGACCCTGGCCCGTTGCCTGCAAGGCTTCTCGGCGGGTGGCGAGTACGCCGGTGCCTGCGCCTACCTGATGGAGCATGCGCCCAACGACAAGCGCGCGTTCTACGGCAGCTTCGTGCCGGTCTCGACCTTTTCTGCCTTTGCCTGCGCGGCGGTGATCGCCTACGGCCTGGAAGCGAACCTGACGGCCGAGGCGATGAACGCCTGGGGCTGGCGCGTGCCTTTCCTGATCGCCGCCCCGTTGGGCCTGGTTGGCCTGTACTTGCGCTGGCGCATGGAAGAAACCCCGGCGTTCCGCGAAGCCGTGGCCCAGGGCAAAGAACACGAGCACTCGCCGCTCAAGGAGACCCTGCGCAACCATGGCCGGGCCATCCGCAACCTAGGGGCGTTCATCTCGCTGACGGCGCTGTCGTTCTATATGTTCACCACCTACTTTGCCACCTACCTGCAACTGGTCGGCAACCTCACCCGTGCGCAATCGCTGCTGGTAACCACTGTGGCGTTGTTGTTCGCTGCCGTCGGCTGCCCGTTGGCCGGGGCGTTTTCTGACCGGGTGGGGCGGCGCAAGACCATTGGTTTCACCTGCCTGTGGGTGATGGTCTGTGTGTTCCCGGCGTATTGGCTGGCCAGTTCCGGCTCACTGTCCGGGGCGCTGCTGGGGGTGATTCTGCTGGCCGTGGGCGCGCTGTGCAGCGGGGTGGTGACTGCGGCATTGCTGTCGGAAAGCTTCCCTACACGGACCCGCTATACCGCGTCGGCGATTACCTACAACGTGGCCTATACGCTGTTCGGTGGCACTGCGCCGTTGGTGGCGACCTGGTTGATTGGGCAGACGGGTAGCAGCCTGGCACCGGCGTTTTACCTGGTGGTAATTGCGCTGGTGGCGCTGGTCGGAGGGTTGGCATTGCCGGAGACGTCGCGGATTTCGTTGCATGATGAGCCCGGCGTCGATAGCGTGCGGCCTGGGGTACGGAGCAGCGTTTGAGATTTTTGGGGCTGCTTTGCAGCCCATCGCCGGCAAGCCAGCGCCTACAGGTAGTGCGCCAGCCAGAAAAGGCGCGGTACCTGTAGGCGCTGGCTTGCCGGCGATGGGCCGCACAGCGGGCCCGGCATTATCAGCCTTCCTCCACCTCTTCGCGCCGATACGCCCATTGGTACAGCGCCGGCAACACCAGCAACGTCAACGCCGTGGACGACAGGATCCCGCCAATCACCACAGTCGCCAGCGGCCGTTGCACTTCGGCCCCGGTGCCGGTCGCCAATGCCATCGGGATGAACCCCAGCGAGGCCACCAACGCGGTCATCAGCACTGGCCGCAAGCGCGTCAACGCACCCTCCTCGACCGCCACCCGCAACGTGCGCCCTTCCTCGCGCAGGCTGCGGATAAAGGCAATCATCACCAGGCCATTGAGCACCGCCACGCCCGACAAGGCGATGAAGCCCACCCCTGCGGAAATAGACAATGGAATATCCCGCAACCACAGCGCCAGTACCCCACCGGTCAAGGCAAACGGAATACCGGTGAACACCAGCAAGCCATCCTTGAGGTTGTTGAACATCATCAGCAGCAAGGCCAGCACCAACAGCAAGGCCACCGGCACTACCACCTGCAGACGCTCGGCGGCCGACTGCAACTGCTCGAACTGGCCGCCCCAGCGCGTCCAGTAACCGGGCGGTATCTGCACCTGTTCGATCAGGGCCTGCTCGGCCTGCTGCACGAACGAGCCAAGGTCGCGGCCACGCACGTTGGCACTGACCACCACCACGCGCTTGCCATCCTCACGGCTGACCTGGTTAGGCCCCAGTTGCAGGTTCAACGTCGCGACCTGCGACAGCGGGATGAAACCGATCTGGGCAGCGCCGGCTGCACTGCTCGCCGGTACCGGTATCAGCAGGCTGGAAAGCCCGTCGACATCGGTACGCACGGTCTCGGGCAGGCGCACCACCATGTCGAAACGTCGGTCGCCCTCATACAGCGTGCCTGCCGTGCGCCCCCCCACGGCAATGGCGATGGCGTCTTGCACATCGCCGACATTGAGGCCATGGCGGGCGGCCTTGTCGCGGTCGATATCAATGGTCAGCACCGGCAGGCCTGTGGTCTGCTCGACCTTGACCTCCGAGGCGCCCGGCACACGCTGCAGGCTGCTGGCGATTTGCGCAGCGGTCTGGTTGAGCACGTCCATGTCGTCCCCAAACACTTTGACGGCCACATCACTGCGCACACCCGAGATCAGTTCGTTGAAGCGCAACTGGATCGGTTGCGACAGCTCGTAATTGCTGCCCGGCACACTGGCCGCGGCGCGCTGCACTTCGGCAATCAGCGCCTCACGTGGCTTGCTCGGGTCAGCCCATTGCGCGGGCGGACGCAGCATCACGTAGGCGTCAGAGATGTTCGGCGGCATCGGGTCCGAGGCGATTTCGGCAGTGCCGGTGCGGGCGAACACGCGCTCCACTTCCGGCACCCGGGCAATGATCGCCCGCTCCAGGCGCTGCTGCATGTCTACCGACTGCGACAGGCTGGTGCCTGGCACGCGCAGCGCCTGCAGGGCAAAGTCACCCTCGCTGAGGCTGGGGATGAACTCGCTGCCCATGCGGCTGGCCATCACCCCGGACAACACCACCAGCGCTGCCGCCCCGGCGAACGCCAGCTTGCGCCGGCCCAACACCCAGCCCAGCACCGGCGCATAGCGCTTGCGCGCGGTGCGCATGACCAAGCCTTCTTCTTCCTTGACCTTGCCGGTCACGAACAGCGCCAGCGCCGCCGGCACGAAGGTCACTGAGAGGATCATGGCACCCAGCAGGGCGATCACGACGGTGAAGGCCATGGGGTGGAACATCTTGCCCTCGACCCCGGTCAGGGCAAAGATCGGCAGGTACACCACCATGATGATCAACTGCCCGTAGATCAGCGGGCGCCGTGCTTCACGGGCGGCGGCAAACACTTCATGGAAGCGCTCGGCGCGGGTCAGCATGCGGCCATGGCGTTGCTGGGCGTGAGCCAGGCGGCGAATGGCGTTCTCGACGATCACCACCGCGCCGTCGACAATGATGCCGAAGTCCAGCGCGCCGAGGCTCATGAGGTTGGCACTGACCTTGTTGCTGAACATGCCGGTGAAGGTAAACAGCATCGACAACGGGATGACCATGGCGGTAATGACCGCAGCGCGGATGTTGCCCAGGAACAGGAACAACACGGCGATGACCAGGATCGCGCCTTCGATCAGGTTTTTCTTCACCGTGGCGATGGCTTTTTCGACCAGGTTGGTACGGTCATACACCGTCACCGCGACCACGCCCTTGGGCAGGTTGCGGTTGATCTCGACCAGCTTGGCCGCCACCGCCTGGGACACCGTGCGGCTGTTCTCGCCGATCAGCATGAACACCGTGCCCAGCACCACCTCACGGCCATTTTCGGTCGCAGCCCCAGAGCGCAGCTCTTGGCCCAGGCCAACCTGGGCGACATGGCTGACGCGTATCGGAGTGCCGTCGACGCTGGCGATGACGATGTTGGCGATGTCCTCGGCGGAGTCCAACTGGCCCGGTGCGCGGATCAGCAACTGCTCGCCATTGCGCTCGATGTAGCCGGCCCCCACGTTGGTGTTGTTGCGCTCCAGTGCCGCGATCAAGTCATTGAGGGTGAGCTTGTAGGCCGCCAGGCGCTTGGGCTCCGGTGCGATCAAGTACTGCTTGGCATGGCCGCCAATGCTGTTGACCTCGGCCACCCCCGGCACATTGCGCAGCTGCGGCTTGATGATCCAGTCCTGGATCACCCGCAGGTCGGTCTGGGTGTAGGGCGTACCGTCGTCCTTGAGCGCGCCCTCCTCGGCCTCGACGGTCCACAAGAAGATCTCGCCCAGCCCTGTGGAAATCGGCCCCATGCCCGCCTCGATGCCGTCGGGCAACTGTTCACGGGCCACCTGCAGGCGCTCGTTGACCAATTGACGGGCGAAGAACAGGTCGGTGCCGTCATCGAAGATCACCGTGACCTGGGACAAGCCCGAGCGGGACAGCGAACGGGTCTGCTTGAGGCCTGGCAGGCCGGCCATGGCCGTTTCGATGGCGAAGGTGATGCGCTGCTCGGTCTCCAATGGCGAGTAACCGGGCGCGGCGGTGTTGATCTGCACCTGGACGTTGGTGATGTCCGGCACGGCATCGATGGGCAGTTTCTGGTAGCTGTGGATACCCACCGCAGCCATCAGCAGCACGGCAAGCATCACCACCAGGCGCTGCTCGATGGCGAATTGGATCAGGCGTTCGAACATGGCGTCGTCCCCGGTTTCAATGGCTGTGCTCGGCGGAGCCTTTGCCAAGCTCCGACTTGAGGACGAAGCTGCCGGCGGCAGCGACCTGAGTGCCTGCAGCCAGGCCGGCGACGAGTTCTACCTGGCCGGCGTCGCGGCGCCCTGTCGTCACCGGGCGTGCCTCGAAGCCTTGCTCGGTACGCACGAACACCACGGTCTGCTCCTCCCAGGTCTGCAACGCGCTTTCCGGTACCACCACGGCGGCGGTCGACCGCTCGACGCTGACCGCAATGTTCACGAACAGCCCAGGGCGCCAGGCGCCGTTGGGGTTGGCCAAGGTGGCGCGCACGGTGGCGGCGCGGTTTTGTTCACCGAGCAGGCTGCCGACGTAATTGACCGTGCCCTCGACCTCGGCGCCCAGGTCCGGCGCACTGACCGTGACACTGCGCCCGGTGACGACACGGTTCAAGTCGCGGGGGGCGACGGCGAAGGTGGCCCAGACCCGGCTCAGGTCGGACAGAGTGAAGGCGTTGCTGGAGGCGTCGACCACCTCGCCCTCGCTCATGTGTTTTTCCACCACCACCGCATCGAAGGGTGCGCGCAACTCATAGCGGTTGCCGGCGCCGGCGGGGCCGACTGCCGCGACCTTTTGCCGAGCATTGGCCAGCGCGATCTCGGCCTCCTGCAACACTTGGCGAGCCTGCTGGAAGTCCTGTTCGGCGCTGATGCGTTCCTGCCACAGCTGCTGTTCGCGCTGGAAGGTCAGACGCGCCAGCTCCAGGCGGCGCTGGGCTGCCTGTTGTTCGCTGCGCAGGTCAGAAATCTGCTGGCTGGCGATCACTGCCAGCACCTGGCCGCGCTTTACCGCCTGCCCGAGGTCGGCCTGCACCGATTCGACCACACCCGGTACACGCGGCACGACATGCGCGGTGCGGTCTTCATCGAAACGGATTTCACCCGGGTAGCTGATGGCAGTGCCCAGCTCGCGGGGGCCGGCAGCTACCAACTGCACGCCAGCCGCCTCGATCTGGGCGCTGGACAGGTACAATTTGCCTTCCTCGTCGGCGTGGCCTTCTTCGGCCTGCTCATCATCGTGGCCGTGGCCGTCTTCGCCATGCGCGTCGTGCTGGGCTTCGCCACTCGTGGCCTGGCCGAGGTTGCCGGTCCAGGCCAGGCCACCGAGGCCAAGCACGGCCAGAGCGACCGCCAGGAGGGCGATCTTGCGTGGGTTATTCATTGTTGCTCCTGCTGTTCGTGTTGTTGCTCAAGCCAATGGGGCCGCTGCGCGACCCATCGCCGGCAAGCCAGCTCCCACAGGGACGGCACCGTGCATCAACGTGGCGCTTCATTTGTGGGAGCTGGCTTGCCGGCGATGGCCGCGTAGCGGCCCCTGAATCACAAGCCGCCCTCAAGGTCGCCATACAGGCGCTCGACCTGAGCCCGCGCATCGGTCGCCGAGGCCAGGGCTTGCAGGTACAAGCCCCGCGCCTCGATCAGCGTGCGCTGGGCATCGAGCACATCGAGGAAGGCGAACTTGCCCATCTCGAAGCCGCGGGTGGCGGTGTCTACCGCTTGCTGCGCCGAGGGCAGGATGGTGCGGTCGTAGGCCTGCACTTCCTGCATGGCCGTGGCCCATTGGCTGAGGGCGCTGCGGGTTTCGCTGCGCAAGCGCAACTCAACGGCATTGCGCAGGTCACGGGCCTGGTCGGCACGTCGCGCAGCCACCAGCACGTTGCCTTGGTTACGGTCGAACAACGGCAGCGGCATAGACAGCCCGACCACGTTGACTCGCTCGCGGTCCTCGCGGCTGTATTGGCTGCCGAGGCTGACGGTGAGGTCGGGTATGCGCTGAGCCTTTTCAGAGCCCAACGACGCTTCGCCGCGCTCAACCTGCGCCGCCGCCAAGCGCCACTCGGCGGTCTGTTCGACCCTGGCCAGCAGGGCCTCGGCCGCAGGCGCGGCACCCGGCGACAAATCAGTGGCCAGCAGGCGGTCGAAGCGTGCCACCGGGCTGCCAGTCAACCGCGCCAACGCCTGATAAGCCACACTGCGCTGTGAGGCGGCGCGGCGTACTTGCGCCTGCGCCTGGGCCAGTTGCACCTGGGCCCGCGTCGCCTCCACCGGCGAAGACTGGCCGGCCGTGACGCGGCCCTGTACCACCCGCAGCCCGCGCTCCGTCAGTGCCTGGGACTGTTGCGCCAGCTCCAGCGCCGTTTGCGCACGCAGGGCCGCGTGGAAGGCCTGCACCACATCGGCGCGCAAGCCATTGCGCTGGCGTTCCAAGTCAAGCTGGGCGATGGTCTGGCCGGCACCGGCCACGGCGATGCGCGCTCCCCGCTTGCCGCCCAGCTCCAGTGGCTGGCTCAGGATGACCGTGGTGGTGCGCGTCTCGCGGCGGGTGTCCTCGACTTCCCAGGACAGCTGCGGGTTAGGTATCAACCCCGCTTGGCGCCGCTCGCCTTCGGCAATGCCGATTTCACGGCCCGCGGCAGCAAGTTCCGGGTTTTGCGCAAAGGCAGCGCTAAGCGCTTCGGGCAGGCTCAGGCTGCCACTGGCGTGGGCACTGCCAGTGGCCGCCAGTAGCAGGCAAAGCAAGGCGATCTTGCGGGGGATGGCACGGGTGCAGGGCACGAAACAGGTCCTCGTCGGCGAGCGTTGGCGAGGGACTGTAGGGCGGCGTGCTTATCGGGGCGGTGGCGTGAACATTACAATGCTGTAATCAGCGGGGGGCGGCACTGGCGCAAAACGTCCGGTTATCGCCCACTTTCCCATCCAAGTCCATTCACGCAATTGACGAAACTAACCAGGTGGTACAAAGATAAGCGCATCCAAAAACAACAAAGCGATGCCTTTCATGAAGCCCCTTATTCTTGTGCTGAACGGCCCTAACCTGAACATGCTGGGCACCCGCGAGCCCACTCAGTATGGCCATGAAACCCTTGCTGACCTGGCCCAAGGCTGCGCCGACAGTGCCCTTGCCAAAGGCCTGGAAATCGAATTCCGCCAGACCAACCACGAAGGCGAACTGATCGACTGGATCCATGCCGCCCGTGGCCGCTGTGCTGGCATCCTGATCAACCCGGGCGCCTGGACCCACACCTCCGTGGCCATCCGCGACGCCCTGGTGGCCAGTGAACTGCCCGTCATCGAGGTGCACCTGTCCAACGTGCACAAACGCGAGCCCTTCCGCCACCTGTCGTTCGTCTCGTCGATTGCCGTCGGCGTGATCTGCGGCCTGGGCAGCCATGGCTACCGCCTGGCCCTGAGCCACTTCGCGGAAATGTTCCAGGAGCAGACCGCATGAGCCAACAGGCTATCCTCGCCGGCCTCATCGGCCGCGGCATCCAGCTGTCGCGCACCCCTGCGCTGCATGAGCATGAAGGTGACGCGCAATCCCTGCGTTACCTGTATCGCCTGATCGACGCCGATCAATTGCAGCTAGACGATAGCGCCCTGCCCGGCCTGCTCGATGCCGCACAGCACACCGGGTTCACCGGGCTCAACATCACCTACCCGTTCAAACAGGCGATTCTGCCGCTGCTCGACGAGCTGTCGGATGAAGCCCGAGGGATCGGCGCGGTGAACACCGTGGTGCTCAAGGACGGCAAACGGGTCGGCCACAATACTGACTGCCTGGGCTTCGCCGAAGGCCTGCGCCGCGGCCTGCCAGATGTGGCACGCCTGCAAGTGGTGCAAATGGGCGCGGGGGGCGCAGGCTCGGCGGTGGCCCATGCGCTGCTGGGCGAAGGGGTCGAACGGCTGGTGCTGTTCGAAGTCGACGCAACGCGGGCACAAGCGCTGGTCGACAACCTCAACGGGCATTTCGGTGCCGGCCGTGCGGTGCTCGGCACTGACCTGCGCGCAGCATTGGCCGAGGCAGACGGGCTGGTCAACACCACGCCCGTGGGCATGGCCAAGCTGCCGGGGACGCCGCTGCCGGTGGAGTTGCTGCATGAACGGTTGTGGGTGGCGGAGATCATCTACTTCCCGCTGGAAACCGAACTGTTGCGCGCCGCGCGGGCATTGGGTTGCCGCACGCTGGATGGCAGCAACATGGCGGTGTTCCAGGCGGTCAAGGCGTTCGAGCTGTTCAGTGGCCGCGAGGCCGATGCGGCGCGGATGCAGGCGCATTTTGCCAGTTTTAGCTGAGTCGGCACCGGCCCTTTCGCGGGCTTGCCCCGCGAAAGGGCCGGTGCAGGCGCATCAACCCTTTTCATCCAGCAAGGCCTTCAACACCTGTTCCTGCCCCGCATAATCCCCCTCGCCAAAATGCACGTGGCGCACTTGCCCTGTGCGGTCGACAAAATAATGCGCCGGCCAGAACTGGTTGCCCCAGGCATTCCACACCTGGTGATCGTTGTCCACTGCCACGGGGTAACCGATCCCCAGCGCAGCTACCTTGTCGCGCAAGGTCGCGACGTCATGCTCGTAGTCATATTCAGGCGTGTGCACGCCCACCACCACCAGCCCCTGGTCGGCGTAACGCCGTGCCCAGTCATTCACATGCGGCAGGCTGCGCTGGCAGTTGATGCAGTCCCAAGTCCAGAAGTCCACCAGCACCACCTTGCCTTTGAGCGCCGGCGCATCCAGTGGCGGCGAATTCAACCACTGGCTGGCCCCCGCCAGCGACGGCATGGCGCCGTAACTGTCGCGGGCCTCCAGATAGCCCGCCAGGCCCAGGCCTGTCAGGGCCAGCGCAATGCCGCCCACCTTTAACATCAGGCGGCGATCAATTCTCATGGCAACCGCCGGTGGCGTACGAGCGGTATTCCACACTCCGATGCTGACCTTTGGAATCGAGGTAGTCCATGCGGGTGTTGACCAGGCCGCAGGTGTTGCCCTGATCATCCTGCACCGACAGGACTTTGTTCACATCCAGATGATCACCGTAGCGGTACTGCATCACACTGGCATCGTTCATCGCGGTGGTGGCGGCCTGAGCGGCAATGGCGCCGAAACTGAACACGGCAAACAGGCTGACGCTGGCGAAGGCTTTGAGGTTCATGGCAACTCTCCTGTGTAACGCTTTAGGTGGGGAGGGTTACTCCCCGGTCGAGAGCCATTACACGGCTGCCAGGTATCCCGTATGTGTCACCCGAGCCTGTGATCTGCTTCCTCCTGTATCTCTGCCAACGGCAGATACACTGCAATACAAAACCCAGCAGGCAAGCGCGATGACGCTCGGTACACTGCGCCAACCCCACCCCATACAGGAACGCTGCGCATGGAACACGTCGATCACATCCTGATCGTCGACGACGACCGCGAGATCCGCGAACTGGTCGGCAACTACCTGAAGAAGAACGGCCTGCGGACCAGCATCGTTGCCGATGGCCGGCAGATGCGCGCCTTTCTCGAAGCCAACAGCGTCGACCTGATCGTCCTCGACATCATGATGCCTGGCGACGATGGCCTGTTGCTGTGCCGTGAACTGCGCGCTGGCAAGCACCGCAACACGCCCGTGCTGATGCTGACCGCACGCAACGACGAAACCGACCGCATCATCGGCCTGGAGATGGGCGCCGACGACTACCTGACCAAGCCGTTCTCCGCCCGCGAACTGCTCGCCCGCATCAATGCGGTGCTTCGCCGCACGCGCATGCTGCCGCCCAACCTGACCATCAGCGAAAGCAGCCGCCTGCTGGCCTTCGGCCAATGGCGTCTGGACACCACCGCACGGCACCTGCTCGACAGTGAAGACACCCTGGTGGCCCTGAGCGGCGCCGAGTACCGGCTGCTGCGGGTATTTCTCGACCACCCGCAGCGGGTGCTCAGCCGCGAACAACTGCTCAACCTCACCCAGGGCCGTGAGGCGGACATCTTCGACCGCTCCATCGACCTGCTGGTCAGCCGCCTGCGCCAGCGCCTGGGTGATGACGCCCGCGAACCCAGCTGCATCAAGACCGTGCGCAGCGAAGGCTACGTGTTCTCGCTGCCGGTGCAATTGCTCGAGTCGCCCTCATGAAATGGCCCCGTACCCTGGCCTCGCGCCTGGCATTGATCTTCTTCACAGGGCTGGTCCTGGCCTATGGGTTGTCGTTCGGCCTGCAAGCCTACGAGCGCTACATCAGCAGCCGCTCGATGATGCTCAGCAACCTGGAACAGGACGTTGCCACTTCGGTCGCCATCCTCGACCGCCTGCCCGCCGCCGAACGTGCCGCCTGGCTGCCGCGCCTGGAGCGGCGCACCTACCGCTACCACCTTGACCAGGGCCAGGATGGCCAGGCGATGCCGACCAGCGACCCGCCCATGGCCGCCGAGTCGATCGTCAAAGCCATTGGCGACGACTTTCGCCTGACCTTCCAGGAGATCCCCGGCCCCAATGCGCATTTTCAGGTGCACTTGAACCTGGCAGATGGCGCGCCCCTGACCATCGACGTCACCCCGACCCCCGTACCGATTGCCCGCTGGCTGCCGGTGGTTTTGCTGATTCAGCTGGCCGTGCTGTTGCTGTGCACCTGGCTGGCAGTGCGCCTGGCCATCGGCCCGCTTACCCGCCTGTCGCAGGCCGTGGACAACCTCGACCCGGACAAACCCGGTGTGCAACTGGACGAGAGCGGCCCGCGCGAGGTGAAGTACGCCGCCGTTGCCTTCAATGCCTTGCAGGCACGCATCGCGGCCTACCTCAAGGAGCGCATGCAGTTGCTGGCGGCGATTTCCCACGACCTGCAAACCCCCATCACCCGCATGAAATTGCGGGTCGAAGTGATGGACGAGGGGGTCGAGAAAGACAAGCTGTCGCACGACCTGGATGCCATGGAGCACCTGGTACGCGAAGGTGTGGCCTATGCCCGCAGCATGGACATCAACACCGAAGCCCCATGCCGAATCAACCTGGATGCCTTCCTCGACAGCCTGGTATTCGACTACCAGGACAGCGGCGCCCAGGTCGAACGCCACGGCAACGCCGACGGCCTGCTGGAAACCCGCCCGCATGCGCTGCGCAGGGTGTTGGTCAACCTGGTGGACAACGCCTTGAAGTTCGCGGGTAAAGCACAGTTGGAGGTCAGCCGTGAACCAGGATGCACCCGGATTCGGATACTCGATGACGGCCCAGGGATTCCGGAAGATGAGCTCAATGAAGTGCTCAAGCCTTTTTACCGGGTAGAAAGCTCGCGTAACCGCAGTACCGGAGGCACCGGCTTGGGGCTGGCGATCGCGCAGCAACTGACCCAGGCCATGGGTGGGCGCTTGACCCTGAGCAATCGCCAAGGTGGCGGGTTGTGTGCACAGATCGAGTTGAAGTGAGTGCCACCGGCATGTCGCCCTCCAGGTCTTACGCGTGATAGCGATGCCGCCTTACGCAACCGATCGCTACAGTCCGATACACACTGTCGCCTCCGCCGACACACTGTCGATACGCCACCGCTCCACACTCCCGGCCACACATTGGCACGCCAGGAGTTAAACCGATGACACGTCCAAACATGACGGCATTTACCCACCCCTTCAGCCACATTGACCGGATCGGAAGCTGGAGCGCCGACGTGCCGCTGCGGCTGTTTCTGGCCTGGGAGTTTTTCGAGTCTGGTCTGGAAAAATACAACGGCACCAACTGGTTCGGCGACCTGCAGTCCAGCTTCCCCTTCCCGTTCAGTGCACTGCCCGCAGCGCTGAACTGGCAACTGTCGATGTGGGCCGAGCTGGTGCTGCCTTTACTGCTGTTGCTTGGCCTGGGCACACGGCTGGCCTCGGCCGGGCTCATGGTCATCACTGTGGTGGCCATTGCTGCGGTGCATTGGCCGTCACAGTGGTCGAGCCTGGCGGAGCTGGCGCAGGGTTATGCCATCACCGACCAGGGTTTCGGCAACTTCAAGTTGCCGCTGATCTACCTGGTGGCACTGCTGCCACTGCTGCTCAAGGGGGCCGGGCGCTTGAGCCTTGACCACTGGCTCAACGCGCGGTTCGCAGCCAGAGCATGACGCGTAAATAGCAACGGGCTCGGGGCCAGTCGGCGCCGAGCCCGTTTTTTGTCTCAGGCTGTACCGATGACAATGCCTTGCGCACGCAGGCTTTCCAGCAGTGCCAAGCCTTGCTCCTGATCCCCACCCAATGCGTGCAGACGCGCCAGCCCAGTACCCCTCACCTCTGTGAGCAAGCGGTAAGCCATGGGTGCCAGGCGAGCGAAGCGTACCTGCAGCCCGGCGTCGCGGTAGACCAGCAGCAAGGTGGGTTCAGGTGCCTCCTGCGGTTGATAATCCGGGCCGATACGGTCAACTGGCCAACGGTAGGCCAATACCCTGGCCGTGCACGACAGCAGCGGCTCCCCCTGCAGCAGGTCACCCTGTGGGTCATGAGCCGGGTCTTCAGCATCGCTGAGGTACAGCTGGGCCTCGATCCACTCGTAGTGGGCAAGCTCCAGTTGCCACGGGGCATCCAGTTCGATGCCCTGGAGGTAGTCGATGAACGCTTCGGCGATCTCGGTGAACAAGGGTGTCTGGCTGCGGTAGTTGGCATAAAAATCCCGCACGCGGGCATGCCAGCGCGGCTCGCCCAAGGTTTGCCGCAGCACCGGAAAGCTGCCGGCCAGCAGGCCTTCGATGGCGCCATAGAACAGTTCACGGTAAACCTTCAGCCGGCGTGCCTCGATGCCAGGCGGTGGGGCATGCCGCTGCGGATCTCGCAGATGCCGCGCCAGCGAGAACTGCTGTTCACGCAACAATTCGCTCATGCGACACCTCCCGCTGCACCGTGCGAATGCGGTCAGTCTCTTCGAGCAGCTCGGCCAAGGGCGGGTAGTTGAAGTCTCGCTCGAGCGTTGTCGGCTGTGCGCCAAAATGCTTGCAGGCCATCGAGAACAACGACCAGACATCCTCCTTCACGGGTGCGCCATGGGTATCCACCTTGAGGTCCGGGGCCTCGTCGTAATGACCCGCCACATGCATGGCGACGACGCGTGCCGGCGGCAGCCCCTGAAGGAAGGCCTGCGCATCGTAGCCATGGTTGCAGGCGTTGACGAACACATTGTTGACGTCCAGAAGCAGGTCGCAGTCGGCCTCGTCGAGCACGGCGCGAATGAAGTCCAGCTCGCTCATCGCCTGGTACGGGGCGGCGTAATAGCTGATGTTTTCCACGGCGATACGCCGCTGCAAGTGGTCCTGGGCCTGACGAATCCTGGCGGCGACGTGATGCACAGCTTCTTGCGTGAAGGGGATCGGCATCAGGTCGTAGAGGTGACCGTCATCGCTGCAATAGCTCAGGTGTTCGCTATACAGGCGTACCTGATGGCGATCGAGAAAGCGCCGGGTCTGGTCCAGCAAACCCCGGTCCAGCGGCAGGCTGCCGCCCAAGGACAAGGACAGCCCATGGCAGGCCAGCGCAAACCGTTCGGTCAATTGCGCCAGGCCTTTGCCATAGGCGCCTCCGACCCCAATCCAGTTTTCTGGCGCACACTCCAGAAAATCCACGGCACCGTCTTCCAGCGTAAGCAATTCAGCCATCAGGCCACGGCGCAGGCCAAGGCCGACAAGCAAGGGTGTGGTCGTCATCGATAAGTCTCCACTACACGCAAAACGCCCCGCCTGACCAGCAGGAGGGGCGTTGTGTCATTCCAAGGGTTTAACTCAGGACTTACCGGTCACTTCGCTGGACGAGGCTTCTGCTGCCTTGCCAGCGCCGCCACATTTACCTTCACCGCACTTGCCTTCGCCATGGCTGGCCTTCTTGTCGCCACCGCACTTGCCCTCACCCTGGGTGGCCTTGCCGCTGCCACCGCACTTGCCTTCACCGCATTTGCCTTCGCCAGGCACCTTGGCCGACGCCAGTTGATACCCCTGGGACAGCGGCTCGACAGCGAACGCGCTGCTGCCAAAGGCCATGCTGCCGATCAGGGCGGCGCCGAGCAGGCCGAGAGTGTTGCGTGCATGAGTCATGGTGTAGCTCCACTGTGGTTGGAAAGTGGAGCCATTAGGCCGGGTGGGTGTGTCGGGGTTGTATCGCCGAAATCGGCATTTTGTACATGAATCGGTCTGTAGGCCTGCAGGATACAGTGTGATACAGAGCACCCGCCCCTGCGGCCAGTGGCGGGTGAAGGCTGTCAGTCTTCCAGCGGCTTGGGCGGCGCTGCGGGCTTGGCAGGTTTGACGGGTTTGGCCGGTTTGCTGTCCTTGCCCTTGGTTTCAGGTGCCGCCGCGACAGGCTCTGGCGCAGTCACGGCCTTCTCGCTCGCCGGCAGCTCATCGACCGCCTTGAGGATGGCCTGCGGGTCGATTGGCTCGCCCGTGGCGTCATCCTTGAGCATGTGCCGTTCGCCGTCCTTGCCCACCAGAATCACCTTGGTGCCCGCGCTCGCGCCAAGCTTGAGTTCGCGGATCAGGGCCATGGTGGTCTGCTGCTCGAGGTTCTTGTCCTCGCGCTTGCCGACCATCTTGGCAACGCTGTACAGCACCAGGCTGCGCTCCTTGAAGGCTTTTTGAATTTCCGGGTCTTCCAAGGCTTTGTTCAACCCACGTAATGTCGGGTCGGCAGAACTGGGAGCAATGATCACCAGAGGCCGTGCCTTGCCCAGCTCCTTGGCCAATGGAGCGTCGCTGTCGGCGGCGAACAGTGGGCCGGTGACGGCGAGCAAGGTAGCGAGGGTCAGTGACCGGACGAGCATACACATCTCCTTAATGTCTCGATAAACCAATGACTACAGATCACGGAGAAAAATCCGACCTGGAGCCTAAACCACTTCAAAAGCTGCGTGGCGAAGGAAAAGTAACTGACAATTTCCAGGCATGCGTCAGATCAGGATGACGGACTTTGCCGAAAAGGCCGCCTCCTGACTGAGCATAGCCCAAAGGCACTGCTGGCAAGGCTGCGCTACGCCCCACACGCGGTGTTGTTACACGTCGATGCCAGCGCCCGGAGGCCCCGCCTCCAATGCCGCCAGCGTCATGTCGAGCATCAACCCGCGCCGGGCAGCGCGCTGTGCGGCAAGAATCGCATCCGACTCAGCCTGCCTGGCCTCGTCGGTCAACGCCTCATCGTCGAGCACGCGATCGAGGCGGCGCCGGAACGGCCTGTCCACTTGCGCAAAGCGTTCAGGGTGGGCACGTTCCAGGTGCCCCTGCCAGAACGTTCGGTCCACCAGTGAACGTGCGATTTCCTCCTGCGTCTCTGCCTCGAGCACTTGCGCTTGCGCCCGTGCAAGGTGCGCCTCAGTGACCCCTGCCAGGGGGCGAAAACTCATGTCGGCCACTGCAATGGGCAAGTTCAGGCGATCGCGCAACCCGAGGCGATAGGCAAGCCCCACTTCGCTTTCATCTGGGTTGCCGCCGCGATTCAGGATGTCCAGCACAGCCAGCCGATCGACCTCATCCAGGCGCCACAAACGCCGCCCCAACGCAAGCAAGGCCTGCTCGGTATTACCTGGCTCATCGGTCCGGGCACGCCACACCAGCACGTTCAGTTCAAGGTTACTGAGGCACCAGGTCGCGCCGTCCTGGCAACCCCACTCGTCGTTGGCGATGTCCATCAAGGCTTCGCGCAGGGCCGGCTCCCGTGCCATCGCCTGCAGCACGGCCAGTACCCGCTGGGCGAGGGCTTCAGCATTGATGTGGAAATCTGCGGACTGCAGCAACTGCTGCAGGACGCGAAAGAAGCGATCGGCAGGCTCCCCTATGTCTACCGACTCCCAAGCCGCCATCAGCAGGCCCCGATAACGCGGCCCGACAGCATCCCCCCAAACGGCACGGGCACGCTCGAGTTGTTCGTAAAGCAACACCTCGTCCGTCGGCATGGCCGGCCCCATCAGCGCCGCCTGCAGGCGAATCAGCTCGGCGTTCTCAAACGGGTTTCCGGCCAACCTGATGCGCCGCCGAAAGCCAGGTGCCAGTTGATAGAACCACTCTGGAATCCGCGTCAGGCGGTTCTCGCGCATGTCCATGTACACCAGGCTTGAGCGGCTCTCCACGCCGTGCGGAAACTGCGTCAGCCCCGTATTGCGCAAGTTCAGCCAGCGAAGAACGGTGAGCCCATTCAAGGTGAAGGCGCGACCCAGTGGGTTATGGGACAGGTCGAGGTACTCGAGGCTTGTGGCACTTGCCAACGTAGCGGCCTGGCTGGTGTTCAACACGATCTGGTTATTGGTCAGGGTCAACTGACGCAAGTGCTGCATTTGCAGCAACGGCTGCGGCAAGCGGGTCAGCAAATTCCCCCCCAGGTCCAGTAACCGTGCACGCGGGAAAGCGAGCAGGAAGCTCGCTGGAATTTCCTGCAGCTCCATGCGCAGCAGTGACACATCGGAAACATGAGCAAAGCTGACCTGTGCTGGCATTTCCGGCAGCTCCCCAGGCCGCATGTTGTAAAGGACCATGCGGTAGTTGTGGTCGGTGTCGAGGTGCGCTTGCCCTCCGTCGGTGGTGCGCCGCCAGCAATCGAGCAGCGTGTTGCGCATGCAGGTACGGTCTTCCCTCTCAGCACCTTGGGCCTCCCCGACCCACCCTTCCAAGCTGTTGCGCAGCACCCTGTACTCTGCACGCAATTGGGCCAATACCGCTTCCACTTGGCGCCCCGAACGCCGCACATTGTCGGTCCATGTCGCCACCTGTTCGTCACTGAACGAGGGAAACAGGTCACGCACCGACGCTGCCAGCGCCAGCGCCCGCTCTGGCCTGCCTGGGCCACCCGAGTTACGGCCACCCAAGGGGTAACCCAGGCGGCCATCGGCCAAACGCAGGGGTGGGCGGAACACCCCCGGGGGCTGCACACCCAGCAGCCCTTCAAGTTCGGCACGACGTCGTAGGGCCTCACGCGCCAGCACAACCCTGAGGTTATGGGCGAAGGGCTCCGCTACCTGCATCGCCTCCCGCTGGGACGGTGAATAGGCTGCGGCCATCACCTCGAACAGCTCGCCCGCCTCACCTTGCGGCACCGCTTGAGCATCCAGCAATTGGAACGTGCCCGCGTGGTGCAGCAAATCGAATGCCTGCGCGCCGTCCTCGGTCGATGCCAGCAGCGGCCCACCGCGATGGCCTTCGAACAAGCGCCAACGCACGCCTTGGCCAGTGCCAGGCAAGTGCTTGAGCAGCCCCAGTGCGACACGCGCCAAGTCGGCATTCTGTGGGGTATCCAGGCTCAACGCTTCAAGTACCCTGACCTTGCGAATGGTCGCCACAGCGCCCCTGGCCGCTTCGGCCAGGTTCAATGGCACGCGGCCAGTCTGCAGCAACCGCCGTCGATCATCCCCATTGGCCGCCGTCAGCAGCGCCTGCGCGGCCCGCGGGTGCAAGCCCGAAAACACGTTGCGCAGCAAGGCACTGCCCGGGCTGTCGCTGACCTGCACAGCGTCATACACACGCCCCAATAAAAGGCGCCGCTGGGCCCAGGCGAGCTCGGCCAGCTGCGGGTCCGACGCACCGGCTGCACCCGGCAAGCGCTGGGCATGCTGCAACACGGTGGCATCCTCGACCGGCTCACCCGCCCGCAAGCAGCTGATCACCTGGCGAATCCGTTGGTCGATCCTGCAACGCTCGGCGCTGTCGAGCATGCCGGCCTCGGGCGCACGCCCATACACATGCAGGGCCCGCAGCTGATCCGCACCCAGGTCATGAAAGCCCAGCACCTGGTCGATCTGCTCGTCCGTCATGCTGTCCAACGGCGTGCCAAGGCGGCGGAACATGCGGTGGGTGTCATCCCATTGCGCAGGTTGCTCGCTCCAGACGCGCCAGGCGCCGGCACCGTTGTGACGCAGCGCAGGCCCATTGCCGCTGCGCGGGCGAAGCTGCCATTGGCCATCGCTACCGGAGTCGACCACAGGGTAGTGGTGGCCGTCCATTTCGATCCAGGCCTGCCCGGCGTGGCGTCGAATCCCCAAGGCATCCTGCGTAGCCGCAGGCCCCGGCGCGACGCTGCGGTAAGGTGCCAGGTCCTGCTGCCAAAGCTTGCTGCTACCGTCCTCCAGCTGTGCAGGCACCATCGCATCGACCACAGCAGAACGCGCCCACAACCGCCGCGCCACCGTAACGCCCGCCACTGTCGCCGCAATCACCGCAAGGTCAGTGGCGACGTGGGTCAAATGGTCGAGTGCCTCCTGGGCATCACCCGCCTGCAAGGCTTCGATGCCATGGTAAACCTCGCCCAGCAACTCCCAGACAGTCACCGCGAGCATGACCAGGCCCAGGCCCGGGACAAAAAACGACGCCAGGTTCAGCAGCAGCCAGCCTTCGGCAGCCAGGCGCTCGTCATGGGCACGCTGGACCCCGCGGTCGAGCCGCGCCACCGGCACCGCGATCATTGCCGCATCCTCTTTGATCTGGCGGATACGCGACTGTGCGAGGCTGTTGAACAGCGGTGACGGGTAGGCCTGCAAACGGGGGACGAGGTCATAACTTGCCCAGGCCGGCAGGTCATCAAAAACGGGCGTTACCGTGGCGAAGAACGCCTGGCTGTCGCGCCTGAGCACAAAGCGGCTGAAGAATCGCTGATACGTCTTGACGCGCAAGCGGTGGCCCAGTTCACGGTTGAGGTCATTGAGGCTGCCGAATGCACTCCAGGGCGCCACCGGATCACCCGGCACATACATCAGCAAACGCCGCGTGGTGTTGAACAAAGGGCCTTGATCGATCACCTCCAGTACCACCACCTGCTCAAGCGCATACCCGAGCAGCTTCAGCTGCTTGGCCACCACCAGGTCACCTGCCAGGCGCAGCAGCTTGCCCTCGAGGCACATGCCCACCAGCAATTTCAGCTCGCTGGCATCCAGCAGATTGTCTTGCCGGGCCTTGTAGCCATCCACCAGCATGGCGTAGCGCACGGCATCGACCAGCAACGTCTCGATGCGTTTTTCGTCATTGGCCGGTTTCAGAATGCTGTCCAGATGCTGCTGGTAGCCCTGCCCCAGGTCGAGCTCGCGGCACAGCGCAGCAAAGGCGATGGCGGTGGGCGGTTTGCGCGCGCCCGAGCGCGGTACCAGCAACCGGTTGCCCGCCGGCTGGCCGCCCGCGCTGGCCTGTTCGGCGGTAAAGTTGCGCAGTGCCACCTCAAGCAGTGGTTTTTCGTCGTACACCACTTCTGTGAGGTGAGCCCCCACCGGCTGGGCGTTGATCACCGGTTCACGGCGCCCTTCGAGAAACTTTAACCGGTGCAGGTTGTAGGTAACCCCGTAACGCTCGCTGAGCGCCTTCTCCAGCCTGGAGGCGACGAAGCCATCGATGCCTTCGATGCGCGTCAGCAACGCGCCCAGTTGCTGACGGCTTTCAAGGCTCTTAGCCAACGCGTGGCTGATCGCAGGCAGTTGGTCAATGGGCGCCTGTCGCAACCAACGGGGCAGGCGCTTGCTGATGAAACCATCCTGAAACGCGTCGCTGTCGTGCTGCAGCGTGTCGGGGCGGACGACGGCATTGCCCCCAGCCTGATCCTCTGGCGAGTGTGTAGTGCCCATGCGTAAAGCCTCTTGTGGGTAAAGAGGCCAGCCTAGGCAGCCACGGTTTGTCGAGGCGCTAGATAGGTAATGCCTGTGCTCAGAACAGCTGTAGCTGGCGGCCGGTCAACGCCGCGAAATCACCCCCGACAAAGGGCAGGATGGCATCGGCCACCGGTTGCAGTTGGCGGCTCAGGTAATGCTCGTAATCGATGGGTGCCTGCAGGCTTTCCAAGGGTTCAGGGCCGGCCGTGGTGATCAGGTAGCTGATCCAGCCGCCGTTCTGGTACTGCCGGGGGCGGCCAAGGCGGCTGTTGTACTCATCGGCCAGGCGCGCGGCGCGCACATGCGGCGGCACGTTACGCTGGTAATCGGCCAGCGGACGACGCAAGCGCTTGCGGTACACCATCAGCTCATCGAATTCCCCGGCCAAGGTCTGCTGCACATACTGACGCACATAGTCGCGGTACGGTTGGCCACGGAAGATCCGCCCGTAAAGCGCCTGCTGAAATTCCCGGGCCAGCGGCGACCAGTCGGTGCGTACCGACTCCAGGCCTTTGTAGACCATCTCCTCGCTGCCGTCGGCGCGCTGCACCAGCCCTGCGTAGCGCTTCTTGCTGCCTTCTTCGGTACCGCGGATGGTCGGCATCAGAAAGCGTCGGTAATGGGTTTCGAACTGCAACTCCAGGGCACTTTCCAGGCCCATCGAATCGCTCAAGTGCCGGCGCCACCAGAGGTTGACCTCGGCCACCAGCTCGCGGCCAATGCGCGCAGCAGCGTCCTCGTCATGGGCGCCTTTGAGCCAGACGAAGGTGGAGTCGGTATCGCCATAGATCACATCGAAACCGCGGGCTTCGATCAGTTCGCGGGTCTGGCGCATGATCTGGTGCCCGCGCATGGTGATCGACGATGCCAGGCGCGGGTCGAAGAAGCGACAGCCACTGGAACCCAGTACACCGTAGAAGGCATTCATGATGATTTTGAGGGCCTGCGACAGCGGCGCGTTGCCCGCGCGCTTGGCCGCCTCCCTGCCCTGCCATACCCGCTCGACAATGGCCGGCAGGCAGTGCTGGCTGCGCGAAAAGCGCCCCCCGCGAAAACCTTCGACCGCGTGCTGCGGGTCGGGCTGACGCAAGCCTTCGACGAGGCCGACCGGGTCGATCAGGAAGGTACGGATGATCGAGGGGTACAGGCTCTTGTAGTCCAGCACCAACACCGAGTCGTAGAGGCCAGGGCGTGAGTCCATGACAAAACCGCCGGGGCTGGCTTCGTCCGGGCGGCTGCCGAGGTTGGGCGCGACAAAGCCCAAACGGTGCATCTGCGGTATGTACAAATGGCAGAACGCGGCCACCGAGCCACCGCTTCGGTCCACGGCCAAGCCGGTGACCGAGGCGCGTTCGAGCAGGAACTCGAGCAGCCGGGTGTGGGCGAAGATGCGCGTGACCAGTTCGCAGTCCTTGAGGTTGTAGCGCGCCAGCGACGGTTTGTCTTCGGCGAACATGCGGTTGATTTCATCCATGCGCTGGTATGGCGTGCTGATCGCCTTGCCCTCCCCCAGCAGCGTCTGGGCAACGCTCTCCAGGCTGAACGACGGGAAGCTCCAGGTTGCCGAACGCAAGGCTTCGATGCCGTCGATCAGCAAGCGCCCAGGAGCATCGGCGAACACGTGGCCGCCGCTGGCGTGAGCGCGCAAGGCCATGGGCGCGCCGTTGCGGCCCAGGGCCAAAGGCACCTGCAGGTGCTTGGCATGTTCGTGCAACAGGCGCAGGTCGAACTGCACCAGGTTCCAGCCGATGATCGCATCCGGGTCGTGCCGGGCCATCCATTGGTTGAGGCAATCGAGCAGCGCGGCAGGGTCGTCGCAGTACTGCAGGTCGAAGTCCACCGCGCTGCTGTCGCCGTTGGCCGGGCCGAGCATGTACACCTGGCGCTGGCCGCAGCCTTCGAGGGCGATGCTGTACAGCGCGCCGCGCTCGCTGGTTTCGATATCCAGCGACACCAGGCGCAGCGGTGGTCGGTAGTCTGGCAGTGGTTTGAGCTGGGCGTCGCAGAGCACGCCGTGGGCGTCTGGCTGGCCGGTGAACTGCACCGGGGCCGTGATGAAGCGCTCCATCAGGTAGCGCTCGGGGGGGCGGATATCGGCTTCGTACACCTCGACGCCGGCGTTGCGCAGGCGTTGCTCCAGTTGCATCAGCTGGCGATGCTGGCGGCAGTACAAGCCCAGCACCGGGCGTTGATCGAAGTCGCGCAGTTGCAAGGGCTTAAGCTCGACACCCGGCTCGTTGGCCAGCAGCACGCGGGCATGTTCGGCCTGCGCCTGCGCGATGAACGCCACCGAGACTTGCGGCGCCAGGCGCAGCTGGCGCGGGCCTTGGTCCGTCGCCAGCCAGAACTCCACGCACGTGCCTTCGGGTGTGTCATGCCAATGCCGGGTCAGGACAAAGCCCTGCTGCAATTCCACCGCGTGGACCTCTGATCGTCTGTTGTGCTGTAAGTGACGATTCTACCCTGTGCACGGCAATCCAGGGGCTGCCATATCCGGCTTTGCCCTCAGATCCGACTTGGCCTCTGTAGGAGCAGCCTTGTGCTGCGAAGAGGCCGGTAAACCTGGCAGAGTTGCATGGTCAGTACTGGCCTCTTCGCAGCACAAGGCTGCTCCTACAACGACCGCGTAGGCCTGGGAAACTATCGGGAGCCGGCCTTGAACCCGCCACGGCGCCCTGCCCAGGCCAGCAGCCACGCCAGGCCAATCAATACCAGCGCCACGGGGCCAAACCAGGCGACGCCCGCCCCGGTCAACAGCAACCCACCGATAATCCCGCCCAAGGCGATGGCGCTGTTCCATACCGTCACCAGCATCGACTGCGCCACGTCACCGCCCTCGCCCGCTGCATCTGCGCAGGCCGTCTGCAACAGTGTTGGCGCGCCGCCGTAGGTCACACCCCACAGCGCGATGCTCAGGTACAGGGCCCACGAGGACGCCTGCCCCAGCACCAGCGTGGCCACGGCAAAACCGGCCAGGCTGAGCAGCACCAGCGTGCGCAGGTGGCGATCGACCAACAGCCCGACCAGGCCGATGCCCGCCAGCGCCGACAAGCCGAACACCATCAACACCTGGCCGATTTCGGCAGCCATCCCCGCCGCCCCCAGAAGCGGCACGATGTAGGTATACAGAATGTTGTGGCCGAGGATCCAGGTCATGATCACCAACAGCACCAACGCCACGCCAGGTGTGCGCAACACCTGCAGCGCCGCCGGTCGCTTGCCGGCGGCCTGCCCCGGGTAGTCCGGCACGGCGCGCAACACCCAGACGACCAGCAGCAGCGCCACCACAGTGACCACGACAAAGGTGGCCCGCCACCCCAACAGTGCCCCTAGCCAGGTGCCGATGGGCAAGCCGAGGGACAAGGCTATCGGCTGGCCGAGCATGGCCACCGCCATCGCCCGCCCCTGCAAGGCCACCGGCACCATGCGCCGGGCATGGCCGGCAATCAATCCCCAAGCCAGGCCGGCTGCGGCACCGGTGAAAAAGCGCAGCACCAGGGTAAGGGCATTGGAGGACGACAAGGCCGTCAACCCGTTGAACAGCACGAAGCCACCAATCGCCAGCAGTAATGCACGGCGGCGATACCAGCCTTGGGTCAGGGTCACCAGCGGGATGGCTGTCAGCAGCGAGCCCAATGCATACGCCGTGACCCACTGCCCGGCCATGGCCTGGCTGATCGTCATGCCGCCGGCGATCTGGTCCAGCAGGCCGGCAGGCAGGGTTTCGCTGAGGATGGCAATGAAGCCAGTCATCGCCAGGGCCAGCAGGCCGCTCAAGGGTAAGCGCTCGGCGCTGTCACCCAGGAGCGGTGCGGAAGAAGTCTGGGACATTGCAGGGTGCCTTGAAGTGGTGATCGAGGCCGGCAGTGTGCATGCCGGGGGTATTGCGGAAAAAGATGGGTACAATGCCGTTCACCCCGGACATTCATGTCCGCAATCAGGAGTGCGCAATGGACAGCCTCAGCGGCTTCGTAGTCTTCAACCGGGTGGCCGAAACCCGCAGTTTCGTGGCTGCAGGCCAGTCGTTGGGCATCAGCGCTTCGGCTGTGGGCAAGCGCGTGGCACGGCTGGAAAGCCGCCTGGGTGTGCGCCTGTTCCACCGCAGCACACGCAGCATCACGTTGACGGCCGAAGGCACGCTGTTTCTTGAACGCAGCCGCCGTATCCTGGCTGAGATCGAGGCCACCGAGCAGGCACTGTCACAGGCCAGTGAAACCCCGCGCGGTCGCCTGCGTGTGAGCCTGCCCCAGGTCACCGGGCTGGTCATGCCGGCGCTGGCCGACTTCATGGCGTTGTACCCTGAAGTTGAACTGGACCTGGAGTTTACCGACCGCATGGTGGATATCGTCGGTGAAGGTTTTGATGTGGTGATGCGCGGCGGTCAACCTGTGGATTCGCGCCTCAATGCCAAGTTCCTCGGCCACTTCCAGCATCGCCTGGTGGCATCGCCCGAGTACCTGCGCGAACGCGGCACGCCCACCCACCCCCGCGACCTGCGTGCACACACCTGCCTGCACTACCGCTTCCCCAGCAACGGCAAGCTGGAGACCTGGCCGCTGCGTCAGGAGCACCCCGACCAGGGCTATGACATCCCCATTTCGATGGTGTGCAACCACGTCGAGACACGCATCTGCTTCGCCCTCAACCACCGCGGCATCACCTGCCTGCCAGACTTCAGCGTGCGCCGCGAGCTGGCCGCCAGCACGCTGGTGACGGTACTCGACAGTTTCATGGAGCGGCGTGGCAGTTTCTACCTGTTGTGGCCGTCGGGGCGCCAGGTGCCGCCCAAACTGCGGGTGTTCATCGATTTCATGCTTGAGCGGGTATTCCCAGGCAGCCCTCAACCGTACAAATAGTTGATGTCCTTGTAGGCCAACGGCGGTACCTGGCTGATCAGGAAGTCACGCAGTTTGTGCATCTGCCGGGCCTTGGGGCTGGATTTCAGCCAGGTCATGTAATATCCGTCACCGGTGGCCACCGCGTGCTTGAACGGCGTCACCAGCCGCCCTGCCGACAGGTCGGAGCTGGCCAGCACCAAGTCCACCACCGAGATGCCCAGGCCTTGCTGGGCCGCCGAAATCCCCTGGTCTAGGGTATCGAACACCTGCCCCTGGTCGATGCTGATATCCAGTGCGTCCATCCGCGCCAGCCAGCGTCGCCAGTCGCGACGGTCCGGCGACGGGTGCAGGAACTCGCATTGGCGCAGGTCGGCAAGGTCGGGCTGGGCTTGCGCCATGTAATCGGGGTGGCACACCGGGATCAGCCACTCATCGAACAGCTTGAAGCTCTCGACATCGGCGGGGAAACGGCCGTTGGCCAGCAGGATGGCGCAGTCGTAGGGCTCCGAATAGAAGTCCACGCTGTCGATGTCCATCCACACGCTCGACAGTTGCACGCTGCTGCTGTCATCGAGCTTCTTGAAGCCGTCCAGGGCCCTGAGCAACCAGCGCATGGTGAGCGTGGATGGCGCCTTCAGACGCACGCCATAACGGTCCTGTCGCAGCAACGCGCAGGCGTTCTCGATGATCTTGAAGCCGACCTTGAGCTCTTGTGACAGCAAACGCCCGTGCTCGGTCAGGCTCAGCTTTGGCCCACGACGCTCGAACAGGTCGCAGCCGAACATGGCCTCGAGGGTCTTGATGTGGTGGCTGACCGCCCCTTGGGTCAGCGCCAGCTCCTCCGCCGCACGGGTAAAGGAGCCATAACGAGAGGCCACCTCGAAAGCACGCAGGGCGTGCAAGGCCTGAATCCGTTCCGACATGGCGACGTCCGAAGCATGAGTGAGACTAATAGTAGGTCATAGTTCCACGCGTTTTACAACGTTAAGTCTGTCTCAGAAAATGCGGGTAAATAATAAAGATTACCAACGATTCTGCCTGCATATGACTGGAACGTTACTTAATTAGATGCCTGGGGAAATCATGTTTACGGGTTATGGAAACTGCTATCGCCTGGATGCGCTAGAGCTGGCCGCTGAACATGTGCGGAACACGCAACATTGGACGTACAAAACCATACAACATTTTCGCAGCATTCTCGCCAACCCCGAATTCCCCTGCCTGTTTGGCCGCAAGGCAGTCGCCAGCGAGACCTGCCACATCCTCTTCGCCCGCGCCGAACAACTGGCCGACGACATCGCCCAGGGCCTGGCTGACTACGTGCGCACCATCACTCCGATCCCGCTCAAGCAGCGCATCGGCAGCCCATTGGTGGTGTTTCTCGAAACCGCCAGCGAATACACCCTTGCCGAGCAACAGGCGCTGGCCTGGAAAGTTTTGCAGGGCGTGCACGCGCGCGACCCGCATCCTTGGCCGCAGGCGATGCCGACCGACCCTCACGACACGGGCTGGTCGTTCTGCTACGCCGGCATGCCGCTGTTCATCAACATGAACTTCCCCGGCCACCAACAGATGAAAAGCCGCAACCTGGGGCCGCACATCACCTTCGTCATCAACCCGCGGGAAAACTTCGACGAAGTGGCCAACGCCAGCACCGAAAGTGGCAAGCGTATCCGTGCCCGCATCCGCGAGCGGGTACAGCATTACAACAACGGCATCATGCCCGACACCCTTGGCGCGTTCGGCGATGCCGACAACTACGAGTGGAAGCAGTACCAGCTACAGGAGGCGGGTTCGCTCAACCCGTCGCGCTGCCCGTTCCACGCCCATGTAACAGCCGACACACTGATCGAGAATTGACCGTGAATACCGCACTCACCGCCACCTATGCCCTGACTGTCCTGCTACTGATCGCCACCCCTGGCCCAGTGGTGGCACTGATCGTCAACACCGCTGCCGCCTCCGGGTCGCGCAAAGCCATGTTCACTGCCGTGGGGACCAATTGGGCGTCCCTGGTACTGATTGGCGCGGCGGCCTGGATCATCCTGACCAGCGCGGCCATCGACAAGGCCTGGCTCAGCGGCATGAGCCTGCTGGGCTGCCTGTTCATCGGCTACATCGCCGTGGGCACCCTCAAGGAAGCCCTGCAGGCGCCCACCTCAGAGTCGGCGAACGAAGCGCCTGGGCCTGGGCGTGGCGGCCTGCTGCAAGGGTTCATGGTGGGTATCTCCAACCCCAAGGACATTATCTTCTTCATCGCCTTCTTCCCTCAGTTCATCCAGATCACCGAGTCGTTCGGCAAGAGCATGGTGGTGCTGTCGCTGCTGTGGGTGGCCATCGATTTTGCCGTGCTCAGCCTGTACATCTTCGCCATCGGCAAGATCGCTTCGCAGCGCAGCAATCGCGTCATCAGCCTGGCCTCGGGCGTCGCCCTGCTACTGATCGCGGCCGGCGGCCTGCTATACAACCTCAAGGAACTGGCGGCCTGAGCCGGATGCCTCGCAAGGAGTGCCCATGAGATCGACCGACACGAGCACAGATGTTTTGGGCCTTCCTTCGCCGCTGCAACAGGACTACCAGCGCTTTCTGCAACTGGGCAGCCGCCGTGCGCCACACGCGTTGCACATCCACGAGAGCGGCTACCGCTCGGGAACCATCAACACCGATGCGCTCGGCCTGCGCTACAGCCACTGCGCCGGTAAGCGCTTCTCGGCCGCCGAGCGCGGCACGGCGCCGCGCATCAACCTGTTGGTCGGGGGCTCCACCGCCTTGGGCGTCGGCGCCAGCAGCGATGAGCACACGGTGGCTTCGCACCTGTCGATGCTGACCGGCGAGGTCTGGCTGAGCCTGGCAGGCTGCGGGCTCAATGCCGGCCAAGAGCTGCTGATGTTCCTGACTCACCAGCACCGCCTCGGCCAGCTCGGCCACGTGGTGGTGCTCAGCGGCCTCAATACCTTAGCCCATGAGGCCCTCTACGAAATCCTCGCCAGCCCCCGCGAGGCGCATCACGTCACAGGTTTTCAGGAAGCCTTGAACAGTTTCAGCGACGGCATGCCGCCTGCCGCAGCCCCCCGCCGACAATCGCTTTGGCGGCGCATCGGCCAAGCCTTGGCCGCGCCCCCTCCCGCGCCTCCAGCCGCCCAACCGCTGTCGCCCCCAGAAAAACGCCTGGCCCGCGCGGCCGACAGCATCGGCCGTACACTGCGCCAGTGGGAGCGGCTGCTGGCAGACAGCCACGCCACCCTCACCTTCATTCTTCAGCCGCTGCTGCCCTGGTGCCGAGAAACCTTGCCAGCGGGCGAGCAAGCCATGCTGGCGGCGCTGGCGCGGCAGCCCGCGAACTTCGAGCGCCTGCTGGACGGGGTCTTCGACAGCCACTTGCACACAGCCTTCTTTCGCCGCATCAAAGACCAGGCCGACCCGGTAGCCTGCTATGACATGAACAGCATGCTCAGCAGCTCCCCCGTGTTTGGCGCCGACCTGTTCGTCGACCGCCTGCACCTCAACGACCTGGGCAACAACGCACTGGCCAAAGTCATTACCGCCAAGCTGGGCCTGGCCCAGGAAAAACACGCTCAGCGCAAGGTCACGCCTATCAAGCTCGTCTGACAGTTGCCCGCCGGTCTTCCGGCGAGGCCCCTTGGGTGGCTAGAATACGTCGTCGTTCCGATTCGCCCGAGGCGTACCTGTACCTGTGATGAACATCCAAGCCGTGCATCAACCACTGGCCGCCTGTCGTGACCGCCCGCCTCACGAGGCCTGCCTGTGAGTCGTGTGGCAACCCTGTCGCCGCTGGTGATCGCCTTGATGCCGCTGGCCGCGCAAGCGCTCGACGTGCGCATCGACCCGCATGCCGACTTGCTCTACCGCCAGGCCCTGCCCTTGCTCGAGCAGGCCGACAGCCAGGACGACGGCGCCAGCTCACTGCGCACTGCCGTGGGTAGCGACCCGGAGCTCACCCGCCAGGGCCAGGCCCTGGCGCACACCTTGCCCACCGCCGTGGCACTGCTGAAAAAGTCGGTGGAGCTTGGCCACCCCGTGGCGCAGTACCGGCTGGCGCTGTACTACATGACCTACCTGCCGGTGGCCCAGATCCCGGACGCTGCCTGCCCTTTGCTGGAGGCGAGCCTCAAGCAAGGCTTCGCGCCCCCGGCACCGGCCATTGCCACCTGGTGCCCGCCCTACAACGCCAGCGCAGACTATCGCGCTGCGTTGGAGGCAATCCCAAGCATGGCCCCCCAATACGCCCCCTACTACCCACAGCCCACCACACGACTGGCCTGCAACCGCAGCCAGCCGCAAGGCCTGAACATGCAGTGGGGGCGCCAGCGTGACTACCAGGCCGAGGTGTACCGGGTGCTGGCCGACCTTGACCCAGGGCATCGCCAAGCCTTGCTGCAGAAGGCCGTGGACATCAACGGATGCTCGACTGCGCAGCGCTGGTTGACCAGCCATCGATAGCGGCCAGTCGACAAACCAGCAAGATCGTTCAAGCCATGGCCCGCTTCACTCTGGCATGCTGCCCAACCGAGTACACGCGTTGCAGCCACCATGCCCCACAGCCCACACATCGCTCGCCAAGCCTTTGTTCATGGCGCCATCGCCATTCTCCCGCTTTCCCTGGCCGTCGCCCCCTGGGGCCTGCTGGCCGGCTCCATGGCCATCGAGGCCAACCTCAGCGCCTGGCAAGGCCAAGGGCTGTCGGCCATCGTCTTTGCCGGTGCCGCACAACTGGTGGCGATCGGCATGCTCAAGGGCGGCGCCAACCTGGCGTCGATCCTGCTCACCACCTTGCTGCTGACATCGCAGCACCTGCTGTACGGCTTGTCCATGCGCCCGGTGCTGTCGAACCAGCCGCTGCGCTGGCGGTTGGGCCTGGGCTTTTTGCTGACCGACGAGTTCTTTGCCCTGACCAGCCATTATGACCAGCAGCAGTTCAATCGCTGGTATGCGCTAGGCGTGGGCCTGACCTTCTACATCGCCTGGAACCTGTTCACCTTGGCAGGCATCGTCCTTGGCCAGAACATCCCGCACCTCGACCAGTTGGGCCTGGACTTCTCGATTGTCGCCACCTTCGTCGCCCTGATCGCGCCACTGGTGCGCAACCTGGCCACGGTGGTGTGCGTGGCCGTGTCGCTGTTCTGCTCGGTCCTGTTCAGTGCCTGGCACTGGGAAACCGCCCTGGTGGCCGCTGGCTTGCTCGGGATGGGCGCCGGCTTCATTTGCCAGAAGTGCTTTGGAGGCCGCGCATGACCTGGTTACTGATTTTCGCCATGGGCGCCATCGTGTTTCTCAATCGCTATGCGTTTCTTGAACCACGCCTGCCCTTGCGCCTGAGTTCCAATGCCCGGCAGTTTCTGGGCTTCGCGGTGCCGGGCATGCTCACCGCCATCTGCGGGCCGATCATTTTCATGCCTGACCACCAGCTGAACCTGAGCCTGCTCAACCCTTATCTGCTGGGCTCGGTGGTGGCCGTCGCCTTGGTGCTGTTGACCCGCAGTGTGTTGCTGAGCATGCTGGTGAGCATGTTGATCTTCTTCCTCCTGCGCAGCTGGCTGGCATGACCACGCCCCTGCGCGAGCAGACGCACCTGTGGCAGGCGCCGGCGCTGGGCGACGTCGAAATGCTGCACGCGCGGTATTTCCAGCAGCGCTTCGCCCCGCACGTGCATGAAGGCTACGTGTTCACCGTGATCGAGTCGGGCGCCCAGCGCTTCTGGCATCGCGGCAGCGAACACCTGGCCCCGGTGGGCAGCATGGTGTTGATCAACCCCGACGAACTGCACACCGGCGCCACGGCCCACGAAGCCGGCTGGCGCTACCGCGGTTTCTACCCAGAACATGAGCGGGTAACGGGCGTGCTGGAGGAGCTGGAACTGGGCCGCCACGGCATGCCCACCTTCAAGGACAGTGTGATCCAGGACCCGGCCCTGGCGCTCGCCTTCAGCCAGCTGCACCAGTTATCCGAAGGCGCAGCCAGCGCCCTGGAACAGCAGACTGCCTGGCGCCATGCCGTGCTGGCCCTGGTGCAGCGCCATGGGCAATGCGCCGAACCCGCTGCACCCGGCCATGAGCCGCAGGCGGTGGCCCGCGCCCGTGAACTGCTGGAGAGTCAGCTGACCGACCCGCCATCGCTTGAAGCCCTGGCGGCGGCGGTCAACCTGTCACCCTTCCACTTCGCCCGGGTGTTTCGCCAGGCCACCGGCCTGCCGCCCCATGCCTGGCTCAAGCAACGGCGCCTGGCCCGTGCCCGTGAGTTTTTGAAACGCGGCCAGGCGGCTTCGGAGGTGGCGTTTGCGCTTGGGTTTGCCGACCAGAGCCACTTGAGCCGGCAGTTCAAGCAGGCCTATGGGGTAACCCCAGGCGCATACCGCAGCGCCTGCCTGCCAAGCTGACGCCCTGCGACACCCGGCCCCAGGCAAGCTTGCTGGCCACTGCTACACTGACAGGGCTGAATTGGAGGATCCTGCCATGTCCGAAAGAGAGCTCACCACCCTCATATCGCTGATGAACCAGCGTCAGGCCTGCCTGAGCAGTGCCTGCAAGGAGATTGCCGACTGGATCGACCGGCAGGGCGATGTGCCCGCCGCCGGCAAGATCCGCGCGAGTCTAAAGGCCCTGGAGGCCGACGAAGCCCAGGTACGCAAGACCTTGACCTCGCTGACCCTCGACAGGCCATTGCCGCGTTTTCGTAGCTGAATGAATTGGGGCCGCTATGCGCGGCCCCAGATGAATCAGTGTTTCATGTGCATGTGGTCATGCCCACCGCCTGCCTCGGCGTTGAGCGGACGCACTGGCGCTTGCACCTGCAGCGTTTCCTTGCCGCCTTTGGCATCTTCGATGACCAGGGTCAGTGGCACCTGCTCGCCTTCTTTCACCTGCTGGTTCAACCCCATCAGCATCACGTGCAGGCCGTTCGGGTCCAGGGTGACCGCTTTGCCAGCCGGCAACTCGACGGCCTTGACCTCGCGCATGCCCATCACGTCGCCGTTCATGGTCATTTCATGCACTTGCACGGTCTTGGCCACAGGCGATTCAACGCCAACCAGCTTGCTGTCGCTGCTGGCCGTCAGGGTCATGAAGGCACCGGTGGACTGCTGCTGCGGCACGCTGGCGCGGACCCAGGCATCACTCACGGTGGTCTGGGCCAGGGCAGGCAGGGCAAGGCCCAGCAGGGCGATGGCGGCCAGGCCGCGCTTGATCGGTTGCAGTGAAACAGCCATTAGCAAATCTCCATCAGGGTGACCAGGTCTTCAGCGCATTCCTTGGCGTTCAGGGAATGCCCAAGGCTCAGGCGCAGGGTGCCACGCGTATCGTAGACGTAGCTGGTGGACGAATGAGAGATGGTGTAGGTATCCCCGGCCGGGACCTTCTCGTAGAACACCTTGAACTCTTTGGCCACCTCGGCGATTTCTTCGGGGGTGCCCGTCAGCGCGGTGAACGAGGGGTCGAACGCTTTGACGTAGGCGTCGAGCACTTCGGGGGTGTCGCGCTCCGGGTCCAGGGTAATGAACACCACCTGGAACAAGTCACGGTCGCGGCCCCTGAGCAACTGCCTGATTTGCGCCGCCCGCGCCAGCGTGGTCGGGCAGACCGCCGGGCACTGGGTGAAGCCGAAGAAAATCATTGGCATGCTGCCGTAGAAGCTCGACAGGGTACGCGGGTTGCCTTGGGGGTCCTTGAGGTTGAACTTGCGCCCAAGGATTTCGTTGCTCATGTTCTTGCCGTACTTGAACTCAAGACCCCGGGCCGGGCTGCAGCCAGCCAGCAGGCCAAGCCCGAGAACGCCCATCCCGGCGACAACCGCGCGCCGGGTATACAGATCATTCATGGAACTATCCTTTACAGGCCATCCTTTACAGGAAAGGTACCGGCCCTTGGGACGGGCCAGCCGAAAAACCGGGGCATTCTTACATGACACCCCAAGTGCTTCTACCCGACGAAGGCGCAGATGGCCTGCAGCCCTTTGAATACGGGCTGCGGCCTGTTGTCGCAGGGGTTGAACTCGTAACAGTTTGTTGCTAAGGAAGCGGCGAACCCTGGTATCAGTAGTACGCGTTTTCCTTCTGGGTGTGGTCGGTCACGTCGCGCACACCTTTGAGCTCCGGAATACGCTCGAGCAGGGTGCGCTCGATGCCTTCCTTCAGGGTCACGTCGGCCTGGCCGCAGCCCTGGCAACCGCCGCCGAACTGCAGCACAGCGATGCCGTCGTCGACCACGTCCACCAAGCTTACCTGGCCGCCATGGCTGGCCAGGCCCGGGTTGATCTCGGTCTGCAGGTAGTAATTGATACGCTCGTTGATCGGGCTGTCCTCGTTGACCATCGGCACCTTGGCGTTCGGCGCCTTGATGGTCAGCTGGCCGCCCATGCGGTCGGTGGCGTAATCGACCAGGGCGTCTTCCAGGAAAGGTACGCTGACTGCATCGAGGTAAGCGGTGAAGCTCTTCAGACCCACGGCGGTGTCGTCAGGCTTCTCTTCGCCCGGCTTGCAGTAGGCAATGCACGTCTCTGCGTACTGGGTGCCTGGCTGGGTGATGAAAATGCGGATGCCGATGCCGGGCGTATTCTGCTTGGAGAGCAGATCGGCCAGGTAATCATGGGCGGCGTCGGTAATGGTTATAGCGCTCATGGAAGTTCCTCACAGACTTGCGGCCAAGTGTACGCCAACCTGGCCCTTGTACAAAGTCCTAGTATTTGACTCGGGAAAGCGCATACGCCGGCGCCTGCCCCCGTGGCGCCGCCAGCCAGGCCTGCATCCGCCTATACAGGCCGCGCTCCAGCCACTGGTAGCTGAACCACGACATTAGTCCAATGGACGGCACGCACAGGGCAAACACCAGGTACGGGTTCAGGTGCAGCCGCTGGCTGGCGAACCAGCCGGCATACAGCACCAGTACGTGGATCAGGTAGACCGAATACGAACAGTCGCCCAGCGCCTTGAGCAGCCGGTTACCCGCGAACAACGGTTCCAGGGAGACAAAGGCCAGCACCACCAGCGCGCTCGGCAGGCCCCAATGCAGCAGGCGCTGGGAGGCGTCGAGGTGGTAGATGGCATACCCCGCCACCGCGAGCAACGCCAGGGGCGTCCAGATGCCCTGGCGGATCACACCGCGCCGATACAGCACACCCAGGCCGATGCCGAGCAGGAACTCATAAATGATGTCATTGTTGTAGAAGCGGCTGAGCACACCCAGCCGCCCCAGCACTTCACTCACCAGCAGCAGCGCGACGGTGACCAGCAGCAACTGATGGCGCTGGCGGACCAGGAATGCCAGGCCGAAGAGCAGGTAGAAGAACATCTCGAAGTTCAGCGTCCAGCCCACGTTCAAGGTCGGATAGAGGCCATACCCGCCGGGGTTTTCCGCAGGCACGAACAGCAGCGACAACAGCAGGTGGTGCCAGTCGAATTCCTGGTGCGGCATCCAGCGGCTGGCCGCCAGCAGCAGGCCCGCCATGACCAAGGTGTAGAACCAGTACGCCGGGACGATGCGCAGCACCCGGTTGAGCAGGAACTGGCGGGGTTCGATGGCTTTGTCGCGGGTGGAGAGGTAGATAACCAGGCCGCTGATGACGAAGAAGATGTCGACGCCGACAGCGCCCCGGTCGGTGAGCAGTTGGCCGATGGGCCCGCTGGCCTTGAAGTCGAAGAAGATCTGCATGAAATGGTGGCAGACCACCACCCAGGCGGCGAACGCCCGCAGTGCCTGAAGCGAATACAGCATGAAATACCCTGCGATTGCCGGTGCATTGAGGCCGCTGGCCGAATGCAGAGGCGAGCGCTACGCGCTCGTTCGCGGGTAAACCCGCTCCCACAGGTACTGCACCGGTCAAGAGGCCAGCGCTTTCCCTGTGGGAGCGGGTTCACCCGCGAAGGGCTGCAAAGCAGCCCCCCTGCAATCGATCAAGACCACCCAACCTTTCCGACCGCAGTTGTTTCGGAAAGGTCAGGTTGACCGATCAGAGGTTCTCGTAGCGGTTCATGTCCAGCACACCCGCTTCCACCGGCTGGGTCTCCTTGATGTAGCTATTGAGGTCGTGGAAGTACTGCCAGAACTGCGGATGGCTGCGGCGCACGCCCCAGCGCATGACGATGCGCTCGAATTTGTCGGCATCATCACGCGCATACTCCATGTCCTCGACAAACTCGGGCACGTCCTCGGCCGGAATGTTGAAGATGAAGTTCGGGTAGCTGCTGAGCACGCCCGGGTACAAGGTCAGGGTGTCCAGCCCAGGCTGATAGCGGTAGGCCTCACCCAGTAGGAAGGCAACGTTGCTGTGCGCACGGTTGCGCAGCAGGCTGTACACCTGGCGCTGGCCGCCCTGCCCTTCGATACGCAGCATCGTCGCCTCAGGCAGCTGGTTGATGACTTTGAGCCCGGCAGCCGGGCGCGACACCAGGCGGCTGAGCGACTGCTCGACATTGCGGAACGCTTCGTTCATCTGCGGCCGCGAGCAGTAAGCCCCCTGGCAGCGGTTGATCGGGTCAGGTGCCGCATTCAGGCTGCCGGTACGCTGCACCAGCTTGAGCCCGAAGTCGCGTTTTGGGTTCGCCGGGTCCAGCTTGATACCACTTGGGGTGTCAGTGTCGATGTCCTCGTAATCGAGCCACATCTTCACCTTGCCGCTGTTCTGATACCAGTCGCTGAGGATCGCGCCACGCTGGTCGGCCGGCATCAGGCGCAGGAAGTTGACCTCGGCGCCATTGCGGATCAGGTCGAAGTACAGGCGGGTCTGCAACTGGTGCGAAACGTTGCCGAACACATCGAAGTTGACAGCCAACTGGTAGTAAGTGCGCTCGAACAAGGGGTAGTCGAACAGCCACACGGTGAGCGGCACATCCCCGATCAGGCCCTTGGTCACCGAGGCGCTGTCGAAGTGACGGAAAATGCTCAGCAGTGCATTGTCGTTACCGGCCCACAATGTCGACCAGCCCGGCGCCGGCATTTCGGCATAGGCTTCGCGACGCAGTTTTTCGTATTCGTTGCGCTTGTCGCGGTAGGCATGCCAGAGGCCCAGCACACTGCCCACGTCGTCGATCTGGCCCGGCATGGCCAGCAGCGGCGTGGCCTCGCCACGGTACTGGGCATCGGTGATGTAGCGGTCGTGGGCCGGCTCCTGGAACAGCGCCCAGAAGTTGTCGCGGATCACGTCGGTTGCAATCTGCCCACGGCACACCGGGCCACGGATGAAGGTGCGCACGAAGTACTCGGCGTTATCCAGCATGAACTGGTAACGCGCCACCGCCGGGATCGCCTCGAAGGTCTCGAACGGGTTGGCCCGGTGGCGCGGGCCATAGCCTGGCAGCGCCGAGGCATGCCAGTCACCCGCGTAGAACAGTTGCTTGACCCGCTTGAGCTTCTGCGGCCCCATTGGGTAAGTGATGTGCGTCTTGTGCACGATCACACCCTGCACCGGCATCAGCCGATAGTAAAAGTCGGTGCCTGGCGGGTCGTTGGGGCGTCGGGTCGCGATCACGTCGACCGGCTGGCCACTGGGCGTGCGGGAACGCACCCACTGGAAGAAGTGGCCCTGCTCGCCGCCGACGAAGTAGATGTGCGCAAGGAACAGGTGCTCGTAAAGCCAGCGGCCAACCAGCGCCTCGGTCGAACCCGGGCGGTTGAGCAGCTCTTCCCAGTCGGCGATCTGCTTGGCCTCGACCGCGCTCGGCTGAATCGGCTGGTACTCCACCGGCGCGCCAGCTGCCAGCCAGCGTTGCAGGGTGGTGTACTCCTGGTCGGTCAGGCCGGTGACCGCCAGCGGCATGCCTTCTTTAGGGTGCGCGCCAGCGTAGGCGTCGAACTCATGGGGCAAAGGGCACATGTTGTTGCGGTTGATGCCCAAGACGATGTCCTCGGGCAGCTTGGCATTGGGCGTAAGCGGCGTCTTGTGCCCCAGCTCGAGCATGCGCGCCATCAGCGCGGCCTGGCTGCCCTGGCCGTCGAGCACCGAGTAAAAGCCCTTCTTGCGCCACTCGCCCTCGCTGTGGGCGTCGTAGAACAGCCGCGTAGTCGGCACCGCCGCGCTGCGGTCACCTTGGTACACCGGCACCTTGGTCGCTCCCCGCACCGCGCCCTCAGGGCTTTCCAGCTTGAGCTGGCAGGCCGCGTCGTTGCAGGCATGGCAGGCCACGCACTTCTCGGTGAAAATCGGCTGGATATCCCGGGTGTAGGAAATAGCCGGGCTCGATTGGGCAGCCTGCCCGAAGGTCGCGCCACTGATGAGCAAGGCGAAAACGCCTGCCCAAGCACGAATACAACGATGCACCATGTGCGGAAAGTCCTGGTTCTTGAAAGCCATCACGATTGCCTGGTCGTCCTTGGGTGCTTGTGCGCCAACATGAGCTAAATTCATGCAAATGGGCAGTGCGCCTAAAAACCGCGCAGCTTTGTTATGATTCGGCACCTTCTGATATTCGCCCGACCAGGTAGTTCCTATGTCCGACCGCAGCGCTCGTCTCCAAGCACTCCAGCACGCACTCAAAGAGCGCATCCTGATCCTCGACGGCGGCATGGGTACTATGATCCAAAGTTATCGCCTCGAGGAACACGACTATCGTGGCACGCGCTTTGCCGATTGGCCAAGCGATGTGAAAGGTAACAACGACTTGTTGCTGCTTAGCCGCCCCGATGTCATCGCCGCGATCGAGAAAGCCTACCTGGACGCTGGCGCCGATATTCTCGAAACCAACACCTTCAACGCCACGCAGATTTCCCAGGCCGACTACGGCATGGAGTCGCTGGTCTACGAGCTGAACGTCGAAGGCGCGCGCATCGCCCGCCAGGTGGCCGACGCCAAGACCCTGGAGACGCCGGACAAACCGCGCTTCGTCGCCGGCGTGCTGGGCCCGACCAGCCGCACCTGCTCGATTTCCCCGGACGTCAACGACCCCGGCTACCGCAACGTCACCTTCGACGAGCTGGTGGAAAACTACATCGAGGCCACCCGCGGCCTGATCGAGGGCGGCGCCGACCTGATCCTGATCGAAACCATCTTCGACACCCTCAATGCCAAGGCGGCGATCTTCGCCGTGCAACAGGTGTTCGAGGATGACAACGTCGAACTGCCGATCATGATCTCCGGCACCATCACCGACGCCTCGGGCCGCACCCTGTCGGGCCAGACCACCGAAGCCTTCTGGAACTCGGTGCGCCACGCCAAGCCGATTTCCGTCGGCCTCAACTGCGCCCTCGGCGCCAAGGACCTGCGCCCGTACCTGGAAGAGCTGTCGACCAAGGCCGACACCCACGTCTCTGCGCACCCCAACGCCGGCCTGCCCAACGCCTTCGGTGAGTACGACGAAACCCCGGCCGAAATGGCCGCGGTGGTCGAGGAGTTCGCTGCCAGCGGCTTCCTTAACATCATCGGCGGCTGCTGCGGCACTACCCCGGGCCACATCCAGGCCATCGCCGAGGCGGTTGCCAAGTACAAGCCACGTGAGATCCCGGAGATCGCCAAGGCCTGCCGCCTGTCGGGTCTGGAGCCGTTCACCATCGACCGCCAGTCGCTGTTCGTCAACGTGGGCGAGCGCACCAACATCACCGGTTCCGCCAAGTTCGCCCGGCTGATCCGCGAAGAGAACTACACCGAAGCCCTGGAAGTGGCCCTGCAACAGGTCGAGGCCGGCGCCCAGGTGATCGACATCAACATGGACGAAGGGATGCTCGACTCCCAGGCCGCCATGGTCCGCTTCCTCAACATGATCGCCGGCGAGCCGGACATCTCCCGCGTGCCGATCATGATCGACTCCTCCAAGTGGGAAGTGATCGAGGCGGGCCTCAAGTGCATCCAGGGCAAGGGCATTGTCAACTCGATTTCCATGAAGGAAGGCGTCGAGCAGTTCAAGCACCACGCCCGCCTGTGCAAGCGCTACGGCGCCGCCGTGGTGGTGATGGCCTTCGACGAGGTCGGCCAGGCCGACACCGCCGCGCGCAAGAAGGAAATCTGCAAGCGCAGCTACGACATCCTGGTCAACGAAGTCGGCTTCCCGCCGGAAGACATCATCTTCGACCCGAACATCTTCGCCGTCGCCACCGGCATCGAAGAGCACAACAACTACGCTGTCGACTTCATCGAAGCCTGCGCCTACATCCGCGACCACCTGCCCCACGCCTTGAGCTCGGGTGGTGTGTCCAACGTGTCGTTCTCGTTCCGCGGCAACAACCCGGTGCGTGAAGCGATCCACTCGGTGTTCCTGTTCCACGCCATCCGCAATGGCCTGACCATGGGTATCGTCAACGCCGGCCAGCTGGAAATCTACGACGAAATCCCGGCCGACCTGCGCAACAAGGTCGAGGACGTGGTGCTCAACCGCACCCCGGAAGGCACCGATGCCCTGCTGGCCATCGCCGACGACTACAAAGGCGGCGGCGCCACCAAGGAAGTCGAAAACGAAGCCTGGCGCTCGCTGCCGGTCGGCAAACGCCTGGAACATGCCCTGGTCAAAGGCATCACCGCGCACATCGTCGAAGACACCGAGGAGTGCCGCCAGCAGTGCGCGCGCCCGATCGAAGTCATCGAAGGCCCGCTGATGAGCGGCATGAACGTGGTCGGCGACCTGTTCGGTGCCGGCAAGATGTTCTTGCCGCAGGTGGTCAAGTCGGCGCGCGTGATGAAGCAGGCCGTGGCACACCTGATCCCGTTCATCGAAGCCGAAAAAGGGGACAAGCCCGAAGCCAAGGGCAAGATCCTGATGGCCACGGTCAAGGGCGACGTGCACGACATCGGCAAGAACATCGTCGGCGTGGTGCTGGGCTGTAACGGCTACGACATCGTCGACCTGGGCGTGATGGTGCCGGCCGAGAAAATCCTGCAGACCGCACGCGACGAGAAATGCGACATCATCGGCTTGTCCGGCCTGATCACCCCGTCGCTGGACGAGATGGTCCACGTTGCCCGCGAAATGCAGCGTCAGGGTTTCAACCTGCCGCTGATGATCGGGGGCGCGACCACCTCCAAGGCGCACACGGCGGTGAAGATCGAACCCAAGTACAGCAACGACGCGGTGATCTACGTCACCGACGCTTCGCGCGCCGTCGGCGTCGCGACCCAATTGTTGTCCAAGGAGCTCAAGCCCGGCTTCGTCGAGAAGACCCGCCAGGATTACGTCGAAGTGCGCGAGCGCACCGCCAACCGCAGTGCCCGCACCGAGCGCCTGAGCTACGCCAAGGCCATCGCGGCCAAACCGCAGTATGACTGGGCAAGCTACCAGCCAGCCGTGCCCACCTTTACCGGCGTCAAGGTGCTGGAAGACATCGACCTGCGCACCCTGGCCGAGTACATCGACTGGACGCCGTTCTTCATTTCCTGGGACCTGGCCGGCAAATTCCCGCGCATCCTCACCGACGAAGTGGTCGGCGAGGCCGCGACGTCGCTGTACAAGGACGCCCGCGAGATGCTCGACAAACTGATCGACGAGAAGCTAATCAGTGCCCGCGCCGTGTTCGGCTTCTGGCCGGCCAACCAGGTCGCCGATGACGACATCGAGGTCTATGGCGATGACGGCCAGCCCCTGGCCACCTTGCACCACCTGCGCCAGCAGACCATCAAGCCTGACAACAAGCCAAACTGGTCGCTGGCCGACTTCGTCGCACCCAAAGACAGCGGCGTCACCGACTACGTCGGCGGCTTCATCACCACCGCGGGCATCGGCGCCGAGGAAGTGGCCAAGGCCTACCAGGACAAGGGCGATGACTACAGCTCGATCATGGTCAAGGCCTTGGCCGACCGCCTGGCCGAAGCCTGCGCCGAATGGCTGCACGAGCAGGTGCGTAAAGAGCACTGGGGTTACGCCCGCGACGAGCACCTGGACAACGAAGCGTTGATCAAGGAGCAGTACAGCGGCATCCGCCCTGCCCCCGGCTACCCGGCCTGCCCGGACCACACCGAGAAAGAAACCCTGTTCCGCCTGCTCGACGGCACGGCCATTGGCGAGACAGGCCCAAGCGGCGTGTTCCTGACCGAACACTTTGCGATGTTCCCGGCGGCGGCGGTCAGCGGCTGGTACTTTGCCCACCCGCAGGCGCAGTACTTTGCCGTGGGCAAGGTCGACAAGGACCAGATCGACAGCTACAGCGCGCGTAAAGGCCAGGAGGTTAGCGTGAGTGAGCGTTGGTTGGCGCCGAACCTTGGGTACGACAGCTAAGACCGTTCTAGCCTGACTGGCCTCTTCGCGGGCAAGCCCGCGCCTACAGGGATTTGCTCGCCCCTCCTGTGGGAGCGGGCTTGCCCGCGAAGAGGCCAGCAAAGCCAACACCCCTTCCATTGCCTACACTGTCCCTGATTGCCTCCGAAACCCAGGAGCCCCCATGGACGACTCAAGCCAAGGCAAGCCCCCCACCTTCTGGCAAATGCTGCACAGCATCCTCGCCGCCGCCTTCGGTGTGCAGAGCGGCAAGAACCGCGCACGCGATTTCACCCACGGCAAAGCCAGCCATTTCATTGCGATGGGTACCGTGTTCACCCTGCTGTTCATTCTGATACTGATCGGCCTGGTGCAATTGGCCCTGCACCTGACCGCGCGTTGAGCCCATGAAAACGCCTGCGGGAATCCCTCCCGCAGGCGTCTTGGCTGCATCACGGTCTGAATGGCAGTCTACTGGTGGCTGACCCAATACACGGCGGTGACCACCACCAGGACGATCAAGCAAAGAATCGCCCAGGCATCGACACTGCTGTCAGCTTTGCGGACCTTGGTTGAGTTTCCCATTGCATTGCCTCTTGTTGTGGTTATGGGAATGCACTTCACCCACAGCAGTTAAGACGAGCAATGCCCTTTCCTCAAGCAAGGTCTTTTGTCCGGCGACGGGCGACGCTCAGGCGTTGCCAAGCCCGCATCCCTCGCCAACGCCGCCAAGTGGCAATGCGTTCAGTAATCCATCGGTGCGGTCAGAAACGGGTACGTGTAGTCAGCCGGGCGCCCTTCAGCGCTGTAGGGCTGAAAATCGACACCATGATCAGCCTGCTCGAGCAACTTGAGCCAACGCCGCGCCTTTGCCTGGTCAATCGACTGCAACGCGGGCACGCTGTGCTCACGCAGGCCATCGCGATTGACCACCACCCCGCGCGCATCGTCGTGCAGCATGACCATGGCCCAGCCACCCAAGGTGAAGTGCCCACCCATCAACACCCCAAGGCGCCCGTCGACCCGCGCCCGCAACGCCTCGGGCGAACTGTTGACGGCGCTGAACACAGCATCGCGCCCTGGCATGCGCCCAGCCGCCTCGAATGCCTGCATGGCGCCGAAGGCCATCTCATCGTTGGCCGACCACACAAGCGTGGTGTTCGGGTAACGCTGCAGCAACACACGCGCCTGCTCGAAGGCGCGCTCACGGCTCCAGCCGCCATACACCACCTGGCGCAGACGCACCTGAGGGAAGTCGGCCAAGGCGCGGCGCATGCCCGCTTCGCGCCGTTGCGAGGCTGGCGTGGTCTTGACCCCGGCGAAGGCCACCAGGTCCACCGGCCCGTCAGTGCGTGGGAGCAAGGCAACCATCTGGTGCAGCATCTGGTAACCGGCCTGCTCGTCGTTGGTGGTCAGCGTGCCCAGCACCTGGGGATACTTCTCGGGCTGCGCCTCGATGCTTTGTGCCTGGCTGGCCGTCAGCCCGTTGTTGACCAGAAACAGCTTGACCCCGGTCCCCTTCGAAAGGCGGATGATTTCCGGCGCCACATACTGTTCGTTGACCAGCACCAGGTAGTCCGGCCGCTGCGGGCCCTTTAGCAGCGCCCGTGCCTGGCTCAGGGTTCGCTCGGCATTGCGCTCGCTGTATTCGACCCGCAGCATCATGCCCAGGTCGTCAGCCGCGGCCTGCATGAAGCGCGCATAACTGACCCAAAATGTCTCGGTGGACAAGCCTGGGTTAAGGAACACGACGGAAGCAGCCTGCGCATTGGCTGCCAACGGCAGGCTCAGGCACAAGCTTTGGCAAAGCGCCTTGAGCATGCGGTAACACCCCTTGCAACAAACCCGCGAGTATAAACCCACGGCACACGCGGACGAACAAATGCCAGTCAGTCTCACTTAGTTCGTTTGGTTCTTTTCATATGCAAAAACATCACTTTAGCGCATAAACACACTCTGATATCGTTCCCCAGCTCCGAACCGGAGTGCGCGGCCGTGCGCGCGAATAGCTGCATGCAGCCTGAGACAGGACTTTTATGTACGTATACGACGAGTACGATCAGCGGATCATCGAGGACCGCGTCAAGCAGTTCCGTGATCAGACCCGCCGCTACCTGGCCGGGGAGCTGAGCGAAGAAGAATTCCGCCCTCTGCGCCTGCAGAACGGCCTCTATATCCAACGTTTCGCCCCGATGCTGCGTGTCGCCGTGCCTTATGGCCAGCTGAACGCGCGCCAGGTCCGCACACTGGCCAAGATCGCTCGCGACTACGACAAGGGCTACGCCCACATTTCCACCCGCCAGAACGTGCAGTTCAACTGGCCGGCGCTGGAAGACATCCCAGACATCCTCGCCGAGCTGGCCACCGTGCAGATGCACGCGATCCAGACCAGCGGCAACTGCCTGCGCAACACCACCACCGACCAGTTCGCCGGTGTTGCCGCAGATGAAATCATCGACCCGCGCCCTTGGTGCGAGATTGTCCGCCAGTGGACCACCTTCCACCCGGAATTCGCCTACCTGCCGCGCAAGTTCAAGATCGCCATCAACGGCTCGAAAGAAGACCGCGCGGCCATCGAAGTGCACGATATCGGCCTGGAGCCGGTGCGTAACGCAGCGGGCGAGCTGGGCTTCCGTGTGCTGGTTGGCGGCGGCCTGGGGCGTACCCCGGTGGTCGGCTCGTTCATCAACGAGTTCCTGCCTTGGCAGGACCTGATCAGCTACCTGGACGCCATCCTGCGCGTGTACAACCGTTACGGTCGCCGTGACAACAAGTACAAGGCGCGGATCAAGATCCTGGTCAAGGCGCTGACGCCTGAAGTGTTCGCCGAAAAGGTCGAGGCCGAAATGGTCCACCTGCGCGGCGGCAACAGCACCCTGACCGAAGAGGAAGTACAGCGTGTTTCGCGCCACTTCGTCGACCCGGACTACCTGGCCCTGGACAACGTCGACTACAGCGCCCAAGACGCCGAAGCCCCAGGTTTTGCCCGCTGGCGCTCGCGCAACACCCGCGCCCACAAGCGCCCTGGCTATGTGGCCGTGACCTTGTCGCTCAAGCCCACCGGCGTTGCCCCTGGCGACCTGACCGACAAGCAGCTGGACGCCGTGGCGGACCTCGCTGAGCGCTACAGCTTCGGCTTCCTGCGCACCTCGCACGAGCAGAACATCATCCTCGCCGACGTTGAGCAGCGCCAGCTGCACGCCCTGTGGCTGGAGCTGCGCGAAGGTGGCTTTGCCACGCCGAACATCGGCCTGCTGACCGACATCATCTGCTGCCCGGGCGGTGACTACTGCTCGCTGGCCAACGCCAAGTCGATCCCGATCGCCGAATCCATCCAGCGCCGTTTCGACGACCTGGACTACCTGTTCGACATCGGCGAGATCGACCTGAACATCTCCGGTTGCATGAACGCCTGCGGCCACCACCACGTGGGCCACATCGGCATCCTCGGCGTGGACAAGAAAGGCGAGGAGTTCTACCAGGTGTCCCTCGGCGGCAACGCTGCGCGTGACGCGAGCCTGGGCAAGATCCTCGGCCCATCCTTCGCCCAGGACGCCATGGCCGATGTGATTGAAAAGCTGATCGCCGTGTACGTAGAGCAGCGTACCGAGGAAGAGCGTTTCATCGACACCTACCAGCGTATCGGCATCGACCCCTTCAAGGAACGCGTCTATGCAGCGAATCATTAAGAACAACGAGATCGTCGACGAAACCTGGCACCTGCTGCCCAAGGAAACGTCGTTCGACGAGTTGACCAACTGCGACGACTACATCGTCCCGCTGCAACTGTGGCGCGACCATGCCCACGTGCTCAAGGCCCGCGACGGCGGCCTGGGTATCTGGCTGGACAGCGACGAAGAAGCGGAAGAGATCGGCGAAGACGTGCAGCACTTCCAGGTCATCGCCTTGAACTTCCCGGCTTTCACCGACGGGCGCAGTTACTCCAACGCGCGCCTGCTGCGTGACCGCTACAAGTTCACCGGTGAGCTGCGCGCCATAGGCGACGTGCTGCGCGACCAGCTGTTCTTCATGGCCCGTTGTGGCTTCGATGCGTTTGCCATCCGTGCCGACAAGGACCCGGAAGACGCACTGCAAAGCCTGAAGGACTTCTCGGTGACCTACCAGGCCGCCGCCGACCAGCCGCTGCCGCTGTTCCGCCGCCGCTGATCTTCATCGCCCCCGGCCCGCGCTCTGGCGGGTCAGGGGCGTTGTTGTACACCCCTCTTCACCCGCCGCCCGTCAGCCCCTGCGCCCCGGTGGCTTCCTGGTCACGCTCACCTCCCCCGCTTCTGCCGCCCGCGCCCACTCGGCTTGCAGACGCCCCAGCGCATTGCGCACCCGCGCCATGACCGCCTCGCTTAAGTGGTTCTGCTCAAGATTTACAGTCTCCGGATGCGCCTCTATCCAGCCGAGTGCCTCCTCGCTCAATGCCGCGATACGGTTGCCACGCAAGTCCACGACCATGTCGGGATGACGCTGCAGCAACGCCAGGGGCACACTGCGCAAGCCGGTTGCGCGTAATGACAGATAGCGCAGTTGCACGTTGTAGTGCAGCCTCGGCGCCATACCCAACGGGTTACCCTCCAGGCTCAGGACTTGCAACCGGGAGAACCATTCCAGTCGCAACTCGCTTTGGGCGTCCAAAACAATCGCGTTGTCGCGCAAATCCAGACGGGTCAAGCGGCCGAGGCCATTCAGTTGCTCCGGCACGCGGGTCAGCCGATTGGCACTGAGGTTCAGGATGCTTAGCCGGGCAAGGTTGCCAAGGCTGCGTGGCACATCGCTCAGCAGGTTGCCACCCAGCTGCAGGTTTTCAAGGTTCGACAGTTGCCCTGCGCGGTCATCCAGCACAGCCATTTGATTGAAAGAAAGGTCGAGACTGGCCAGATGCTCCAACTGCTCGATACCGGCCGGCAACTCGCCAAACTGATTGCCACTGAGGTCCAGGTCCGTCAGTTGCCTGGCATTGCCCAAGCCGTCCAAGGTCTCGAGCAGATTACCCCCCAGATTCAACCTGCGCAGGCGCGGCAAATGCTCAAGCCCCTCGAAGGCCGAGAGCTGATTGCCTGAGAGGTCGACATCCTCCAGGTTGGGGAAGCGCCGCAGGAAGTCGCCGCTCAGTGTGGCAATCTGCTGGTTACGCAGGGACAACGCGCGCAGGCGTTCAAACAGGATGCCGGCCGGCAGATCAGGAAGCGAACTGACTGCCAGCCCATCGACGGATGAGCCCAAAGACGGCAGTTCATCTCGGTAATTTGCCTGCCAGGCTTCGCGCAACACACCGGCGATGTAGGACCGCGCAGCATATTCCGGTTCACTGGGTTGCCCGCGCCACGCCTCGAAGCTGTGTTCAAGCTGCCGCGACAAATGCGCATAGGCAAGGGAACCGGGCCCATGCGGGGGTTCAAGCCGATACCAGGTCCACGGGTTGCCACGCGCAAGGGTCAGCGTGAGTACCTGCTCCTCTTCCCTGCGCTGGGCAACAATTGCATTGACCGGCCCACTTGGCGCATGGTCCTGGCCCGGCTCTGGCACCAGCGCGGCCAAACGCGCACCATACCTGCGGCGTATGGCTGCAAACTGCGCGCTGTATTCGACCCGCACGTGGTCCTGCCAGAACGTCTGCTGCACCAGGAACTGGCTGAGCGCCTCTGGCGTCTCGGCCCGGTGTACGGCAGCCTCGGCCTCGGCCAGGTCCCCCAGCGTTACGGTATCGACGTGCTGAAGGTCCAGGTAGGTCGGTTGGCCATAGAGGCTCAACGGCTCTGCAAGCCCCACCCGGAATGCCAAGTAGATTTCGTCCTGATCAAGTTGGCCTGGCCGCCCTTGCAAGCGTTCGATGTGCCGCGCGGCAAAGCGGTCGACCTGATCGAGCCGAAACAGCTCACGGCCGAGGTTGCGTAACTCACGCTCGACCCGCCGGCCTCGCAGGCCATCGGTGCGCAGCGCGACCTGCAGCCTCACGATCAGCACATCCAGGTCGGCCCGCCCGCGCGGCATGGCGGCCTGCTCGAACACTGCACGCCGCACGTGGGTATGGTGAAACATGGCATTGAGCAATTCACCGACACGACGCCGCATACCCTGCGCTTGCCGGGTAAAGTCTTCTGAGTGCAGCAGTTCTGCGAGGTACCCAAAGAACGCATCGCTGTCGGCTTCGGCGCTTAGCGCTTCCCATTGCCCGCGACGACGGGCGGCTTCCGCCTCGCTCAGCCCCTCGAACCACTGTTCATGCTCATTTACCCTTTCCACGACTGGCGCGGGCGGGGCAACATTTACACGCTCAAGCGCAACCGGAGACAACGGGTTGCCGTGTAAACGCACGCTGTCGGGGTTGGCCCGCAGCAAGGCGGCCTGCGCCTCACTGACGTCAACGATGCGATTGTGACTGAGATCGACCCATTCAAGGTTCGCCATGTGCGAGGTATCGGGTATGGCTGTCAGCCGGTTTCGCGACAGGTCCAGTTGGCTCAGCCGCGGGAAGCGGGCGAGAAAATCGGCGTTGACCGCCGTCAGCTCAAGGTTGCGCAGCGTCAACGCGGTCACATGATCAAAATTCACCGCCGGCGGAAGGTCGGGCAGGCTGCCCAACCGTGTGCCGTCAAGGACCAGTATGGGGTTGCCACTGGCATCACGTACGCGTCGCTGCCAGGCATGCCGAATGCGCCGTGCCACGCGCGTGCGCCTGATCAACTGTATCGGCCCGGACGATTGCCGGCGCCAGCGCCCTAACGCCTGATCCAGTGCACGCAGCGCTTCGCACAGTTGCAGGTAGTAGCTCCAGGGCGTCAGCCCCTGCTCACGGGCGGTATTCGTGAAGGCTTCAAGGGCGCTGTCATCGTAATCGGGGAACAGCCGCTGAATACCCCGGCGCAGTGCGCGATTGCTGCTTTCGCCACGCCCACTCAGGGGGTAGCCCAGGCGACCATCGCCCAGCCGCACCGGTGGCCGAAAGCCCAGCCCGACCGGCGCCATGCCGAGCAGGGTGGCGGCCTTGTCGCGATGCTCGCTGGCCCACTTCGACAAGGCATCGGCCAGTGCCTGCGGGGACTCGCTGGCTTCACCCAGCGCCCGACGCTGCCACGGGTCGAGCTGCAGCAACAGCGCCTGGAACAGGCTGTCCTCGGCATTGGCCGTGGGCAAGGGGCGCCCGTAGGCATCCAAGGCTTGATAGCCCTTGGCAGTTCTGAGCACGCTGCGCACTTCAGTGGCGGCCTGGGCACCCGCCCAGGCGGTCCGCTCGCCGGTCAGCGTGCCGCTGCGCAGCTCTATGCGTACAGCTCGCCAGGGCGCCCGGTCGGCAATCAAGGCCAAGGCCAGTTGCTCGCTGTCGCGATTGAGCGCTGCCGCTTGCAGCAGGCCGGCACAGGCGCGGTCCAGGCGCGCATCCCGCAGGTACCAGCGCGCCTGTTCGGCCAAGGCCAGTGGTACGCGCTGGCGTGCTTGCAGGTGCTCGACCTGCGCCTCGGTAGCGTGCTCGATGATCTCCCGCGCCCCGCTTACCGTGAGCCCGGGGAAGTCACGCTGCAACAGGGCTTCGTCCACCGTGGGGGGCGCTTGCTGCGCCTGCAGATGACGCTCGAAGCCTTCGTCCCGCAACCAGGGCAACTGGTCATGCAGTTGATAACGCTGCACGGCATCCAGCAGCCGCGCGGGGGGCGGTGCGTGCTCTACATGCAGCCGGCGCAGTCGGGCCTCGTCGAGCCCGGTTGCGCGCAACACTTTATGGGCCACCTGGTCATCGAGGTGCGCCAGGTCATGGCCCAGGTCGCGCAACAATTGAGCACTCCCCTGCCACTCGTGGGGGCATTCGAGTTCATGCTGCCAGCCGCCGGCATCATTGCCCTCAAGCAAGGGCGCATAGGCATCGGCGTGGACAGGGTGGCGTATGCGCCGTTGCTGCGATTCAGCGTCCAGCTCGGTCAAGTGCCTTGCTACCGGTGTACGCAGGTACTCTCGCCCCTCTGCCACGGTCAGTTGCCCCACAGCGCCTGGCCCCTCGACGGCATACCCGGGGAGCTCGGGGTCGCACAGTTTCAACCCGTGCGGACCTGCCAGCACGGGGACCCATTCATCGACCACGGCTGCACGGGCCAAGCGATGCGAGGCTGCACCCGCGCCGACATTGGCGGCTGTCATGATCACGGTCTCGGCCACCGCATAGGCATGCTCCAGTGCGCCCTGCCGGTCACCCAGCTGCCAATCGGCATACCCCTCGTACACCTCGTCCGCCACCTGCAGCGCTGTGATGCCCAACAACGGCAACGCCAGCACCGGTAAGGCGAAACTCGCCAAGCCCAGTGCATCGAGGGCAAAGCTCAGGTAGAAGTGCAAACGCCGATCCCGCGCCTGGGCATCCACAGCGGCGGTGGGGACGGCATGCACTTTGGCGTTGTCCAGCAGGGTATCGATCTGCTGCTTGCGCAAGTGCTCGAACAACGGCAGCTCGATCGCCTCGTGGCGGCCGTCGAGCTGAACAGGTGCATTTTGGCCCGCACGTTTCAACGCGTTGTCCAGGGCTCGCGTGTAGGCTTCTCGGTCTCGCTCACCGATGAACCGCTGGAAGAACTCGACGTACTTCGGCAAGCGGAATTGTTTGCCCAACGTTAGGAACAGCGAGTCCCAGGAGGCGAACCAGGTCAATGGGCCGTGAGGGTCATCGGGGATCCAACACAGCACGCCGTCCTGGCCAGCATGACGGACCTGAAAGGCCACGGCCCCTCGCACCCACTGGCCAAACACCCTGATTTGTCGCGGCTCGAACCCGGCAATCGCTGACTTTGTCGCGACCATGGCCACCAGCGGCGCACACTGCTCACAGGCATGCGCCACAATCTCTCCATTGACCAGCGACTGTCGCAGGGCAGCCTCCAGGCTTGCGCGAAAGCCCTCCTCCATCAACGCTTCGATGTGCCGGCCAGCCTCCCCGCCTGGGGTCAACTGCCCCCGCAGGTAAGCCTGGTATTGGCCACCCAGGTCGAGCGAGCGGCACAGCAAGGTGAAGGCCCTTGGCGAAAGCCCGAGAGTTTGCCCCTCGCTGTCCAATACCGCACTCCCCTGCATGAGCCCAGTGGCGAGGGTTTCGCCCTCGGTGAAGTTGTGCAGCGCCGACTGCAGCAGGCTGTGCTGGTAGACCTGCGTTTTGACCCCATCTGGGATCTGGGCAACGAACGACGGAAAGCGCTGCAAGGTTCTGCGCCGCAGCGTGGCCTGGCGTACATCGAGTGTCAGCGAGTGTTGTTCCCGCAATGCGTGTTGCAGCAACGGCGCGGCAAACGCATCCAATGGCGTGATCCGCGCCAGCAAACCGTGCAGCTCATGCTGCACCTGCTGCTGCCAGCGCTGGCTTTCGTGCAGGGCGTAGAGGGTCTCCAGTGATGCCGCTGTGAGCCAAGCAGGCAAACGGCTGGCGATCAGGGCGTCGGTGGAATCGCTGGCAAAGGGTAGATCTGGCATCGCAGGCTCCTAGGGCCGGAGCTGCGATTGCACCAGTGCAGGGCGAGGCGTTTGCGGTAACTATGCAAAGCACCCCGCCCGCAGCGGTATCAGCCGCGTTGGCTCAGCGTGTCAAACTGCGCCCACACTGCCCGCCAACGCGCCAGGTCCTGCTCATCAAGGGGGTTGTTGTTCAGGTTGAGCCGGTTGGGGTATTGCCGAATCCACGCCAATGCTCGCTCGCTCAGCTCGACGATCAGGTTGTCGGCGAGGTCCACGTACACCTGTGTATGACGCTCCAGAAACGCCAAGGGGAACTCACTCAGACCGGTCGCGCGCAGCGACAGATGGCGCAAGTGGTCGAGGTTGCGCAGCGGCGGGATCATGCCTATCGGATTGCCCTTCAAACTGAACGTTCGCAGCTCACTGAACGCCTCCAGGCGTTGGCCGCCTGCCACGTCGATGACAATCTGGTTGTCCGCCAGGTACAGCTCGGTCAACTGCCGCAGCCGCTCCAAACCCTCGGGTATCGCCTCAAGCTGGTTGCCGCGTAAATTGAGGATTCTCAAGCTGGGCATAGTGCCAATCACCGTCGGTACGCTGCGCAACCTGTTCTCGGCCAGGTGCAGCTGCAACAGCCTGGTCAGCGCGCGCAGTGTGTCCGGTAGCTCGCCAAGGCGATTACCTGAAAGATTCAATTGGGTCAGGCCGACCATGCGCTCGATACCCGCTGGCAGCGACGTGAACTGGTTGTTGCTCAGGTTCAGGTACTGCAGCCGGATCAACCGGTGAATCTGCTCGGGTAGCGCTGACAACAGGTTGTCACTGAGGTCCAGTTGGGTCAGCAGTGTCAGGCCCTGCACACCGTCAAGCACAGCCAGCTGGTTGCCCCGTAAGTCCAGGCGCGTGAGCCGGGTCAGGGTTGCCAACCCGGGCACCTCCGTGAGGGCGTTGTCGTTCGCGATCAGTTGGGTCAATGACGACAGGTGCTGCACCCCCTCAAGGGTGGTCAACCGGTTATGCTGCACATCTAGGCTGACCAAGCGACGCAGGTTGCCTAGCCCAGGCAGCGCCATCAGCCTGTTGCCGCTCAACTGCAAGCTTCGTAACTGAGGGAAGCGGCCGAGGAAATCCCCCTCCAGCGCGCTCATCCCGACATTGCTCAAGCTCAGGCGATGCAAATGCCCAAAGTGAAGATCTGCCGGCAGTACGGGCAGGTTGCCCACAGGCTCGTTGCGTACAATCAACTCATCGACCCCGCCAGGGCCATAGAAATCGGGCTCCCAGGCCTCGCGAATCATTTGCCCGACGCGCTGACGTCGATGGTAATTGACGGCCGTAGCCTGCCCCCGCCAAGCGCGCAAGCTCACGTCGAGCCGTTCGACCTGCCTGGCCAGCTCGCTGAAGGCTGTCCAGACCGTGCGCCCTGGCCTTTGCGCCAGTTGCAGCGCGAGCCACATCACATCCTGCGCCGGGCGATGCGGAAACAACTGGTGCAACCCTGCCCGAATGGACTGGCGTGCCTGCATATCAGCAGTGGTCAGGACCTGACCGCGCGGTAAGCGCAGGGCATCGCCACCGCTCAATGGGTAGCCCAACCGACCATCGCCGAAACGCACGGGCGGACGAACTACCCCCTCTTTTGGCGCCATGCCAAGCAATGTTGCCGCGCGCTCACGTTGCTCACCGGCCCGCACCGCCAAGGCATGCCCAAGTTGCTCGCCGGTCTGGCCACCCTCACCTAGTACCTGTTTTTGCGCCTCATCGAGGTGCCACCACAGCGCCTGGAACAGAGTGCCATTTTCGCTGGCAGCAGGCGACGCTTGGTAACCCTGGCCGCGCCTGATGACGTAACGCACGTCAGCGGCCCCTTCTGCCCCGACGTGGGCGAGCAGGTCCCCGCTCAGGCTTTCATTGCGCAGTTCGACCCGCACGCTTTGTGCCCATGGCGCCGCATCAGCCAGCAGGCCGAATGCCAACCGTTCGGTGTCGGCATTCACCGCCGCCGCTTGATAGAAGCCTGCGCAGGCACGGTCCAGGCGGCTGTCACGCAACAGCCAGCGCGCTTCGCTGGCCAAGGCAAGCGGCACGCGCTGGGTGCCGATCATGCGTTCGACCTCTTCAGGGCCGGCGCGCTGGGTGATCTGCCGCGCAGCGCGCGGGGTAAGGCCCGGGAAGTCGCGCTTCAACAGCTGCTCTGCCGCCTCCAGGGGGCGTTGCAGCCCACTCAGGTGCAGCTCGAACGCATCGCCGTGCAATTCAGGGTACTGCGCATGCAACTGATAGCGCTGCAAGGCGTCGTGCAGCCGCGCCGGTGCTGGTGCATGCTCAAGGTGCAGGCGCCGCAGGCGCGCCTCATCAAAGCCGGTCGTGTGCATGACACGCTCGGCCGTCAGGGGGTCGAGCGCCGCCCATGCGCTGTTCAAGCGCTGCATCAACTGCGTCGCCCCTTGCCAGTGCTGCGGGGTTTCCAACTGATGGCACCAACCGCCCTCGCCGTTGCTGTCGATCAAGGGCGAGTAGGCGCTCGGTCTGCTGGGGTGCTGAATACGCAAGCCCGCGCCTTGCGCATCCTCGGCTACCTGGTAGGTCGCCAAATGGGTGCGCAGCCGTGTCTGCCCGGCCACACGGGTACGCTCGCCAACGGCCAACCCCACCTGCGGCACCGCGTAGCCGGGTAGTTCAGCATCGATCAGGCGAACCTCGTCGTGTGCCTTCAACACCGGCACCAGCGCATCAACGTACGCCGAACGCTCGATCAATCGTCCCGCCACGAGCCCAATCGATGCCACAGCAACGCCGGCAATCACGTTTTCGGCAACGCCCCACAGGTGGTTCAACGCGCCCTCACGGTCACCTAGCTTCCAATCTGCATAACCTTCATAGACTTCGTCAGCGATCTGCAAGGCAGCGATGCCCAACAGCGGCAGGCCAAGAACAGGGACAAACAGGCTGGCCAACCCCAAGAGATCGAACCCTGCGCTGGCATAGTCGCCCATGCGTCGTTCGCGCTCAGCCTGGTCCGCCTCGGCAGTTGGCGTGGCCAGTACACGCGCATCGTCCAGCAGCGTATCGAGGCGGACTTTTCGCAGATGCGGGAACAACGGCCGATCAATCGCTTGGCTACGACCGTCTAGCTGAACCGGCAGCGCACCCGCTCTGGCCTGTAGCAAACGACGCAGTGTGCGGCTGAAGGCACAGCGGTCACGCTCGCCGATGAACCGCTGGATGAAGGCTGGGTAACCCTTCGCCTGGCATCGTCGACCCAGGCCGTGCCACAACTCATCCCACGTCGCAAAACGCTGCAGCGGACCGTGGGGGTCATCGGGAACCCATAGCACCACACCCTCCAGAGGCGCACTCGTCAGCCCCCCTCGCCGCGCCTCGAAAGCCAAGACGCCGCGCAGTTGCTTGCCCAGCACACGCAGATCAAATGGCAACAGGCGCGTAGTGTCGGAGTCCACCACGGCCACCGTTGAAAGCACAGGGAGGAACTGCAGGTACACGCGCTCATCAATTTCGCCCTTGAGCACAGCCAGACGTACATCAGCCTCCAGGTTGGCACGCGCGCTGTCTTCAAGCAGGGCCTCCACGCGCTTGCTCTTCTCCCCCGGCCCCAACAGAATTGATTCAAGATGGTGCTGGTAGCGCCCTCCCACGTCCACACTTCGGCAAAGCGCTACATAGGCCTGCGGGCTCAGTGACTGCGGCTCACCTTGCGCATCGACGATGACGTGGGTTTGAAAAGCACCAGAGGGCGGTGTCTCATGCTCGCTGAAATTGTGCAGCGCGGCCGTCAGCAAACTCACCTCAGCGATCTCGCTCACCGAATTGCCCAGCCCCCCAGGGCCCACCGATGCAATCGGAAGGGTGGTGGTGGTGCGCAGCTTCACCTGGCGCACATCCAGCGCCGGCAACTGGCGATCACTCAGTGCCTGGTCTAGCAATGTCTTGGCAAAAGCGTCCAGTGGCGTGACACGGGAAAACAGCTCAGCCAAGCGGTGCTGGCTACGTTGCTGGCGCTGCAGACTAACCCGCAGTTTGCCCAAGTGATCCTCGGATGCACTGGCAAGCCAGGCCGGCAAGCGGCTGGCGATCAGGGTATCCACTGCGTAGGGTTGAGGCTGTGGTGAGGGCATTGGCGGCTTCTCTGGTTGGTCAAAACCCGAGATAAACAGCATTCCCCCCCACCACTGCGGTACTTAATGCTCCTGTGCAGGATGACGCATGCACGCCTCAACGGTGAGCTCACGAATCAACGTATGGAAAACAGCGTTTCGCTCAGCCGCCAACACTGCCATACGCTGCATGTATTCATTTGGATCGATCGCCAGGGCATCCAACGCATCCACGCGCGTATTGAAACCCAGTAGCCGAGCATCAAACCGTTCAGTAAAGCGCTGATTGAGATAATCCTGCCAGTACCTGCTGCCTGCAAGCGATTCGATGAGTGCTTCAGGCCTGCCTTCCTGCAAAAGGGACAACTGTTCGCGAGCCAACTGCACATAGGCACGCTCAAGTTCATCACCCTGCAGGCCTTCAGTACGCAGCGCGCGAACCCGGGCGAACTCAAGCCGATCGAGCTGGGCCAGATAGCTCTCGGCCATGCCCTCTCGTTGCGCTTCATCGAAAATGGCCCCTCGAACGCGTGCGTTCAATTCACAGGCGTCGATCAGGCTCCACACTCGCGCCTGTAGGGCTTCAACATCCTGTTGAAAATCTGCGGTTCGACTCAAACCGTCCAGGAACGCCAACCAATCTTCGACACCTGGCTCTGCCGTGAGCCGTGCCCATTGCGCTTGCCGTTGCTGCTGTAGTGGCGAGGGCAGGCCTTGCAGCCACCGATCACGCGAGGCGTCGACGCCATGATGCTGAGCCTGCGGGTTCGCCATCCTCACCACTACCCGCTCCGGCGCACGGGCAGCCTGAGCTTGCGGCTGTGGCTCCGGCTGAGGCGGTTGCGCAGGCTCCAACACTGGCTGGACAGCCGCCAACCGACGCGCGCTGCCTTCAGACAGTGGATTGAGCTGGAGGTTGACGCCCTGAGGGTTCGCTCGGATCAAGCGGACCGCTTCCTCACTCAGCTCACTGATACGATTGCCATCGAGCCTGAGCGTCACGTTGGGGTGTTCACGCATAAGCGCCAAAGGGAACTCGCCCAGTTGGCAATTGGCGACCGCCACGCTCTCCAGTGAAGTGCTTTGCGGTAGCGTCGGTAGGCTACCGAGCGGGTTAGTGCTCAGGTCCAACATCCTCAGCGCTGACAATGCGTTCAGTCGAGCGGCGCCCCCGACATCCACGACAATCTGGTTGTTCGCCAGGCCCAACCGTTGAAGCCGGCCAAATCCACGCAAGGCGTCGGGTACCTGGGTGAGGCGATTGTCATTCAGAAACAGCATCGTCAGGTCAGTCAATCGCTCCAAGCCTTCAGGCAGCGACGCCAACTGGTTGTTGGACAATGACAGATCATCCAGCCTGCGCAGGTCACAGACCCATGCCGGCACTTCGCTGAGGTGGCAGTTGTTGATCCGCAACTGAATCAGATTAGTGAAGCGGCTGAAGTAGTCGGGCGCGACGCTGGAAAAATCGATGTTTATCAGCCGCAGCCAGCGCAGCCGCCCCCAACTGATCGTGTCAGGAAATGGCGGCAATGCACCAATCTGCGCACCGTCAATGCGCAGGGCAAAATGTCGCTCGTGGGGGGGCGATACGCTTCCCGGCACCTCCGGCAGCCAGCTGGCAAGCAGACGCCGTGCAAAGGCCAGCCGGTTAGGGTCGTCGCCGCACCATTGCTCCAGGCTTTCTCGCAACGTACTGGCCTGCTCAAGCACATTGAGATGTGCAGCCAGCACCTCATGCTGTGGCAGACGCGCACTGGCATTGGTCACCTGGTTGCCAATCCTTATCAAGATGGCGCGAAGTGCCTGCACGCGCTGAGGATCATCTGCAATTATCTGATCACCCTCTTGAGGTGCAAACGGATCCACCGGTTCCAAGCGATCATTGGCGTCCAGTCGCTGAACAGACGCCTGGGACAAGGGGTTGTAATCGAGGCAAATACGCGCCCTGTCGCGAGCGATCAATCGCAAAGACTCATCATCCAGCTCAACGATCCTGTTGCCCTCGAGCGCTAGGCTCATACTCGGATGCTGGCCAAGCAGCTCGGTTGGAAACGCCTGCAGTTGAGTGTTGCGCAGCGTAACCCGTCTCAACTCGATGCTTCTGACCAAAGAAGGCATGCTCGCCAGCGGGTTACCGTCGAGTATCAACACCTCCAGCTGTTGCATGCTTTCGAGCCGAGCGGCGTTTTGTGCATCGATGACGATACCGTTGCTTTCCAGATTCAAGGTCCGCAGTTCGCCCAATTGCCCAAGCACCTGCGGGATCACCGTCAAACGATTGTGGCCCAGGTCCAGGCTCGACAAACGCGCCATGCGCGAAAGTTGAGCCGGCAGTGCCGCCAAGCGGTTGCCTCGCACGCTCACGTGGGTGAGGTGTTCAAGGTTTAACAGCCACTGAGGCAGTGCCTCCAAGGCCGTATTAATCAATCTCAAACTACGCAGGCCGGCAAACTGTTGCGCAGTGAAGGGCGGCATCTCTGTTGCGCTGGCGTTGCGCACCGTCAAGCCGCTCAGTCGGCCCCAGCCAACGGTGTGCGGGAACGGTGGCACCCCGCCGGTCAGCGCGCCGTCAAGATCAAGTTGGAAGGTTGGCGTTTCACCTGGCAACTGTGGATGCCAAGCCTGCAGAATCTCGTGCGCCATGATCGCTCGCGACGCACTCCAATGCAGCCGCACACCACGGTCCGCACCTGCAGCGCGTTGCGCCGCATCCCCCGCTTGGCTCCAGGTATCCAGGCTGGTGCGCAATGTACTGACCTGCCGCGCCAAGTCAGCATAATGGTTCCAGACATCCCGCCTTGGCGTGCGGGCAATGGCATCCGCGTACTGGCGCAGGGTTTGCTCTTCGCGGTCGGGGAACAGGCGCCGTAGGCCTTCGAGAAGAGGGCGAACCTGCGCCTCGTCGATCACCAACGAAGGTTGTTCTTCTGGCAGACGCATACCCGGCCTGCCACTTAACGGATAGCCTAAACGCCCGCCGCTCAAGCGTGCGAGTGGCCTCAAGCCCAATGACGCGGGTGTCAGCCCAATCAATTGTTCCGCCTGTTCATGGCGCGCGTTTGCGCGCTGTCTCAAGCCATCCCCCAACTGCGTGGCGGACTGCCCTGCCTCCCCCAGCACACCGCGCTGCGCTGCATCCAGCTGCTTTAGCAACGCTTCGAAGAGGCTCTCACCCTGTACAACGTTAGTCAGCTGTGTGCCAGTGCCGCTGTAAGCCAGGTATTGGTCGTTATCTCGGACAACGATACGCACCTGATCGGCGTTGTTCGCCCCTGCCCAGGCGATCAATTCACCCTCTCGAGTCGCTTGGCGTATCTCCACCCTTTCGCCTTCAGGCCAAGGCGCCCAGCCTTCGAGCAGCCCTAGGGCCAGCCGCTCGGTATCGGCATTGATCGCCGGTGCTTGCCACAAGCCCGCGCAGGCGCGGTCCACGCGCGCATCGCGCAGGTACCAGCGGGCAGTGCCAGCCAGCGCCATGGGCACTTTCCGCTGAGTGATCATGCGCTGCACCAGGCTTGGCTCGGCATTGGCGACGATCTCCTGCGCACCACGCACACTCAGCCCGGGGAAAGCACCCCGAAGAATACTTGCCTCAGGGGAGGCCAAAGGCTGCTCCGCCTGTAACCGTTGCTCGAATGCTGCACCCTGCAGCCCGGGCTCACGTTGATGCAGCTGATAGCGTTGCAGGGCATCGAGCAGTTGTGCGGGGGCTGGCGCATTCTGCGCATGCAGACGGCGTAAGCGGGCTTGGTCAAAACCGGTGATGTGCAACACATCGTTTGCCGTGGCATCGGATACCTCACTCAACGCGCTACCCAAACGCCTGAACATCTGCGCTGCATCCTGCCACTGCTGCGGAACTTCAAGCGCGTGGCGCCAGCCGCCGGCACCATTGTGCTCCAGCAACGGCGCGTAGGCTTGCAGGCGCGTTGGGTGCAAAATGCACAGCTGTCGTGTCAACGGATCCTCAGCGAACCTGTAGGTGCCAGTGTGGGTGCGAAGTCGCTCCTGCCCTGCCTCGCCGCCTCGCTCACCCACCGCCAACGTGTCGTCCAGCACTTCGTAACCCGGCAGTTCGGGGTGTACCAGGCTTACCTGCCCCTCAGTCAACCGCACGGGCACCAACCGGCGCACCAGGCCGGCGCTTTTGAGCACACGCCCAGCAATTACGCCGACGCCGACACCTACCCCAACCAGAGCGATGTTCTCGGCAACGCCCAACAGGTGCTCGAGCGCTCCCTGCCGGTCGCCCAGTTGCCAATCGGCATAGCCCTCGTAGACCCCCGAGACCACCTCGACCGCCGCAATGGCCAGCAAGGGCAAGCCCAACCAAGGCACGAACAGGCTCGCTACCCCAAGCACGGACAAGCCTACATCCAGGTAGAAGTGCAGGCGCGCGTTGCGCTCATTACTGTCCTGATCTGCCGTGGGTACCGCCAAGACCCTGGCATCATCAAGCAACGTGTCGAGCTGCACCTTACGCATGTGCTCGAACAGCGGCAGCTCGATAGCTTCATAACGGCCGTCGAGTTCGGCAGGCAGGTGGGCAGCCCGCGCTGCTTTTGCTTTGCTCAGCGCCTGGGTGAATGCCATTCGGTCGCGCTGGCCGATGAAGCGCTGGAAAAACGCCTCATAACCGGGCAGCCGGAACAGCTCGCCTAAGCTACTGAACAACGTGTCCCAGTTGCCATACCAGGTGAGGGCCCCCTGCTCGTCACCTGGGATCCAGCAAAGTACGCCTTCCAGAGGTGCAGTTGCCTGCCCGCCTTGCCGCACTTCAAAGGCCATAGCCCCACGAATTTGCTTGCCGAGCAGCCGCAGGGCTTTGGGGATCAACACCGCTGAATCACTGCCCTCGGTGGGCACAGATGACATGAGCGGTAGAAACAGCTGATAACTTCGCTCATTGATCTCACCCTTCAAGGCCGACAGCCGCACTGCCGCCTCCAATGCTGCCCGGTGGCCCTCTTCGATTATCCGGTTGACACGGTGCCCCTCCTCTAACGGGGCTTGATAGCGGGCCTTGAGGTAGTCCTGATACTGCTTGCCCACATCGAGTGTGCGACAAAGCTCAGCGAATGCCACGGGCGCAAACGCAAGGGGGCTGGCGTTTTCATCGAGCAATGTCGCGCCGTCCTGAGAGGCCGCCTCACCCGCACTGAAGTTGTGCAGTGCGGCCTCAAGCAACGAATGCTTGAAAAACCGCACTTGCGGCTTGCCCAGCAGTTTTGCCAAGGGTGCAGGGAGCACAACTTTCAACTGAATCTGCGCCTTGCTCACGTCCAGCTGCAACTGCTGATCGTGCAGAGCCTGCTGTAACAGGGGGGCGGCAAAGTCATCGAGCCCAGTAGTCCCTTGGTAAAGACCCTGTAGCTGCTGCTGAACGTCCATTTGCTGGCTCAGGCAAAGGTTCAGTGCCCTCAGACGCTCCGGTGTGGCATTGGCCAGCCAGTTGGGAAGGCGGCTGGCGATCAACTCGTCCAGCAGGTCGTCGCTATGGGTTGCCATCGGCATGATCGAGCGCTCCACTTGAATTGGGGCTTGATCACATCAGCTGCGCTGCAGGCGGCGGTGGTAGATGAATACCTGCTTGCCATTGAAAAGCGATTGCGCAGAGCGCGCATCGCGACGCCATTACCTCTCGGTGCGTTTATCCACAAGCGCCAATTCTTGCTCCAGACGCAAAGTACTTTGGAGTGACGACGGCTTTATCACCTTCTGGAGAAGCCGCACACTGCTCCCTCACCTGAACAACCAAAGCCAGCACCGTTCGGTTCACGTAGCCTCATCAGGAGCAAGATCATGAACATTCCCTCTTTCGGCCTGGGCACCTTCCGCCTCACCGGCCAAGCGGTCATCGATTCGGTCAAGTCGGCCCTGGCGCTGGGCTACCGCGTCATCGACACCGCACAGATCTACAAGAACGAAGCCGAGGTGGGCCAAGCCATCGCCGAAAGCGGCGTGCCGCGCAGCGAGCTGTTCATCACCACCAAGATCTGGGTCGACAACTACGCCGCCGACAAGCTGGTCCCCAGCCTGCGCGAGAGCCTGGCCAAATTGCGTACCGACCATGTCGACCTGTTGCTGATCCACTGGCCGGCACCGGGCAATGGCGTCGAGCTGCCCGAGTACATGGCAGCCCTGGCTGAGGCCAAGGCGCAGGGCCTGACCCGCCAGATCGGTGTGTCCAACTTCAACATCGACCTGACCAAGCAAGCCATCGCGGTGGTTGGCGAGGGCGAAATCGCCACCAACCAGATCGAGCTCAGCCCTTACCTGCAAAATGCCAAGCTGGCCGCGTTCCTGCAGGATCAGGGCATCACCGTCACCTCCTACATGACCCTGGCCTATGGCAAGGTCCTGAAAGACCCGGTGCTGGCCGAGATCGCCGCCAAGCACAAAGCCACCGTCGCGCAAGTGGCACTGGCCTGGGCCCTGCAATTGGGCTATGCGGTGATTCCGTCGTCGACCAAACGCGAGAACCTAGCCAGCAACCTGCTCGCCCGGGACCTGCGCCTGGACGCCGACGACATGGCGCGCATCGCCACGCTCGAACGCAACGGGCGTGAAGTCAGCCCGGATGGCCTGGCGCCTGCCTGGGACTGATCAACCCGCCGCTGCAGCTTGCACTGTAGGAGCAGCCTTGTGCTGCGAAGAGGCCGGTGAACACAGCATGAATCTTCGCTGTGTTTACGGGCCTCTTCGCAGCACAAGGCTGCTCCTACCCCCCCTTCATCCCATCCGGAGCGCTCGATGAGCACGCTTTCTCCCAAACGGGTCCTGTTCGCCCTGGCCATCGGCGCCTTCGGCATCGGCACCACCGAATTCACTCCCATGGGCCTGTTGCCCGTGATCGCCCAAGGCGTCGATGCAAGCATCCCCAGCGCGGGCATGCTGATCACCGCCTACGCCATCGGCGTGATGGTCGGCGCACCGATCATGACCTTACTGTTCAGCCGCTTCGGCAAGCGCGCCGCGCTGATGTCGCTGATGGCCATCTTCACCCTGGGCAACCTGTTGTCGGCACTTTCGCCGGACTATTACACGCTGCTGGCCTCCCGCCTGGTCACCAGCCTCAACCACGGGGCCTTCTTCGGCCTGGGCGCAGTGGTTGCTGCCAGCGTGGTGCCCAAGGACAAACAAGCCAGCGCCGTGGCGACCATGTTCATGGGCCTGACCATCGCCAATATCGGCGGTGTGCCTGCCGCCACCTGGGTCGGCCAGCAGGTCGGCTGGCGCATGGCGTTTGCCGGCACAGCGGTGCTCGGCCTGCTGGCCATGGCCGCGCTGTGGTACGCCCTGCCCAAGGGTGAGCGCGGCAGCGTGCCCCATGTGCGCAAGGAACTGGCCGTGATTGCCCGCCCCAGCGTGCTGCTGGCCATGGCCACCACCGTGCTGGGTGCCGGCGCCATGTTCACCCTGTACACCTACGTGGCGCCGGTACTGGCCGAACTGACCGGTGCCTCGGACAGCTTCGTCACCCTCGGGCTGGTCCTGATCGGCGTGGGCTTCACCTTGGGCAACAGCCTCGGCGGACGACTGGCCGATTGGTCACTGGATGGCGCGGCACGGATCTTCCTGGGTGCGTTGGCGGTGATCATGCTGCTGATGCCACTGGTGCTGGGCAGCCACCTGGGCGCCGCCCTCGCGCTGCTGGTGTGGGGTGTGTTCACCTTCGCCGTGGTGCCGCCACTGCAGATGCGCGTCATGACCGCCGCCGCCGAGGCCCCAGGGCTGGCCTCTTCGATCAACGTCGGCGCGTTCAACCTTGGCAATGCCGTGGGCGCTGCGCTCGGGGGTGGGGTGATCAGCCTGAACCTGGGCTACGCGGCGGTACCGATGGCTGGTGGGCTGCTGGCGGCTGCGGGGCTGCTTTTGGTATGGCTCGGCGGGCGCGCGAAGGCGACGGGCACAGCGTTGGACGGCGCAGCCTGAACGCCTGAGAACCTCCCCTAGAGAGGATGTTTCATTGATTTAGCAGGGCCCCGTGGGAGCCGGCTTGCCGGCGAACACCGGCAAAGCCGGTGCCATAAACCGCGTCGCCTGCATCGCCGGCAAGCCGGCTCCCACAGGTGCGGCGGTCCGACTTGCCCGCGAAGAGGCCGGAACAAGCACCACAAGACAGCTGCTCCCACAGAGTCAGGGACTCACTTGCGACCTCCGCATCCCAACATTATTCCGCCGCCCGCAATTATGAAGTGCCGGGCACGCCGATTCCCTGTACCGCCCTCGATGACTACGCTCCTAGCTATAAACCACCTGAGGAGTGCCCACGATGCCCCGCCCACCGCTGCCCCCTTTCACCCGCGAAACCGCCATCGAAAAGGTCCGTCTTGCCGAAGACGGGTGGAACAGCCGCGACGCCGCCAAGGTGGCGTTGGCCTACACGCCCGATACCGTGTGGCGTAACCGTGTCGAGTTCCCTCGTGGTCGGGCCGAGGTGGAGGCCTTTCTGACACGCAAGTGGAACCATGAACTGGAGTATCGCCTGATCAAGGAGCTGTGGGCCTTCACCGGCAACCGCATTGCCGTGCGCTACGCCTACGAGTACCACGATGACAGCGGCCAGTGGTTCCGTGCCTACGGCAATGAGAACTGGGAATTTGCCGAGGATGGCCTGATGCAGAACCGCCATTCGAGTATCAACGAGCAACCTATCGCCGAGGCGGATCGCAAGTTCCATTGGCCCCTGGGGCGGCGCCCGGACGATCACCCCGGGCTAAGTGACCTGGGGCTCTGATCGCCACCGGTGGGTCAGCCGACAGGCAGCGTGACCCTGACCTCGAGCCCACCGCCCTGGCGGTTGCTCAGGGTTACGCTACCGCCCTGTTCGAGGACGATGGCGCGCGCCGCCGGCAAGCCCAGGCCGACCCCGCCGGTGTCCTTGTTGCGTGAGCCTTCGATGCGGTAGAAGGGCTCGAAAACGCATGCTTGCAAGTGCTCTGGGATGCCCGGGCCTCGGTCAAGAACGCGGATGATGATCTGCTCGTCAGTGATCGCCAACTGCACCGTCGGCTCAGTGCCGTACTTCACCGCATTTTCGATCAGGTTGACCATCACCCGCTTGATACCAATGGGGCGGCCCACATAGACCCACCGGCGCGGCCCGCTGAGGTCGATGTCCACCCCAGCATCCTTGAAGTCGTCGACCACGGTCGACAACAATTCGCCCAGGTCGAACGCCGTGGCCGGCTCCAGCCGTGCATCATCGCGGAAAAACTGCAACGCGGCGTCGACCATCGCCTGCATCTCGTCCACGTCCTTGAACAACTTGGCCTGCAATTCGCCCTCTTCGATGAACTCGGCGCGCAGGCGCATGCGTGTCAACGGGGCGCGCAGGTCATGGGAAATCGCCGCGAGCATCTGCGTGCGGTCGTCGAGAAAATGCTTGAGCTGGGCCTGGGTGGCGTTGAAAGCCAGAATGGCCTGGCGCAGGTCGTAAGGGCCGACCACTGGGATCGGTGGGGCGTTGAAGTCCTTGCCAAAGCGCCGCGCGCCTTCGGCGAAGCGCTCCAGAGGGCGGGCCAGGTAGCGCGTGGCAAATAGCGCGAGCGCCAGGCTGGAGACGATCATCAGCGCCACAATGATCAGGTTGCGCGGCAGTTCATCCAGCCCCCAGCTGCGGTCGGTGGCGCGATAGAGCAGCCATGACTTGTCTGACAGTTCGATCAGAAGCGCATAGCCACGCGGTTGCGCCTGCGCGGGCAAGTCGGACGGCCCGTAGACTTCGATCTGCGCGTCCGGGCGCGCCAGGAGTGCGCGCAATGTCGGCGCCCCTTGGTGGAATTCGTTATCTACCAGGGCTGGCAAACCGGCCTCGTCACGCTGCAGTAGCCATTGCACGCTATACGACACATCACCTGCGGCGCTGGCCAAGGTCGGCCGCTGCGCCACAGGTGCGGCGTCGACCATGCGGGCGACGGTAGCAACCTTCTCGATCAAGCCGCTTTCCAACAACGGCGGCTGCGCCCACACGCTGAGCAGCACACCGAACAGCCACTTGAGCAGCAGCAGGCTGAGCATGGCCGCCAGAGTAGTGAGCGCGATCCAGCGGGCAATGGTGACGCGTGGCCGTGGCAGGGCCCTGCGCGCCCAGGCCAACAGCCTCATCGCTTGGTCACACTGGCGGTGAACAGGTAGCCGACGTTGCGCAAGGTGCGGATCAACGGTTCGCTGTCGCCGTCGCTTTCAAGCTTGCGCCGCAGCCGGCTCACCTGCACGTCGATGCTGCGGTCATAGGCCTCGTGCGCTTCGCCACGCGCCAGGTCCAGCAGTTGCTGGCGGCTGAGCACGCGCCTGGGGTGCTCGGCGAAGACCAGCAGCAGCTCGAATTCGCCGTTGGACAAGGGGATCATGACCCCCTCCGGCGAGCGCAACTCACGTCGCAGCACGTCCAGCTGCCAGCCAGAGAATTCGAGTACGGCACGCGACGAGGCAGGCAATGGGCTGCCCGGACTCTCGCCTGCCCGGCGCAGTACCGCCCGCACCCGGGCCAGCAACTCGCGAGCGGCGAACGGCTTGGTCAGGTAGTCGTCCGCGCCCAGCTCCAAGCCCACCACACGGTCGCTCAGTTCGCCCATGGCGGTGAGCATGATCACCGCTACCTTGTACTCGGCCTGCAAGCGCTGGCACAGCACCAGGCCACTGTCGCCCGGTAGCATGACATCCAAAATGACCAAGTCCGGCACGCGCCGTTCGAGTGCCTGCCAAAGGCCTTGGCCATCACTGGCTACATCGACCTCGTAGCCGTGCTGGCGGAGAAACTTCTGCAGCAGGTCGAGTACTTCGACATCATCGTCGACAATCAGCAAATGGCTCACACCGGGGCACCGCGAACAGAGGGAGTAAAGGCTTACTTTACGGCCATCCCAGGGCTGCCGTCATATATTTCAACCCGGAAACAAAGTGTCAGCCGGGCAATAATCCAGACATTCCCAGGCAATCAACCGGCCACACCATCGGCGCCAGTTCTTGTCTGGAATGTGCCCATGCCCACCGCTACCCCCACTGCCTGGTTTTCAGCCCGCCATGCGCTACTGGCCTTGTCATTGCTCGCTGCCGGCGGCTGCAGCCAGCGGCCACCTGCCAGTGCCTGTGGCCCTGTGGCCTATCAGCTCAGCGACCCCGCCGAGCCCGCCAACCGCGCCGTGTTCGCCTTCAACCGCAGTGTCGACGATTACCTGCTGGCACCGGTCGCCCGTGGCTATAGCGCATTGCCTGATTTCACCCGGCAGGGCGTGCACAACTTCGCCGCCAACTTCGGCGAACCCAAGGTCTTGGTCAACGACCTGTTGCAAGGCAACGGCGAACGGGCGATGACCAGCCTCACGCGCTTCATGTTCAACACGACCCTGGGCGTCGCCGGCTTGATCGATGTGTCCGGGAAGATGGGGCTACCCCGACACACGTCGGACTTTGGCCAAACCTTCGGCGTGTGGAACATCGCCGATGGCCCGATCGTCGAGCTACCGCTGCTGGGCACCCACAACCTGCGCGATGCGACCGGCAGCTTGCTGAGCTTGGCGCTCGACCCGTTCGGCGATAACAGCGACACGGTCGACACCTTGGGCAATGTGGCCATGGTAGGCAGTGTGGTGGATGGCCGCGCCGAAGCGCTGCCGGTTACCGACACGTTGCGCATCCTGCCTGATTACTACCTGGCAGTGCGTGACTACACTGCCCAACAGCGTGCCGAGCGGGTGGCCGAAGGCAAGGCTGGCGCGCCTGGCAAACGGCCGGGGAGCTGCGGGGGTACCCACCGATGAATGATCCCCAACCGGTGGTGTTGTTCAGGCGCCTGCAGCGCGACACTCGCCAGCAGGTGCTGCACGAGCTCGAGGCGCGGGTCTCCGAGGATGGCCAGCATTTGATTCTGAGCCGTTATCGCGAGCGCACGGGCGACGGCGCTGCTGCACAGCAGCGTCACGAAGTGCACCGCCGCGTGCCCATCGCAACGCTGCTGAAGTGGATGGCCCGGCAAAGCCTGGAGCGCGAGCCATCCTGATCAGGACATTCAAAGCGTCATATTGCTGACTGCGGCAAGCAGCAAAGGCGCCATCTGTTCGTCGGTCATCGCCTTCGACTAAGGAGAAACCCTGTAACTGCCGTGGCCTCTCGCAGGCAAGCCCGCCACAGGGTTAGCGTTGAGCCGCCAGTGCATCGGTTGCGGGCACGCTGAAGCCGCTGGCGAAGGTCGGTGCCACATCCAGCCGTTGGCTCATCAGGCCGTGGGCTTTATAGAAGTCGGCGGTTTCCTGTTGTTCGGCAATGGTGGTGGCGTCGATGGCCTGCCAGCGCAATTGGCGGCGCTCGAACTGCAGGCGCGCGGCCTCTTCAGGGAAGCCGATGATCGCCGCGAGGGTTTTCGAATAACTGTCCAGGTGCTGATACGCCCAGACCTGGGCGCCGGCCAGGCGTGCCAGGTAGTCCTGCAGTGCGGCCCGGCGTGGCGCATCCTCCAGCGCGCTGTCGGTGGCTGCGAGGAAGCTGTTGCCGCTGGACAGGCCACGGCCATTGACCAGCACCCTGCCCTGCCCGCTCAACTCGGACAGCGCGGTGTAGGGCTCCCAGGTCGACCAGGCGTCCACCGCGCCATTGGCCAAGGCAATCTTGGCATCGACCGGGCCGAGAAAGCGAAACTCGACGTCCTTTTCCGACAGGCCAGCCTGGTCCAGCGCCTTGAGCGCCAGGTGATGGCCAATCGACCCGCGGCCCGTGGCGATGCGCTTGCCCTTGAGGTCGGCGGCGCTGTTGAAGGGCGCGTCGGGGTTCACCAACAATGCCGTGCCGTAAGGGTCGGACTTGTCGACGGCGATCGCCTTGACCGGCGCCCCTGAGGCGAGCACGAACAGCAACGGTGCATCGCCGATGATGCCGGCATCGATCGCCCCAGCATTCAGCGCCTCGGCCAAGGGCGCAGCGGCGGGGAACTCGGCCCATTGAATGTCGTAGGGCAAGTCGCGCAAGGCACCGGCGGCCTCCAGCTGCGCACGCATGTTGCCTTTCTGGTCACCAATGCGCAGGGTCAGGCGTTCGGTTGCGAAGGCTTGGGTCGCCAGCAATGCGCTGGCGGCAATCATCAAAAGGTGGGATCGGATGGACATCCGCGGCTCCTTGCAGGTAGGGAACCTGGACTCTAACGGCAGCCAATTAATAAATGAAAGTGATTTTAGCGATAACCTAATATGCAAAACAAAGCACAAACCAGTGACTGTCGAGCCCTCGACACCTGAAGCAACAGGCCACCTGCATCACTCAAGCGCGCAACCGGTGTACAGTAACCCCACAACAAAGCCCGTCAAGGAGCCCGGCGATGACCGTGACGCTGTCCCCCCTGCAGATCGACTGCGATTTCGATTCCGGCAACATCCAGGTACTGGATGCCAGCAACCCTGCCAAGGTCCACCTGGCCATCCGGCCGGACACCCACAGCGGCCACTTCCAGTGGTTCCACTTCAAGGTCAGCGGGTTGACGCCGGGCCAGGTCCATCGCTTCAGCCTGGATAACGCCTCCGAATCCTCCTACAAGAATGCCTGGGCCGGGTACAACGCCGTGGCCTCCTACGACCAGCAGACCTGGTTTCGCGTACCCAGCCAGTTCGATGGCAAGGCATTGTCATTCGAAGTGACTGCCGAGCAGGAACAGATCTGGTTCGCCTACTTCGAGCCCTACCCGCGCGCGCGCCACAACCAACTGATCGAGCGCGCCAAGCAGATCCCCGGTGTCGAACTGCTGGCCAGCGGCCGCAGTGTGCAAGGGCGCGATATCCCCTTGCTGCGTGCGGGCGACGGCGCAGCCGGCAAGCGCAAGCTGTGGTTGATTGCACAGCAACACCCCGGCGAGCACATGGCCGAGTGGTTCATGGAGGGCGTGATCGACCGCCTGCAAGCCAACGATGGCCAGGTGCAGCAACTGCTGGCAAAAGCCGACCTGTACCTGATCCCCAACATGAACCCGGACGGCGCCTTCCTCGGGCATCTGCGCACCAACTTCAAGGGCAAGGACCTCAACCGTGCTTGGCAGGACGCCAGCGTCGAGTTCAGCCCTGAGGTGTTCTTTGCCCAGGCGCAGATGAAGCAGTACGGGGTGGATGCATTCATCGATGTGCACGGGGATGAAGAAATCCCCCATGTGTTCACTGCGGCGTGCGAGGGCAACCCCGGTTACACACCACGCCTGGCTAAGCTGGAGGAGCAGTTCCGGAGCACGCTTTGCAGCGTGACCCCGGACTTCCAGACCGTGCATGGCTATACACGTGATGAGCCTGGGCAAGCCAATACCACGCTGGCGTGCAATGCGGTGGGCATGGCCCATGACTGCCTGTCACTGACGCTGGAAATGCCCTTCAAGGACCATGACGATGCACCCAATGCCGTAACCGGGTGGTCAGGGGCGCGGTCGAAGGCACTGGCAGGGGCAGTGTTGGAGACATTGCTGAAGATGGCTGACGAACTGCGTTGACCTTCAAGGCGCCTTCGCGGGCTTGCCCGCGAAGAGGCAGGTTCAGTAGAACGCTAAAACTGCACGTCCAGCGTCACACTGTCGGTGTAGCTCGCCGCCGGCGGTGTGGCCTGGTCGGTGTACACCTTGGCGTTGTAGTTGAACACCTGGCTGCCTGTCCCCGTACCCACCCCTGGGTTGATATCGGCATCACTGCTCGAACGCCGGGCACCGGTGACCGAGCCCCAGCGCACTGTACTGCCGCTCTTGAAGATATCGTAGGCCAGGTAGTTGTTGGCCGCCGACTTCATCCTGCGCCGCCCACCCGACACGTTCTGCCCGTCATCCAGCCCCACCGTGTAGCTGGTGCCTTTGGTACATGACAGGCTCACGCCTTGGTTCACCGTGGCAAACCCCGACACCACCGGCGCACTGCCGAAACTGATGGTGGGTGTGGTGATCTGGCAGTCGTTGCTCACCGTCAGGCTGACCGTGAGAAACTGAGTGCCGGAACTGTTATCTCGGCCGATGCACAAACCGCCAATGCCAATCCCATCGCAGTAGTTCCAGGCCCAGTTGACGCTCAGCGTCTCCTGGTAAAGCCCCGCCGCGACGTTACTGTTGAGCTGCGTGCGCATGTAGATCGGCACCGCCTTGGGTGTACCGTTGAGCAACCCGAGCAGGTCAAGAATGCCGTTGCGGGCAAAATCGAAGGCCACACCACGGGTGATCGGGTAGTTGGTGCTGCTGTCGGCATACAGCGTGTAGGGGATGACGTCACCGGTGGGGCCGACCAAACCACCGGTGGCCGGCAGAATGGTCGCTTTGAAGGTATCGCCACTGCCGAGCACGCTGAGCACCGAGCCGTTGCACTGCAACCCCGAATTGCTGCTGAAGGCGGTCTGTACCGTGCTGCGTACCAGGGTCGAACTGACGGTGCCAAACGCTGCGGGCGAGGTTGGCACCGACGCGCACTTGGCCCACGCCGCACCTGCCGGCAGCAGCAACGCGCACGCCCACAACCCTCGCTGCCAGGCCTTCATCGGCACACCAATGGGCCGATCAAGGGGACCGAGCCTGCGCCTTCAGGCAGGTCGAATTCGACTTGGCACTGCCCTCCGCCCTCCAGCGCCACCTGCAGGCGGTTGTGCGGCGAGAGGTTCTCCAGGTAGACCAACCCATCCCAGCCAACCACCGCCTGGCTGCCGCTTTCCTCGTGGGTCACTCGGCTGCCGAGCTTGATCACCTGCTGGCTAGCGTCCACCAACTCGATACTCGCCGCCAGCACGCGCCTGAGCGGGAACTCCAGCAAGTAGCCGCTGCCACGACGCACCGCCACACGCTGCTCCACTTCGGGTGCCAGGATGTCGGGCGGCAGGTCCATCGGGTCGATCTCATACTTGCCCCGGTAGTAACCGCTGCTGTACGGCACCAGCAAATGGCCGCTGCTGTCGGTGCGGCCGATCTGCTGGTTCTCGTAGCGCACCGGCACATCGGCGTAGCCGTTGGTACTGACCACCACGAAGGCGTCGTCGATGCGGTTGGCGGCGAACACCCCGGCGTCCATCCAAACCAACGAGCCGCTGGCGTCTGCCCATCGGGTCATCTCGCCACTGCTGCCGTATACACCGGCCTGCAACTGCACCGACTGCAGGCGCCAGGTGACATCGGCCTGGCGATAGGCATCGCGGTTGCCACCGGTGGCATACCCCACGTTGTACCCGACGCCACCGCCCACCGGCACCGCCCGGCTGTAGTTGACCCGCTGCAAGTCCTCGCCTTCCTTGCTGCGTTCTGCGCTTAACGCCAGGGTACCGTTAAGGTCGAACGGCATGACCAATTGCGCCTGCACGGCCCACTGGCTGTCACCGATTTCGCGGTTGGCCGACAGGTAGATGCTGCTGTTGCCCCACAGCGGCTTGCTCCAGCTCAGGTTGATCAGGCGCGTGCGCGAAGCGTCTGCGGCGCGTACGTCGAAATAGCCAGCGCCGAGGCTGCCGTATTCATTGAGGTTGAGGCTGACGGTGACCTGCTCGCTACGTTGGCTCAACTGCATGTCCGGGCTGTCGACCCGCGACAGGTCGGCGTAGTCGCCATGGCGCTGCAGGCGCTGGTAGCTGAAGCCGATGCGCTGGCTGTTGTACTGGTAACCAAGGGCGACCTGATGGCCCTTTTCGCCGTCGAACTGGCTCTGTGCCAAGGCCGCATTCAGCACCCCGAAGTTGCCCAGGCGCATGTTGCCACCCAAGCCGCCCAGCACCAGTGACTCGGCGGTTTCGAGGTGGCTCTCCAGGGTAAAGCTGTCGCTGAGGCCATAGCGCAAGCTCCCCGAGGCGACCCCTGGGCCGTAACTGAAATCGCGCACGGCATAATCGCGGCGCAGGCTACCGGCAGCCACTGAGAAGTCCGACAGGCCCTTTTGCAGCAGGCTGCTGGTGACATAGAACGGCAGTGTTGTCGACACCTGCCGGCCGAGGGCGTCGGTAGTTACCACCACCGCCTCACCTGCACCGTTGATGAACGGCACGTTGGTCAGGGTGTACGGGCCGGGCTGCAGCTCGGTGGTGCTGGACTTGTAGCCGTTGATGAACAGGTCCAGCGAAGTCGGTACCGCCGCCTCTCCGGCGAATGCGGGCAGCGGGTAGGTCACCAAGTCCGGACGAGCCGCGAAATCGCGCGACAGTTGCAGGCCGCCGACCCGCACCGCGCTGGTCCAGGGCAAGGCACCGGTGACGAAATCACCGGCTTCGTAGCTGAGCAGCCGTTGTTCATCGGTGAAGCGCCAGGTGCTGTCGTAACGCAGGAAGCCCTGCCGCGACTGGTCGGCCTGGGCGCCATTGAATGACTGGCGCCACTGGCCGGTACTGGAGAACGTCCCCCAGCTGTCGAACAGGCGCAGTTCGTTCCAGGCTGCCAGGTAGGTGCCACCCTCATCGGTGTCGTTCAGGTACAGGTCGTAGTTGAACAAGGCGCCGAAACTGCTGCGCGCATCGCTGGCCGGGTACAGGTTGCGATCGCCTACCTGTTGGTCCGGCAGCCAGGCCGGCGGCACCTGCAGTAGCAGGCGCTGGCTCTGGCTGTCGTAGTCGGCGTGCAGACCTGGCACGGCATCCAGTGCCACTTCGCCCTGGGGGTCGCCTGGCAGGCTGATACCGGCCGTGCGCAGCACATCACTGCCCAGGAACAGTTGCCCGGCCCGTTGCTGCACGGGCACCAGTTCAGCCCTGGGCATCTGGTTCACCAGCAGGTCGAGGTACAGCGTGGCGTCGGCGATGGCGGACATCTCCGTGGGCGGTGGCGGCAGGTCGTCGGCCAGTGCCAGGCAGGGGCCGAACAGGGCCAGCCCCAGGCACCAGCGGCGCGGCGTCGCCGACAGCCATTTCACACACGGTTTCCGACCATTGCCGGGTCCTCCCTGGCCCCTGCCCTTCATTCAGCCGCTGGCTCATTGACCTTGGCGGATGGCATCCGCCACGTTCTGGCCATTGACCCGCCCTTTCAGCACACTGCCGGCGCTCGGCGCCATCGGCGCCGGCCAACGCATGCTGGCACCGGGCAATACATAGCCCAGCAGGCCTTCGGCCAGCGGTTTGCTCTGGCTGCCTTGCTGCACCACCACATCGGTCAGGCGCGCATGCACCGGGCCGGTGTTGCGCAGCTCGACGTAGGGTTTGCCCTGCACGGTCACTGCGTGCCAGCTCAGTTGCGGCTTGCCCACCCCTTCGGCATTACGTTTGCCTTCAGGGTCGGCCTTGCCCCACAACCCTTCGCCGTAGACGAACAGCGGCACCGAATAACGCATCTGCAGGCGGATCGCGGCCGTAGCGCCCTGACTGGCGTTGTCTGCCGGGACTGCTGGGGGGATTTCGTCGATGATGATGCGATAGGCCTGCTCTTGGCCGGCGGGCGAACTGCCGGTGCGGGTCAGGCGGATCAACTGTTTTTGCCCCGGGGCGATATTGGCCACGGGCGGGCTGCCAATGATGTCGCGCTGTGCCTGAAACTGCTCTTGGTAATCACCCTGGCGCCAGGCGAACACCCGCACCTGCAGGTTCGCCGGCGCAGTGCCGCGGTTTTCCAGCCACAGTGCGCCGGCCTTCTGGTCAGCCTCCAGCACCGGGTCAATCGGCCAGATCAGCACCGAGGTGGCTGCCCCCGCCGGCAGGCTTGCCAGCAGCGATAACCCGATCAAACCACGCGCCCACTTCGCGCCTGCCCACATGCCACTCTCCTTAGACTGCTGTCATGGGTGCTGGCCGTTTCACCAGGTCACCGTCACTTGCACTACATCGGTGTAGGTCCCTGCCGGCAGCGTGCCGGTCAACTGGGTTCTGCCGTACACCGGCAATTTGATTGACGTGGGGTCGGTGTAACTGACCGCCACGCTCTGGCCAATGCCGAAGGCTTGGCTGTACGCCGCGTCGCGGTACAACTGGTAGGCCAACACCTGCGTGCCGCCCGTACGCTTGAGGTTGCGTGTGCCACTGGCGTTGTTCTGGCCGCCGTCCAGGCTCATGTTCAGGGTTACCCCGGGTGTGCACTGAAACGTCACGCTGGCGCCCCCCAGTGAGGTGCTCAGGGTGCCGCTGGCCAGCGCCGACTGGGTGCCGAAGTCGAGCGTGCCGTAGTTGCTCACGCCACCGACCACCAGGCAACCGGCGACGATCTGCGCATTCACCTGGAACGTGCTGGTGGGCACCGCCCCCAGAGGCGTGGCCAGCAGCACACCGATACCCGTGATGCCACTTGCCAGCCAACCGCGCATGGCTCAGAAGGTCAGCTCGACGGCCACCGTGTCGGTGTACACCCCCGCTGGCAGGCCCGCCTTGCCGCGCGCCTGGCCATACAGGTTGACGGTCTGGGCCACGCCAGTACTGGTCGGCAAGGTGATGGTGGCGTCAATGACCAGAACCTGGGTGCGCCCGGTATCGGTGTAGAAGTCGTAGGGCACGAAGTTGCCGGCGCCATCGGCGAGTGCACGCGTGCCGCCGCTGGACTGGCCATCGTGGCTACCGGCCCGCACGCGGATCGCCGGGATGCTGCCCGCCGAACACAGGATGCTCAGGGCGCTACCCGTGCCGCCAAGCACCTGGGCGTTGGCAGTACCGAACAGGGCATCCTGGGTGCCGAAGTTGAGGGTACCGAAGTTCAACCCTGAGCTCGCGGAACTGCCATTGACCTGGCAGGCCGCGATCAGTGTCAGCGTCGAGGTGATGTTACCGGTCACCGTGGCGGCCTGGGCCTGGGAAGCCAAGGCCAAACCGAGGCCGGCGAGGATGCAGTGGGTGAGGTTCGTGCGCATCGGAGTCTCCTTGCGTGGTTACCAGTCCAGGGTCACTCTCAGGGTGTCGCGGTACAGCCCGGCAGGCAGGGCGCGCGGTTGCGCCACTACCACGCCGTAGATCGGAATCGGTATCTGCTGGGTGCTGCTGATGGTGAAGGCGCGGGCCTGGCCGATGCCGTAGCGGCTGTTGCCACCCGGGTCCACCGCCAGTTGATAAGGGATCAGTTCACGGCCGTTGCTCAGGCGCCGTACGCCGTCATTGCCATTCAGGCCGCCGTTGATCCGCACGTTGAAGGCCCTGACCTCGGGCGTGCAACTGATCTGCAAGCGGCCCTCGCCGGCCACTTCGTCGACCCGGCTGCGCAGTGGCTGGTCCCAGTTCGGGCCACGTTCACCGAAGTCCATCAGGCCTGGGTTGCCCAGGGTTGCAGGCTGGTCGGTGCCGCTGCTGATCTGGCAGGCCGCACTGATCACCAGCCGCGCCTGGATGAACCCGGTGGTGGTGCCATGGGCCGCGCCACCGGGCAACAGCAGCGGGCCGAGGGTAAGCAGCAGGATCGAGGTGCGGTTCATGGCGTCGCGTCCTTGTGCAGGGGGCATCCTTACCAGGTGACCGTGATCTTGAGCAGGTCGCCATACAGGCCTGCCTGTGGTACCCAGGCCAGTTTGTCGATGCGGGCATAGAGCGGGAGTTCGATCGAACCGCTGCTCGGCACCCGCGCCGAGTGCGCGACATCGACCGCCAACGGCTCGCGCCAGGCGGGGTCGCGATACAAGCGATAAGGAATAGGCCGGGCCTTGCCGTCGTCGTTGGCCAGAAAGCGCAGCTCACCTGCGCCACCGTGCTGGCCGCCATCGACCCGCACCTGATAGGGCGTGTCGGGGTTGCATTCCAAGCGTGGCGGCCGCTGGCTGTGCAGTACACCACTCAAGGGCGCGCCTGGGCCATCGAGCCGCGCGGCACTGCCCAGGTCGATCAGGCCCAACGCTTGTGCCCCGGCATCTCGCGTCTGGTTGACCAGCATGCAGCCCCGCTGCACCAGGACCCGCACTTCAACGAGAAAGTCCGTCGCTACGGCACTGCCGCTCAACAACAGGCCAAACAACGCGGCCAAAAAGCGTTCCGTCACTTTATAATCCTTATCGCTGTGTGCTGACGCTTTGCATTGAAGCTGTGTACCCATTGGAGCGTAGCAGCGGGGTGGAATAGCAGTGATGGCTTCAAGCCATTTTTTTGTATTAGCGATAAAGCGATAGCGGGCGTTCGCGGCCACCGCGAAAAAATCTTCAATGCCACCGAACCCCTCGTCGCACAGTGCCTCCAATGGCCATGAGCCGGCAAATCAGCCGACATTCTGGTACGGTGCATGTCAACCATCGTCCTGCACCAGACACGTGACCGCTGCATGGGCGGGCATGACAGGAGCGTTTTCATTGATAACTGCAGACAACCCCCTCGCCGAGGCCGTAGAGCGCTGTGCCCAGGAGCCGATCCAGGTGCCGGGCAGCATCCAGCCCCACGGGTTTCTGCTGGTGCTGGACGAGGCCGACCTGCACATCCTCCAGGCCAGCGAAAACGCCGAGCACTGGCTAGGCCTGCCCGCCAGGGAGCTGCTGGGCTGCGCCTTGGCCGAGCTGGTCGGTGACGGCTTCGATATGCGCGCGCACCTTGCACGCCTGCCCGACGACGAGGCCTTTCCATTTCATATCGGCGACGTGTGCCTGCGCCCAGGTGCGCCCTGGCGCGACAAGCTGCGCGTGCTGGCCCACCGTCACGACCAGGTGCTGATCGTCGAGTTCGAGCCCGTGCGCTTGCCGGCCGACCTGGCTGAGCAAGGTGATTACTACCCACTGGTGCGCAGCTTCGTCGGCAACCTGCACATGGCCGCCAGCCTTGAAGACCTGCTGCAGCAGTCGGTGGAACAGCTCAAGCGCATCACCGGGTTCGGCCGGGTCAAGGCGTACCGGTTCGACAGCGAAGGCAACGGCCAGGTGCTGGCCGAGGTGGCCGACCCCGGCTACCCCAGCTACCTGGGCCTGTGCTTCCCCGCCTCGGACATCCCGCGCCAGGCGCGCGAACTGTATCGGGTCAACCGCATCCGCGTGATCGAAGACGCCAACTACCAGCCCTCCAAACTGGTACCCGCCGCCAACCCGCGCACCGGCAAGGCGCTGGACATGAGTTTCGCCGCGCTGCGCAGCGTGTCGCCGGTGCACCTGCAATACATGCGCAACATGGGCACCCTGGCCTCGATGTCGCTGTCGATCGTGGTCGACGGGCAACTGTGGGGGCTGGTGTCCTGCCACCATGACCAGCCACGCCCGGTGGACCTGCGTACCCGTACCGCCTGTGAGCTGCTGGCCAGCGTGTTGTCGCTGCAGATCGAGTCGCGTGAATCCCACGCCAGCACGCGTACCCTGCTCGACCTGCGCCAGCACATCGTGCGGATGATCTCGTCGATGGCCGATCACGACAGCGTCAGTGAGGGCCTGCGCGACCTGCCCGATGTGCTGCTGGAGTTTGCCGGTGCCAGCGGCGCCGCAGTGATATCCGCCGACCGTTGCGACCTGATCGGCAAGACGCCACCGCAGGCGCAAGTCACGGCGCTGGTGCACTGGTTGGCCCAGCGCGGTGAAGACACGGTCTTCCACAGCGACAACGTACGCCGCGACATCGACGAGCTGCCTGAACTGGCAGACCATGTCGGCGGTGTGCTGGCAGTGGCCATCTCTCAAATCCACTCGCACTACCTGCTGTGGTTCCGCCCCGAGCAGGTGCGCACGGTCAACTGGGCCGGGCAGCCAAGCAAACAGGTCGGGCCGCAAGGCCAGCTTGACCCACGCCACAGCTTTGAACGCTGGCAGGAAGAAGTACGCGGCTTTTGCCAAGCCTGGGACCCGTTGATCGTCGAAGGCGTGGTGGAGCTGCGCACTGCCGTGCTGGGCATCGTCCTGCGCAAGGCCGAAGAGCTGGCACAACTGGCCGGCGAACTGCGCCGCTCGAACAAAGAACTCGAAGCCTTTTCCTACAGCGTGTCCCACGACCTGCGTGCGCCCTTGCGGCACATTGCGGGGTACACCGAGTTGCTCGGCGAAATCGAAGGCCAGGGCCTTAGCGAGCGTGGCCGGCGTTTTCTGCAGCACATTGGCGAAGCCGCGCAATTCGCTGGCAGCCTGGTAGACAACCTACTGAATTTCTCGCAAATGGGCCGCTCGGCCCTGCGCCTGTCGGATGTCGACCTCAATGCCCTGGTCGACGCCATACGCGCCGAGCTGGCACCGGACTACCAGGGCCGCGAAATTGTCTGGGACATCGCCCCCCTGCCCAAGGTGATCGCTGACCCGGCGTTCATCAACCTGGCGCTGCAAAACCTGATTGGCAACGCCATCAAATACACCCGCGGTCGCGACCCTGCGCGCATCGAGATCCGCGCCCAGGAGCACCCAGACGAGGTCGAGGTGTGCATCCGCGATAACGGCGTAGGCTTCGACATGGCCTACGCCAACAAGCTGTTCGGCGTGTTCCAGCGCCTGCACCGCATGGAAGACTTCGAAGGCACCGGGATAGGCCTGGCAAGCGTACGCCGCATCATTGAGCGCCATGACGGCCGTGTCTGGGCCGAAGGCCAGATCGACCAGGGCGCCAGTTTCCATTTCACCCTCCCGCGCCCCGCCGCGACTACATGAGGCCCCTGTACCATCATGCTCAAACCTATCCTGCTGGTAGAAGACAACCCCCGGGACCTGGAGCTGACGCTGCTGGCGCTGGAGCGCAGCCAGTTGGCCAACGAAGTCATCGTGCTGCGTGACGGCGCCGATGCGCTCGACTACCTGTTGCGCCGCAATGCCTATGCCGAACGCGACGGTGGCAACCCCGCCGTGCTGCTGCTGGACCTGAAACTGCCCAAAGTCGATGGCCTGGAAGTGCTCAAGGAAGTTCGCACCACCCCTGACCTGCGCAGCATCCCGACCGTGATGCTAACGTCGTCGCGGGAGGAGCCCGACCTGTTGCGCGCCTACGAACTGGGGGTCAATGCCTACGTGGTCAAGCCCGTGGAATTCAAGGAATTCGTCGCCGCCATCTCCGACCTCGGGGTGTTCTGGGCCGTGCTCAACGAACCGCCACCCGGCTCGCTGCGCCTAAACCGCCGCGGCAGCAACTGAGGCCAACGCGAACATGCTGCCAACGCCGCTGAAACTCTTGATGGTCGAAGACAGCTCGATGGACGCCGAGCTGACCCTGCTGCGCCTGGAGCGCAGCGGGCTGCACGTTCAGTCGCAGTTGGTGTTCGATCATGTCGGCGTCGAACACGCCCTGCGTGAGAGCCACTACGACCTGATCCTTTGCGACTGTGTGCTGCCCGGCTCGTCCGGTACCGACGTGCTGGCCATCGCCCAGCGCCTGGCGCCAGACACCCCGTTCATCTTCCTCTCCGGCATCTACGGCGAAGAGCACGCGGTGGAGATGATCCGCCTGGGTGCCACCGACTATGTACTGAAAAAAAACCTGCCGCTGCTGCCAAAGGCCGTGCGCCGGGCATTGACCGAAGTGCAGGAACGCCAGCGTCGGCGCCGCGCCGAAGAAGCGCTGGCGGATGTCGAGGCGCGCGCCCGCATCGCCATCGACGCCGCCGGCATGGGCACCTGGGACCTGCGCCCACAGGAAGGCCTGTTGCTGTGGGACGACCGCTGCAAGACCTTGTTCGGGCTGCCCACCAGTACCGAAATGACCCTGGACGTGTTCTTCGCGGGTATTTACCCCGAAGACCTGGCCATGGTCCGCGACGCCGTGGAGCATGCCATGCGCCCCGAGAGCGGCGGCCACTACCGGGTCGAGTTCCGCATCGCGCAACCCCACGGCCTGGAACCCCGCTGGCTGCTCAGCAGCGGCCAGAGCCAGTTCGTCGATGACCAGTGCGTGCGCTTTTCTGGCGTGCTGCAGGACATTCACACCCAACGCCAGGCCACCCTCGCCCTCAAGCAACTGAACGAGATGCTTGGCGAACGGGTCGAGCGCCGTACCCGTGAACGCGACCGCGCCTGGGAGCTGTCGCAAGACTTGTTGGCGGTGCTGAACAAAGACCTCACTCCGGTCGCCCTCAACCCAGCCTGGGAAGCCAGCCTGGGCCTTTCGCGCGAACGCCTGAGCCAAACGTCACTGTTGCACCTGCTGCCCGAGTCCGATCAGGAGCTTTTCCTCACGGAGCTGGCCGCCCTCGCCCACGGCCGCACCAGCGCGCGCTTTGTCGGCCGCATCCTGCATGCCGGTGGCCAGCAACGCTGGCTGTCTTGGGTGGTGGTACCCGAAGACACCCTGCTGTACGTGGTGGCCCGCGACATCACCAGCGAGCGCGAGTCCGCCCTGGGGCTGGCCGAGGCCAACACCCGCCTGCGTGAACAAATCACCGAACGCGAGCGTATCGAGGCTGCGCTGCAACAGATGCAGCGCCTGGAAGCGGTCGGCCAGTTGACCGCGGGTGTGGCGCACGACTTCAACAACCTGCTGACGGTGATCCTCACCGGTGCCAGCTTCCTTGAACGGGACCTCAACAAGGCCGACCTGGACAAAGCACGTACCCGCCTCACACACATCCGTGAAGCAGGCGAACGCGGTGCCAAGCTGACCTCGCAGTTGCTGGCCTTCTCCCGGCGCCAGCGCCTGGAGCCCGTGCCGCTGAACCTGAACCGGACACTGGCCGGCCTTGAAGAACTGCTGCGCCGAACCCTGGGCGGTAACGTGTCGGTGCGCCTGGACCTGGACCCGCACCTGTGGCAAGCACTGACCGACCCGACCCAGACCGAGATGATCATCCTCAACCTGGCGATCAATGCCCGCGACGCCATGCCCGACGGCGGCCAACTGACCCTCTACACCCGCAACACACACATCGAGGCCCGCCCCCAGCGCCCGGAAGACCCGGACCCTGGCGAGTACGTGATGCTGAGCATCCGCGATACCGGCTGCGGCATGAGCGAAGATGTGCTGGCGAAAGTGTTCGAGCCGTTTTTCACCACCAAGGACATCGGCAAGGGTTCGGGGCTTGGCCTGGCCCAGGTGTTTGGCTTCGCCAAGCAGTCGGGTGGCGGCGTGCGCATTGACACCGTGCCCGGGCGCGGCACCCAAGTGGCGGTGTACCTGCCGGCGGTCAAGGGTGAAGCGCAGAGCGAGCCTGTGGTGCCAGAGGTTTCCCAGCCGATCGGTGACAGTGGCCAAAACCACACTGTCTTGCTGGTGGATGACGACCACCTGGTACGCGACATGCTCGGCGATGTGCTGCGCCAGTACGGCTATCAGGTGCGCCAGGCACACAGTGGCGAACAGGCACTGGCATTGCTCGACGACGGCATCGACCTGCTGCTGACCGATTTCGCCATGCCCGAATTCAATGGCGCGCAGTTGGCCCTGGCAGCGCGCGAGCGACACCCGCGTTTACCGGTGGTGTTTCTGACGGGGTATGCGGAACTGGAAGGGTTGGAACTGCCCGGTAGCCTGGTGATTCAAAAACCGGTGCAGGCCGATGAACTGGCGCGGGTGCTGAGTGAATTGCTGCGGGTCTCGGCGTAGCTTTACAGCACCTGTTGTATGCACGCTAACCGGACGTGCTGTACGCACGCCAACTGTACCTGCCGTATCTACGCTACCTGTAGGAGCAGCCTTGTGCTGCGAAGAGGCCGGCAGCCGCAGCGGACATTCCCTGACGGTCACTGGCCTCTTCGCAGCACAAGGCTGCTCCTACAGTTGGCGGGCATGGCAGTACTTAAGAACAGAAACGACAAAACCCAGCGCTTATCTGGCTAAGCACCGGGAAGAAATATTGAGTTGAATCAGAAAATGGCAGGGGCGGCTGGATTCGAACCAACGCATGGCAGGATCAAAACCTGCTGCCTTACCGCTTGGCGACGCCCCTGTATCGAGATGCAGCAAACGCTGCTCTGACAATTCCAACTGAGTGACAACTGGGTTGTTGTCTTGGAATGCGCGGCACTTTAACAACATTCTTTCGGCCTGTGAACCCCCTGATGTAAAAAAAATGCTTTAAAACAGCAAGTTAGTCCCTTCCCTCTGCCAATACCCCATCCTGGCAACCATCCGTCGCTTTCCGCCTGCATGGCTTCAACACAATCGCATTTCGCCTTTCCAATCAGATAGGCGCATTCATTGACCAAGGAGGTATCCATGCCTGTCTCACACGACCTTTACCAAGACCTGCACTACCCGCGGGAAATCGTCCAGCAACGTCGCCAGCAAGACAAAGCCCTCGACCGCCTGCTGGACGAGTACATGGACATCGACAACCAGGTGCTGGCCGCCGAATCGATCTCGGCCGGCAACTTCGTCGACGAAGACCTGCGCCACCTCAAGGAGCGCCGGTTGACGGTGAAGTACATGATCGAGCGCCAGCTGGAGCGCAAAGCCTAAGCGGGCGCTCGACCTATCTCGTCAGGCGATCATTGCCCACTGCTTTCTCTATTGGTCAAAATGGCGACCGTCGCGCAAGCTGCGCCCTGCACCGCCATCGACCAAGGAGCTATCGATTTGCCTGCCTGGATCCCTACCCCGTTGCGTCAGCTCGGCCAGCGCCTGCGCGCTAACACTGCCCCTGAAAGCGAACTGCTGGCCTGGTTCGAAGACAAGGCGTGCAGCCGTGGCTACCAGCTCAGTGACGGCCAACGCCGGGTCATCCACAGCATGGCCGAGCAACTGGCGCAGCTGGAACACGGGCAACCGTGCAGCCTGTACCTGCACGGCTCGGTCGGCCGCGGCAAAAGCTGGCTGCTCGACGGGTTTTTCCAGGCTGTGCCGGTAGAGGCCAAACGACGCCTGCACTTCCATGATTTTTTTGCCCGCCTGCACCAGGGCATGCACCGCCACCGCGCGCTGGACGATGCACTGGGCGCTACCTTGGACGAGCTGATTGGCCAGTGCCGGGTGTTGTGCTTTGACGAGTTCCATGTGCATGACATCGGCGATGCCATGCTGCTCACTCGGCTGTTCACCGCGCTGTTCGAGCGTGGGGTTTTCCTGTTGGTGACGTCGAACTACGCACCTGAAGGCCTGCTGCCCAATCCGCTGTACCACGAACGCTTCCTGCCGGTGATCCGCCTGATCAACGGGCGCATGCGGGTGCTGGAAGTCGGTGGCGACACCGACTTTCGCAGCCTGCCGGCCAACCGCGAGCATCAGCGTTTTACCCAGGGGCACTATGTGTGGCCCGGCACTGCCGAGCAACGCCAGGCGGTGAACGTACCGGACGCGCAGCCGGCCACATTGGACATCAATAAACGCAGCCTGCGCGTGCTGGCCAATAACGACCGGCAGGTGATGTTCGCCTTCGACGACCTGTGCGAACAGCCCACCGCGGTGATCGATTACCTGGCACTGGCGGCGCAGTACGATGCGTGGGTGATCGATGGGCTGGACGACCTGTCGGAATGTTCGCTGGCAGCACAGCAGCGGTTCGTCAACCTGGTGGATGTGCTGTATGACCAGGACAAGCAGGTGACAGTGATCGGGCGGCGGCCGCTGGATGAAAGCCTGGGCGGAGCGATTGCCGACCTGATGCGCACCCGCAGCCGCTTGGGGCAGTTGCATCAGGTGGGGCCTGAGTACTTTGTTGGCTGAACTGGCGCATTCGCGGGGCAAGCCCGCTCCCACCGGCATGTCACCGAACCTGAATGCCGAGGGCTTCCAGTGGGAGCGGGCTTGCCCCGCGAATGGGCCATCAATACCACCGAATCAACCCGCCCGTGGCAGGTCCGCCAACACCGCCTCGATCTCCCCTAGCACCGCCGGATCATCCAAGGTCGACGGCGGCACATAGTCCTGCCCATCGGCAATCTTGCGCAGCACCGCCCGCAAAATTTTCCCCGACCGGGTCTTGGGCAGCCGCTTGACCAACCGCACCCGGTTGAAACACGCCAGCGCACCGATTTCTTCGCGCACACTGCCGACCAGGTCCACCAGCAACTGCGATTCGGCAATGCCCTCGCCATCTTTCAGCACCACCAGCGCCAGCGGCACCTGACCCTTGATAGCGTCATGCACGCCGATCACCGCGCACTCGGCCACGGCCGGGTGACGCGCCACCAGGTCCTCCATTTCACCGGTGGACAGGCGATGCCCAGAGACGTTGATCACGTCGTCCGTGCGCCCCATGATGTAGACGAAGCCGTCATCGTCCAGGTAGCCGCCATCGCCCGTGTGGTAGTAGCCCGGGTAAGTGCGCAGGTACGCTTGCAGGTAGCGCTCGTGATCGCCCCACAGCGTCTGGCTGCACCCAGGCGGCAACGGCAGCGCGATCACGATCGACCCCTGGTGGTTCGGCCCCAACACATGGCCGTCATCGTCCAGCACACGCACGTGGTAACCCGGCACTGCGCGGTTGCTCGACCCTGCGCGCGCCGCGCTGCCCTCCAGCCCAACGCAGGGCGCGGTGACCGGCCAGCCAGTCTCGGTTTGCCACCAATGGTCGTGCACAGGTTTGCCAGTGACCCGCTCCAGCCATTCGTGGGTGCTTGAATCGAGTTTTTCCCCCGCCAGGAACAACTGGCGCAGCGAACTCAGATCGTGCCCTTTGATCCGCTCACCGTCCGGGTCTTCCTTGCGGATGGCGCGCATGGCGGTCGGCGCACAGAACAACGCGTTGACCTTGTATTGCTCGACCACGCGCCAGTAGGCGGAGGCGTCCGGGGTGCGGATCGGCTTGCCTTCGTAGAACACCGTGGTGCAGCCGCTCATCAACGGCCCGTAGACGATCAGCGAATGGCCCACCACCCAACCCACGTCAGAAATACCCCACCACACATCGCCCGCCTGCATGCCGTAGATGTGGCGCATGGCATAGCACAGCGCAACCGCGTTGCCGCCGTTTTCACGCACGATGCCCTTGGGCTTTCCGGTGGTACCGGAGGTGTACATGATGTACAGCGGGTCACCGGCGTCCAGCTCGACAGGGGCCACCGGCTCGGCCGTTGCCAATGCCTGCTGCCAGTCCAGGTCGCGGCCTGGCTGCAACTGGGCGGTGGCCTGGGGGCGTTGCAGGACCAGCACGTTGCGCGGCTGGTGACGGGCCAACTGCAGGGCACGATCGACCAGCGGCTTGTATTCGATTACCCGGTCGAACTCCAGGCCACAGGACGCCGTCAGCAGCAACGTGGGCCGGGCATCATCGATGCGCAAGGCCAGCTCGTTGGCGGCAAAACCGCCGAACACCACCGAATGCACCGCGCCTATCCGCGCGCACGACAGCATGGCCATGGCCGCCTGCGGCACCATGGGCATGTAGATGATCACCCCATCGCCCTTGCCAACCCCCAATTGACGCAGCAAACCGGCCAGGCGTGCCACCTCGTCGCGTAGCTGTCGGTAGGTATACGTCTGTTGAGTACCGGTCACCGGCGAGTCGTAGATCAGCGCCAACTGCTCGCCACGGCCTTGTTCGATCTGATGGTCGAGTGCCAGGTGGCAGCTGTTCAGGCGGCCGTCAGCAAACCAGCGGTGGGTGCCGTCTGGGTTTTCCTGCAGGGTCAGGGAAGGCGTGCGGTGCCAGGCCAGGTGCGCGGCTTGCTCGGCCCAGAAAGCGGCAGGGTCGGCGATGGAGTGGGCGTAGCTGTGCTGATAGCTCATGTCGAAGGGAACCCGGTACTTGTTGTTATTGAAGGGCGAAACTTGAGTATGGACCGCCACGCCGGGCGCGCCATGGGACTAAAGTCACAACCGACCTGCAAATTTGCAGACAACACGAATACGCCCCATAACGGTGCAAAGCCTCTAGAATAGGCCGCCCCTTTTAGCCACCGAGCAGCCCATGGACATCGATCAGGCCCGTACCTTTCTGGAAATCGTGCGCTGCGGCAGCCTGGTCGCCGCCGCCGAACGCCTGTTCGTGTCACAAACGGCGATCACGGCGCGGGTACAGCGCCTTGAGCAGCAACTGGGCTGCCAGTTGTTCGTGCGCAGCCGCAACGGCGCCAGCCTGACCAGCGATGGTGAGGCCTTCGTCAGCTATGCCAACCAGCTGGTGCAGACCTGGGAAGCGGCGCGCCGCGACCTGCCGCTGCCCGAAGGTTGCCAGCAAGTGCTGCATGTGGGCGGCGAAGTGAGCCTGGGTAACCCGATGATGCTCGACTGGGTCAGTGCGCTGCACCGCGAACTGACCAGCCATGCCATCCGCAGCGAAGTGAGCGACGGCGAATCGCTGCTGCGCAAGGTCGAAATGGGCCTACTGGACGCCGCGCTGGTCTATCAGCCGACCTACGGGCCAGGCCTGCAAGTCGAGCAATTGATGGAAGAGAAGCTGATCCGCGTGCGCCGGGTCGATCAGCCTGACCCGTACATCTACATCGACTGGGGCGAGGCGTTCCGCCGCCAGCACGACGCCGCCCTGCCCGACTGCGCGCGCCCGGCACTGAGTTTCAACCTCGGGCCGCTGGCCTTGCAGTTCATCCTCGACCAGGGCGGCAGTGGCTACTTCCGTACCCGCGTGGTGCAGGCTTACCTGGACAGCGGCGTGTTCGAGCGCGTGCCGCAGGCGCCAGAGTTCACCTACCCGACGTTTCTGGTGTACCCGCGCAAGCGCGACAGCGAAGCGCTGCAACAGGCCTTCGCGATACTCCGCCAGCTGGTGGCTGCCGGCGCGAGCGATTGGTCACAGCGCTGGGACCCGGTTATCTGAGGCACTGCCCGCGGCGCTCAGCAATTGCCGCTTGAGGCCGGCGATCAGGTCGGTCTGGGTAACCACCCCGACCAGCTGGCCATTGTCGATCACCGGCAGGCAGTGCAGCCCTTGCTCGCACAACAAGGGCAGCAGGCGTTCCAGCGGGTGCTGGCTGCTGACACTGACCACCCGCCGGCTCATCACCTGCTCCATGCGCACTGCCTTGCGCCCGAACAGGCCACGCCAGCGGAACCGCCCGCGTTGCATGGCCGGCCCTACCAGGTCACTTAAGCTGACGATGCCGACCAGCTTGCCGTGCTGCAGCACCGGCAGGGTTTTCAGGTGGTGGCTGGCCAGCAGCTTCCATGCCTGCTCCAGGGTGGTGTCCGGTGACGCGAACTGCACATCGCGCGACATCACGGAGGCTGCTGTGATACCGCCCAGGCTGCGCTGCAAGGCATGCTGTTCAGTGGCGAGGATGATGCGCTCCAGTTCGTCCCGGGTGACGTCGACGAACTCGCCCAGGTCTTCAAGGGCCTGGTCCAGGTCGGCGCCGCTGACCCCGACACGCTCGCTGGGCAGTGGGTCGTGGGTGTGATGCAGCTCTTTGCGTGGGGCCGTGCCTTTGGGGTAGCGCACGCCAGTCAGGCGGTTGTAGACCACCGCCACTGCCACCAGAATCAGCGCATTGAGCAGCACCGGCTCCAGCAGGTGATCCCCCAGGCCGGCCAGGCCGGGGTCGGCCAGCACCGCACTGACCGCCACACCGCCGCCCGGCGGGTGCAGGCAGCGCAACAGACACATCACCAGTACCGAGAGCGCCAGGGCAGCAGCCGCCACCCAAAGTTCGGGCCCGAAACCCTGGCGCATGGCCAGGCCGACGGCGCCCGCCAGGGCGTAACTGCCCAGCACGGGCCAGGGCTGCGCCAAAGGCCCGGAATGCACGGCAAATACCAACACTGCCGAGGCGGCCAAAGGGCCCAGAAGGTGCAAAGCGATGCCAGGGCCATAGGCCATGCTGGTCAGCCAGCCGGCCAGGAGCAGGCCAAGCAAGGCGCCGATACCAGCGCGCAGCCATTCTTTGGGGGGGATATTCAGGGGTGCGGGCAACAGCCGCTGCAGACGACTTTCGGAACGCGAAGCAGGCATGTGAATAATCGAAATCGTAGTTTTTCTGGTTAAAAAGAAAGCCCAGCCGCGCCGGCCTGGGCCCTGTATTGCCAGAGCAATAGCGCAAGGGGCTCCGTCCGTGGAGAGATGGAAACTGGGAAGTTTCGTGCGGGGATTGTGCCGGGTGGGATTGGCGAGGGCCAATTCAAAAAAATGCGCCTGTACTGCAATTTTTTTGCAGTGGTGATCTGCTCACAGGCCCGCTGCGGCAATGCTGTGGGCGCGGCCTTGCGTCGCGAAAGGGGCCCGAAGCGGCCCCGGCATTATCGAGCCCTGCGCGGCAAGTCGATGCTCACCCGCAACCCGCCCAACGGGCTCTGAAGCAGCGCCAGCTGCCCGCCCCAGGTCTCGACGATATCGCGCACGATGCCCAGCCCCAGGCCATGCCCATCGACCTGCTCATCCAGCCGCGAGCCCCGCTCCAGCACCTGCAGGCGCTGGCTTTCTGGAATACCTGGGCCATCATCATCGACCCACAGCCGGTAACCGCCGTCGCCCGGTGCAATGCCCAGGCGCACTTCGCAGTCTGCCCATTTGCAAGCGTTGTCCAGCAGGTTGCCCAGCAACTCCAGAACGTCCTCGCGGTCCCACGGCAACAGCAGACCCGGCGGTACGTCCCGCTCAAGCAACAGGCCTTCGCCGTGGATCATGCCCAAGGTGCCCAACAGCCCCGGCAATTCGGCATCGCAGTCGAACTGGGCACCGGGCAAAGCGTCACCCGCCAGGCGAGCGCGGTTGAGTTCGCGTGCCAGGCGCTGCTGAATGTGCTCAAGCTGCGCGCGCATTTGCTCGCGCACGTCGGGCAGGCCCTCCAAACGCGCGCTGGACGCCAGGCTCAGCAAGACCGCCAACGGCGTCTTCAGCGCATGGCCAAGGTTGCCCAGTGCATTGCGCGAGCGCCGCAAGCTGTCTTCGGTGTGGCTCAGCAAGTGGTTGATCTGCCCTACCAGCGGCGCCAGCTCGACAGGCACTTCGGCATCCAGTTGCGAGCGCTGCCCTTGTTGCAGCTGGGCGATCTGCTGGCGGGCACGCTCCAGCGGGCGCAATGAGCGCTTAACCGTGACGCGCTGGAGCACCAGCACCAGTATCAACGCCACCAGCCCCATGCCCAGGCCGATTTGCTGCATGCGCCGAAAGCCCTCACGCACCGGTGAGTAATCCTGCGCCACGCTGATCGAGATGTCCTGGCCTAGGCGGCGATAGTCAGCACGCAGCGCCAGCAATTGCTGCCCCTCTGGGCCCAGCTCGTGGCTATCGGAAAGCCCAGGGGCGGCGGGCTTGGGCATGTCCAGGTCCCACAGCGAACGCGAGCGCCAGGTGCCCTGGTCAAAATCGATGCGAAAGTAATACCCGGAAAACGGCCGCTGATAGGCCGCAGAAATGCGCCGCTCATCCAACTGCAAACCTGAAGGCCCCCGCACCAGGGCCACCAGCAGGTTCTCGCTTTCCTTGCGCAAGCCGTTTTCCAGGTAGCGCTGCAGGCCCGCCTCGAACAGCCACAGGGTGAGTTGCGCCAGCACCGCACCCACCACCACCAGCACGGCCACCAAACCCAGGCTCAACCGCGCCTGAATCGACTTCACGCAACGCTCCCGGCGTAGATATAGCCTTGCCCGCGGCGCGTCTCGATCACACTGCGGCCCAACTTGCGGCGCAGGTGGTTGACGTGCACTTCAAGGACATTGGAATCGCGCTCCGTCTCGCCATCGTAAAGGTGCTCGGCCAGGTGGCTCTTGGACAGGATCTGCTGCGGGTGCAGCATGAAATAACGCAGCAGCCGAAACTCGGCAGCGGTCAGCTGGATATCGACACCGTCACGGCTCACGCACTGCCGGCTTTCATCCAGGTGCAGGCCGGCGGCTTCCAAGGTGGGCTGGTTGGCCAGGCCACGGGCACGGCGCAGTAACGCCTGGATGCGCAACTGCAACTCTTCGGGGTGGAAGGGTTTGCTCAGGTAGTCGTCGGCACCGGCCTTGAGGCCTTCGATGCGCTCGGCCCAGGAGCCGCGGGCGGTCAGCACCAGCACTGGCGTGGCCAGGCCAGCGGCACGCCACTGGGCGAGCACGTCGAGCCCCGGCAAGCCTGGCAAGCCGAGGTCCAGGATAATCAGGTCGTAGGGTTCGCTCTGGCCCTGGTACACCGCATCGCGGCCATCGGCCAGCCAGTCCACGGCGTAGCCCTGGCGCTGCAGGCCGGCGATCAGTTCATCGGCCAGCGGGACATTGTCCTCGACAAGCAACAGGCGCATTCAGTCGTCTTCCTCGTCTTTGAGCAGGGCACCGGTACTGGCGTCTAGCTTGATTTCGCGGACCACACCTTCGGCAGTCAGCAACTCGACTTCGTATTCGTAGCGATCGTCGTCTTCTTCCAGCTCGGCCTCCAACAAACGCGCCCCGGGGTGACGCCCCAGGGCGGTTTCCAGCAGCTGCTCGAGCGGCAGGATGACGCCCTTCTGGCGCAACGCCAGGGCCTCGTCCTGATCCAGGTCACGGGCAGCCGCCAGGGAGCAGACAGCCAGCAGCGAAAGCGCGAGGTATCGCGCTGGCCGCGGTAAGTGGATCATCAGTTATCTCGCGCGTCCTTGAGTACTTCACCGGTCTTGGCATCCAGGTCGACGTCCCACTCGACGTTCTGTGCGTCGCGCAGCTCGACCTTGTAGATGTAGCGGCCGTATTCGTCTTCAAGTTCCGAGTCTGTGACCTCGGCGCCTGGGTGCTTGGCCATGGCGGTGGCTTTCAGCTCATCCAGCGACTTGATGGTCTTGGCGCTGACCAGTTTGACCACTTCGTCAGGCTGAACGTCCTTGGCGAAAACGGCATTGGCGCCCAGGGTAAGGGCGGCGGCGGTGAACAGGGCAGTCAAGGTTTTCATCGTGTCTTCTCTCCTGAGAGATGTTCAAGTTGTCTACGGGGTTAAGATTACCCAGCGGTCCTTAATTCAACCTGAAAACAGCTGGCGCCATGATAAACTGCGCGCATTCTTGATTCATACAGAGTTCTGACAGCGTGGAAATCTTTAAGGAATTTACATTCGAATCGGCCCACCGCCTGCCGCACGTCCCAGCCGGGCACAAGTGTGGTCGCCTGCACGGTCACTCGTTCAAGGTCGGCCTGCACCTGACCGGCCCGCTTGACCCGCACACCGGGTGGATTCGTGATTTTTCCGAGATCAAGGCGATCTTCAAGCCGATCTACGAACAGCTGGACCACAACTACCTGAATGACATTCCTGGCCTTGAAAACCCCACCAGCGAAGTGATCGCCAAGTGGATCTGGGAGCAGGTCAAGCCGTTGCTGCCAGAGCTGTCGAAGGTGCGCATTCACGAGACCTGCACCAGCGGGTGCGAATATACCGGCGACTGAGCCGGTATCTTCACTGGCCTCTTCGCGGGCAAGCCCGCTCCCACAGTTATACGCAGCATCCTGTGGGAGCGGGCTTGCCCCGCGAAGAGGCCAGTGAAATTTCAGCCCTGCCCATTCTCCAGGGCATCGCGCAAGAAGCTCGGGGCGATATAGCGCTGGTAATGCGCCTCGGACAGCAGAAAGAACTCGCGGTCGATGGCGTCGCGCAACTGCGGCAGTTCCCAGCCTCGAAACTCCGGCAGCAATACCATGCCGTAAGCCTCCAGATCACGGATCATCCGGGCCCCACGGGCGATCAACTGGTAGGCCCAGCAATATTCCGACTGTTGGTCCACAAAGCGGATGGAGCGCTGCTCCAGCTGCAGGCGCAGCAGGCTTTTGTCGAAGACTTCCAGCTTGGCCATCATCACCTGCACCAGCAACTGCTCCAGACGCAGCCACACGGCGCGCTTCTGCGCGTCGTCGTAGCCGTTCCAGTTGATCACTTCGTGGTGAAAACGCTTGCAGCCACGGCATACCGTGTCTCCGTACACCGTGGAGCACAGGCCGACGCAAGGGGTCTTGATGGACTTGTTGGACATGAAAAACAACGGCTTGGCGGTGGAACACGGGCCCATGTTAGCCCTTTGTCTAACCAGGGTCACTCGTTAAAGTCATCTTCGCCGCCTTACCTTCAGGCTTTTTTTGCCGTAGAATCACCCGGCCTTTTCAAGGCAACAATGTCCGTTGGAAGCTGTTTTCAAAGCGTCACGAGCACAGTTAATCCGGTAGAACGGCGTTGGCCCGGGCCATGCACCCTCGCATGCCCGTGCCAGCCCTCATCAGCTCCCCGTTCTGCAGGCGTAAAACTTTGAAAGCAGCTTCTGTAAGGATTCTCTGCGACCCTGGCTGGGCGGCCCAAGAAGCCGTCATTGCGCATGGGTGCAGGGAATGCTGGATGAGCGTCCCGGACTCCCTTTAGGGACCACTGATGAGGGTAATAACTGTGCTTGAAGCCTACCGCAAACACATCGAAGAGCGTGCCGCCCTGGGTATCGTGCCCCAGCCGCTGAACGCCGAACAAACTGCAGGCCTGGTCGAGCTGCTGAAAAACCCGCCGGCCGGCGAAGAAGCCTTCCTCGTAGACCTGCTCACCAACCGTGTACCGCCAGGGGTAGACGAAGCTGCCTACGTCAAGGCTGCTTTCCTGTCCGCCGTGGCCAAGGGCGAAGCAAAATCCCCGCTGGTCGACCGCAAGCTCGCGACCGAGCTGTTGGGCACCATGCAGGGCGGCTACAACATCGAAACGCTGGTCGCGCTGCTGGATGACGCCGAACTGGGCGCCGTCGCGGCCGAAAAGCTCAAGCACACCCTGCTGATGTTCGATGCCTTCCACGACGTGGCCGAAAAAGCCAAGGCGGGCAACGTCCACGCCAAGGCCGTGCTCGAGTCCTGGGCTGCCGGCGAGTGGTTCACCTCGCGTCCGGCCATCGCCGACAAGTACACCCTGACCGTGTTCAAGGTGCCTGGCGAAACCAACACCGACGACCTGTCCCCTGCCCCGGACGCCTGGTCGCGCCCTGACATCCCGCTGCACGCCCTGGCCATGCTGAAAATGGCCCGTGACGGCATCGAGCCACAGCAGCCAGGGTCGGTCGGCCCTCTGGCCCAGATCGAAGCGGTCAAGGCCAAAGGCTTCCCAGTTGCCTACGTGGGTGACGTGGTCGGTACCGGTTCGTCGCGTAAATCCGCCACCAACTCGGTGCTGTGGTTCTTCGGTGACGACATTCCGTACGTGCCGAACAAGCGCGCCGGTGGCTTCTGCTTCGGCACCAAGATCGCCCCGATCTTCTACAACACCATGGAAGACGCCGGCGCCCTGCCAATCGAGTTCGACTGCACCAACCTGGCCATGGGCGACGTCATCGACGTCTACCCGTTCAAAGGTGAAGTGCGCCGTCACGGCAGCGACGAACTGGTCACCAACTTCGAGCTGAAAACCGAAGTGCTGCTGGACGAAGTCCGCGCAGGTGGTCGTATCCCGCTGATCGTTGGCCGTGGCCTGACCGATAAAGCCCGCGCCGAGCTGGGCCTGGGCCCTGTCGACCTGTTCAAGAAACCGGAGCAGCCTGCCGCTTCGACCAAGGGCTTCACCCTGGCGCAGAAGATGGTCGGCCGTGCGTGCGGCCTGCCAGAAGGCCAGGGCGTGCGCCCAGGTGCCTACTGCGAGCCGAAGATGACCACCGTCGGTTCCCAGGACACCACTGGCCCGATGACCCGCGACGAGCTGAAAGACCTGGCGTGCCTGGGCTTCTCCGCTGACCTGGTCATGCAGTCGTTCTGCCACACTGCGGCCTATCCGAAGCCGATCGACGTCACCACCCACCACACCCTGCCAGACTTCATCCGCACCCGTGGCGGCGTGTCGCTGCGCCCAGGCGACGGCATCATCCACAGCTGGCTGAACCGCATGCTGATGCCTGACACCGTCGGCACCGGTGGCGACTCGCACACCCGCTTCCCGATCGGCATCTCGTTCCCGGCCGGTTCCGGCCTGGTGGCCTTCGCTGCCGCCACCGGCGTCATGCCGCTGGACATGCCAGAGTCGATCCTGGTGCGTTTCAAGGGCAAGCTGCAACCTGGCATCACCCTGCGTGACCTGGTTCATGCCATCCCTTACTACGCCATCCAGAAGGGCCTGCTGACCGTCGAGAAGAAGGGCAAGAAAAACGCCTTCTCCGGCCGCATCCTGGAAATCGAAGGCCTGGACGAACTGACCGTCGAGCAAGCGTTCGAACTGTCCGACGCCTCGGCTGAACGCTCGGCTGCCGGTTGCACCATCAAGCTGCCAGAAAAGGCCATCGCCGAGTACCTGACTTCCAACATCACCCTGCTGCGCTGGATGATCGGCGAAGGCTACGGCGATGCCCGCACCCTGGAGCGTCGCGCCCAGGCCATGGAAGCCTGGCTGGCCAAGCCTGAGCTGCTGTCGGCCGACGCCGATGCCGAATACGCCGAAATCATCGAAATCGACCTGGCCGACGTCAAAGAGCCTGTGCTCTGCGCGCCGAACGACCCGGACGATGCCCGCCTGCTGTCTTCGGTACAGGGCGAGAAGATCGACGAAGTGTTCATCGGTTCGTGCATGACCAACATCGGCCACTTCCGCGCAGCCGGCAAGCTGCTGGAGAAGGTCAAGGGTGGCATTCCGACCCGTCTGTGGCTGGCCCCGCCAACCAAGATGGACGCTCACCAGCTGACCGAAGAAGGCTACTACGGCATCTACGGCAAGGCCGGTGCGCGCATGGAAATGCCAGGCTGCTCGCTGTGCATGGGTAACCAGGCACGTGTGCAGACCGGTTCGACCGTGGTCTCCACCTCGACCCGTAACTTCCCGAACCGTCTGGGCGACGCCACCAACGTGTACCTGGCATCGGCCGAGCTGGCTGCTGTCGCTTCGATCATCGGCAAACTGCCGACTGTCGAAGAGTACATGCAGTACGCGCAGGACATCGACAGCATGGCTGCCGACGTCTACCGCTACCTGAGCTTCGACCAGATCGCCGAGTTCCGCGAGGCTGCGGCCAACGCCAAGATCCCGGTTGTTCAAGCGTAAGTAGCAGTACGCTGTAAAAAAACCCCAGCAGAAATGCTGGGGTTTTTTTATTGCCCTCTTGGGCCTCTTCGCGGGGCGCACTGACAACCTCACATCACGAACAAATCCACAAACCTGTGCACCGCAGTCGACTCCAGCTTTTGCTGATCCTCGCACATCTCGAAAATCGCCTCACACCGCTGCCGCGCAAACCGCGTCGCCAGGTTCTCCCTGAACTTCGCCTCCAGCAACGGTATGCCCTCCCCGCGCCGACGCCTGTGACCGACCGGGTACTCCACCACCACCTGCTCGGTGCTGTTGCCATCCTTGAAAAACACCTGCAAGCCGTTGGCGATCGAGCGCTTGTCAGCCTCCAAGTATTCACGGGTGAAGCGTGGGTCCTCGACCACCTCCATCTTGTCGCGCAAGCGGTCGATACTCGGGTGGGCAGCGTGGAAGACATCCTCGTAATGCTCGGCCACCAGATGGCCAAAAATCAGCGGCACCGCCACCATGTACTGCAGGCAGTGATCACGGTCAGCGGCATTGGCCAGTGGGCCGACCTTGGAGATGATGCGAATTGCCGACTCCTGCGTGGTAATGACAATACGGTCCACCTCATGCAGGCGATTGCGCACCTGCGGGTGCAGCAGCACGGCGGCTTCACAGGCCGTCTGGGCGTGGAACTCGGCCGGGAAACTGACTTTGAACAGCACGTTCTCCATCACATAGCTGGCCAAGGGCTGCGGCAGGCGCAACTCTTGCTGGGCAGAGGGTTTGAGCGCCAGGTCCTTGTTGGTATGACTGAATGACACATCATAGAAGCCCCATTGCGGCGCCGTGAGCACGCCAGGCACCCCCATCTCGCCACGCAGCGCGATATCGGCCAGGCGCACACCCCGACTGGACGCATCGCCAGCAGCCCAGGACTTGCGCGAGCCTGCGTTGGGTGCATGGCGGTAGGTGCGCAGCGCCTGGCCATCGACAAAGGCATGCGACAACGCCGACAGCAGTTGCTCGCGGCTGGCCCCCATCAGCTTGGCGCACACGGCCGTGGAGGCCACCTTGACCAGGATCACGTGGTCCAGGCCCACGCGATTGAACGAATTCTCCAGCGCCAACACGCCCTGGATCTCGTGCGCCATGACCATGGCTTCGAGCACTTCGCGCATCAGCAGTGGGCTTTCACCCTTTGCTACGTGTTTTTGCGACAGGTGATCGGCCACGGCCAGAATGCCACCGAGGTTGTCTGAAGGGTGCGCCCACTCGGCGGCCAGCCAGGTGTCGTTGTAGTCCAGCCAGCGCACGATGCAGCCGATGTCCCAGGCGGCTTTGACCGGATCGAGGCGGTAGGCGGTGCCGGGCACGCGGGCGCCATTCGGCACCACCGTGCCTTCCACCAACGGGCCGAGGTGTTTGGTGCATTCGGGGAAGCGCAGGGCCAGCAGGCCGCAGCCCAGGGTGTCCATCAGGCAGTTGCGCGCGGTGTCCAGTGCCTCTGGGGATTCGACCCGGTAGGTGAGGACGTAGTCGGCGAGGGTTTGCAGCACCCGGTCGTAGTCCGGGCGCTGGTTAAGGTCCACGTTGGCGCTCATTTGCAGCTCCTGTGATTGTGGGGCTGCCTGGCAGCCCATCGCCGGCAAGCCGGCTCCCACAGGTTCGGAGTGGGAGCCGGCTTGCCGGCGATGGGCCGCTAAGCGGCCCCAGTCATCGAACGCCGAGCGCCAGTGGTGCGTCAGAAGCTATCGCCAGGCACCCTCACCCAGCCTTCCATCAGCACGCGAGCACTGCGGCTCATGATTGCCTTGGTCACCGTCCATTCGCCCTTCACCTGACGCGCTTCGGCGCCAACCCGCAGGGTGCCGGAAGGGTGACCGAACCGTACGGCACTGCGCTCGCGCCCGCCGGCGGCGAGGTTGACCAGCGTGCCTGGGATGGCGGCAGCGGTACCGATGGCGACCGCAGCAGTGCCCATCATCGCGTGGTGCAGCTTGCCCATGGACAACGCACGCACCAGCAGGTCGATGTCAGCCGCCGCAACCACCTTGCCACTGGACGCAGTGTAGGTGCTCGGTGGCGCGACGAAGGCCACTTTCGGCGTGTGCTGACGCCCGGCCGCCTGGTCGACATGCTCGATCAGCCCCATGCGCACGGCGCCATAGGCACGGATTGTCTCGAAGCGCAGCAGCGCTTGCGGGTCACCGTTGATCGCGTCTTGCAGCTCGGCGCCGGTGTAGCCGATATCGCTGGCATTGACGAAGATGGTCGGGATACCCGCATTGATCAGGGTTGCCTTGAACGTGCCCACCCCTGGCACTTCCAGGTCATCTACCAGGTTGCCGGTTGGGAACATCGACCCACCTGCGCCCTCTTCGTCGGCAGCTGGGTCCAGGAACTCCAGCTGAACCTCGGCCGCCGGGAAGGTCACGCCATCGAGTTCGAAATCCCCGGTTTCCTGCACTTCACCTTCGGTGATCGGCACGTGGGCGATGATGGTCTTGCCGATATTGGCCTGCCAGATGCGCACGGTCGCGATGCCGTCACGCGGCACCCGCGCCGGGTCGACCAGGCCGCTGCTGATGGCAAACGAACCGACTGCGGCAGACAGGTTGCCGCAGTTACCGCTCCAGTCGACGAAGGCCTTATCGATGCTGACCTGGCCAAACAGATAGTCGACGTCGTGTTCGGGCTTGATGCTGCGCGAGAGGATCACCGTTTTACTGGTGCTCGAGGTGGCGCCGCCCATGCCATCGATCTGCTTGCCGTAGGGGTCGGGGCTGCCGATGACCCGCAACAGCAGCGCATCGCGGGCTGGGCCTGGGATCTGCGCCTGCTCGGGGAGGTCGTCCAGGCGGAAGAATACGCCTTTGCTGGTACCGCCACGGATGTAGGTGGCGGGGATCTTGATTTGTGGTGCGTGTGCCATTGCTGTGCTGTCCTGTCTGAAAATGCAATAACCCTTAGGTCCGCTGCGCGGCCCATCGCCGGCAAGCCAGCGCCTACAGCTACGGCGCAAAGCGCTATCCCTGTAGGAGCCGGCTTGCCGGCGATGGGCTGCAAAGCAGCCCCAAACACTCAAGCAGAAGCTTCGAGGAAGTCTTGGGCAAAGCGCTGCAGCACCCCGCCCGCCTCGTAGATCGACACTTCCTCGGCGGTATCCAGGCGGCAGGTCACCGGCACCTCGACCCGCTCGCCATTGCGGCGGGTAACCACCAGCGTCAGCGTTGCACGCGGCTTGCGCTCACCGAGCACATCATAGGTCTCACTGCCATCCAGACCCAGGGTGTTGCGGTCCGTACCCGGCTTGAACTCCAGCGGCAGCACGCCCATGCCCACCAGGTTGGTGCGGTGAATGCGCTCAAAGCCTTCGGCCACGATCGCCTCGACACCCGCCAGGCGCACCCCCTTGGCCGCCCAGTCACGGGACGAGCCCTGGCCATAGTCGGCACCGGCGACGATGATCAGCGGCTGCTTGCGCTCCATGTAGGTCTCGATCGCTTCCCACATGCGGGTCACCTTGCCTTCCGGCTCGATGCGCGCCAACGAGCCCTGCTTCACGCTGCCGTCGTCCTTACGCACCATTTCGTTGAACAGCTTGGGGTTGGCGAACGTGGCGCGCTGGGCGGTCAGGTGGTCGCCACGGTGGGTGGCGTAGGAGTTGAAGTCCTCCTCCGGCAGGCCCATTTTCGCCAAGTACTCACCCGCCGCGCTGTCCATCATGATGGCGTTGGACGGTGACAGGTGATCGGTGGTGATGTTGTCCGGCAGCACCGCCAGCGGGCGCATGCCACGCAGGGTGCGCTCACCGGCCAAGGCACCTTCCCAGTACGGCGGACGGCGGATATAGGTGCTCATCGGGCGCCACGCGTACAGCGGCGCCACCTTCGGCCCACGGTCTTCCTCGATGGCAAACATCGGGATGTAGACCTTGCGGAACTGCTCAGGCTTGACCGAGGCACGCACCACGGCGTCGATTTCTTCATCGCTCGGCCAGATATCCTTGAGGCGGATTTCCTTGCCGTCGACCACGCCCAGCACGTCCTTCTCGATGTCGAACCGGATAGTCCCGGCGATGGCGTAGGCCACCACCAGCGGCGGCGAGGCCAGGAACGCCTGCTTGGCGTAAGGGTGGATGCGCCCGTCGAAGTTGCGGTTACCCGACAACACCGCAGTGGCATACAGGTCACGCTCGACGATCTCTTGCTGGATCACCGGGTCCAACGCACCGGACATGCCGTTGCAGGTGGTGCAGGCGAAAGCGACGATGCCAAAGCCCAGGTGCTCCAGCTCTTTCTCAAGCCCTGCTTCCTCCAGGTACAGCTGCACAGCCTTTGAGCCTGGCGCCAGCGAAGATTTGACCCAGGGTTTGCGCGCCAGGCCCAGTTTGTTGGCATTGCGTGCCAAAAGGCCCGCTGCGATCACGTTGCGCGGGTTGCTGGTGTTGGTGCAGCTGGTGATGGCGGCGATGATGACCGCGCCGTCCGGCATTTGCCCCGGGACATCTTCCCAGACCCCGGCGATGCCCTTGGCCGCCAGGTCGCTGGTGGCCACGCGGGCATGCGGGTTGGACGGGCCGGCCATGTTGCGCACCACGCTCGACAGGTCGAAGCTCAGGGTACGCTCGTAGACGGCGCCGGCCAGGCTGTCGGCCCACAGGCCGGTGGCCTTGGCGTAGGTTTCCACCAGCTTGACCTGCTGCTCTTCGCGACCGGTCAGCTTGAGGTAGTCGATGGTCTGCTGGTCGATGGCGAACATCGCTGCAGTGGCGCCGTATTCAGGGGCCATGTTGGAGATAGTCGCGCGGTCGCCCAGGGTCAGGGCACGGGCACCCTCGCCATGGAACTCCAGGTAGGCGCCGACGACTTTCTGTTTACGCAGGAACTCGGTCAGGGCCAGCACCAGGTCGGTGGCGGTGATGTTCGGTGCCAGCTTGCCGGTCAGCTCGACGCCGACGATTTCCGGCAGGCGCATCCACGAGGCGCGGCCGAGCATCACGTTCTCGGCTTCCAGCCCGCCGACACCAATGGCGATCACGCCCAGGGCGTCGACATGCGGGGTGTGGCTGTCGGTGCCAACGCAGGTGTCCGGGTAGGCCACGCCGCGGTCGCTGTGGATCACCGGTGACATCTTCTCCAGGTTGATCTGGTGCATGATGCCGTTGCCCGGCTGGATCACGTCGACGTTCTTGAACGCCTTCTTGGTCCAGTTGATGAAGTGGAAACGGTCTTCGTTACGGCGGTCTTCGATGGCACGGTTTTTCTCGAACGCCTGTGGGTCGAAACCACCGCATTCGACCGCCAGGGAGTGGTCGACGATCAACTGCACCGGCACCACCGGGTTGACCTGGGCCGGGTCGCCGCCCTTGTCGGCAATGGCGTCACGCAGGCCGGCCAGGTCGACCAGAGCGGTTTGGCCGAGGATGTCGTGGCACACCACGCGCGCCGGGAACCACGGGAAGTCGAGGTCGCGCTTGCGCTCGATCAGTTGGCTGAGCGAGGCGTCGAGGGTGGCGGGGTCGCAGCGGCGCACCAGGTTTTCGGCGAGCACGCGCGAGGTGTAGGGCAACCCGTCGTAGGCGCCGGGCTTGATAGCCTCGACTGCCGCGCGGGCATCGAAGTAGTCCAGGTCGGTGCCTGGCAGGTGCTTGCGGAATGCGGTGTTCATCATGGAATCAGGCTCGGTCACAGGATTCGGAAGGTTGCTCCGTCCCTGTGGGAGCGGGCTTGCCCGCGAAGGCGTCAGCAGGTGCACATCGGTTGCCCGGTCTGACGCCTTCGCGGGCAAGCCCGCTCCCACAAGGGAACGGGTTGCCTCTCTAGATCTATTCAGCGCTGCTCGATCGGCACGAACTGGCGCTGTTCGACGCCGACATACTCGGCGCTCGGGCGGATGATGCGGTTGTTGGCACGCTGTTCGAACACGTGCGCCGCCCAGCCGGTCAGGCGCGAGCAGACGAAGATCGGGGTGAACAGCTTGGTCGGAATGCCCATGAAGTGGTACGCCGACGCATGGTAGAAGTCGGCGTTAGGGAACAGGCGTTTCTGCTCCCACATGGTCTTGTCGATGGCTTCGGACACTGGGTACAGGACCTTGTCACCGACCTCGTCAGCCAGTTGCTTCGACCAGCCCTTGATCACCTCGTTGCGCGGGTCGGACTCTTTGTAGATGGCATGGCCAAAGCCCATGATCTTGTCCTTGCGCTCCAGCATCTTGAGCAGCTCGGCCGTGGCGTCCTGCGGGCTCTGGAAGCGTTCGATCAGCTCCATCGCCGCTTCGTTGGCACCGCCGTGCAGCGGGCCACGCAGCGAGCCGATGGCGGCGGTGACGCAGGAGTACAGGTCGGACAGGGTCGAAGCGCAGACGCGTGCGGTGAAGGTCGAGGCGTTGAATTCGTGCTCCGCGTAGAGGATCAGCGACACGTTCATCACCTTGACATGCAACTCGCTTGGCTTCTTGCCGTGCAGCAGGTGCAGGAAATGCCCGCCGAGGGTGTCTTCATCGCTGGTGCAGTCGATGCGCACGCCATGGTGGGAGAAGCGGTACCAGTAGCACATCACGGCCGGGAACAGCGCCAGCAGGCGGTCGGTCTTGTCGTGCTGGGCTTCGAAGGTCAATTCGGGCTCTAGGGTGCCCAGCACCGAGCAGCCGGTGCGCATCACGTCCATCGGGTGGGCGTCACGTGGAATGCGCTCGAGCACTTCCTTGAGGGCTTGCGGCAGGTCACGCAGGCCCTTCAGCTTGCGCTTGTAGTCAGCCAGCTCGGCCTGGGTCGGCAGCTCGCCGTACAGCAGCAGGTAGGCCACTTCTTCGAATTCAGCACCGGCCGCCAGGTCACGGACGTCGTAGCCACGGTAGGTCAGGCCAGCACCGGCCTGGCCAACGGTCGACAGTGCGGTCTGGCCGGCCACCTGGCCACGCAGGCCTGCGCCACTGAGTACTTTTGCTTCGGCCATGGTGTTTCTCCTTTCTTGAATTTGTTATGGATTTCTTGCTGGCTAATTCGGTTTGCCTGTACCGGCCTCTTCGCGGGCAAGCCCGCTCCTACAGGTACAGCGCCATGCCTTGGACCTGTGCCACCCCTGTGGGAGCGGGCTTGTCCCGCGAAGGGGCCAGCACAGGAAGTCACTTATCCTTTCTTCTGGGCAAACAACGCATCGAGGCTCTGCTCGAAGGCGTGGTAACCAATGGCATCGTAGAGCTCCATGCGGGTCTGCATGGTGTCGACCACGTTCTTCTGGGTGCCGTCACGACGCAGCGCCGTGTAGACATTCTCGGCCGCCTTGTTCATGGCCCGGAACGCCGACAGCGGGTACAGCACCAGCGACACGTCGACCGACGCCAACTCTTCGGTGGTGTACAGCGGGGTGGCGCCGAATTCAGTGATGTTGGCCAGAATCGGCGCTTGCACGCGGTCAGCGAAGGTCTTGTACATCGAAAGCTCGGTAATGGCCTCCGGGAAGATCATGTCGGCGCCGGCCTCGACGCACGCTGCGGCACGGTCCAGCGCAGCATTCAGGCCTTCGACGGCCAGGGCATCGGTGCGCGCCATGATCACGAAGCTGTCATCGGTACGGGCATCGACGGCGGCCTTGATACGGTCGACCATTTCCTGCTGGGTGACGATTTCCTTGTTCGGGCGGTGGCCACAACGCTTGGCGCCAACCTGGTCTTCGATGTGGATCGCAGCTGCGCCGAACTTGCTCATCGAGCGCACGGTACGCGCCACGTTGAACGCCGAGGCACCGAAGCCGGTGTCGACATCCACCAGCAGCGGCACGTCGCAGACGTCGGTGATGCGGCGCACATCGGTGAGCACATCGTCCAGGCCGCTGATGCCCAGGTCCGGCAGGCCCAGGGAGCCTGCGGCCACGCCGCCACCGGACAGGTAGATGGCCTTGAAGCCGGCGCGCTTGGCCAGCAGGGCATGGTTGGCGTTGATGGCGCCGACTACCTGCAAGGGATGTTCGGCGGCAACCGCGTCGCGGAAACGTTGGCCGGGCGTGCTCTTCACAGTCATGAATCACCTCGTGGGCTATTGTCGTTGGCGTCCAGGTAGTGACGCTCGATGTTGCGTTTGGACGCGCCGATGTGGCGGCGCATCAGGAGTTCGGCCAGTTCACCGTCACGGTCGGCGATGGCATCGAGAATCCGGTGGTGTTCGGCAAACGCCTGGCGTGGCCGATTGGGCGTGGCGGAGAACTGGATGCGGTACATGCGCACGAGCTGGTACAGCTCGCCACACAGCATCTTGACCAGGGTCTGGTTGCCGCTGCCCTGGATGATCCGGTAGTGGAAGTCGTAGTCACCTTCCTGCTGGTAGTAGCCGACACCCGCCTGGAACGCCGCATCGCGCTCATGGGTGTCGAGCACCCGGCGCAGTTCGTCGATATCGGCCTGGCTCATGCGCTCGGCGGCCAGGCGGCAGGCCATGCCTTCGAGCGACTCGCGGATTTCGTACAGCTCGATCAGCTCGGCATGGTTGAGCGACACCACCCGCGCCCCGACATGCGGCACGCGCACCAGTAGGCGCTGGCCTTCGAGACGGTGGATGGCCTCGCGCAGCGGCCCGCGGCTGATGCCGTAGGTGCGCGCCAGCTCCGGCTCGGAGATCTTGCTGCCCGGGGCGATGTCGCCCTTGACGATGGCCGCTTGGATGCGCCGAAAGACGTTTTCGGACAAGGTTTCCGTTTCGTCCGCCAACGCTGGGCTGGGAGTGGATAGGTCCAGCATATTGTCGACACCCTGATAATCACATGGCCAGAAATTAGCTAATTAAGCGCGATCAGTCAAAGACAAAATGAACATTGTCGACAATCGTCTAATAACGAACTAACCCTGCCCCGCCGCTGTCAGATCGCGACGCGCTGGCGTCAAGACGTCGGCGTGATAGAATGCCGCGCCTCCGACGGAGTATGGATAGCGTGTCTGTCATCTATTCATGTTGTTGACAGATGAACGAGGAAGCTTGCGCAGTCGTTGCCAGTCGCCTTGCCCCGAACCCTGCACAATACCGCGCCAGGATTATGAGACTTACACCCGTTTTATTGCTGCTATGCCTCACCCTGCTGCCGGCCATCGGCCAAGCGGCGGGCAAGACCGTGTACGGTCTCAACGAATACGCAAAGCTGGGCGACCTGGACCTGGAAGTGGCCGCCAAGCTCGACACCGGTGCCAAGACCGCCTCGCTCAGCGCCCGCGACATCAAGCGCTTCAAGCGCAACGGCGAGAGCTGGGTGCGTTTCTACCTGGCCATCGATGCCGCCCATTCGCACCCGATCGAACGCCCCCTCGCGCGCGTCAGCAAGATCAAGCGACGGGCAGGCGACTACGATGCCGAATCGGGCAAGGCCTACACCGCGCGCCCGGTCATCGAACTCGAAATCTGCATGGGCCAGGCCCTGCGCACCATCGAAGTCAACCTCACCGACCGCAGCGCGTTCCAGTTCCCGCTGCTGATCGGCTCCGAGGCGCTCAAGCACTTCGACGCGCTGGTCGACCCAAGCCTTAAATACGCGGCCGGCAAACCTGCCTGTGCCACCGACGCTCCTAAAGCAGAGTAATCCCGATGCGCTCTCTTACCCTCCATCTGAAAGTCCTGATCACCGTCCTGGTGCTGCTGGGCGTGGCGGTCACCGCTTATCAGATCTTCTTCCTCGGCATCCCGGTGACCGAAGACGAAACCGACGACCTGTGGAATATCGACGCCAAGGTCGAGTTCGTGGCCAGCACCAAGGACCCGGTCAAGGTGCAGATGTTCGTGCCGCCACTGAACCGCGACTACGTCAGCCTCAACGAGAGCTTCATCTCCAACAACTATGGGGTGAGCGTCAACCGTGCCGACGGCAACCGCAAGGTGACCTGGTCGGCACGCCGCGCCAGCGGCAACCAGACGCTTTACTACCGCCTGGTGCTGACCAAGCGCTACAGCAACGAAAAGACCACCATCAAGGGCCCGACCTTCCGTGACAGCCTGGCAGTCGACGGCCCCGAGAAGATCGCTGCCGAAGCCCTGATGGCGCCTATCCGCCAGCATTCTGCCGACGTCGAAACCTTCGTCAGCGAAACCATCAAGCGGGTCAACAACCTCAACGACGACAACGTCAAGCTGCTGCTGGCCGGCGACACCTCGGCCATGAAGAAGGCCCAGGTCATCGACCTGCTGTTGTCCATCGCCCACGTGCCGATGGAAAAGGTCCACACCATCCGCCTGGTCGCCGACACCCCGCAGACCCCAGAACTGTGGCTGCGCAGCTTCAACGGCAACGACTGGCTGTACTTCAACCCGGACACCGGCGAGCAGGGCCTGCCCAACGACCGCCTGCTGTGGTGGACCGGTGATGACAACCTGATCACCGTCGATGGCGGCAAGAAAGCCAACGTCACCTTCAGCATGAACAACAGCGAGATGAACGCCATCCGCCTGGCCAAGCTGACCGACGAGAACACCGACGCCGACTTCCTCGAGTACTCGCTGTACGGCCTGCCGCTGCAGACCCAGCAGACCTTCATGATCATGGTGATGATCCCGATCGGCGTGCTGGTGATCCTGGTGCTGCGCAACCTGATCGGCCTGCAGACCCTGGGTACTTTCACCCCAGTACTGATCGCCCTGGCCTTCCGCGAGACTCAACTGGGCTTTGGGATCGTGTTGTTCACGGTAATCACGGCGCTGGGCCTGTCACTGCGCTCGTACCTCGAACACCTCAAGCTGCAGATGCTGCCACGCCTGTCGGTGGTGCTGACCTTCGTGGTGGTGCTGATCGCCGCCATCAGCCTGTTCAGCCACAAGCTGGGCCTGGAGCGCGGGTTGTCGGTGGCGCTGTTCCCGATGGTGATCCTGACCATGACCATCGAACGCCTGTCGATCACCTGGGAAGAGCGCGGCGGTGGCCATGCCATGAAAGTGGCCATCGGCACCCTGTTCGCAGCGTCCGTCGCGCACCTGCTGATGATGGTGCCGGAGCTGGTGTACTTCGTCTTCACCTTCCCGGCGGTGCTGCTGATTCTGGTGGGCTTCATGCTGGCGATGGGTCGCTACCGCGGCTACCGCCTGACCGAGCTCGTTCGCTTCAAGGCGTTCCTGAAGAAGGCTGATGCCTGATGTTCGGACTGATCAAGACCTGGAAAGCCCTGGAGGCCCGGGGCATCATGGGTATCAACCGGCGCAACGCGGACTATGTCCTGAAGTACAACAAGCGCCACCTGTACCCGATCGTCGACGACAAGATCATCACCAAAGAGCGTGCGCTCGCGGCCGGCATTCATGTGCCGGAAATGTACGGCGTCATCGAGACCGAGAAAGAGATCGAGAAGCTCGATGAAATCATCGGCGGGCGCAGTGACTTCGTCATCAAACCGGCGCAAGGCGCCGGCGGTGACGGCATCCTGGTGATCGCCGACCGCTTCGAGGACCGCTACCGCACGGTGTCGGGCAAGATCATCAGCCACGAGGAAATCGAGCACCAGATCTCGAGCATCCTTACCGGCCTGTACTCGCTGGGTGGTCACCGCGACCGGGCGCTGATCGAGTACCGGGTCACGCCCGACCAGATCTTCAAGAGCATCAGCTACGAAGGCGTGCCGGACATCCGCATCATCGTGCTGATGGGCTACCCGGTCATGGCCATGCTGCGCCTGCCGACCCGCCAGTCCGGCGGCAAGGCCAACCTGCACCAGGGCGCCATCGGCGTAGGTGTCGACCTGGCCACGGGGGTGACCCTGCGCGGCACCTGGCTGAACAACATCATCAGCAAGCACCCGGACACCACCAACGCCGTGGACGGCGTGCAACTGCCGAACTGGGACGGCTTCATGAAGCTTGCGGCTGGCTGCTACGAGCTGTGCGGCCTGGGCTACATCGGTGTGGACATGGTGCTGGACCAGGAAAAGGGCCCACTGATTCTGGAACTCAACGCCCGCCCAGGCCTGAACATCCAGATTGCCAACGACTGCGGGCTGACCCAGCGCACCCACGCCATCGAGGCGCACATCGAGGCGCTGGCCAAGGACGGCGTGACCGAGGATGCCGAACAGCGCGTTCGTGTCTCGCAAGGGCTGTTCGGGCACGTGCATCCGCGCTGAGATTGCCGGGGCTGCTTTGCAGCCATTCGCAGCGCAAGGCTGCTCCTACAGGTACCGCGCAGCCCTTCCCTGTAGGAGCAGCCTTGTGCTGCGAATGGGCAAAACACAATGTTGAATGTCGCGCTAACGCTAGGCGCATTTCCTACACAGGTCTACAATCGCCCTCCTCGCTTTTACATCGCCGTCCACACTGATGCCGACCTGTACGCTCCACCCCCTGCCCTACCAGCCTGACCCTGCCGCCTATTTCGCCCGCCTGCGCCAGGCGCCCGGCGCGATTCTGCTCGACAGTGCCCGCCCCGGTGCCGAACGCGGCCGCTTCGACCTGCTCAGCGCCTGGCCCATGCAACACCTGCAAGCCCACGCAGACGAGGACGGCCGCGCCTTCCTGCAACGGCTGCGCGCAGGGCTGGCACAACTGGGCCACGCCGACTTGCCGGTTGGGGTGGAACTGCCGTTTGCCGGCGGCCTGATCGGCTACCTCAGCTACGACTTCGGCCGGCGCCTGGAAAACCTGCCCAGCCTGGCCGTCGATGACCTCGGCCTGCCCGATGCGCAACTTGGCCTGTACCGCTGGGCATTGGTGACCGACCACACGCTGGCAACCAGCCAGCTGGTGTTCCACCCAAGCCTGGCAAGCGCTGAGCGCGAGCGCCTGATTGCCCTGTTCGAAGCCCCCGATTGTGCTGCAACTGGCGATTTCCACCTGCTGGCCAACATGACCGGCGACTTGAAGCCCGAGCACTACCAAGCAGCGTTTGACCAGGTGCAACGCTACATTCAGGCCGGCGATTGCTACCAGATCAACCTGACGCAACGCTTCCGCGCACCGTGCCAGGGCGACCCCTGGCGCGCCTATCAGGCGCTGCGCAAGGCGTGCCCGACGCCATTTTCCGGCTATCAGCAATTGGCCGATGGCAGCGCACTGCTGAGTTTCTCGCCGGAGCGGTTCATTCGGGTTAGCCAAGGGCTGGTCGAGACTCGCCCGATCAAGGGCACCCGACCACGCTCAAGCAACCCCGACCAGGACGCCCGCAACGCCGAAGAGCTGCTGCACAGCCCCAAGGACCGCTCGGAAAACCTGATGATCGTCGACCTGCTGCGCAACGACCTGGGCCGTACCTGCCAGATCGGCTCGGTCAAGGTGCCCGAGTTGTTCAGCCTGGAAAGCTACCCCAACGTTCACCACCTGGTCAGCAGCATCACCGGGCAATTGGCCACCGACAAGGACCCACTGGACCTGATTGGCGACAGCTTCCCCGGCGGCTCGATCACCGGGGCGCCGAAGATCCGCGCCATGCAGATCATCGACGAACTGGAGCCCAGCCGCCGTGCACTGTATTGCGGCTCGTTGCTGTACGTGGATGTGCGCGGCGAGATGGACAGCTCCATCGCCATTCGCAGCTTGCTGGTGAAGGATGGCCAGGTCAGCTGCTGGGGCGGCGGCGCAGTGGTGGCGGACTCCGACTGGGCGTCGGAATACGAAGAATCGATTGCCAAGGTGCGGGTGCTGATGGAGACCTTGCAACAGCTCTGATTCGGCGCCACAAGGCCTTTATGCCAGGCGTCTAACCCAGCATTTTTTGTTACCATCACCTCATTACGAGCGCACAGCGCCACAGCCAAGATGGAAACCGCCTGATGAGCCAACCCTTCGACGTCGCCGCCCTCGCCGCGACCTATGCCAACAAGTCACCGCAAGACATCCTGAAACTCGCCTTCGAGCATTTCGGCGACGACTTGTGGATCTCCTTCAGCGGCGCCGAGGATGTGGTGCTGGTCGACATGGCCTGGAAGCTGAACAAACAGGTCAAGGTCTTCAGCCTCGACACCGGCCGCCTGCACCCAGAGACCTACCGCTTCATCGACCAGGTCCGCGAGCACTATGACATGCCGATCGAAATCCTCAGCCCGGATCGCAGCAAGCTCGACCCGTTCGTCAAGGAAAAGGGCCTGTTCAGCTTCTACAAGGACGGCCACGGCGAGTGCTGCGGCATCCGCAAGATCGAACCCCTGCGCCGCAAACTGGCCACGGTAAGCGCCTGGGCCACCGGCCAGCGTCGCGACCAGAGCCCAGGCACGCGTAGCCAGGTGGCGGCACTGGAAATCGACAGCGCCTTCTCTACCCCCGAGCGCCCCCTGTACAAGTTCAACCCGCTGGCACAGATGAGCAGCGAAGAAGTGTGGGGCTACATCCGTATGCTCGAGCTGCCCTATAACAGCCTGCACGAGCGCGGCTTCATCAGCATTGGCTGCGAACCGTGCACACGCCCGGTGCTGCCGAACCAGCACGAGCGTGAAGGCCGCTGGTGGTGGGAAGAGTCGACCCAGAAGGAATGCGGCCTGCACGCCGGCAACCTGATCAGCAAGGGCTGATCGACAGGTAAAGAAAAACCGGCCAATGGGGCCGCTGCGCGGCCCATCGCAGGCAAGCCAGCTCCTACAGGTGTAGCGTATTTATTGAGAATCTCGCTCACCTGTAGGAGCTGGCTTGCCTGCGATGGGCTGCGCAGCAGCCCCAATTAAGGCGGATGAAGCTTAACTGACCATTAGCCCAAGGGCCGGTTTTTTCATGCTCGAACGGCTTAGTGCACCGGCAGCTCGACGCCTTCGAACAGCTCTTCAAGCTCTTGCTTGTTATGGCACTGGATGGCTTTGGCCATCACTTCGCGGGTCAGGTGCGGGGCGAACTTCTCGATGAAGTCGCACATGAAGCCGCGCAGGAAAGTGCCACGGCGGAAGCCGATCTTGGTGATGCTGGCCTCGAACAGTTCGCTGGCATCCAGGGCCACCAGGTCGCTGTCGAGCTTGGTGTCAACGGCCATCTTGGCCACAATGCCCACACCCAGACCCAGGCGCACGTAAGTCTTGATCACGTCGGCGTCGGCGGCGGTGAACACCACTTTCGGCGTCAGGCCGCGATGGTTGAAAGCTTCGTCCAGCTTGGAACGGCCGGTAAAACCGAACACGTAAGTGACGATCGGGTATTCGGCAACGGCTTCCAGGGTCAGCTTCGGCAGCTTGGTCAGCGGGTGCCCCTGCGGAACCACCACGCAGCGGTTCCACTTGTAGCACGGCATCATGATCAGGTCGCCGAACAACTCCAGCGCCTCGGTGGCGATGGCGAAGTCGACAGTGCCATCAGCGGCCATCTCGGCAATTTGCATCGGCGAGCCCTGGTGCATGTGCAGGGCCACTTCCGGGTACTGCTTGATGAAGCTGCTGATCACCGGCGGCAGCGCGTAGCGGGCCTGGGTGTGGGTGGTGGCGATGGACAAGGTACCCTTCTTCTCGTTGGAGAATTCCTGGGCGATCTGCTTGATGCTCTCGACCTTGCGCAGGATTTCGCCAGCGGTATTGATGATGCGCTCACCTGCCGGCGTGACGCGGGTCAGGTGCTTGCCGCTGCGGGCAAAGACTTCAACGCCCAGCTCATCTTCGAGCAAACGGATCTGCTTGCTGATACCTGGCTGGGAGGTATACAGGCTCTGCGCCGTCGCGGAGACGTTGAGGTCGTGGTGCGCCACTTCCCAGATGTAGCGCAGTTGTTGAAGCTTCATAGGTTTCCCTCGGTTCAGCGGTGAGTCAGCGGCAGCAGGCAGCGACGATATATAACTATATTAGTGGTTCTGGAAATAAATCTAGAACTATTTTGTTACACGCGCCCCAGTAATAGCCTACGGCCAGCTTCACGTTTTCCTACGTCCCAGGTGCTGTGCAAGCGGCACCATATACACCGGCACAGGCGACAACTGCAGCAACCGCACCGCCGTTCGCCCCAGCGGCACATCAACGCCCGCACCGGCACTGTGGCTTCCGAAAATCAGCAAATCGACGCTCAAGCGCTGCGCCTGGTCGAGTATGACCTGGGCAGGGTCACCCTGGCGCACACGCACCGCCTTGATGACCGCAAGGTCCGCCTCCTCGCCCAGTTCATCGCGAAAATTTTCCAGCACGCGCTGTTCGATATTGGCCATGACCGTGTTGACGCCCTGGCTGTGCAACTGGTCGAGCGTCTGCTCATCGAGATAGCTTTGCAGCAGCGACTCGGCGAACTGGCCCATGGGCTCCACGGCGTGAATCACATACAACTCGGCATTGAACGTGCGCGCCAATGCCAGGGCGTGCTGCATGACAAAAGGGGCGTAGACACCGAGGTCGGTGGCGTACAGCATGGAGCGGATCATTCGACCTCCTCGACTGCCGCTGCGGCAGAGCAAGCTTCAGCTTAGCAGCGCGCCGCACGCACGCTTTGCCGTCCGGCGTGCTGCTGGCGCGGGCCGCAGGAGGCGTCAGATGGGGCGTGTATCGCGGCTGATGAACGACAGCGCCTGGTACAGCATCTCCATGCGCGGCAAGCTGCAGCCCGCCGCCCGTGCGCGCGCCAGCGGCTCGCCATAAATGGCCTGAAGCTCCAGCGGGCGCTGCTGGGCATGGTCGTGGTACATGCTTGGCCAGTAGTCGGGCATCCGTTCGGTGACCTGGAACAGATGCTCGGCATACCCCTCGGGCAGCACATGGCCACACGCTGCAGCGCCTTGCACCACCTCGTCCATCAACGCCTGGATCAGCGCCCGGCTATGCGGGTCGGCCATCAGCGGCGTGGTGCTGGCGCCGAGCAACACCGAAAGCCCGTTATACGGCACGTTCCACACCAGCTTCTGCCAACGGGCCTGGCTCAGGTTGTCCATGGCCTGCGAATCGATACCCGCCGCCTGGAACAGCCCAGCGCCCTCCTTGACCAGCGCAGCACCACCCTCGCTTGCCGGCCCACTGTGATAGCCCAGGTTGACCGCACCCAGTGCCTGATGGCGGATCACCCCCGGGGCCTGGCGATTGACGCAAATGAAGCACAGGCCGCCGAGCAGGTGCATGTCGTCGCGCAATGCCGGGCGCAGTTGCTCCTCCACGCCCAGGCCATTCTGCAGCAGCACCACGCGTGCGTCAGGTGTAGCGGCCTGCACGATCAGCGGCGCCAGCTGGTCGTTGCTGGTGGCCTTGGCGCCCACCAGCAGCCAGTCGCATTGCGGCATGTCGGCAACATTGGCATACGCCTGAATCTGCATCTGCAACGCGCCATGCACGGCACTTTCAAGCACCAGCCCCTGGTCGCGCACCACCTCGTATTCGCTGCGCAGCAGGAAGTGCACGTCGAAACCGGCCCGCGCCAGCATCAACCCATAAAAGCCGCCGATGGCACCACTGCCGATGATCCCGATACGTGGTTTGCGCGGATGCATGCCGATCTCCAGGTAAATGTCAGAGCGCTTTTTTACACCGGTTGCGGCCCGCTGGGCACCCCAATCGCGCAACGGCGCCGCCAGCACGGGAAAATCCCTGCCCTGACGGGCCAAAGCCCATTGTCGCGCCACCTGTAACGCGCTAAGGTTCGGCTCCCCGCTGCGAACATTCTTGCTGCTGGGCCGCACGGGGATTGCTGGCGGCCGGCACCCGTGACCTGACGAGTAACACGATGGCTGATTTACCGATCGACGACTTAAACGTTGCCTCCAACGAGACCCTGATCACGCCCGATCAGCTCAAGAAGGAAATCCCCCTCAGCGCCACGGCCCTGCAGACCGTGACTGCCGGCCGCCAAGTGGTGCGCGATATTCTCGACGGCAAGGACCATCGCCTGTTCGTCGTGGTCGGCCCCTGCTCCATCCACGACATCAAGGCTGCCCACGAGTACGCCGAACGCCTGAAGGTATTGGCTGCGGAAGTGTCCGACACCCTCTATCTGGTCATGCGCGTGTACTTCGAGAAGCCGCGCACCACCGTAGGCTGGAAAGGCCTGATCAACGATCCGTACCTGGATGACTCGTTCAAGATCCAGGACGGCCTGCACATCGGCCGCCAACTGCTGCTGGACCTGGCTGAAATGGGCCTGCCGACCGCTACCGAAGCGCTCGACCCGATCTCCCCGCAGTACCTGCAGGACCTGATCAGCTGGTCGGCCATCGGCGCCCGCACCACCGAATCCCAGACCCACCGCGAAATGGCCTCGGGCCTGTCTTCGGCGGTCGGCTTCAAGAACGGCACCGATGGCGGCCTGACCGTTGCGATTAACGCCCTGCAGTCGGTGTCCAAACCGCACCGCTTCCTTGGCATCAACCAGGAAGGCGGCGTCTCCATCGTCACCACCAAGGGCAACCCTTACGGTCACGTGGTGCTGCGCGGCGGCAATGGCAAGCCGAATTATGATTCGGTCAGCGTCGCCTTGTGCGAACAGGACCTGGCCAAGGCCAAGATCAAGGCCAACATCATGGTCGACTGCAGCCACGCCAACTCCAACAAGGACCCGGCCCTGCAGCCACTGGTGATGGAAAACGTCGCCAATCAAATCCTCGAAGGTAACCAGTCGATCATCGGCCTGATGGTCGAGAGCCACCTGAACTGGGGCTGCCAGTCGATTCCGAAAGACCTGAACGAACTGCAATATGGTGTTTCGGTGACCGACGCCTGCATTGACTGGGCTGCGACTGAGAAGACCTTGCGCAGCATGCACGCCAAGCTCAAGGATGTACTGCCGCAGCGCCAGCGCGGCTGACAAAAAAAGGGCCGCTTAGCGGCCCTTTTTTTTACAGGTTCAGACTTTGCTCGAATGACGCTGCTGGCGTTCCATGTAGCGTTCTACATAAGAGCACGACGGAATCACCGTGTACCCCATCTGCTCGGCATACTCCAGGGCCCGCTCGGTCAGCGCTGCGGCAATGCCACGCCCGCGCAGGGCGTTAGGCACGAAGGTGCGATAGATGTCCAGCGTCTGCTTGCCCAGATCCATGTACGTCAGATAGGCACGATGACCGTCCACGTTGGTCTCGAACTGATGACCGGCTTGGTCATGGTGGATGGTCAGCGCTTCGCTCATCACTACTCCTCGCAGGTCTTCTCGGCAGACCCATACCTTAACCGATGGTGGTTTATCCGGCACAGAATCCTCTACGCCACCTGTTGCCCCTTGGACCACAGGACGATTGCAATCGTTCTACCGTCGGGCATTCACAAGATAGTAGGCGCGGCAAGCAGGATTGCTCAAGGTGGCAACGGTTAAAAAACGGCAAAAAACGTCGCTAATGGACTCTTCCCGTTACGCCAACAGCCGCCGGATGTTGTAGGGCTTAAGACGCTGAACGACAGACAAAGTCACCGTTAGTTCAACAAAAAAGTTCCCGTAGTACAGACGGTTGCGGCCCCTGTACGTTTTTTTCACAAACGCGTCGCAAATCTTGTCGGCGTGACCTGGAGCAACATTTTTTTTGCAGTTCTTGCGCTCTGTCAGTTTACTTACTACAAGTAATGGGTACTATGTACGCCGGCCAGTTTCTCTTTTCCGAGAGATGGCTCTTTAATAGAAAGTCCTTGAAGGGGAACACGATGAACAACGTTCTGAAATTCTCTGCTCTGGCTCTGGCCGCAGTTCTGGCTACCGGTTGCAGCAGCGTATCCAAAGAAACCGAAGCTCGTCTGACTGCGACTGAAGACGCAGCAGCTCGCGCTCAAGCTCGTGCAGACGAAGCCTACCGTAAGGCTGACGACGCACTGGCAGCCGCTCAGAAGGCTCAGCAAACCGCTGACGAAGCCAATGAGCGCGCTCTGCGTATGCTGGACAAAGCCAGCCGCAAGTAATAGTCCTCACGGATTGTTATGAAGCCGACCCACTTGTGGGTCGGCTTTTTTATTGCCGCGCAACACGCAGTGCACAAACGAAAAGGCCTGCACTAAGGCAGGCCCTGGGCAGCTCGCGAACGCTTACTGCAGTTCAGGCGGGATGCTCGAAACCATCGGCGCCGTACCCTGATTATCGACTGGGACGGCAATTTCGACGGGCATGCCATCTTCAGCGGCGACCACGTCACGCACCATGTCCCAGTTCATGCGCAGGTTGCTCGCCAAGTCTTCACGCTTGAGCAGTGCATTGATAACCGCAGTGTGCTTATCCACCACCGACGGATTACCTTGATCGTCCAACGGCGTGTGCGCTTCGAGGTAGACCTTGCCAGCACTGATACCGAACTTGTAAGGCTCGTTGATGATGCGCACCGGGGTACCTACCGGCACCATCTTCGACAGCTCGACCACGTTGTTATTAAGCATACGGAAGCAACCGTGGCTGGTGCGCATGCCGATGCCAAACTTCTTGTTTGAACCATGAATCAGGTAACCCGGTACACCCAGGGTGAACTTGAACGGGCCCAGCGGATTGTCCGGCCCGGCAGGCACCACGGTCGGCAGGATGTCGCCGTCGGCGGCGTGCTCGGCGCGAATCGAAGCGGGCGGGGTCCAGGTCGGGTTCGGGGTCTTGGCGGTGATCTTGGTGTTGGCGATCGGCGACCCCCAACCTTCACGACCAATGCCCAGCGGGAAGGTGTACACCACGCTCTGCCCTTTCGGGTAGTAGTACAGCCGGTACTCGGCCAGGTTGATGACGACGCCTTCGCGCGGCCCCGGCGGCAGCACATAGCGGGTCGGCAGGATAATTTCGGTACCGGCACCCGGCAACCAAGGGTCGACGCCCGGGTTGGCGGCGATCATTTCCAGGTAGCCAAGGTCGTTGGCAGTGCCGATATCGGCGAAGGTGTCTTCGTACTTTGCCTTGATCACCTGCACCTGGCCGACAATGTCTTCACCGGGGGGGGGCAATGGCAGCTCCAGCGCAGCAGCGGGGCCCGCTACCAGCAGGGCGGCCAGGGACAGGCTACGGGTGACGGCAGGAAAGCGCGGCAACATCCGGTAAATCCTTCGAAAGGTGGGTCAAGAGGATCGATTGTACACCCGCACCGATGCAAGCGGGAGGCATTGGCGTCACGCAAGCGTTTCAGATGATGAAAGGTGTGTCAGGTTTGGCATCAAAGCTGCGGCCACACCGGGCGCATGCCGCGCCGCTGGGCGTCGAGAATGGCGCGGCAGAGCGCGCACAGGCGGTCGTCGCGGTAGATCGACCGTTGCACCCCGGACCAGCGCGGCTGCGCGGGCAGCAAACCGCCGCACAAGGTACGGTCGACCGGCACGCCCAGCTCAAGCTGGCGGGCCGCCAGGTGGACGCGAACTTCCTGGCAGGCAAACAGGTCGAGCTGTTCGTCAGGCTCGATCAGTTGGTAGGCATAAAGGGACCAGGCGGGGCGCGGCATCGGGGGCTCTCGAAACGGGGGGCGCAACCTTAGCCGAAAGCCGGCCCCGTTTAAAGCGTCACAGCAAGGGTTTTATCGCCGGCCAGGCATTTTCCAGCAGGCGCTGCTGGGCACCTTGCGCAGGATGGATGCCATCAGCTTGCATCAGCGCCGGCACACCGCCCACACCCTCCAGGAAAAACGGCACCAACGGCACCTGTTTTTCCGCAGCCAACTGTTCATACACCTGGGCAAACGCCGTGGTGTAACGCACACCATAGTTGGGCGGCAGGCGCATCCCCAGCAGCAGCACCTTGGCACCCGCTTGCCGAGCGCTCTCGATCATCGAAGCAAGATTTTGTTGCAATTGCTGCGGCGGCTGCCCGCGCAGCCCGTCATTGCCGCCCAACTCCAGCACCACCACCGCCGGCTTGTGCGCTGCAAGCAGCGCCGGCAGCCGCGCCTGGCCTCCTGCACTGGTGTCGCCGCTGATCGACGCGTTGACCACCTGATCATCGAAACCTTCGTCCTTGAGCCGGGTCTGCAACAAAGAGACCCACCCCTGGCGGCTATCCAGGCCAAAACCGGCGCTGATACTATCACCAACCACTAGCACCGTTCCCGCCGTGGCGCTCTGGGCCAGGCAACACAAGGCCAGACCGGCACTCAACCACCACATTCGCATTGGATTCTCCATGGGCCCCAGCATTCTCGTTGCGCAGAACCTTAGCAAAGTGGTCCCCAGCGCGGAAGGCGATCTGACCATCCTCCACGCCCTCTCCCTCGATCTCGCCCAAGGCGACAGCCTGGCCATCGTCGGTGCTTCGGGCTCTGGCAAGTCGACGTTGCTCGGCTTGCTCGCCGGCCTCGACCAGCCCAGCGCCGGCAAGGTCATCCTCGCCGGGCATGACCTGGGCCCACTGGACGAAGACCAGCGCGCCCGCGTGCGCGCCGAGCATGTCGGCTTCGTATTCCAGTCATTCCAGTTGCTAGACAGCCTCAACGCCTTGGAGAACGTCATGCTACCCCTGGAGTTGGACGGCCGCCGTGATGCCCGCGAACACGCGCGCACCCTGCTCGAACGGGTTGGCCTGGGCAAGCGCCTGAGCCACACCCCGCGCCAGCTGTCCGGTGGCGAGCAACAACGGGTAGCGATTGCCCGCGCCTTCGCGGCACAACCTGCCGTGCTGTTCGCCGACGAGCCCACCGGCAACCTCGACAGCCACACCGGCGAGCGCATCAGCGACCTGCTGTTCGAATTGAACAAGGAGCGCGGCACCACCTTGGTACTGGTCACCCATGACGAACGCCTGGCCAGACGCTGCCGGCGCCTTATCCGCCTGGACGCCGGCCGCCTGGTGGCCCCGGTGGAGGTCTGAGCTCATGACCAGCATGCCCTTCTCCCGATTGTGCGGCCTGGCGTTGCGCCAGTTGCTACGCGACATCCGCGCCAGCGAAGTGCGCGTGCTGTTCTTTGCCCTGCTGGTGGCCGTTGCGGCCAGTACGGCGATTGGTTACTTCGGTGCCCGCCTCAACGGCGCCATGCAATTACGTGCCAGCGAATTCCTCGGTGCCGACCTGGTGCTGCAAGGCAGCGCACCTGCCCGGGACGAACAGATCAGCGCAGGCAAGGCCCTCGGCTTGCGCCACGCCCAAGTGGTCGAATTCACCAGTGTGGTGGGCGGTGACAGCGGCATCCAACTGTCCAGCGTCAAGGCCGCCGACGGCGCCTACCCCCTGCGCGGGCAAGTTCGCAGTGCCGCCGCCCCCTATGCCGAGGAAACCCCCGGGGGTGGCCCGGCGCCCGGGGAGGCCTGGGTCGAACCAAGGCTGCTGGCCGCGCTGGGGCTAGCGATCGGTGACAGCATCGACGTGGGCATGAAAAACCTGCGCATGAGCCGCGTACTGACCTACGAGCCGGACCGCGCCAACAACTTCTATAGCCTGACCCCGCGGGTAATGATGAACCTGGCGGACCTGGCCGCGACCGGGGTGATCCAGCCGGGCAGCCGGGTGTCCTACCGCGACCTGTGGCGCGGCGACGTCGAAGCGCTGGCCCAGTATCGCCAGGCCGTGGAGAAAAACCTCGCGGCCAACCAGCGCCTGCTCGACACCCGCGATGGCAACCGCCAGATTGGGGGCGCCCTGAGCAAAGCCGAGCGCTACCTGAACATGGCAAGCCTGGTGGCGGTATTGCTGGCCGGCGTCGCCGTGGCCATGTCGGCCAGCCGCTACGCCGCCCGGCGCCTGGATGCCAGTGCGCTACTTCGCTGCCTGGGCCTTTCCCGTCGGCAGGCCCTGGGCCTGTACTGCGTGCAGCTGGCCATGCTTGGCCTGGTGGCTGCCGTGGCAGGCGCCCTGCTTGGATGGTTGGCGCAACTGGGCCTGTTCCGGCTGCTGCACGGCCTGCTGCCGAGCGTGGTTCCGCCTGGTGGTGTCGTACCCGCGCTGGCCGGCATCGGCACCGGGCTGGTCGCCCTGGCCGGCTTCGCCCTGCCGCCCATTGCCGCCCTCGGCCAGGTACCCCCGCTGCGCGTGCTGCGCCGTGACCTGCTGCCGGTGCCACCCAGCAGTTGGCTGGTGTATGGCGCCGCCTTGTTGGCCCTGGGCCTGATCATGTGGCGCCTGAGCCTAGACCTGCTGCTGACCTTCGCACTGCTGGGCGGTGGCCTGGTCGCGGCGGTGGTGCTCGGCGGCCTGCTGCTACTGGGCCTGCGCAGCTTGCGCCAACTGTTGGTCGGTGCCCCGCTGGCCTGGCGCCTTGGGCTCGGGCAATTGTTGCGCCATCCGTTGGCTGCCGCTGGCCAGGCCCTGGCTTTTGGCCTGATTCTGCTGGCCATGGCGCTGGTCGCATTGCTGCGTGCCGAGCTGCTCGACACCTGGCAGGCACAATTGCCCAAGGATGCACCCAACCACTTCGCCCTGAACATCCTGCCGGATGATCGTGAGCCCTTCGCTCAACACCTGCAGCAGGTCAATGCAGCCTCGGCGCCGCTGTACCCGGTAACGCCCGGCCGCCTGATCCAGATCAACCAGCAACCGGTGCAGCAGATCGTCAGCAAGGACTCCGCAGGCGAACGCGCCGTGCAACGCGACCTCAGCCTGACCTGGGCCGCCGAATTGCCCAATGGCAATGCACTGACGGCAGGCGAATGGTGGCAGGCACTGCCGTCGGGCGACGAGATACCGGGCGTTTCGGTGGAGGCCGAACTGGCCACGAGCCTGAAGCTGCAACTGGGTGACCTGCTGACCTTCGACATCGGTGGCCAGCAACGCCAGGCCCGGGTCAGCAGCCTGCGCAGTGTGCACTGGGACAGCTTCCAGCCGAACTTCTACATGATCTTCCAGCCTGGCACGCTGCAGGGGTTGCCCACGACTTACCTCACCAGCTTCTATCTGGCCCCAGGCCATGACCTGGATGTGGTCGCGCTGTCACGGGCTTTCCCGGCGGTGACCATCCTGCAGGTTGACGCGTTGCTGGATCAGCTGCGCAGCATCCTTGCTCAGGTCACCCTGGCGGTCGAGTATGTGCTGCTGTTCGTCTTGGCGGCAGGCTTGGCGGTGCTGTTCGCCGGCTTGCAGGCAACACTGGACGAACGCATTCGCCAAGGCGCCCTGCTGCGGGCACTGGGCGCGGCACGGCCATTGCTGGTCAAGGCAAGACGTATCGAGTTTGGCCTGCTGGGCGCAGCCAGCGGGTTGCTGGCTGCACTGGGTTGCGAGCTGATCACGCTGGTGCTGTACCGCTATGCCTTCGACCTGCAATGGAACCCGCACCCGTGGCTGCTCGTGCTACCGCTGGCGGGGGCAGTGCTGGTGGGGGGTGCTGGGGTGCTCGGCACGCGGCGGGCGCTCAATGCCAGCCCATTGACCGTGTTGCGGGAGGGGTGAAAAACCTCTACAGGAGCGTAATACTGTTCACTTAATTAGCCATCGCCTGTACTGGGGCCGCTTTGCGGCCCATCGCGACACAAGGCCGCTCCTACGTGTAGCTGATGCTGTTGACGTACCAGGCCGCGTCGCCGGTCGGGGTCTGCACCACCACCTCGTCGCCCTCCTCCTTTTTGAGCAAGGCACGGGCCATGGGTGAGTCGATCGAGATGTAGTCGTTACGCCCATAGATCTCGTCATACCCGACAATACGAAACTTCTTGGTCTCGCCCTCGTCGTTCTCGATCTCGACCCAGGCACCGAAAAACACCTTCCCTTCCTGCTCTGGCGAATACGCCACGACCTTTACATCCTCAAGGCGCTTGCGCAGGTACCGGACCCGGCGGTCGATCTCGCGCAACAGCTTCTTGTTGTATTGGTAATCGGCATTCTCGCTGCGATCACCCAGCGATGCCGCCCAGGTCACCTTCTGGGTGATCTCGGGGCGGTAGACACGCCACAGGTGATCCAGCTCTTTTTTCAGGGCCTCATGGCCTTCGGTGGTGATGATGTTGGTGCTCAACAGCGTTCTCCTCAACGGCGGGTGATCAGGCCTTGACGAGCGATGCGGGTGAGATGGCCAATGACTTCGGCGGCCTCGGCAGAGGCCGGGGCCTGAATGACTGCCAAGTCGAAACGGTCGTTGCCATACTGCGCGAGATGGCAGCAGGTTTCGGTGAACTGGATAAGAAAGGCACGCGCCTGGCCCTTGCGACGTGAAAGGCCTTCGAGATGACGCAAAAGGGTAGGCTGATGCTGGCCACCGAGCAGGATGCGCGGTGTGCGGGAGGCCTCGTTTGCAGGCAACGGGCTCAAACAGACGCTAGTACGTGGGCTACGTGGGCAACTCATGGTGCTTCTCTCCGCCTCGCGAATCCCGCTGGGCAGCGGTGGGAGGCGTCACCGAACCAGCGCTTTAGCGGTATTTCGGATGACCCGGAGGGGCCTCTCCTGCGCCCCGCAAGTAGCTGTTTAAATCGGCGCAGGCGGTATGCTAGAGCTACAAGCGCAAAGATTCAAGCCTCAAGCTGCACGATGCAGCTTGAGGCCCGGGGCCTGTCAGCGGGCGATCAGGCGGTCGAGGGAGAAGCGACCTGCACCTTCGATCATCACCGCCAAGGTGCCGGCCAGCAGCGCCAGGGCGAATTCATAACCATTGTTGGACATGAACAGGCCGTTGCCGATGTGCACCGAGAAGATCGCCACCACCAGGGTCACCGTCAGCGCCAGGGCCGCTGGCCGCGCCAACAAGCCGATCACCAGGGCCAGGCCGCCGAAGAACTCGGCGCTGCCAGACAGCAAGGCCATCAGGTAACCCGGTGCCAGCCCGATGCTTTCCATCCACTGGCCGGTGCCCTCCAGGCCATAGCCGCCAAACAGGCCGAACAGCTTCTGCGCGCCATGCGCCATGAAGATGATGCCGACCAGGATACGGATCACGCTGAGGCCAGCGCCTGCACGGGTTGCGATCACTGCGTTGAGGGAGGTGGTGTTCATGTTGTGGCGTCCTTGAATCCGGGAAGTTGTGTTGGAATGGCGCCATCATAATCAATTCAATGAATATGAAAATCGCAAAAACCCCAACATAACAATCGACAAAATCGATTTGTCAGCGCTTGGCTACTCGCTCCAGAACAGCACGCTCACGGTTGAACGCCAGGAAGTACTTGTTGACACTGTTGACGAAGTTGACCGGCCCCATGCCCACCTGCTCCATCGCAATGCGCTCGGTCTGGAAGAACCACTGGTTGCCGTTGAGCCCCCGTCGGCGGGCTTCAGCACGCATCGCCTGGACCCGTTCAGGCCCCAGGTTATAGGCCGCCAGCACAAACGCCATGCGCTCTCGCTCGTTGATCTGGGCACTGGCAAAGAACTTTCGCCGGATCAGCGCCAGGTAGCGGGCACTGGCTTGGACGTTGCCATCGACCGTGGCGGTATTGCTCACCCCGACCCGTTGCGCGGCCGACGGGGTAATCTGCATCAGGCCATGGGCGCCGCCCGTGCCGCGGGCCGAGGGGTTGAGCGTCGATTCCTTGAAGGCGAGCGCGGCCAGGTTGAGCCAGTCGATCTGCTGCGCCTCGCCATGCTTCTGCAGCACCGCACGCACTGCGCTCAGCCGCTGCCGATCCTTGCTCGCCAAGGGGTTGTGTACGCGGTACTGGCGACGGTAGATGCGCTCGAACGCGGCATCCTGGTTATCCGGTGCGCGGTAACCCTGCAGAAAGCGATCGACGCTGGCCAGCAGTTGCGGGGCGTCGCGCCCCACGTACCAGCGCATGGCTTGCGGCGCCCCCAGGTGCACACGGCTGTCCAGGCGCAGACGCGGCATCACCCTGGCCCAACGCAGGGCAATCGGGCGCTCGACCACTGTCAGGTGATAGATACCGGCCTGGACCATTTCCAGCACGTCTTCCACCGCCAGGGTCGAGTCGACCCACTCCACCTTGATCGGCGCACGCTTGCGCAAGGCCAATTGCTGGTTCACCTGCTGGATCAAAGGCCCGGCGGCACTGGCACTGGTCAAGGCGACCGTACGCCCCGACAACTGCTCGACATGGCTGAAGCTGCGCTCGCCTTTGCGCCCGACCAGCATCAGCGGCACCTGGTCGAGCACCGGCGCGCTACTGCTGACGCCCCGCACCACCACCGGGTCGAGCAGTTCACCCGGGGCAGCCAAGTCCCCTTCGCCGCGCTGCAGGGCACCCAGCAACTGCTCTTTGGCGCGGGGGATGAGTTTCAGCTGAATCTGCTGCCCATCGCCAGCCCGAGCATTCAGGTAATGCTCAAGCGCGCGCAGGCGATAGTATTCGATGCCGACCGGCTCGCCCTTGACCTCGCCAGAGCTGTTGCGGCTTTGATTGACCAACACCCGCAGCACCTTGCTGCTACGGATCTGCTGGAGGTCACGCAGCTTGCTGGGCGGGATATTTTGCTGCGGCCCTGGCAGGCGTGCGTGGGCAGCACCGGCAGTGGTCAGCCCAAGCATCAGCAAGAAGGTCAGCAGGTATCGCAGCATGCGAAGCGTGTCCGAGGTCGGTGGGCGGCGTTCATGTGGCATCGCCGCTTCGTGATAAATGACGGCAGAAGACCATGGCAACAGCATGAAGTTCTTGGTTTTTTCCGAAAAACGCGGATTTTGCTATGCTGGCCGCCCCGCGGCACGAGATAGCACCATGCAACTGATCGATATCGGCGTCAACCTGACCAACAGCAGTTTCCACGACCAACAGGCGGCCATCGTCGAGCGCGCCATCGAGGCAGGCGTGGCGCAAATGGTCCTGACGGGCACCAGCCTGGCGGTCAGCGAGCAGGCGCTGGAGCTGTGCCAGCAGCTGGATGCAAGCGCTGAACACCTGTTCGCCACCGCTGGCGTGCACCCTCACGATGCCAAATCCTGGGATGCCAACAGCGAGCGTCAGCTGCGCCAATTGCTGAATGAGCAACGGGTACGGGCAGTGGGCGAATGCGGCTTGGACTTCAACCGCGACTTCTCCCCTCGCCCGCTGCAGGAAAAGGCCTTGGAAGCTCAACTGGCGCTGGCTGCCGAACTGGGCTTGCCGGTGTTTCTGCACGAACGTGATGCCAGCGAGCGCTTACTGGCCATCCTCAAGGGCTACCGCGACCAGCTGAACGGTGCCGTGGTGCACTGTTTTACCGGCGAGCGTGAAGCATTGTTCGCCTATCTGGACATGGACCTGCACATCGGCATAACCGGCTGGATCTGCGATGAACGCCGCGGAACGCACCTGCATCCCCTGGTCGGCAACATCCCGGAAGGCCGCCTGATGCTCGAGAGCGATGCGCCCTACCTGCTGCCGCGCAGCCTGAGGCCCAAGCCTAAAAACGGCCGTAACGAACCGGCGTTTCTGCCGGAGGTGCTGAGGGAAGTGGCGTTGCACCGGGGCGAGCCCGTGGAGCACACGGCAGCCCATACGACGGCGGCGGCACGGGCATTCTTTCGACTAGTCTGAGCTGGCCCCTGCCCTGTTTTTTCTTGATACATATCAAGAATGCCTCTGTCGGGTGCAGGCACAATGATGGCACCTTGCCAATATTGTTTCCGCTCAACTCAGAGAAGACCTGCCCATGGGTGCCTGGCTTAGCAATGTTTCCCTGAAGTACAAGTTCTGGGCCGTCAACGCGGTGGCCTTTGTCACGACCTTGCTGCTGGTGCTCTACGCCGTGCACCTGGAGCAACGCGCCCGCGCCGACGCGGCCCAGGCGCAAGCTGCGGCACAAGCCCAGCTGCTGTCCGCCTGGCCTGCCGGGCAAGCGCTGCCCCGGCAAGCCAATGTCATCAGCTGGTTGCCGGGCCAGACGCCACGTTTTGCTGGCGAACCGATCGAAGTTCTGCGCAACGCCCAGGGCTGGGTCGACCTGCCCGCCGCGTGGCTGCTGGGCGACAACCCGCTGCGCGGCGCCCAGGTGCTGCAACACGGCGACCAGCAGGTTGCCGTACTGGCCCAGTCGCCAAGCGTGCGCCAGGTGTTCTTCGAACGCTTCACCAACTACGCCGTGTGCGTACTGATCCTGATGCTGGCCATGCTCGGAGCTTCGCAGTTGCTGATCCGCTTCCTGCTCAGCCAGCTCAACACCCTCAAGGACGTCATGCTGCACGTGGAGAAGACCGGCGACCTGTCGGCGCGGGTGCCGTTGGCATGTGGCGACGAAGTCGGCCAGATGGCCGGGGCCTTCAATGCCATGCAGTCGACCTACCACCGTGTGGTCAGCACCGTGGCCCTCACCGCCGCGCAACTCGACGCCGGTGCAGCGCGCCTGGCGTCTAGCATGAACGACGTGCGCCACGGCATGCTCGGCCAGCAAAGTGAAACCGACCAGGCCGCCACGGCCATCAACGAGATGTCGGCCACGGTGCACCACATTGCCCAGCATGCCGGCGCTACCCGCGACCTGTCGCAGACGGCCGATACGCTCGCCGGCAGCGGCCAGGAAGTGGTTAGCCGCGTACAGGATTCGATCGCAGGGTTGTCCAGCGGCGTGCAGCAGACCGCCGAGATGATCCGCCAACTGGCCGAGGACAGCCAGAAGATCAACGGCGTGGTGGGGGTGATCCACAGCATTGCCGAGCAAACCAACCTGCTGGCACTGAACGCCGCCATCGAAGCAGCACGCGCGGGTGACTTGGGCCGCGGCTTCGCGGTGGTCGCCGATGAAGTACGCAACCTGGCCAAACGCGTGCAGACCTCGACCGACGAGATCACCACCATGGTCTCCGCGCTTCAGTCCGGCACCCGCGATGCAGTGGAGTTCATGCAGGAAAGCTCGTACAAGGCCGACGATTGCGTTAAACAGGCCCAGGCAGCCGGTGAGGCGCTGGCCGAGATTACCGGTGCAGTGGCGCAGATGCGCGAAAGCAATACGCAAATCGCCGTAGCTGCCGAAGAGCAAAGCCAGGTGGCCGAAGAAATGAACCGGGCGGTGGTGAGCATCCGTGATGTCACTGAACACACCGTGCAACAGACCGTCGGCTCGGCCACCACCAGCAACGAATTAGCGACCCTTGCTGGCGAGCTGAACAAGGCCATAGGCCAGCTCAAGCTATAGTCACCTTAGCGTGTCACGATAGCCAGGCTCGATTGGCCCCCTCCCGGGGGCCGCACTAAGCTTTGGGCATGACCGAGAGGAAATACCCATGAGCAAACGCCTGCCCAATCTGCCCGCCTGGCAATGGCGTGGCTATCACCACAATCATCGCCACCCGACCAACCTGGCGCTGCACCTGATTGCCGTACCTCTGTTCATTCTCGGCGTGCTGCTGGTGTTGTCCGGCCTTTTTGCCCTGGACTTGGGTCAGCTTGCCGTTGGCATCATTTCTCTGATCGCTGGCCTGGGCCTGCAACGTCACGGGCATCGACTGGAAGCCCAACAACCCGAGCCGTTCGCCAACCGCAAGGACGCCGTACAGCGCCTGCTGACCGAACAGTTCATCACTTTTCCGCGCTTTGTATTGAGCGGGGCCTGGTGGCGGGCTTGGCGCGAACGGCACAAGCATCGCCACTAAAGGCTGAAGCGGACCTCTAGGCGAAAACCGTAACCGTTTGACGGCTTAGCGCCAGTAACTCGCCCTCAGCCGACCAGAGCGCGGCGGCGGCATGCCCATAACCATCACGCGCGTATTCGGTCTCGACGCAATAGCGGCACCAGTCCAGTGTCGACAGCGTCGGCGTGGGCTGGATGAATTCGATGGTCCAGGTCAGCGTACTGCCGGCTGCCGGCTGTTTCAGGTGCGGCAACAGGCTCGGTGGCCAAGCATCTACCAAAGCCAGCAGGTGAGACACGTTCAACGCTTCGTCGGCGATGTCGCGCAAGCGTACCCAGCCGCCCATCTGCCGCGAATCGTTGCCACTGAATGGCAGCCCGCCCACCGCCCAGCGAAGGGCTACATGGCGCATGAATTCCGGGGTCACGCCTTTGATGTAAGGGAGTTCTGGGGCGGCTTGCTCCAGCGGTTTCATGGCAAACGCCGGTTGCGCCGGGATGTCGACCACCGAGGGGCGGCCTGCACCGAAATTACCCTGTACCAGCGTCACCACCTGCCCTTCCTGCACCGCTCGGCCAAGCAAGGTAGTGACAGCCTTGCCTTCACGCAGCACGTCGACCTCGAAACGAATCGGTACATCCGCCGCCGCGGGCGCCACGAAGCTGATGGCCAAGGAGCGCACAGGGCGGTCATCGGTCAGCTTCAGGCGCATTGCTTCATAGACCATGGCGGCCATCAACCCGCCGAAGGCCGCGCGGCCCTGGGCCCAGGTCGGGGGGACGGTTACCGATTCAGCATTCGCTCGCACGGCGTCGAGCAGTTCAGTGAAGTTCATCGCACGTAGGCTCCTGCAGCGTATCGATCTGGGGGCACGTAGTGCACGCGCCCTGCATCGAAACATACTAACCAGCCCGCCTGCACCGATCAGGCCCTAAATCGGTCATATGCCGGGCTATCGCTGCTTCAACGCCACCTGCAAAGCCTCCATCGTGAGGTCGGATTGACGCTCCGCCTCATGCAGCTCTTGCTCCCAGTCGATCTTGCACGGCGCCAGGTCGGCGTGCTCGCGCGCTTGCAGCAACCATTGCAGGCGGTCATGCCAAGTGCCCAGGTCACCCTGGGCCTTTTTCAGCAGGCGCTGCAGTTTTTTTCCGGCATGCTCGAGTTGCGGATAGGCCTCATCACCGTAGCGTGCACGCTTGATCAACAGCCGCAGCCGATGCCGATCGTGGGCCGGGTCTGCCAGTGCCTTGCGCAGCTTGCGCCATTGCTGAACCAAGCGTTTGTCGACGCGTTTTTCCAGCGCATCCGCCAGGCCCTCGCGATCCGCCGCACGCAGGAACAACGGAAACGCATCCACGATCGCCAGCAGACGGGTCAGTTGCGGGCTGCCAGCGACACTGGCAAAGGCCTTGCCCCGCCCTGCCAGCCGCCGCTGCCCGACCTCGACCAAGCCTCGCCCGACCAGCTCGGCCGCCAGCACCTCACGGTCACGCAACGGCGTCGTCAATGTGCCCAGGGACTTGGCAGCGGCCTCCAGCTGTTCGACACCCGGCAACCCCCGCAGCGGCCGCAGCAGGCTGCGCAAGCGCCGTACAGCGATGCGCAGGTCGTGCAGTGCCTCGCTGTCGGTATCCGCGGCAAGCCGCTCGCGGCAGGCCAGCAGGCGCACTTGCAAGGCCAGGATTTGTGAAACGACATGATCGAGCATGGCAGACATGGGACGCTCCTCGGTCAGCGGCCAGCGCGCGACTCACGAATGTAGAAACGCGCCTTCTCGGCCTTCTTGGTGCACCCTTCAAAACCTTCGAACTGCTGCTGGGTCTTGGCCCCCGTCAGCAGCGACAACGCCTTCGAATAACTGACAGTACCGGCAAACCCTTCGGCCTTGGCCAGGTCGAGCTCCTTCCAGGCGGCATCCAGCTGGGTCGCGCAGCTGTCACGGTAGGCCGTCTTGCCCGCACAGCCAGCAAGGGCCAGGGCAATCAGTGGAAGGCAGATCCAGGCTTTCATCGGTAATTCCTCAAAGTCAAAAGAGTGGCTGTTCGACGCATGGGCAAGCAAAAAGTGCCCGCGTGTGGGCTTTGCTTAGCGTAGATCAGCGCGGTCTACATTGAAGCACAGGCAGCAATGGGTGCATTGTTAAACCATGGTTGCACAGGCTGAGGGAAAATCATGAGTAAACGCGTGGCGCTGGTGTTGGGGTCGGGGGGTGCACGAGGGTATGCACATATCGGGGTGATCGAAGAAATAGAGCGGCGCGGCTACGACATTGCCTGCATTGCCGGCTGCTCCATGGGGGCAGTGATTGGCGGCATCTACGCCGCCGGCAAACTCGACGAGTATCGCAACTGGATCGAAAGCCTCGACTATCTGGATGTACTGCGCCTGGTCGACGTCAGCTTTCGCCTCGGCGCGATCCGCGGTGACAAGGTTTTCGGACAAATCCGCAAAATCGTCGGCGACATCAACATCGAACAGTTGCGCATTCCTTACACCGCCGTAGCCACCGACCTCACCCACCAGCAGGAAATCTGGTTTCAGGAAGGTTGCCTGCACCAGGCCATGCGCGCTTCGGCGGCGATCCCTAGCCTGTTCACCCCAGTGATGCAGGGCAACCGCATGCTGGTCGATGGCGGCATTCTCAACCCGCTGCCGATCGTGCCGGTGGTGTCCAGCCACTGCGACCTGATCATCGCAGTCAACCTCAACGCCACCAACCAGAAGCAGTACCAGTTGCCGGTGATCGAACGCCCGGCAGCCTTCAAGATGCGCTTCGATTCGCTGCTTAGCTCACTGGGTTCGCGCCTGCCGTTCCGGCGCAAGCCGGCGGAAGAACTGATACGTATCGAACAGGAAATCGTTGCCGAAGGCCTGGCCCCACCCAGCCCATGGTTGGCGGATGTCGCCGACCCGGAAGGCCAGCAGCCCGCAGCCGCGCCCGAGCGCGAAGGCGCACCCAAGTCGGCCACCGGCTCGTTCATCATCGACAACGTGGGGCCGGCTTCGCTGCTGGACCTGATCAACCAGAGCTTCGAGGTGATGCAGACGTCGTTGGCGCAGTACAAGATCGCCGGTTACCCGCCAGATGTGTTGATCAACGTACCGAAGCGGGTGTGCCGGTTCTTCGAGTTCTACAAGGCCCCCGAGCTGATCGCCCTGGGGCGGGAGATTGCGCGGGACACGCTGGACAACTACGAAGGGGTGAAGCGCTAGGAGGCCGCTCCTACAAAAGGCCGGAAACAAGACAGGCCGCATTATGCGGCCTGTCTTGTCATGCAGTGATCACTCAGTAACGGGTGATATCAGCATTGGCTTCGAGCTGCTTGCGGTAAGCCGCAAAGTCTTGCTGGCCGGCACGCGACGCGAGGTAGCGGCGAATCTGCTGCTTCTCTTCGTCGGTGGCGGCGGCGCCTTCGTTGACACCTTTGAGCTGCAAGACAACCAGGCTGCCATCGCCCAGGACCACGCTGCCGTATACCGGCTTGTCCTTGGCTTGCGGCTTGCCCAGGCGGAACACGGCCTGCAGTTCGGCCGGGTCGATACCCTCCTCACCGCGGGTCACCGCCTCGTAGGCTTTCCAGCCCTGCCCTTCATGGACGCTGCCAGCGGCAACAGAACCATCACGCAGGCCGGCAATCAGCTTGTCCGCCTTGGTCTTGAGCTCGGCAGTCGCCTTCTCCTTGGCCAGGTGTTCGCTGATGTTCTTGGCCACGGCTTCCAGCGGCAGTTGTTCTGGCTTGCGGTGCTCCTTGACGCGCAGCACCACGGTGGTTTCCGGATCGAGCTCGATGGCGGTGCTGTTGGCACCCTCTTCCAGCACTTCTTCCGAGAACGCCGCCTGGACTACCGCACGGTTGGCGGTGATACCTTCGCCACCCTCACGGCCGAAGGCTGCGGAGGTGTGCACCTTCAGGTTCAGGTCCTGTGCCGGCTGAGCCAGGTCAGACGCCTCGTACGCGGCATCCTGCAACTGCTTGCTGGCGTCGACGTAGCGCTGTTCCACCAGCGGGATCTTCAGGTCACGGGTGAGCTTGTCTTTCAGGCTGGCAAAGCTCGGTACTTCCGGCGCCTCGACACCCAGCAGCTTGATCAGGTGGTAACCGAACTCGGTGCGAACCGGGGCCGACACCTGGCCATCCTTCAGCTTGTACAAGGCATCTTCGAAGGCTGGGTCGTACACGCCCGGGCCGGCGAAGCCAAGGTCACCACCGCTGTTGGCCGAACCTGGGTCCTGGGAGAACTCCTTGGCCAGTGCGGCGAAGTTTTCACCCTTGGCCAGGCGCTGCTCGATCTCTTCGGCACGGGCCTTGGCCTGGGCGTCGGTGACCTTGTCGTTGACCTCGATGAGAATGTGCGCCGCATGGCGCTGCTCGGCGAGGTTGGCGATTTCTTTCTCGTACTGGGCCTTGAGTTCGTCGTCGCTGACCTTGACCTGGTCGAAGAACACCGACTTTTTCAGCTCGATGTAATCGATGACCACCTGGTCGGGCGACATGAATTCCTTGGCGTGCTTCTCGTAGTGCGCCTTGACCTCTTCTTCACTGACCTTGACCGCGGCCGGATCGGCCTTGAAGGTCAGGGAGGCGAAATCACGGGTCTGCTTCTCAAGGCGTGCAAACGCCTCGACCTGCTTGTCAGTGACGAAGCTGCTGCCGGCAAGGCCGGTACGCAATTGGCCAATGAGCATTTCTTCGGCGAGCATGTCGCGGAATTGCAGGCGGCCGTAGCCCATCTGGCGAATGACCTGGTCGAAACGATCGGCGTTGAACTTGCCGTCAACCTGGAATTCCGGGGTTTGCAGGATCACTTGATCCAGCGCGGCCTCGGAGAAGGCGAACTTGGCATCTTCAGCACCTTGCAACAACAGCTTGCGGGTGATCAGGCCTTTGAGCGCCTCATCACGCAGCAGCTTGTCATCCAGCAGTGCAGGGTCGAAATCCTTGCCCAGCTGTTGCATCAGCTGGCGGCGCTGCATGTCGGCCGCTTGGCTCAGCTCGTTCTGGCTGATGGTCTGGCCGTTCACCTTGGCGGCGTCCTGGCTATGGCTGGCAGCCTGGAAAATGGCCTCGAAGCCGGTCAACGCCATCAACACGACGATTAGGCCGATGATGGTCTTGGCAATCCAACCTTGTGAATTGTCCCTGATATTTTGCAGCATGCGTCCCCCAGAAACGGCTGTACCACTGCGTCGACAACCGCGGAGCGTGGGTAGAATCCTGATAAAAGAAAGGCGCATCCGAGGATGCGCCTTTTCTTAGCAAACGTGTCAGGCGGGAACGTTTGCGACCCGCCTTAACGTGCTCGGACCTGGCGAAGCCGGGCCCGGCTGAAAGAGACGACTTAGTTGACGGCGTCTTTCAGGCCTTTGCCAGCCTTGAAACCTGGAACCTTGGCAGCAGCGATTTTGATGGCGTTGCCGGTTTGCGGGTTGCGGCCGGTGCGCTCGGCGCGCTCCTTGACCGAGAAGGTGCCGAAGCCAACCAGAACGACGTCGTCGCCTGCTTTCAGGGCACCCGTTACGGAGTCGATCACAGCGTCCAGAGCCTTACCTGCGGTAGCTTTGGAAATGTCAGCCGATGCAGCGATAGCGTCAATCAGTTCCGACTTGTTCACTCTAAGTCCCCTTATTTCTCTATTGAGTTTGTTTCTAAGTATGTAATGAAAAGCGTATCAAACGAGTGCTGGGTGGCCTGATAACAATAGCGTGCCGCTTTATAGCAAGGCCCCGAAAAAACTGTCAAGGAAAGCCCCCCAGCCAAAAACTACTAATGCGTGCTGATTCTTTCCTTCGCGTCGCTGTCGCGCTTCTCTTCCTTCGCGACAATCTCCGGAGCCACATCTGGCAAGGGCTCCGGGGCGTATTGCAGCGCAATTTGCAGGACTTCGTCAATCCATTTGACCGGTTTGATCTGAAGATCCTGTTTGATATTTTCCGGAATCTCCTTCAGATCGCGAACATTCTCCTCGGGAATGATCACCGTCTTGATGCCACCACGGTGTGCCGCCAGCAGTTTTTCCTTCAACCCGCCAATGGCCAGCACCTGGCCACGCAGGGTGATCTCGCCGGTCATGGCCACATCGGCACGCACCGGAATCTGCGTCAGTGCCGACACCAGCGCGGTGCACATGCCAACACCGGCACTCGGGCCATCCTTCGGCGTAGCGCCTTCAGGCATGTGGATGTGCACATCGTGCTTCTCGTGGAAGTCGGCTGCGATGCCCAGGCTGCGGGCGCGGCTGCGTACCACGGTCTGCGCGGCAGTGATCGACTCGACCATGACATCGCCCAGGGAACCGGTCTTGATCAGCTGGCCCTTGCCAGGAATGACCACGGCCTCGATGGTCAGCAACTCGCCGCCCACTTGGGTCCATGCCAGGCCGGTCACCTGGCCGATCTGGTCCTGCTGCTCGGCGAGGCCGTAGCGGAACTTGCGCACGCCCAGCAGGTGCTCGAGCTGCTCGCTGGACACCTTGACCTTGACCTGCTTCTGGCCGGTATGTTCCTTGACCACCTTGCGGCAGACCTTGGCAATTTGCCGCTCCAGGCCCCGCACACCGGCTTCGCGGGTGTAGTAGCGGATAATGTCGCGGATCGCCGAGATATCGACCTCGAGCTCTTCCTTCTTCAAGCCGTTGGCTTTGACCTGCTTGGGCACCAGGTACTTGACTGCGATGTTGATCTTCTCGTCTTCGGTGTAGCCCGGCAGACGGATGACCTCCATCCGGTCCAGCAGCGCTGGCGGGATGTTCATCGAGTTGGAGGTGCACAGGAACATCACGTCCGAGAGGTCGTAGTCGACTTCCAGGTAGTGGTCGTTGAAGTTGTGGTTCTGCTCAGGGTCGAGCACTTCGAGCAGTGCCGAGGCAGGGTCGCCACGCATGTCACTGCCCATCTTGTCGATTTCATCGAGCAGGAACAGCGGGTTACGCACGCCGACCTTGGTCATCTTCTGGATCAGACGGCCTGGCATGGAGCCAATGTAGGTGCGGCGGTGGCCACGAATCTCGGCCTCGTCACGCACACCGCCGAGGGCCATGCGCACGAACTTGCGGTTGGTGGCAGCGGCAATCGACTCGGCCAGCGAGGTTTTACCGACGCCAGGCGGGCCGACCAGGCACAACACTGGGCCACGGATTTTCTTGACGCGCTTTTGCACGGCAAGGTATTCGAGAATGCGTTCCTTGACCTCTTCCAGGCCATAGTGGTCGGCATCGAGGATTTCCTCGGCCTTGGTCAGGTCCAGGCGCACCTTGCTCTGGGCCTTCCACGGCACCTGCACGAGCCAGTCGAGGTAGGAGCGAACCACCGTAGCCTCGGCCGACATCGGCGACATCTGCTTGAGCTTGTTCAGCTCGGCCTGGGCCTTGGTCAGGGCATCTTTGGGCAGGCCAGCGGCTTCGATGCGCTTTTTCAGCTCTTCGACTTCGTTGTGGCCTTCGTCGCCATCGCCGAGCTCTTTCTGAATGGCCTTCATCTGCTCATTCAGGTAGTACTCGCGCTGGCTGCGCTCCATCTGCTTCTTGACCCGACCACGGATGCGCTTCTCGACCTGCAACAGGTCGATTTCGGCATCCAGCAACGCCAACACGTGCTCGACGCGGGTCGCCAGGTCGACAATCTCGAGGATTTCCTGCTTCTGCTCGATTTTCAGCGCCATGTGCGCGGCCATGGTATCGACCAGGCGCCCAGGCTCTTCGATGCTGTTCAACGAGGACAGTACTTCGGCAGGGACTTTTTTGCCCAACTGCACGTACTGTTCGAACTGCGACAGCAACGTGCGCACGAAGACCTCCGACTCGCGCTCGGCGGCGTCGACTTCGTCGATCAGGGAGACTTCGGCACGGATGTGCCCTTCCACTTCCGTGAAGCGCTCTACCGCGCCACGCTGCTCGCCCTCTACCAGCACCTTGACGGTGCCATCAGGCAGCTTCAGCAATTGCAGTACGGTGGCAACGGTGCCGACGCGGTACAAGGCATCTTCGCCTGGATCGTCATCGGCTGGGTTTTTCTGGGCCAGCAGCAGAATCTGCTTCTCGCCCGTCATCGCGGCCTCTAGGGCTTCAATGGATTTTTCGCGCCCCACAAACAGCGGGATGACCATGTGCGGGTAAACAACGACATCGCGCAATGGCAAAAGAGGCAAGTCGAGGGTGGTCTTCATGATTTCGCCTCTAACAGCGGCCTTGATGGCCGGAAACCGGTGGAAATGATGCTTGGACCTAATGTGGGGGCACGCTTGGGAAATTACAAGCGCTTGCGCAGGAAAAGCAGAAAGGGGCCCGTAGGCCCCTTTCTTGCTTGCAACCATCACCCAAGCATCACCTGAATCAGGCGTCGGGTGCGGCCTTGGCTTGCGGCTCGCTGTTCTCGTAGATCATCAGCGGCTGCGAACTCCCTTCGATGACGCTCTCATCGATCACCACCTTGCTGACATCCTTCTGCGAAGGAATCTCGTACATGGTGTCGAGCAGCACGCCTTCGAGGATGGAACGCAGGCCACGGGCGCCAGTCTTGCGCTCCAGAGCCTTGCGAGCAACGGCCTTGAGCGCATCGCTGCGGAACTCGAGGTCGACGCTTTCCATCTCGAACAGCTTGGCATACTGCTTGGTCAGTGCGTTTTTCGGCTCGGTGAGGATCTGCATCAATGCAGCCTCGTCCAGCTCATCGAGCGTCGCCAGTACTGGCAAACGGCCGACGAACTCAGGGATCAGGCCAAACTTGACCAGATCGTCCGGCTCGACTTCACGCAAGGACTCGCCAACTTTCTTGCCTTCTTCCTTGCTACGTACTTCTGCACTGAAGCCGATGCCACCCTTGGTGGAGCGGTTCTGGATGACCTTTTCCAGGCCAGAGAACGCGCCACCGCAAATGAACAGGATGTTGCGGGTATCAACCTGCAGGAATTCCTGTTGCGGGTGCTTGCGCCCACCTTGCGGTGGAACCGAAGCAACGGTGCCTTCGATCAGCTTCAACAGCGCCTGCTGCACGCCTTCGCCCGAGACGTCACGGGTGATGGACGGGTTGTCCGACTTGCGCGAAATCTTGTCGATTTCGTCGATGTAGACAATGCCCATCTGGGCCTTTTCCACGTCGTAGTCGCACTTCTGCAGCAGTTTCTGAATGATGTTCTCGACGTCCTCACCCACATAACCGGCTTCGGTCAGGGTGGTGGCATCGGCAATGGTGAACGGTACGTTCAACAGGCGTGCAAGGGTTTCGGCGAGCAGGGTCTTGCCCGAGCCAGTAGGCCCGATGAGCAGGATGTTACTCTTGCCGAGTTCGACTTCGTCGCCCTTCTTGTCACGCTGGTTAAGGCGCTTGTAGTGGTTGTATACCGCTACGGCCAGCACCTTCTTGGCGCGCTCCTGACCAATCACGTACTGGTCCAGGATGCCGCTGATTTCTTTCGGCGAAGGCAATTTGTGCGCGCTGCTCTCGGCCTGGGCTTCCTGCACCTCCTCACGGATGATGTCGTTGCACAGGTCGACGCACTCGTCGCAGATAAATACCGAGGGCCCGGCAATCAATTTGCGCACTTCGTGCTGGCTTTTGCCGCAGAAGGAGCAATAGAGCAATTTGCCGCTGTCCTCGCCGTTACGGGTGTCAGTCATTCGATCGATCCAATCCGGTAGGCTTGCAACACAAGATGAAGGCAATTGCGGGCTTTTTCAAGTCCGCAGGTAGGCGCTTTCGGCACCCACCTGCTCTGGCCCCTGGGATCAGGAGGCCAGTTGCCGCTTGTCGTATACCGAGTCGATCAGGCCGTACTCGGCCGCGCGCGAGGCGCTCATGAAGTTGTCACGCTCGGTGTCGCGCTTGATGGTCTCCAGATCCTGGCCAGTGTGGTAGGCCAGCAGCTCGTTCAGACGCGCCTTGATATTGAGGATTTCCTGGGCATGGATCTCGATATCGGTAGCCTGGCCCTGGAAGCCGCCCAGCGGCTGGTGAATCATCACGCGCGAGTTCGGCAGGCAGTGACGCTTGCCTTTGGCACCGGCAGTCAGCAGGAACGCGCCCATGCTGCAGGCCTGGCCGATGCAGATGGTCGAAACATCCGGCTTGATGAACTGCATGGTGTCGTAGATCGACATGCCAGCGGTGACCGAGCCACCCGGCGAGTTGATGTACAGATGGATATCCTTGTCCGGGTTTTCCGCTTCGAGGAACAGCATCTGCGCAACGACGAGGTTGGCCATGTAATCCTCTACCGGGCCAACCAGGAAAATCACACGCTCCTTCAACAGGCGCGAGTAGATGTCGTAAGCGCGTTCGCCACGGGCGGACTGCTCGATAACCATCGGGACCAGGCCGCCTGCGGCCTGGATGTCAGAGCTCTGCTGAATATAAGAATTGCGGGACATGTCCTGCGCTCACTCCCAAATAGTCATGGCTTGAATACGCACAAGCCAGCGCGAAGGCTGGCTTGTGGGGGTTTCCTACGAGAGTAGCGTATTACTCGGCTTCGGCAGGTGCCTGGGCTGGTTTTACGGCTTCTTCGTACGAGACCGACTTGTCGGTCACAGTCGCTTTCTGCAGAACAGTATCTACAACTTGTTCTTCCAGCACAACCGAACGGACTTCGTTCAGTTGCTGGTCGTTCTTGTAGTACCAGGAGATGACCTGCTCAGGCTCTTGGTAAGCCGAAGCCATTTCTTCGATCATTTCGCGAACCTTGCCTTCGTCTGGCTTCAGTTCGAACTGCTTGACCACTTCAGCGACGATCAGGCCCAGGACCACACGGCGCTTGGCTTGCTCTTCGAACAGCTCAGCTGGCAGTTGCTCAGGCTTGATGTTGCCACCGAACTGCTGAACAGCCTGCACGCGCAGACGGTTGACTTCGTTTTCCAGCAGGGCTTTTGGCACTTCGATCGGGTTGGCGGCCAGCAGACCGTCCATGACCTGGTTCTTGACCTTGGCCTTGATTGCCTGACGCAGTTCACGCTCCATGTTCTTGCGAACTTCGGCGCGGAAGCCTTCCAGGGTCGATTCCTTGATGCCGAACTGAGCGAAGAAGGCTTCGTTCAGCTCAGGCAGCCCAGGGGCCGAAACGCTGTTGACGGTGATGGTGAACTCGGCGGCCTTGCCGGCCAGGTCCAGGTTCTGATAGTCCTCTGGGAAGGTCACGTTGACAACGCGCTCTTCGCCAGCCTTGGCGCCAACCAGGCCTTCTTCGAAGCCTGGGATCATGCGGCCGGAGCCCAGAACCAGTTGGGTGCCCTTGGCCGAACCGCCAGCGAACACTTCACCGTCGACCTTGCCGACGAAGTCGATGTTGACCTGGTCGTCGTTCTGCGCGGCGCGATCAACTTCTTCGAAGCGGGTGTTCTGCTTGCGCAGGACTTCCAGCATGTTGTCCAGGTCGGCATCAGCCACTTCGGCGCTCAGGCGCTCGACGTTGATCGACTCCAGGCCAGCAACGGTGAACTCTGGGAACACTTCGAAGATTGCGACGAATTCCAGGTCCTTGCCCTTTTCGAAGGACTTCGGCTCGACGGCTGGAGCGCCGGCCGGGTTCAGCTTCTGCTCGACCACGGCTTCGTAGAACGAAGACTGGACCAGATCACCGAACACTTCCTGACGGGCGTCAGCTTCGAAACGCTGACGGATCACGCTCATCGGTACCTTGCCAGGACGGAAGCCTGCAACCTTGGCACGACGGGCAGTCTGTTGCAGACGCTTGTTGACTTCGGTCTCGACGCGCTCGGCCGGGACGGCGATGGTCATGCGGCGCTCGAGAGCGGAAGTGTTTTCAACAGAAACTTGCATGGATATTCCTCGTTGCACAGACGTTAGCCGGCGTTAGCCCGACTCCAGAATCAAGGGCAAGCATTCTAGTGAGTCGCGCAGCAGAAGTCACCCCACTCGGGACGACGGGAAACCACGCCGGTCGATTAACTTGCAAGGCCCGCACGGCTTACCGCCAAGCCCCTTTCAATTGAGGCTGCGCAACGCCTTTGGCGACGCGCAGCCGTAATAACTTGTCAAACAACTGCTGCCTACGAAATCGCTTCCTTTATTGAGGGTCGATCTCGTTGAACTGGCAGTACTCTTCCCACGCCATGCCCAACGCCTCAGCGACCTCGCGATGGGTCTCCAGGCGCATGGCCTGCAGTTGCTCGGGGCTTTCGGCGATCAGTTGCAGCGCCAGCTCCCAAGGCTCGATGCCCTGCTCCTGCGCCGCATCTTCGAACGCCCACTCGAGCTGCTGAGCTTGCTCACGCGCATCCAACTCGCGGATTTCTTCGAGCAGTTGCGGATTGGCTTCGGCGAAGCGCTGCAGCGCCAGGGCCTGACGGGCTTCTTTTGCAATCATGGGGTTATCCTCTGCCGACCGCGGGGCCGGTGTTTCAACCGGCTGAAATCTATCAGCTTTTATTGGGGTGTCACCAGAGGATTACAAGGGGGTGCATGTAGATCCCACCCAAAAACCCCCACGTCAGAGACTGCGCCTACCAGGCCGTAGGAATACGCCTATACCGCGAGAGGGCTCCTGCAGGTTGAATGGAGTACCTTTTTTGGTACTATTCCATGAACAAGAAAATCATGCCACTGGAGGCTCACTTCTATCGCACCGAAGCAGGTAACGAGCCGGTACGCGATTGGCTGACCTCATTGCCCCGCACTTACAAGCACTTGATCGGCACCGAGATCAAAACAGTCCAAATCGGATGGCCAATCGGCATGCCACTCGTAAGAAAGCTTGAGAAAGACCTCTGGGAGATCAGGGTGAATCTCGTCGACACCATTGCCCGCGTGCTTTTCACCACAACAGGAAAGACGATGATCCTGCTTCACGGCTTCATCAAAAAAAGCCGAAAAATACCCACGATCGACCTGGAAACTGCCAGGCAGCGTATAGCTGCACTAAAGAGGGATAACAGATGAACCCACACATCGGCTCCAACTTCGAAGACTTCCTGGCAGAGCAGGACCTCGCAGAAGAGGTTTCCGCAACCGCACTCAAACGCGTCATTGCCTGGCAGATAGCCGAGGCCATGAAAGCCAAAAAGATGAGCAAGAAGGCGCTGGCTGAACGCATGCACACCAGCAGAACAGCGATTGACAGAGCATTGGACCAGAACGACCCAGGTATGACACTGGCCACCCTGGCCAGTGCAGCCAGAGCACTTGGGCAGCGTGTGGAGGTGCGACTGGTGCCAGACAAGGAACACACCCCGGCATGAGCACGACCTGCCCCTGACCTGCCAGGCAAAAAACACGAAGAGGCCGCTGCAGGCAGCCCCTTCACAAAAAGACGCCCCACCCGCCAACATGAAACGCAAAAAACAAAGGCGCCCGATCTTACGATCAAGGCGCCTTCGAAAAATATGGGGTGGACGATGGGAATCGAACCCACGACAACCGGAATCACAATCCGGCGCTCTACCAACTGAGCTACGCCCACCATATTGCGGTGTTGCGGTACAACCTTACAGAAGCATGGTGCGGACGAAGAGACTCGAACTCTTACAGCTTGCGCCGCTGGAACCTAAATCCAGTGTGTCTACCAATTTCACCACGTCCGCGTAACGCTTAAAACAAAGGCGCCAGATACTATCAAGGCGCCTCTGTAAAATATGGGGTGGACGATGGGAATCGAACCCACGACAACCGGAATCACAATCCGGCGCTCTACCAACTGAGCTACGCCCACCATATTGCGGTACATCTACTTGCTTGCCTAAGCTGCCTGATGGCGCACCCGGCAGGACTCGAACCTGCGACCATCCGCTTAGAAGGCGGATGCTCTATCCAGCTGAGCTACGGGCGCATAAGCGATCAGCCTAACCGAACGATGCTTTAGCAGAGAACCGCTAAACCATTCATTCTGCCCGACTTTGCCAACCAGTGCTAGGCAGTGCCCGACAAGTGCGGCGAATGTTATAGTCGAGGCGCAGGGTCGTCAACATCTTTCTCAAAAAAATTTAAATTATTTAAGGGGTTAGGGGATTTGCCCGACCACCCGCCTTTGCCCTCGGGCCGTGTCGTGCGAGAATGCGCCCTCTTTATTGTTTCCTTCTCGATGGTTAATCACGCGTCTATGACTGCACACCTAATCGATGGCAAGGCGATCGCCGCCAGCCTGCGCCAGCAGATCGCTCAACGTGTCGTGGAGCGTCGCCAGCAAGGCCTGCGCACCCCAGGCCTGGCTGTGATCCTGGTCGGCACCGACCCCGCCTCCCAAGTCTATGTCTCGCACAAGCGCAAGGACTGTGAAGAGGTCGGCTTCATTTCCCAGGCGTTCGACCTGCCCAGCGAAACCACGCAGCAAACCCTGACCGACCTGATCGACCGCCTCAATGATGACCCGGCTGTCGACGGTATCCTGCTGCAGCTGCCGCTGCCCGCGCACCTGGACGCCTCGCTGTTGCTCGAGCGTATTCGTCCGGACAAGGATGTCGATGGCTTCCACCCTTACAACATCGGTCGCCTGGCCCAACGCATCCCGCTGCTGCGCCCGTGCACGCCCAAAGGCATCATGACCCTGCTCGAAAGCACCGGTCAGGACCTGTACGGCATGAACGCAGTGATCGTCGGCGCGTCCAACATCGTCGGCCGCCCCATGGCCATGGAACTGCTGCTGGCCGGCTGCACCGTCACTGTCTGCCACCGCTTCACCAAGGACCTGGCCGGCCACGTCGGCCGTGCCGACCTGGTGGTCGTGGCCGCCGGCAAGCCGGGGCTGGTCAAGGGTGAGTGGGTCAAGGAAGGCGCCATCGTCATCGACGTGGGCATCAACCGCCAGGAAGACGGCAAGCTGGTCGGCGATGTGGTCTACGAGACCGCCTTGCCGCGCGCGGGCTGGATCACCCCGGTGCCGGGTGGTGTCGGGCCGATGACCCGGGCGTGCTTGCTGGAAAACACGCTGTATGCAGCGGAAGAGCTGCATAAGTAACAAGGCGTGACATGAAAACGGCACCTGCTGCAGGTGCCGTTTTTTTTGCCTGAAGGTTTTAGGCTCGCTGCACCGGCCTCTTCGCGGGTAAACCCGCTCCCACAAGTTCGGCACCTGTCTTCAAGACAGCGATGAACCTGTGGGAGCGGGCTTGCCCCGCGAAGAGGCCAACGCGGTCATCAACCGATTACTTGCGCGCTGCCTCCCACGACTTCAGCAACTCGGTGTAGCTCACCGTCTCGCCCTTGGGCTTCTCGTTAGCCAGCTTCGGCTTCGGCGCACCCGGCTGGTCGTACCAGTACTGGGCATCCTTTTCCGGATTGAGCTTCGGTGCACAGGTCGCCTGTGCGTTGGAACGCTGCAGCCGTTCCATCATGCGGTCCTGATCGCGGGCCAGGCCATCCAGCGCCTCCTGCGGGGTCTTTTCGCCACTGGCCACTTCGGCGATATGGCTCCACCACAACTGCGCCAGCCGCGGGTAATCGGGCACGTTGGTGCCGGTAGGCGTCCATTGCACCCGCGCCGGGCTGCGGTAGAACTCCACCAACCCACCCAGCTTGGGCGCCAGGTCCGTCATGGCCTGGGAGTTGATGTCCGACTCACGAATCGGCGTCAGGCCGACGATGGTCTTTTTCAGCGAAACGGTCTTGGAGGTTACGAACTGCGCATACAACCAGGCGGCCAGGCGTTGCTTCTCCGGGGTGGATTTGAAGAAGGTCCACGACCCCGTGTCCTGATAGCCCAACTTCATCCCCTCCTCCCAATACGGCCCCTTGGGCGACGGCGCCATGCGCCACTTCGGCGTGCCATCGGCATTGACCACCGGCAAGCCGGGTTTTGTCATGTCGGCGGTAAAAGCCGTGTACCAGAAGATCTGCTGGGCAATGTTGCCTTGGGCCGGCACCGGGCCCGCTTCAGAGAAAGTCATGCCCTGGGCTTCCTTGGGCGCGTAGGCACGCATCCAGTCCACGTACTTCTGTGTCGCATAGACCGCCGCGGGGCCGTTTGTGTCACCGCCTCGGGTAACGCTCGAGCCCACCGGGTGGCAGTCCTCGACGCGAATCCCCCACTCGTCCACTGGCAAACCATTGGGCAGGCCTTTGTCGCCACCACCGGCCATCGAGAACCAGGCATCGGTGAAGCGCCAGCCCAGCGAGGGGTCTTTCTTGCCGTAGTCCATGTGGCCGTACACGCGCTTACCGTCGATTTCCTTGACGTCTTCGGTGAAGAATTGGGCGATGTCCTCGTAGGCCGACCAGTTCACCGGCACGCCCAGTTCATAGCCGTACTTCTCCTTGAACTTGGCTTTCAGCTCAGGCCGCTCGAACCAGTCGGCACGGAACCAGTAAAGGTTGGCGAACTGCTGGTCAGGCAGTTGGTAGACCTTGCCATCCGGCGCGGTGGTAAAGGAGATGCCGATGAAATCTTTCAAGTCCAGCGTCGGCGAGGTGTAGGCCTTGCCCTCGTTGGCCATCAGGTCAGTGATCGACTCGACCTTGCCGTAACGAAAGTGCGTGCCGATCAGGTCCGAATCGTTGACCCAGCCGTCATAGATGTTCTTGTCCGACTGCATCTGTGTCTGCAGCTTCTCCACCACGTCGCCTTCCTGCAGCAGGTCGTGGGTCAGCTGGATGCCGGTGATCTCGCTGAATGCCTTGGCCAGCACCTTGGACTCGTATTCATGGGTGGTGATGGTTTCCGACACCACGTTGATCTTCATCCCACGAAACGGTTCGGCGGCCTTGATGAACCACTTGAGTTCGGCCAACTGCTGCTCTGGGGTCAGGGTCGACGGTTTGAACTCACTGCCGATCCACTTGTTCGCCGCGTCTTCGTACTGGTCGGCCCACGCCATCCCGTGCACGCTGGCCAGCACCAGCAACGCGGCCAGGGTCAAATGTCGCCGTTTATGATTGTTGTGGAACATTGTGATCTCCCGATTGAGTTATTCCCGGAGCCGTCGCTCAGCCCCAGCGCAACACCACCACGAGCCAGCCCAGCGACAGCAGCGAGGCCACCCACAAAGGCCAGTCGCTGACCCCGACTACCAGCAAGTGCAGGTAGGCGCTGGCCAGCAGGCCGATGAACAACCGGTCGCCACGGCTGGTGACGATCGGCAGGAAGCCGCGCCGCTCCACGCAGGGGCGGCGCAGTTCAAGCAGGGTCATGCACAACAGCAGCATGCCGACGGCCGCGAAGAACAGCGCCGTGGGCAAGGTCCAGGCCATCCATTCCATGTGCTCCCCTCCTCACACTCGGCCGAGGGCAAAGCCCTTGGCGACATGGTTGCGGACAAACCAGATCACCAGCATGCCGGGCAGGATGGTCAACACCCCGGCCGCCGCCAGCACGCCCCAGTCAATCCCCGAAGCGGACACGGTTCGGGTCATCACCGCTGCGATAGGTTTGGCGTTCACCGAAGTCAGGGTGCGCGCCAGCAGCAGTTCGACCCAGGAAAACATGAAGCAGAAAAACGCCGTCACACCGATGCCGGAGCCGATCAGCGGGATGAAGATCTTCACGAAGAAGCGCGGGAAGCTGTACCCGTCGATGTAGGCCGTTTCGTCGATCTCTTTCGGCACCCCCGACATGAAGCCTTCAAGAATCCACACCGCCAGCGGCACGTTGAACAGGCAGTGGGCCAGCGCCACGGCAATGTGCGTGTCGAACAGGCCAATCGAGGAATACAGCTGGAAAAACGGCAGCAAGAACACCGCCGGCGGTGCCATGCGGTTGGTCAACAACCAGAAAAACAGATGACGGTCGCCGAGGAAGCGATAGCGCGAGAAGGCATAGGCCGCCGGCAACGCCACCGCCAACGAAATGACTGTGTTCAGGCACACGTAGTACAGCGAGTTGATATAGCCGCTGTACCAGCTCGCATCGGTAAAGATCACCCGGTAGTTGTCCAGCGTGAATGCCTGCGGCCACAGGGTCAGGCCGCCAAGGATTTCGGTGTTGCTCTTGAACGACATGTTCAGCAGCCAGTAGATCGGCACCAGCAGGAAGAAGAAGTACAGCAACAGGGGCACTGCTTTGCGCGCGCTCATGGCCTAGTCCTTGTCGGCGTGCGTCATGGCGGTATAGAACAGCCACGACACCAGCAGGATGATCAGGAAGTACACCAGCGAAAACGCCGCGGCCGGCCCCAGGTCGAACTGCCCTACCGCCATGCGCGTGAGGGTCTGGCTGAGGAAGGTGGTGGCGTTGCCGGGCCCACCACCGGTCAGCACGAACGGCTCGGTGTAGATCATGAAGCTGTCCATGAAACGCAACATCACCGCAATCAGCAGCACGTTCTTCAGCTTTGGCAGCTGAATATGACGGAACACTGCCCAGGCCGAAGCCCGGTCGATGCGGGCAGCCTGGTAATAGACATCCGGGATGGCGCGCAGGCCCGAATAACACAGCAGCGCCACCAGCGACGTCCAGTGCCAGACGTCCATCACCAGCACCGTGAGCCAAGCATCGAACGGGTCGCCGGCATAGTTGTAGTTGACCCCAAGCTTGGCCAGCGTGGCACCGAGCAGGCCGATGTCGGCGCGGCCGAAGATCTGCCAGATGGTGCCGACCACGTTCCAGGGAATGAGCAGTGGAATAGCCATCACGATCAGGCAGATCGAGGCCATGCGCCCCTTGGTCGGCATCGTCAAGGCGATGGCGATGCCCAATGGAATTTCGATCAGCAGCACGCAGCCGGAATAGATGAACTGGCGCAGCAAGGCATCGTGCAAGGCCGGGTCGCGCAACACCTGGCGGTACCAGTCGGCACCGACGAAATAGCGGTTGGACTGGTCGAAGATGTCCTGCACCGAATAGTTGACCACGGTCATCATCGGCACCACGGCGCTGAACGCCACCAGCACGAACACCGGCAGTACCAACCACCACGCCTTGTTGTTGCGCACCTTGTTCATGGTCCGGCCTCCAGCAGTACATCGTCGACATACAGCATCAGCCACTGGCTCGGCAGGGTGACCCAGGCCTGCCCCGCCGGCAGCGGGCGATCCTCGCCCAGGCGCGCCTTGAGCGTGGCGCTGCCGAGCTGGAAGGTGACGATGCGGTAGGTGCCCAGGTCTTCGATATCCAGCACCTGCACGGCAAACGCGTTGTCGAGCGGGCTGTCCCAAAGCTGCACGAACTCCGGCCGGATGCCCACTTGCAGGCGCCCGCCGGTGGTTGCTGCCAAGCGTTCGCGCAGGCCTTCGGGCAGCGTCAAGTGCAAGCCGTCAAAGCTGACGCCATCGGCTTCGGCACGCACGTCGATGAAGTTCATGCCGGGGCTGCCAATGAAGTAGCCGACAAAGGTGTGCCGCGGGCGCTCGAACAACTCGCGCGGGGTGCCGAACTGGACGATGCGCCCGCCGTGCATCACCGCGATCTTGTCAGCGAAGGTCGAAGCTTCCAACTGGTCGTGGGTGACGTAGATCATGGTGATGTTGAACTGCTCATGGATCTGCTTGAGCTTGCGCCGCAGCTTCCACTTCAGGTGCGGGTCGATCACCGTCAACGGCTCGTCGAAGAGGATCGCCGAGACGTCATCGCGCACCAGGCCACGGCCCATCGAAACCTTCTGCTTCTCGTCGGCGCTGAGGTTTCGCGCCTTCTTTTTCAGTACAGCGGACAGGTCGAGTACCTCGGCGATCTCTTCGACCCGGGCACGTACCCTGCCCTCGTCCACGCCCTGGTTTCGCAGGGGGAAGGCCAGGTTGTCGAACACCGTCATGGTGTCGTACACCACCGGAAACTGAAACACCTGGGCGATGTTGCGCGCCTGCGGCGACAGCGCGTTCACGGGCTTGCCGTCGAACAGCACGTCGCCATGGGAGGGCGTAAGCAGCCCCGAAATGATATTGAGCAAGGTCGACTTACCGCACCCCGAAGGCCCGAGTAAGGCATAGGCGCCGCCTTGCTCCCACACATGCTCCAGCGCGTGTAGGGCGTAGTCCGCCTCCGAGGTCGGTTGACGGCTGTAACTGTGCGCCAGCTGGCGCAGGCGGATCTCGGCCATCAGCGACTCCTCGCCTGACGCACGCCTGGAGCCTGCACCAAGGCCCCGGCAGCGTCGAAGACAAACAGCTTGTGCGTGGGGATGAACACGCGGATCGGGGTGTCCACCTGGTACTCGTGCACACCCGGCAGGTGCAGGGTCATCCGCCAGTGTTCATTGCGCACGTGAAGGAAGGTTTCCGAGCCACTGATCTCGGCCAGCTCCACCAGCACCGCCAGCTCCAGGTCATCATCATGGGTCGGCACCAGGGTGATGTGGCTGGGGCGCACGCCAAAGCGGTAGTCCCCCTCGCCCAGGCGCTGCAGGTCGGCATTGCGGGCAAAGTGCACCGCCTGCGCCAGGCTCACCTCGTTGCCGGCGATGCGCCCAGGCACCAGGTTGATTGGCGGCTCGGAAAACAGCTCGGCGGCCAGCACGCTGCTGGGCTGCTGATAGACCGCAGCGGTCGGGCCGCTCTGCACGATGCGCCCCTCATGCAGGATCGTCGTGGTGCCGCCCAGCGCCAGCGCTTCGTTGGGTTCGGTGGTGGCGTACACGGCAATGCAATTACGCGCCGCAAACAACGCCCGTAGCTCCTGGCGCAGGCCTTCACGCAGCTTGTAATCGAGGTTGACCAAGGGCTCATCGAAGAGGATCAGCGAGGCGTCCTTGACCAGCGCCCGGGCCATCGCCGTGCGTTGCTGCTGGCCGCCGGACAGCTCCAGCGGCAACCGCTGCAGGTAGGCTTCGATGCGCAGCATCTCGGCGGTTTCCTGCACCCGCCGGCGAATTTCCGATTCGGCCAGGCGCGCCTGGCGCAGGGGCGAGGCGATGTTTTCGTACACGCTCAAGGTCGGGTAGTTGATGAACTGCTGATACACCATCGATACGTTACGCAGGCGCACCGGCACCCCGGTGACATCGTTGCCGTCCAGCAGCACACGGCCCAAGTCCGGGCGGTCGAGCCCGGCCATTAAGCGCATCAGGCTGGTCTTGCCGGCCAGGGTGCGGCCGAGCAAAACGTTGAACGAACCCGGCTCGAAACGCAGGGACGCATCGACGATGCAGGCCTGGTTATCGACACTGCGGCTGACCTGCTCCAGCACCAAGGACATGGCGTGGCCTTTTTAGGATTGTTGTCCGCTGGGCAGAGCGAGTTTCGTGCCAGCCCGGCCTGAACGCTCTGCCGCACGCCCTCACCACGCAAGGTCAGCCATGGCCTGTTCACAGCTGAACACATTCGCTGGACAACTGAACACGCCAAGGTTTGACAATGAACAACGGTGGACGACACTGAACAGCGGTCGGCTGATAACAACAATCACACAGGACAGGCCCATGGCCGCATCCGCTTCGCCGCATGCCCAACTGATCCAGGCATCCTGGGCGCGTTGTCGCGACCACGGCCTGCAACCGCAAAGCCCACCCGATTTCGATTGCCTGCCGCCGGCCGAACTGAGCGCCCTGCTGGAGCGCCGCCAGGCCCTGCTGCGCCTGACACGCGATGAGGTGCTGCCGCAATACGCACATCTGCTGGGCAACGCCAGCTACCTGGTGATGCTGGCCGACGCCGGTGGCTGCCTGCTCGACAGCTGGGGTTCGCGGCGCTTCGTCGACCCGCGCCAGCGCCACGGCTTCAGTGCCGGCGCACACTGGCACGAGCGCGGCGTCGGCACCAACGCACTCGGCACGGCGCTGGTCTGCGCCGAGGCAATTCATGTGGGCCAGGATGAACACTTCCTGCGCCAGAACCGCTACCTGTGCAGCGCTGCGGCGCCGGTGTTCGATGGCGAACGGCAGCTGGTCGGCGCGCTCGATGTGGCCAGCGACGGGTACTTGCCTGCCAGCCAGACGCTCGGCCTGGTACGGATGATGGGCCAGAGCCTGGAGAACCGTTTGATACTGGCGCAGCATGCCGACCACCACGCCCAACTGCTGTTCAACAGCGCCTCCGACAACCTCGACAGCCCCTGGGCGGGCTTGCTGGTGTTCGATGAGCGCGGCCAGGTCATTGCGGCCAATCACCGGGCCGACAGCCTGCTCGGCGACAACCCGCTGCGGCAAAACCTCGAGCAACTGTTCCAAGTCCCGTTGCAGCAGTTGCTTGCCCAGCCGCCGCAACAGCCCTTCGCCTTGCAGGCCGCCGGGCGCCACCGCTTCCACTGCCAGTGGCAAGCGCCGCGCCACAGCCCCAAGCGCCCGGCCCCTAGCCCTGTCGACCCACGCCTGGACAACGCCTTGGCCCAGGCCAGCCTGTTACTGGAAAAAGACATCCCGGTGTTGATCCAAGGCGAAACCGGGGTTGGCAAGGAAGTCTTCGTCGAGGCCCTGCACCGCGCCAGCCGCCGCGCCGGGCAGCCGTTGATTGCAGTCAACTGCGCGGCGATCCCCGCCGAGCTGGTCGAGTCGGAGCTGTTCGGCTATGACAAAGGGGCCTTTACCGGCGCCCACCACAAGGGCAACCCCGGGCTGATCCGCAAGGCCGACCACGGCATCTTGTTTCTCGACGAAATCGGCGACATGCCGCTGCCGACCCAAGCCCGGCTGCTGCGCGTGTTGCAATCGCGCAGCATCCAGCCATTGGGCAGCGGCGAGCCGGTGACCGTGGACATCCGCGTGGTTTCGGCCAGCAACCGCGACCTGGCCGAAGCCGTGCGCAACGGGCAGTTTCGCGAGGACCTCTACTACCGCGTGGCCGGGTTGACCCTGGTGTTGCCCGCCTTGCGCGAACGCAGTGATCGACGCGCGTTGATTGAGCAGGTGCACGCCCGGCACCTCGCCCCCGGGCAACCCCGGCAACTGCCCCCGCACATACTCGACCTGCTGTTGCACCACCCCTGGCCAGGTAACCTGCGCCAGCTCAACAGCGTAGTGCAGGTGGCGCTGGCCCTCGCTGGCAGCCAGCCCATCGGCACCGAACACTTTTCAGCGTGTTTCCTTGCCCAGGCGGGCACACCTGCCCCCTGCCCGCCGCCCGCCCTGGCGCAAACCCCAGCAACGGACCTGGCCAACCTGCTGCACAGCTGCGGCGGCAACATCTCATCGCTGGCACGCCTGCTCGGCATCAGCCGCACCACCCTGTACAAACGCTTGCGTGAACAGGGGCTCGAACCCGCCCACCTGCAGGGTGGGCGTTGAAGGTGCTATCAGCATACTGAAGCCGGGCTAATGCGGGTCATTACCCTCGCTGCTCCAACCTGTCAGGAGCAGCCCATGAGCCATTTGCACCCCCATCACGTAGCCCTGATTCAACAGCGCCTGCCCGGCTGGCTTCGCCAGACTTCCCCGCATCAGCGCCAGGCCCTGAAAACCCATCTGCTGCACAGCCACCGCGCCACACGCGCACTGCAGAAGGCCCTTGCCCCGCTGCAATCGGTAGAGGCGTTCTGCCGACCGTTGTTGAGGGACGCGCTCGCTCACTGGTACCCCGGCGTGTCGCTGCCTCCACTCGATACCACCGTGTTGACCGAGCGCACCACGGGCCACCTGCGCAGTCGGTCCTGGCTGGAAGCTGCCCTGCAGAATCTGCAAGCGGACACGCCGGTACGCCTCTATGCCAACCAGGATGCGCCTGAACTGGAACAGCTCGACACCGTGCGATTCGTGAAAGGCGTACGGCGCCTCGACCTCGGCCAGCGCTACCTGGACCACCTGCGCGAGCACGTCGACACTGCTGATTTTCGCGCGTTGCTGGGTGAGCAGGACCGTGCCGCCTTCGCGGTCGAATTGTTATCAGCGCGGCTGCAAGGGCACATCGACAGCCGCGGCGAAGCCTTGGGCGAGGCCGCGCTTGCCGGCGCGCGCGAGGTACAGACGCTCAGTGGGGCGATGCGCCTGCAATGTGGCTACCTGAGCCTGCTCGGTTTCCCGCTGAGTGGCGCCCTGCTGCTGCGACTCGAGCCACACGGGCAGACCGAGCCGTGCCTGCTTTACCTGCCTGGGGACACCCAAGGCGCCCTGCACCAGTACTCGTCCTTGCAGGCCGTCGGCATAGCACTCACGAAGCGGCTATGGGAGGAGCCTTTTCGTGTGTATTTCAAACGCTTTGTCAGCCACGCGCAGCAACCCGCCTTCGCTGCGCGTTTGCGGCACACACTCTACCCGCGCTACCCCTACGCAGCGCTGTACCCGACCCCGCCTACACTGGAGAAAGGTGAGTCATTCAACTGGATCAACCGGCTGTTCCCCTCGCCCCACGACCTGTGGCAAGAAACCCTGGACAAGAACGCCCGCCTGCCACTGGACTTCACGCCGTGGCCCAGCGAATGCTTCACCGCCAGGGCCAGCAACCAGGTGCAAACCACCTTGGCAGATGCCGTGACACTGGCTGTGCCCACGGCGCAGTTCGACGCGGCGGCGCAAACTGCCCGGCTGCTCGGTTGGCTGGGTGTGGGGCTGACTGTACTGAATGTGGCCAGCTTTTTCGTGCCCGCCTTGGGCGAGGTGATGCTGGTGGTCGGCGGGGCGCAAATCGTGGGCGAGTTCCTCGAAGGCGTCCATGCGCTGAACGAAGGCGAAACCGAGGCCGCCATCAGCCATCTGTTCGGTGTGCTCAACAGCCTGCTGCAGGTTGCGGCACTGGGTGCCGTGCACAGCGCGGTCCAGCTGGCAGGCCCCCTTGAAAACTGGACACGCCTCCCCGGCAGAACAGGCCAGCGCCTGTGGCACGGCGACCTGCGCCCCTTCACCCGCGAGGCGCCCTGGCCGCCAGGCACCCCTGGAGCGGATGGCTTGCACCACTGGCAGGGCCAACCGTGGATCAACCTGGAGGGCAAGGCCATGCCGCTGGAAAAAGCCCCCGACAGTCGCTGGCAGCTGGCACACGCGAAAGGCCATCAACGCGCCCCTCGCCTGCTCGGCAATGGCCAGGTGCCGTGGTTGCTGGAGCACGAACAGCCCTTGGCGTGGGACGCGGCCAAACTGCTGCGGCGCATCGCCAACAGCGGCCCGGCGGTGAGTGATGAAACCCTGCTGCGCGCACTGCGCTGCAGTGGTTTCAGCGAAGCAGCCGTGCGCCGCGTGGTGGTCGATCAGGAAGCCACCCCCGCCCTGCTTGTCGACTGTTTGCAAGCACTGGGCGCCACCGATACCCCCACAGCGGCCAGCACCGACGCCATCACGCTGCTGCTTGGCCGGGACTTCCCGTCCCTTAGCCGCAGAGCCAAGGCCGAGATCCTTGCCAATACCCGTACCAAGGACCTGGCCCTTGGCCAACGAAAGGGCCGATTGCCGCTCTCGGTAGCCGAAACAGCCCGCGCCTACCAGCACGAAGCACGCCTCGACCGCGCGCTGCTGCGCTTTTATCAGCACAGCGGCCCGGTGCAGGACCGTGATGCCCTGGCCGTGGGTTTTCTGCGACGGCTACCGGGTTGGACGGGCGAGGTGCACCTCGAATTGCGAGAGGGCAACCTGCAAGGCCCACGACTGCAGGGCACTAACGCCCGGGGACGAGCCGGCAAAACCGTGGTGCGCGATGATCGGGGCTACCAACCCTACGACGAACACGGCCAACCGCTGGCCGGCCACACGACGCTCTACCAGGCCATTCTCAACGCCCTGCCTGACAGCGAGCGCATCGCCCTTGGCTTGCAGATACATGACCCTCTGCCCTTGCGTGACGCCCTGTTCGAACAGGCCGCCGGCAACCGCACGTACGCCGCCAAGCAATTAGGTATGGCGCCTGTGCGCACCCTGTATCGGCGGCCCACACGGCTCGCGCCGGGCGGCCGTGTCGGTTACCCCCTCAGCGGCCGTGGCCGGGGCTGGCTGAATGACGACGAGCTGTTCGACACGCTGTACCCCAGCCGCCACTCCGGTGACCGCGAGTGGCTGCGCCAGCGCTTGCGCCAAGAGGCCGGTGATAGCCCAGGCGCCTTTACCCGGTTGCTCGAACAGTTGCGCGAAGCGTACCAGCGCCTGAACACCACGCTGGATGGCTGGGTAAATGACACAGAAGGCCTGGCGGTGGACACCCTCGAACAGCGCACCGCTGCGCGGACGGAGGCCGCACGGCGCATACGCCAGGCCTGGCGCAGGGAGGGCGTGGAGGCCGATCAGCTGGACTTGGTACTGGAAGCCCAGGACCTGGGCGCATTGCCGACCTTACCTACGCGCCTGGAGCACGTCCGGTGGCTGACGGTCGTCGACTCACCCCATGGCGAAGCGATCAACCTCGATGGCTTCCTGCAGGCCTTCCCTGGCGTGCGCAACTTGGACCTGGCCAACAACAGGCTGCGGTTACTGCCTGGCGCCCTGGCCCAGATGACCGAACTGGAAACCCTGGACCTGCAGTGCAACATCGTGGCTTTGCAGGAGGCACGCAATATCGATCTACTGACGCGCCTGCCCCGCCTGCAGCGGCTCAACCTCTCTGGCGGCCTGGAGAGCCTGCCTGTCGCCGCTCTGCAGCGGCTCGGCCAGTTGCAGCACCTGTACGCGCTGAGGGCCGACTTGAACAGGCTCGCGCTGCAAGCCGAACACTTCGAAGCGTTGCAAGGCTGGCCCGCGCTGACCGAATTGAGCCTGGGCTCGTGCGAGATCACCCTCACCGCAGAAAGCCGCGCGGCGCTGGGCCGCCTCAACCAGCTGCACTCGCTGCGCTTAGGGAATAACCCACTGCAATTGACACCCGACGTGACCGGCTGGCAGCACTTGCATACCCTCGACCTCGACCGCGTCGGTATCACCCAATGGCCCGAAGGCCTGCCAGGCTTGATGAACCAACGCCCACTCGTGCTGCGCTCGCTCGACCTCAGTGGCAACCGGTTGGTCGATGCACCCGAATTGCACGACACGGCGTTCGCTGAAGCGATACGCAACGGGGATGAAGGCACCTATTACGACTTCGACGACAACCCTTTCAGTGAGCAGGCCCAACGCAGCCTGTTCGGCGCAGGGCTGACGGCCATCCCAGACATGGAAGCCCTGGAGGGCGAAGCCTGGGTGATCGAATTGCCCCCCGCGCTTGAGTCACACCGCGAGGCCAATGCCGAAGACGCTGAGTGGGCGCCCGTGTACCGCCTGACCGAACGCATGGCGCAAACGCCGGAGTACCTGGCTAACCCGGTGCGCACGCGTGAGCGCATCGTGCATGTACTGCGCACGCTCACCCGCGAAGACGTCGGTGACGCGGGCTGGGGCCTCGCCGAGCTGCGTGAGCAAGTACTCACCGAGATCAACGACGCAGCCGAGGCCTGCGTGGACCAGGCCAGCCTGCTGTTCCAGCGGGTCGAAACGCAGGTGTCGGTATGGCGTAGCGTGGCTGCCGCGCACCCCGGCGCCACCGACGAAGCGGTCGCTGTGTCCGTCGCCACTGGCCTGGCCCGCCAGGGCCGCCTGGATGAACGCATAGGCGCCCTGTACAACGCTCGCCGGGCACGCCGGCAGGCCTTGAGCGATGCGCAAAACGACAGCGAACGCCAGGCCGCACCAGCCCTGGTGGCGGAAGACGACTTGAGCGATGCGCACCTGAGCGACCCGCAAACCCCGCCCGACGAAATTGAAATCGCCCTGGTCGCACGCATCGCCCTGCGCGAACGCCTGGGCCTGCCCGAACAACCTGGGCAGATCGCCTTCGGCTACCTGGCGCAACTGAGCGAGGCCACCCTGCAACGCCTGGCCCTGGCAGTCGAAACTGAGGCGGATGCTGCCTTCCTGGCACGCTGGGCGAGCGAGCAACGCTTCTGGCGCGCCTGGGTTCGGCGGCTACGGCCTGAGCCATTCGAAACGCTCGCACGTGACTGGGAGGCCGCCTCGGAGTACTACACCGAGTTGAGTGAACCCACCACCGCGCCCGGTGCCTACCGCGGGCCCGCTGTTCCGTTGGCGTTCATCACCGCGCTGGAGCGCGAGACCCACACCGTACCGGGGCTGGCATGGCGGGTGGAGGGCACCTTGCAGCGCATCGACCTGGTGTCGGGGCGCTACAGAGGCGAAGACGAGCTTTACGCGCTGGCTGGCCGCCTGCTGCTCAGCACCCGCCAGCAGGCGCGAGACCAGCTCTACCGGCAGTTGACCCAGGCTCTGTTCCAGGCCGGCTGACGTACAGCGGGTGGCAGGCCCCCTGCAGGGCGTGTCGCCCGCAGCCGATTCGGCTGCAAGCGCTTCGACTTCAGCCTTTACCGCTGCGCCATTGCTCAGGCTGCCGATACCCTTGCGCCCAAGCCAGCACTTCACTCGCCGGCATCGGCCTGGCGATGAAATACCCCTGCGCCAGCTCGCAACCCAGTGCCATCAGCACCCGCCCATGCTCGACACTCTCCAGGCCTTCGGCAACCACCTCGCGGCCAAACGCACGCGCCAGCCCGATCACCGCCCCGGTCAGGGCCAGGTCATCCTGGTCATGGAGGATGTCACGCACGAACGACTTGTCGATCTTGATGGTCTGGGTCGGCAAGCGCTTGAGGTAGCTCAGCGACGAATAGCCGGTGCCGAAATCGTCCAGCGAAAAGCGCACGCCCAAGGCCCGGCAGGCATCCAGGCACCGACTGACATGCTGCAGGTTGTCGATGGCCACCGACTCGACGATTTCCAAGTCCAGCCGGGCCGGGTCAACCCCGGGGTGCTCCGCCAGCAACTGTTCCAGGCGTTCGACGAAATCACTGCGCTGCAAATGCCGCGCAGCAATGTTGACACTCACCGACCACGGCTGCCCCTGCCCTTGCCAGGTCTGCAACTGGCTCAGCGCCTGGTGGATCACCCATTCGCCAATTTCGATGATCAGGTCGGTCTGTTCCACCAACGGCAGGAACTCGCCCGGCGGCACCAGGCCACGGCCCGGCCGTTGCCAGCGCAGCAACGCCTCGAAACCCAGCACCTCGCCGCTGCGCAGGTTGACCTTGGGCTGGTAGTACAGGCACAGCTCGCGATTGCGCAGTGCCCGACGCACCCGTGTCACGGTCTGGTGGGTGGCCTTGAGTTCCTGCTCCTGGGACACATCGAACACGTGGTAACGGTTGCGCCCACGCTGCTTGGCCACATACATAGCCTGGTCGGCGTGACGCACCAGGGTATCGGCGTCCTCATCGTCGAGCGGGTACAGCGTGACGCCAATACTGGCGCTCAACGAGAGGGTGTGCTCGCGCACCACATAAGTGGCCGCCAGCGCCCGCAGCACCCGGCACAGGGCCGCATGCAACTGGCGGTCGTCGCTGACATTGCGCAGGATCAGCACAAACTCGTCACCCGACAACCGGGCCACGGCATCCCCCCCGCGCAAGATGCCCTTCAAGCGCTGCGCCACTTCGACCAGCAACAGGTCGCCAGTGGCATGCCCGTAGCCATCGTTGACCGCCTTGAAGCCATCCAGGTCGAGCATGCACACCGCCAGCGGGATGTCTTCACGGCGCGAGAACGCCAGTGCCTGGTTGAGCAGGTCGGACAGGTAGGCGCGGTTGGGCAGCCCGGTCAGCACATCGTGCCCCACCCGCCATTGCAAGGTGTGCAGCAATTGGCGCTTCTCGGTGACGTCGAAGCGGATCGACACATACTTGCGCACCTTGCCGGTCAGCGGGTCGACCAGTGGCACCATGGTGCTGTCGACCCAGTACAGCGAACCGTCCTTGGCGCGGTTGCAGATCTCGCCCTTCCACACCTTGCCCGCCGTCAGCGCCCGCCACATGCCGAGGAAGAATTCCGGCTCGTGCAGGCCGGAATTCAGAATGCGGTGGTTGGCGCCCAGCAGTTCGTCGCGGCTGTAACCGGAGATGCTGCAGAACTGCTGGTTGACGTAAGTGATGCAGCCACGCAGGTCGGTTTCGGAAAAGATCGCGGCCGCGTCCACGGCCGCGCGATAGTTATCGTCCATAAGCATCCTGCCCTAACGGTTGAAGCGCTCCACGAGGGCGCGCAATCCGGCGCACACCTCCTCCAGCTCGGCACCGCGCGAGGCGGCCGCGTTGGCGCTATGGGCGCTGTGCTGGGCAATGCCCGCCACACCGTTGATCTGCCGCGACACCTCTTCAGCCACGGCAGACTGCTGCTGCGAGGCTGTGGCCATCTGCTGGCTCATGCCGCTGATGCGTTGCACCGCTTCACGAATACCGTGCAGTGCCTGTTGGGCCTCCTGCACCTGGGCAACGCCCTGCTCGGCGCCCTGAATGCCTTGGCTGGCAATGGCCACGGCTTCTTCGGCACCGCTGCGCAGGCCATCGATAATGGCCTGGATATGCAACGTCGACTGCCGGGTCTTGTCGGCCAACGCCCGCACCTCGTCGGCCACCACGGCAAAGCCACGGCCCTGCTCACCGGCACGGGCGGCCTCGATAGCGGCATTGAGCGCCAGCAGGTTGGTTTGCTCGGCAATGCCCCGGATCATCCCCGTCGCCTCGGCGATGGCGCCGGTCTGACCAGCCAGGTGGGTGACCGCCTGGTTGATCTGGTCCACGGTGCCGGCCAGGGCGCGGATCGCCGTGCCGCTGGCATCGGCCACGCGGCTGCCCTGCTCGGCCAGCAGGTGCGCGGTATGCGCCTCGGCGGCGGTGAGTTGCACATGGTTGACCACCTCGCCGATCGAGGCGGTCATCTCGGCCATCGCGGTTGCGCTCAGGTCGGTTTCAGCGCGCTGCTCCAGCAGGGCCGTTTCGGTACCGCGCGACAGACGCCCGGCATCGTGCGCGGCTACTGCCATCTGCGTGGCCAGGTCGCTGAGCCGGGTCAACGCGGTTTTCAGGCGCGCCTCTTCACCGATCAAAATCAGCTGCAGTTGCCCGGCGGCGCCCGGCAGGTCGCTGTAGGTCAACGCCGCGGTGGGGTCGGCGAAGGTGCCTTCGGCGCCCTGGATGACCCGCCGCAACTGGCGGCCCAAGTCGTTGCGCATCCACAGGCCATAGGCCGCGAACAACGCAAGGGTTAGGCCCTGCCCGGGCCAGCCTGGCCAGAACTGGTTGGCGCTCACCGCCAACACCCCACCCAGCAGCGGCAAGGCCATGGCCTGGCCCAGCAACGCCAGGCGGCGGCCGTACGACAGCGGCGCCTGGCCCTGACGCAGTCGCGCATACAGGGCCTCGGCACGGCTGACTTGTTCGCGAGTCGGGCAGACCCGTACCGATTCGTAGCCGATCACCCGGCCGTCTTCAAGGATCGGCGTGACGTAGGCATTGACCCAGTAGAAGTCGCCATTGCGGCAGCGGTTCTTGACGATGCCCATCCAGCTTTTACCGGCTTTGAGGTAGCGCCACATCAATGCGTACACCGCTGGCGGCATGTCGGGGTGGCGCACCAGGTTGTGCGGGCTGCCGATCAGCTCGGCCTCGCTGTAACCGCTGATAGCGGCAAATTCGGGGTTGCAGTAGGTAATGTGGCTGGCGGTGTCGGTGGCGGAAATCAGCCGCTGACCCGAGGGGAAACGTTGCTCGACCGGGGTTACCGGGAGATTGAGACGCACGATGAGACTCCATTCACTGACGAACCGGCACCCTGCCCATCGACGACCATCGGAACCGATACGCAGCGATCCGCTCCAATGTGCACATGCGCTTCCAGCCATACCGGCATGAGGCCGAATGACACTGGAAACTCGACGATGACTGTCCGGTCAAGCCGCGAATTCTACGAAATTCATCACATAAATCAAATAAAGGTGATCGATCATGGCGTTGCGCCATGCGGATAGATATCGTTAAGTTCTTGATTCTAAATGGGAATTAAGTGATGACGAGATCAGCTCTGGGTTTTGCCCTGCGCCGCTACCGCAAGCTGGCGGGTCTGACCCAGGCACAATTCGCCGAGCGAACCGGCTTCGACCCTAAGACCATCAGCCGTTTCGAGACCGGCGCCTATACCCCCAGCGTCGACGCGCTCATGGCGTTCGCAGGCGTACTGGGTGTCAAACCTAAGGACTTCTTCGCCGAACCGGACGACGAAGAGGAGCAGCGCGCCTACCTGTTCGGTGTCATCCACAACGCCCCGCCCAAAGATCTTGGCAAGCTGATTGCAGCAGTGGACCAGGCGTTGGCCAAGCCCTGACCTGATTCATCGGTTTACCTGGGGGCGCTGTTCAGCCCCGATAAATGGCATGCACCGAATTAGAGCCTGGCAGTGCCAATTGCCCCACAACTGGTCAGACCGGTAAGGCCAAAATCACTTGCAATGTAGGATTTTTCGCGCTTTTATGGCCTCGCGCTGAACAAACCGGTAAGACCACAATAATTAAGTCCTGCGCTCTTTGACCCTCGCGGCATCGAAGCAAGGACACCGACCAGAGATCACTCCCATGCTCAAATGGTGCTCGCGTTCGATCTTCCTGCAAGTCGTGCTGGGCCTTGCCCTCGGCATTGCCTGCGGCCTCAGCTTCCCCGAAGTCTCCCTGCAACTCAAACCCCTCGGTGACGGCTTTATCAAGCTGATCAAGATGCTCATCGGCTTGATCGTCTTCTGTGTGGTGGTCAGCGGTATCTCCGGTGCTGGCGACTTGAAAAAGGTTGGGCGGATCGGCCTGAAATCAGTCATCTACTTCGAAGTACTGACCACCATCGCCTTGGTGATCGGCCTGGTGTTCGCCTTCACCAGCGGCATTGGCAGCGGTGCCAACATCCACCTGGACCAGTTGTCCAGCGCCGACGCCAGCAGCCTGGCCGAGCGCGGCCAGCACATCCATGGTGCCACCGCCTTCTTCATGGACCTGATCCCGACGTCGGTGATCGGCGCCTTTGCTGACAACAACATCCTGCAGGTGCTGCTGTTCTCGGTGCTGTTCGGCAGTGCACTGAACCTGGTGGGTGACTCGGCGGCAGGTATTTCGCGGCTGATCAACGAGCTTAGCCACGTGATCTTCCGCATCATGGGCATGATCGTGCGCCTGGCGCCCATTGGTGTGTTCGGCGCAATCGCCTTCACCACCAGCAAATATGGCCTCGAGTCGCTGCAGCACCTGGGTGGCCTGGTGGCGCTGTTCTACCTGACCTGCGCCGGCTTCGTGCTGATTGTCCTGGGTACCGTCATGCGCCTGTCGGGCCTGAAACTGCTGCCCCTGATCAAATACCTGCGTGAGGAGCTGACCATCGTCCTCGGCACCGCCTCTTCCGACGCCGTGCTGCCGCAGATCATGCGCAAGCTCGAACACCTGGGCATCGGTACCTCTACCGTCGGCCTGGTGATCCCGACTGGCTACTCGTTCAACCTCGACGGTTTCTCCATCTACCTGACGCTGGCCATCGTGTTCATCGCCAACGCCACCGGCACGCCACTGGAGATGACCGACCTGCTGACCATCCTGCTGGTCTCGCTGGTGACTTCCAAGGGCGCTCATGGCATCCCAGGCTCGGCGCTGGTGATCCTCGCCGCCACCCTGACCGCCGTGCCGGCCATCCCGGTGGTGGGCCTGGTGCTGGTGCTGGCAGTGGACTGGTTCATGGGTATCGGCCGGGCACTGACCAACCTGATCGGCAACTGCGTAGCCACCGTGGCCATCGCGCGCTGGGAGAAGGACATCGACCTGGAGCGTGCGCAGAACGTACTCGCTGGCAAACCAGGTTTTGCCCACACGCCCCGCAAGCAGCCCAACATTCATCAACAGGAATTCTGATCGAACGCGGCCGGCGATGACGCCGGCCCTTCCAGGAGCGAACCGTGATCAGCTCATCGACCGTCGTCAACTCAGTGGTGGAAAAACTCCGCCAAGCCCTGGCCCGAGGCCAGTGGCGCTCCGGCGACATGCTGCCTGGCCAGCGCGAACTGGCCGAACAACTGGGCATCAGCCGCCCCAGCCTGCGCGAAGCCGTCACCGTGCTGGAAACCCTGGGCCTGGTGCGCGCGCTGCCCGGTAAAGGCGTGCTGGTGCTGGATGCCGATGCTGCCCTGCAGGAGCCGAGCATCGACACCAGCGCGTCGGCCAGCCTGGCCGATGTACTGGAGCTGCGCTACACCCTCGAGCCCTTCATCGTCGGCCTGGTCGCGCAATCGGCCAACAGCCACGACATCGGCCAATTGCGCCTGACGCTGATGGACATGCGCGAAGCGCTGGAGGCCGATGACAGCGAAGCCGGGGTCAAAGCCTACATCGCCTTGCATGAGGCGCTGTTCGCCCTGACCACCAATCCGATCTTCCAGAGCGTGGTGCAGCAGACCAGCAACGCCCTCAAGCAGAGCGCCGACATGCTGCGCAACTCGCCCGAACACCTGGCCGCACGGCTGAAGGAAAACGATGCCGTGGTGCGCGCCATCCGCGAACGCAACAGCGCCGAGGCCAGCGCCCAGATGCGCCAGCACATCCTTGCCGAAGGCCAGCGCATGGGCATCCAACTGAACATCCCGGACGAACACCCCCGCCCTTGACCCAGGAGAGCGACCATGACCGCCTGCGCCCACGCCGCCCCCCGCCTGCCTGCCTTGCTCGCCGCCGGCGAAACTCGCCTGTCGGCCGACCAGATCTACCCACGGCTGTTCGACGCAATCCTTGAACAGCGCTTGCCGCCAGGTGCGCTGCTGCCCGAGCAGGCCTTAGGCCATGCCTTTGGTGTCAGCCGCACGGTGATACGCCGGGTGCTTGGCCGCCTGTCGGACCAACAGGTGGTGGTTCAGCGCCCCAGCCACACCGCGCACCTGGCCGCACCCGACCCAGACCAGGCGCGCCAGGTGCTCAGTGCCAGGCGCCTGGCCGAAACCACCTTGATCACCCTCGCCGCGCAACGCGCCCGGCCGGCGCAGATCCGCCAGCTGCGCCTGCTGGTCGAGCGGGAGCGCCAACACCACGAAAACGGTGAGCGCTGCGCGGCCATCCGCCTGGGCGGCGAGTTTCACCTGAAGCTCGCGCAGGTCGCCGCCAACGCGCCGCTGGCGCGGTTTCTCAACGGCCTGGTGCCGATGACCTCGCTGATCATCGCCCGCTATGAGTCGCCCTGCTGCGACCACTGTGCCTGGGAAGAACATGCGGCGATCATCGATGCGGTCGAGGCAGGTGATGCCCCCGCAGCGCTGGCGTTGATGCACGAGCACCTGGACCGGCTGCAAGACAAGCTCGACCTGGGCTGAGTTTTTCGTCGTTATAGGAGCGGCCTTTCGCGACGCAAGGCCGCTCCTACTGGCAGCCTTCTCTCTATACTCGAGAAACCACCCCAGCCTCTACCCAGGGAGGCGGCCGCGTGAGCTCGCGTACCCCCTTACTGCTACTGTGCCTGTTGCTGGCCCTCGGCGGCTGTGTCAGCAAGCGTCCGCCCGCCCCGCCACCGCCCGCCGTGCTCACCGCCGCTGCCTGGCAGCGCATCGACCAGGACCTGATCGAGGCTTCGGTCGGTGCCGCCGGGTCGGCCAACGATTACGCCCGCCGCTCGATGCGGGTGTGGAAGGAGCAGGTGCAGCAACGCACCGAGAGCGACTTCATCCCCTGGTTCACCGGCTACTGGACCCAACAATGGCTGACCCTCAAGGTCGCCTGGTACAAGATCGACAGTGGCGAGGGCCGTGAGCCTGCAGAAAAACGCCTGGCGCTATACTTGCAGGAGCAGTACCACGAACGGGTGATCGAGCCCGTGGCCGAGCAGATCAACCCCGAGGGTATTCGCGACCGCGCCTGTGAACTGTACGTGCAACTGTTCGGCCAGCAACTGCCTGGCATCATCGCCCGCTACAACGCACCGGCTGAGCAATTCAGCCAGCGCCTCAACCGGATACCTGCCATCGCCCTGGGCCCGCCCGCTGCACGCAACGCCAGCCTCTACCAACTGCTGCGGGCCAAGTCGCTGGACCAACAACCGGCCTGGCAAGCCATGCGTGAGCATTTGCACCAACAAGCCAGCAAAGGCCCGGGGCAGACCGACGTGGGCCTGTCGTCGGTGGCCACCCGCGCCAGCGAGAAGCTCGGCGCCACCCTGGCCCCACGCGGCATCGCCAGTGCCGTGGCCTCTGCGGTGGGCAAGGTGGCTGGGGCGATGATCTCGGTGGCGGCAACCGGGTACGGCATGATCACCCACGGCCGTGAACAACCGCAGATGGTCGAACAGTTGCGGGTGATCCTCAACGTGGCGCTGAACCAGGAATGGCAGGAGTTGATGGAGAACCGCCAGAGCGGGGCGATGGCGGGGGTGTATTACCTGTCGGGGCAGGTCGAGGACAGTTTGCTGGCCAGTGCACCGCGGCCGATGGAGCAGCCGATAGCGCCGCAGGCGGAACAGCGGCAGGCGCCTTTGTTGATACGCCTGCCGCCTTAGGGGTTGCTTGTGCGGGCCTCTTCGCAGCACAAGGCTGCTCACAAGGGGCGTTTCAGCAACCTGTCAGGCAGTGGCCAGCGCCGAGGTGGGCAAGCCGAAGAGCCTGTCGAATGCCCAGTTGTAGGCAAAGGTGTAGCACGGCACCAGGATGATGAACGCCAGGTCCACCAGAAACGCCTCGACCAGGCTCATGTCCAGCCACCAGGCAATCAGCGGAATCAGGTACACCACCAACGTCAGTTGAAAACCGATGGCATGCGCCACGCGCCGGGCCACGCTGCGCCCGCGTTTGGCCTGGCGGGCCTCCCAGCGCTCGAACAGGGTGTTGTAAATCAAGTTCCAGAGCATCGCGATGGTGGTGATCATCACGGCCAATGGCCCGGTGTGGGAAGCCTGGGTGTCTGACAGATACGCCAGCCCGAGGGTGGACATGCACAACCCGATCAGTTCATAGAAAGTCACATAGACCAGTTTGCGTTTGAGCCCTTGCACCTGGGTTTGCCTCCAAAGTCAAAAAAAACGAAGGGGCGAGCATGCTTCAATCTTCTTGACAGCAAAAGTCAGCAGCTGTCAGATCAACTGATAGGAGGCTGCCATGAACTTTTCCAGCGACAATATTCAGCTGTTTCTCGCCGTGCTCGACCGCGGTTCGTTCTCCGCTGCCGCACGCGCCCTGCACCGGGTGCCGTCGGCCGTGAGCATGGCCATCGGCAACCTTGAGGCAGAGCTTGGGTACAGCCTGTTCGAACGTGGCCCGCGCGAAGTGCGGGCGACGGCCCAGGCCTTGGCCCTGGAGCCCCACGCCAGGTTGATCGCCGAACAACTCGGGCTGCTGCAGGTGCATGCCCTGGAGTTGTCCCAGGGGCTTGAGAGCAGCCTGACCATCGCGGTGGTCCCCGACGTCGACCATCGCCCGCTGTTAGGCGCCATCGCCCAGCTCGGTGAGCGCTACCCGCTGCTGGACATCGCGCTGCTCAGCGCCCCCCAGGAAGAAGCCCTGCACTTGCTCGACAGTGGCCGCGCCGACCTCTGCGTGGCCTTCGCCGGCCTGCAGGTCGATGCCCGTCGCGGCTTCCAGTACATCGGCATGGAGTCGCTGGTGGCTACCCTGTCACCCACCCATCCGGCGCTGCTCGACGCACGCATTCACTACCTTGAAGACCTGATCAATGTGCGCCAGATCCTGGTGCGCAGCCGCGACCTGCCGCTGACCGACCCGCGCGCCCTGATCGGGGCCACGCACTGGTCCACCGACAGCTTCGACGTCGCCCTGCAGATGGTCGAGGCCGGCCTGGGCTGGGGTGACCTGCCGCTTTCGCGCATCGCACCGCTGTTGGCGGCCGGGCGGCTGGTGCAGCTAGAGTTTCGCAATACCCGTAATGAACTGCAGTTGCCCGTGCACATCCTGTGGCGCAAGCAGCACCCGCTGCGCCAGGCAGCGCGGCTGTTGATCGAGCAGCTGTGTAAACGCTGAATGCCGTTCGTCGAAACGGCCTAAAGAAATTTCGCTAAGTGTTTCAATTTTTTACCCCTCAAGCCGATAGCCAGACGACAGGGCGCAGCGCGTCATGAGTGCGCTGTGCCCTCCCCCCTGATTGGCTCAAGGTCTCGAAACATGAACCTGAAATTTCGCCACAAGATCCTGCTCAGCGCGTGCGGCGTCGTGGTCCTGGCTTTTGCCCTGTTCACCCTCTACAACGACTACCTGCAACGCAACACCATTCGCCAGAATATCGAGTCTTCGGTGCAGCAATCCGGCGCACTGACCGCCAGCAGCGTGCAGAACTGGATGAGCGGGCGCATCCTGGTGCTGGAAAACCTGGCCCAGGACATTGGCCAGCAAGGCGCCGGTGATACCCTGAACGGCCTGGTCGAGCAGCCGTCCTATACGCGCAATTTCCTGTTCACCTACCTGGGCCAGGCCAACGGTGCATTCACCCAGCGCCCAGACGCGCAGATGCCCGCTGGTTACGACCCCCGCCAACGCCCGTGGTACAGCACCGCGGCAAGCGCCGGGCAGACCGTTTTGACCGCACCTTACCAAGGCGCCGTCGGCGGCTTGATGGTCACCATTGCCACCCCCGTGAAGGGCAAAGGCAACGGTGAACTGATCGGTGTGGTCGGCGGCGACGTGACCCTCGACACCTTGGTCGAGATCATCAACTCGGTCGATTTCGGCGGTATCGGCCATGCCTTCCTTGCTGACAGCAATGGCCAGGTCATTGTCAGCCCGGACAAAGACCAGGTGATGAAAAACCTCAAGGACATCTACCCCGGCAGTGGCCTGCGCGTCGCCTCGGGCATGCAGGATGTCACCCTCAATGGCCAGGACCGCCTGATCTCCTTTGCCCCGGTCAACGGCCTGCCGTCGGCCCAGTGGTACATCGGCCTGTCGATCGACAAGGACAAGGCCTACGCCGCCCTTAGCCAATTCCGCACCTCGGCGATCATCGCCATGCTCATCGCCGTGGCCGCCATCGCCGGCCTGCTGGGCTTGTTGATCCCGGTGCTGATGCAACCGCTGACCACCATGGGCCGTGCCATGCGCGACATCGCTGAAGGTGAAGGTGACCTCACCCGCCGCCTGGCCGTGCAGAACAAGGACGAGTTCGGCGAACTGGCGATGTCGTTCAACCGGTTCGTTGAACGCATCCATGCCTCGATCAGTGAAGTGTCGTCGGCCACGCGACTGGTGCATGACCTGTCGGAAAAGGTGGTCAACGCCTCCAACGCTTCGATCACCGGCTCCGAAGAACAGAGCATGCGCACCAACAGTGTGGCGGCAGCCATCAACGAGCTGGGCGCGGCTACCCAAGAGATCGCGCGCAACGCCGCCGATGCCTCGCAGCATGCCAGCGGCGCCAGCGAGCAGGCCCACGGTGGCCGCGAAGTGGTCGAGGAAGCGATCAGTGCCATGACCGCCCTGTCGCAGCGCATCAGCGAATCGTGCGCGCAGATTGAAACGCTCAACGCCAGCACCGACGAAATCGGCAAGATTCTCGATGTGATCAAAGGCATTTCCCAGCAGACCAACCTGCTGGCGCTCAACGCCGCCATCGAAGCCGCGCGTGCCGGTGAAGCCGGCCGTGGCTTCGCCGTGGTCGCCGACGAGGTGCGCAACCTGGCGCACCGCACCCAGGAGTCGGCCGAAGAGATCCATCGCATGATCACCAGCCTGCAAGTGGGCTCGCGCGAGGCGGTGCACACCATGAACACCAGCCAGGTCTCCAGCGAACAGACCGTGCAAGTGGCCAACCAGGCCGGTGTGCGCCTGGCCAGCGTGACTCAGCGCATTGGCGAGATCGATGGCATGAACCAGTCGGTGGCCACTGCCACTGAAGAGCAGACTGCCGTGGTCGAGAGCCTCAACCTGGACATCACCCAGATCAACGCCCTCAACCAGCAAGGCGTCGAGAACCTGAACGAGACACTGCTGCACTGCGATCAGCTGGCCCAACAGGCTGGCCGATTGAAGCAGCTGGTGGGCAGCTTCAGAATCTAAGTGTCACGTTTGCCAGCAAGCCCTCTCCCCCTGTGGGAGCGGGCTTGCCCGCGAATGGGCTGCGCAGCAGCCCCCTCCCCTAAACCACCACCGCTTTTACCGCCTTACCCCGCCGCACCCAGGCCAGCAACACCGCCGCCATCAGCACAAACCCCAGGTAGCCAAACAGCGGATATACCTCGCCCACCAGGCTGATGAACCCCACCAGGCTACAGCCAAACGCCACCACCCCGGTCACCACCGAGCCCCAGCGAAACGTCGCCGTGCCCGCCGGCAACAGCCGCGAAAGGAACGAGAACATAGTGCCCACCGCCGTGTTCACGATCATGCCGAAAATGATCAGGCACATCACCAGCCCCAACAGCGGCGACACCTCATTGGCAATCGACAGCATCGGCATCGGCAGATCGGCAACACTGTCCAGGCGCGACAACAGCCCGGCGCTCATCACCAACATCAAGCCACCGAGCGCTGCACCGCCCAGCAACCCGCCCCACACCGCAGTCTTCTCGCCCTTGGCCGAGCCCCCCAGAATGGCCAGGATCGGCGCACCGGCAACGATGTTGTAGGACACATACAAGAACGCGCCCAACAGCCAATGACGGGTGCCGGCCTGCTGCTGGCTCGCCAGGTGATCGAGATCGGCAAAGCTCTGCTCGCGGGTAAGCACTGCGTACAGTGCAATCGCCGACGCCACCAGGATCAACAACGGGGTGATCGCGCCGATGGCCAGGATCACCTTGCGCACGTCCAGGCACACGATGCCCACCACCACGACCGTCATCAGCACGCTGCCGGTCAACGCCGGGATGCCGAACTGCTGCTCCAGCAGTGCACCCCCACCGGCCAGCATGACCACGGTGACGGCGAACATGAAGAAGGTGATCAGCCAGTCGACGAACAGGCCCAGGTGACGGCCACAGATGGCCTGTATCACATCCTTGTGCGATGTGGCCCGCAGCCGGTTGCCCAAGCCCGCCAGGGCCATGCCGAGGAAGGTGAACAAGGCGGCGCTGACCAGCGCGCCGACCAGCCCCCACACCCCGAAATCGACAAAGAACAACAACAGTTCCCGCCCCGAAGCAAAGCCCGCCCCCACGATCACGCCAACGAAGGCCCCGGCGATTTTCAGCTGCTCTTGCATGTGAACCTCTGGTTTTATTGTTGTTGTGTGTCACTGCGGCAAAGAACCCCTGTAGGAGCAGCCTTGTGCTGCGAAGAGGCCAGCAGCACCACAGCAATGCCATGGGCAATCCTCTTACGCAGCACAAGGCTGCGCCTACAATTTCCTGCTGGATCAGTGAACGGTTACGCTTGGCCGATAAACGCCTGCACCTCGATCTCCACATCCACCCCCAGCGCCAACGCCGAGGCCACCGTCGAACGAACCGGCAAGGCGGCGCCGAAGAATTCCTTGTAAACCTCGTTGAAGCCGGCGAAGTGGCTCATGTCCGACAGCCACACCGTGGCTTTCACCACTTGATCGAAGCGTGCCCCGCACGCCTCCAGGCTCTCGGCGATGCGTTCGCAGGCCGCGCGGGTCTGGGTCTGGATATCACCCCGTACCACTTCGCCGCCGGCACTCATCGGTACTTGGCCAGACAGAAACAGGAAGCCGCCGGCTTTTACCCCACGGGAAAACGGAAATGGCAGGCTGCTGGGAAAACGCTGGATATCATTGCTCATAAAAAGCTCCTTTCAGGGTTGCTGGAAACGTGCCGGGGACAAGCGTTCAGGCGCCACCCCCTGGCTGACAAGGCTAGGGCACAGCGGCTGGCCAAGCAGCAGGTCAGCTGCCAGGCGCGAAGCACCTGCGGCCGACTGGATGCCATAGCCACCTTGCGCCGCCAGCCAGAAAAACGCAGGCATGCGTGCATCAAAACCAATCACCAGGTCGCCATCGGCAACAAACGAACGCAAACCGGCCCAACTGTGGCTTGGGCGGCGGATAGTCAGCGTGGTCATGGCTTCGATGTTGTAGATGCCCAACGCCACATCGAGCTCTTCGGGCGCGGCATCCTGGGGTTCGACCGGGTCGGCGTTGGCGGGCGAGCCGAGCAGTTGCCCGGCGTCGGGCTTGAAATAGAAGCTCTCGTCGACGCCAATCACCGCTGGCCAACGGGCGAAGTTTTGCTCGGCGGGGCCGGGGAAAGTAAACGCGCTGCGGCGGCACGGCTGCAGGCCGATGGGCGCCACGCCGCATTGCTCGGCGACGCGGTCGGCCCAGGCACCTGCCGCATTGACCAGTTGATGAGCCTGGACACAGCTGCCATCGCTCAATTCCACCTGCCACACGCCATCGAGCAAGCGGGCCTTGGCCAATTCCGCGTTGCAGCGCAGTTCACCCCCGGCAGCCCGATAGCCGCGCAAAAACCCTTGGTGCAGCGCGTGTACGTCCAAGTCCATGGCGCCTGGCTCCAGCACCGCGCCGGCCACGACCTCGGGCCGCAGGCTCGGCACCAGCGCCAGCGCCGCGTCGCGGTCGAGCAGGCTGACTTCGGTGCCATTGGCCAGGTTCTGTGCATGGGTCTGTTCGAGCAGTTGCTGTTGTTCATGGCTGGCGACATAGAGGCAGCCGCGCGGCTCAAGCAAAGGGTGTTCGCAGAAGCCTGCGGGCGGCGCTTCGTAAAACGCTCGGCTGGCACGGGTCAGTGCCTGAATCTGCGGCGTGCCGTAGGCCTCCATGAACATGGCCGCCGAGCGCCCGGTCGAGTGATAGCCCGGCTGTGACTCGCGCTCGAGCAGCAGCACCCGTTGCTGGTCAGCCAGGCGATAACCCAAGGAGGCGCCGGCAATGCCTGCGCCGATGATCAGGGTGTCGTAGATCGGGGTCATGCACGCTCCTGCTTCGATAATTATCATTTATGAGAATTCTAATATATGAGAATTTAGAACTGCGCAAGTGTCCAAGGTAATATGCCCGACCAACGCCGTATGCCGAGTGCCCCGAATGCCCGATGACCGTCCCGATGCACTGCCCTTGCTAGACCGCGCCGCCGTCGGCAGGCGCCTGCGCCAAGTGCGCAAGGCGCGCCAATTGACCCTCAAGCAATTGTCCGAAGCCAGCGGCGTGCCGGTGTCGACCTTGTCGAAAATGGAGCTTGCCCAGGTCTCGGTGAGTTACGAAAAACTGGCCGCCGCTGCCCGCGCGCTGAATGTCGATATCGCGCAGCTGTTCCGTGCCAGCGGCACGGCCGATACGCCGGTGCCGGTCACCGTGGTGGTGGACTCACTGGCCGCGGTGGCAGGCTACGCGACGGGTACCTACGACTACCACCCGATCGCCGGTGCATTCCCCGAGCGGCGCATGACACCCGCCTATGCCCGCATCATCGCCCGCGAGCGCGGGCAGTTCGACGACTTTATCCGCCACCCAGGCCAAGAGTTCGCACTGGTGCTCAGCGGGCGTGTGCGCATCGAGTTCGAGACGGGTGAAGCCGTCAGCATCGGCCCGCAAGAGACGGCCTACTTCAATAGCCAGGTGGGGCATATCTACCTGTCGGAAAGCGAAGACGGCGGTGATGCGCAGGTGATGGTGGTCATGACGGACCGCTGAGCGGTGCCGTACAGGCAACACGCAGTTATAACCTAATAACGAACTAGTCTATTTGGCTATTAAAAATTCTATATGCTGGCTTCCATCCGATAACGGGCAAAGTTGGGCAGTCGAGTAGCGTATGGATGTAGGTTCTTTCGGTTTCACCCTTGCCGGGCTGGTCGTGGGTTTCATCGTCGGTATGACCGGCGTAGGTGGCGGCTCGCTGATGACCCCTATTCTTTTGTGGTTTGGCATCAACCCGGCCACTGCTGTCGGCACCGACCTGCTCTATGCCGCCATCACCAAGGCCAGTGGCGTCTGGGTGCATGCCCGCAACAAGAACATCGACTGGAAAATCACCGGCCTGCTGAGCCTGGGCAGCGTGCCCGCCGCCGCACTCACCCTGTGGTTCCTCAGCACCCTGCATACCGACACCTCGGCGCTCAACGCCATCATCAAACAAGGCCTGGCCGTGGTGTTGATCCTCACCGCACTGGCCATTCTGTTCAAATCGCGCCTGCAGGCATTCGCCAGCCGTCATGCCGGTGACCACTATCACCTCAGCGACCGCAGCCTGAACACGCTGACCGTGCTCACCGGCGTCGTGCTGGGGGTCATGGTCACCCTGACCTCCATTGGCGCTGGCGCATTGGGCACCGTGGCCTTGTTCCTGCTTTATCCCTTCCTGGTGACCCGCCGCCTGGTCGGCACCGAAATCGCCCACGCGGTACCGCTGACGTTGGTCGCGGGCCTGGGCCACGCCGGCATGGGCAACATGGACTGGTCGCTGTTGGGTTACCTGCTGCTCGGTTCGCTGCCGGGTATCTACATGGGCAGCCACCTTACCGGGCGGATTTCCGACCGCGTGCTGCGCCCGTGCCTGGCCGCGATGCTGTTGCTGATCGGCTACAAACTGGCCTTCTGACCGCCACCGCTATCAACCCAGACGCAGACGCCACTGCCCGGCGAAGCTGAGTTCAAGGCGCGATAGCGGCAGCACATCAACGCGCTGATGGGCGCTCATCGGACACCCCAATAGCTGGACCAGTACGGCGCGGATGACCATGGGGTGAGTCACTGCCAGCCATTCACCCGGCGTGTCGAACGCCGCCAGCCAAACCGCTACGCGCTGGCACAGCTGGGCGAACGATTCGCCGCCATGCGGTGCGCTGTCGGGGTTTTCCAGCCATTCGGACAACGCCTGTGGATGGGCTGCCTGCAACTGCTTGAGCGACAAGCCTTGCCAACACCCCAGGTCGCAATCCGCCAATGCAGGTTCGACCTGTGCTTGCGACGATAAAAATGCCGCCGTCTCGCAGGCCCGCCGCTCCGGCGCACTCAGCACCTGCACGGCAGGCCCAGCTGACACGGGCGGTTGCTCAAGCGCCAGGATGCCGTCCTCCGGCCGGGGCAGGCAGCCGGTCTTCTGCGCGTGGGTCAGGGCATGGCAAACGAGGGTCAGGCGAACGGCTTTCACCGGTGCTCTCTTCATGGCAGGCGGGAGCGGATGGTTTAGCATGCCGCCACTTTTTTTGCGCGACGAAATGCGCCTGGCCTGTGCGGATCAAGCCAGCAGCAACATCACACCCCACACCGGCACTGCCGCCGACAAGCCGACGGCCAGCCGCGGCCAGTAGGGCAATAGCATCACCAGCAGCATCCCTGCCAGCGACAGCGCCCCGAACCACGCCACCGGCCCCATGGCCCAACCCCAGGCCTGGGCGCACAGCAGCAGGCTGACCAGCAGCGCCAGCCACCCTGCCCCTCGCAACCCCAGGCGTAGGCCACGTGGGCAGGGCCGATTCCAGACATGCTTGTAATGCCGCTCCAAGCCCTGGCACAACGCGAGCATCCCGACGTAGGCAAACAACATACCGCCTGTAACCCACATCATCATGCGCCCGCCTCCACGCTTCGCCCTGCCCTGGTCTTCTGCGGCGCCGACGCAGCCTGACGTACCCGCCAAGCCACCAGCCCCAGCAACACGCCCAACACCATCGCACACGCCACCACACCCTGGCGCATCGCGTCAGCCATGCTACCCAACGCGGCCAAGCCGATGCACAGCAGCGCCACCAACAGCAATTGCTCGACCCAGGCGCGCCGTGCCGGCCGCACCCCCGCGTGCAGCAGCGCCAGCAGCCACGTGCCAAAGAACACGCGCACCTCCCAGTTTTCCCGTTGCACGAGTTCAACCGGCAACAAGCGGCTGGCCCACAGCAGGGCCACGCAGGCCAGTAACAACCCGCTGACGAAGCCGACATTGCACACTTCGGCTACCCGGTACCAGCGCCGCGCCGAAGGCTGCGCCGTGGCGCTGGCATATTTGCGCCCACGCTTGACGCAAAACAGCACCAGCCCACTGGCGATCATCACGCAACTGACCACCCCGCAAATGAAGTACAGCCAACGCATCGGGTAGCCGCCGAACTGGGCAAAGTGCAAACCGACCATCACCCGCTGGGTCAGCGGGGCCGCACGCCACTCAGGCACATCGCTAAGCAGCTCGCCGCTGACGCCATCGAAGACCATCGCCTGGCCTTTGGCGAGGGCGATCCGGTTGCCTAGCTCAGGGCGGATTTCAATACGCGCGCCTGCGGTGTTGGGGTTGCGGATGTTCAAGCCGCCAATCGGCCCCAGCCGCGCCTCGGCCTGAGCCAGCAACGGCGCCACATCAACCAGTTCGCCCGGCTGCCTGGCCAGTTGCCGTGGCTGCTCCAGGCGGGCATTGCCCTGCGCCTGGAAGTACGCGCGGCTGTCGCCTTCGAACAATGCATCGACCCCTGCCGGGATGTAGATGAGCATGAAGATCACCAACCCGGTGTAGGTGATCATCAGGTGGAACGGCAGCAACAACACGGCGCTGGCATTGTGAAAGTCCAGCCATGAGCGCTGGCCCTTGTTGGGCCGGAAGGTGAAGAACTCCTTGAAGATCTTTTTGTGGATCACGATGCCCGTGACCAGTGCCGCCAGCATCACCAACGCCAGCGCACCGACCACGAAGATGCCCCAGTTGCGCGGCAAGTCGAGGGTGAAATGGAAGCGGAAAAAGAAGTTGCCGCCGACACTGTCACGCACCTCGATGGCCTCGCCGGTACGCGGGTCGAGCTGCACGCCACCGCCATGGCGACGTTCGCCGGTGGACACGCGCAACCCGGGCGAACGCTCGGTGGGCAGGCTGATGCCCCAGTTGCCGGCCTTCGGTTCGTGGGCTTGCAGATAGGCAACGGCCCGCCGCGCGGCGTCGGCCTGGGACACCTCGGTTGCCGGGACCTCCGGCTGCATCCAGTGATTGAGCTCCTTGTCGAACACCGCCAGGGTGCCGGTGACGAAGATGGCAAACAGCAGCCAGCCGAAAATCAGCCCGGCCCAGGTGTGCAACCAGGCCATCGATTGGGTGAAGGTATTCTTCATGCCAGCCACCTCAGTGCCTGCGGCCAGAAGCCGATCAGTGCCAGCGGTGCAGCAAGCACCAGCGGCGCCCAGGCACGCACGGCATCACGGCTGGCAAAGGCCCAGAGGATTGCGCCGGTGTAGAAGATGAAGGCTGGCAGGGTCGCGACAATGACCGCGTCGGCGGACGACAGCGGCAGCAACCGGGCCAGGCAGGCACTGGCGGCGTAGCTGAACGCGTAACCGCCCAGCAATGCCGCGGTGCTGCGGGAGAAGATCTGCAGCCAGGCGGGGGCTTGGATCATCGGAAGCTCCTCGAGGGTCTTGGGTGGGCTGCTGCGCATGCCGATCGCCTTGTAGGAGCAGCCTTGTGCTGCGAAGAGGCCGGTGATAGCTGCGAAGATTCGCGAGGCTTTCATCGACCGCTTCGCAGCACAAGGCTGCTCCTACAGGGGGATTGGGCCGCACTGCGGCCCCGGGATCAGAAGGTGATATTCAACGAAGCAAACACCGCCCGACCCGGCTGGTTGTAAGTGTTGGCACCCGAGCTGCTGGCATTGCCACCGCGCAGGATCTGCTTATCGAACACGTTGTTCACCCCCACCCGCACGTCATAGTTGGCGTTGAACTTGTACCCTGTGCTCACGTCCACCAGGCCGTAGGCTTCGACATCCTGCTGCGCCTCCTGGTCGTAGCTTTCCTGGGTGCGGTAGTTGTAGGTCGGCGACTTCTGCTTGCCGAAGTAAGTGCCTGCCACCTGGAACGACAGTTTGTCGGTGGCGCGCCAGTCGAGGGTGGTATTGACCGTGTACTCTGGGATCACCGACAGCGGCTCGCCCGTCTCGCGGTTGTCATTGTCGAGCATCCAGGTCAGGTTGGTGTTCCAGTCCAGGGTCGGGCTCAGTTCGATGAAGAAGTTGCCCTCGATCCCTTCCACGCGCGCTTCGCCGGCGTTCTCCCACTGCGTCACGCGGCGGCCACTGTTGATGGTGTAGAGCACACCGGTGTCGCCGATGATCTTGTTCTTGTAATCGTTGCGGAAGTAGGTCGCGCTGGTGCGCCAGGTGCCACGGTCGTACAGCAGGCCGATCTCTTTGTTGACGCTGATTTCTGGCTTGAGGTCGGCGTTGCCCTGTAGGTAGCAACCACCCGAGTTGGTCTGCTGCACGCTGCAACCGTTACCACGGCTGTAGAGCAGGTAGTTGGGGTTGGACTGATACAGGTTCGGCACCTTGTAGGCGCGGGCGATACCGCCCTTGACCGACAGCGCCTCGGTCAGCTTGTGAGACAGGTTAAGGCTGGGGCTGAAGTTGTCGCCGAAGGTCTCGTGGTGGTCAAAGCGCAGGCCTGGGGTGACGGTGGTGTCGCCGACAATGATGTTGTCTTCGACGAACAGCGCGTAGCTCTTGGCGGTCATCTTCGAGTTGCTGCGGTCGAAGCCGCTGATCGCGTCGTTGCCACCGCCACTGGGGTCAAAACTCTGCGGGCGGAACGAGCCCTGATCGTTGAGCGACTCGTACAGGTATTCGCCACCCAGGGTCAGTACATGCTCGGTGCTGCCCATGGCGAATGGCAGGTTAACTTCGCTGCTCAGACGCGTATTGCGCAGCCGCGACATGGCGGCGCCGCTGTCGTTGATCGCGCCTTCCGGGCCCCCGGCCAAGCCCTCGTTGAGGCGCCAGTTGCGCACGTACTCGTAGGCCAGCGTGGTCTTGCTGGTGCCCCAGGCGAAATCGCCCAGGTGGGTCAGGTCGTAGGTGTTGCGCTGCATCACGTTGGTCTCGTGGCCATACAGGCTGGAGATCAGATCGACATTGCTGCCGCCGTTGCTGTTCATGGTGTCGCCAGCATAAATGTTGCCTTGCCGGCTGTAGCCGGCGCTGGTTTCAAAGCGGTGCTCGTCGTTGAGTTTCCAGCTCAGCATCCCGTTGATGTCTTTGTTGCGCACACCTTCGCGGCCGGCCGACAGGGCACTGTTGGCATGGCTGGCGTTGATGTCCAGGTCGTCGGCGTCGGTCTTGGCCAGGCCACCGTACAGGCGGAAACCCAAGTTTTCGGTGAGGCCGCCCCCCAGGTTGAAGTTGGTACGGCGGCTGGCCCCCTCGGCGCTGTCTTCGGGCATCTGCGTGTACAGGCTGACGCTGCCTTTGAGCTCATCGGTCGGGCGTTTGGTGATGATGTTGACCACCCCGCCCATGGCGCCAGAGCCGTAACGCGCCGCCGCCGGGCCGCGCAGGATCTCGATGCGCTCGACCGCTTCGGCCGGCACCCAGTTGGTTTCGCCACGGGTATCGCGGTCGCCGTTCCAGCCATAGCGCACCGCATTGCGAGCGCTCGAAGGCTTGCCGTCGATGAGGATCAAGGTGTTTTCCGGCCCCATGCCGCGCAGGTCGATCTGCCGGTTGTTGCCGCGCGCACCGCTGGCACTGTTGCCGGTCAGGTTGACCCCCGGTTCGCGGCGGATCAGTTCGGACAGGTCATTGGCCGGGGGATGACGCTTGATGTCCTCTTCGGTGATGATCGACGAACCCAGCGCCTGCCGCGCTTCGCGCTCGGCGGTGACCAGGGTGTCCTGAATGACCAGCGCGCTTTGCGCAGCAGGCACCTCCAGCACTTCACCGGCGCGTTGCTCTTCAGCCTGGGCGGCAGTCGCGACCATGGCCGGCGAGGCCAACGCAACGAACGCCAGGGCCAGGCTGTTGGGTGAAGGTCTGGATTGCATCGGTACATCTCCTGCGATTCATGAGCGAAAAGGCACATCCCTACCAGGAAGCCGGCGAGCCCTCGCCCACCGGCCTCGCAACGACAAAGTGGAGGCCAACAGGGGTGGTAAATATAGTGATTCTCAAATGAGTTTAAATCTTATTTACGAAACTTACATGTTTGTAACGGAACTTTGCTGAAACGCCCGTGCTTGCCCTACTCTGTGGCGGCTTCTTTGGCCCTTCGAGACCTTGTGTTCATGCTCCCAGCCGCATTGATTTTCCTGTTCACCCTGACCCTGGTCATCTGGCAGCCCAAAGGCCTGGGCGTCGGCTGGAGCGCCACCTTGGGCGCCGTGCTCGCGCTGGTGTGCGGGGTGGTGTCGCTGCACGACATCCCCACGGTCTGGGCCATCATCTGGAACGCCACGGCGACGTTCATCGCCCTCATCATCATCAGCTTGCTGCTGGACGAAGCTGGCTTCTTCGAATGGGCGGCGCTGCACGTGGCGCGCTGGGCGGGAGGTGACGGGCGCCGCCTGTTCGCCTTCATGGTGCTGCTGGGCGCCGCTGTTTCGGCGCTGTTCGCCAATGACGGCGCGGCGTTGATCCTTACCCCCATCGTCATGTCGATGCTGCTGGCGCTGCGCTTCTCGCCAGCCGCCACCCTGGCCTTCGTCATGGGTGCGGGCTTTATCGCCGACACTGCGAGCCTGCCACTGGTGGTGTCGAACCTGGTGAACATTGTCTCGGCGGACTACTTCGGCCTGGGTTTCAACGCCTATGCCTCGGTCATGGTGCCGGTGAACCTGGTGGCCGTGGCAGCCACCTTGTTGGTGCTAAGGGTGTACTTCGGCCGCGATATCCCGCTGCGCTATGCCACCGATGAGCTCAAGCTGCCAGCCATGGCCATCCGCGACCGCGCGACGTTTCGTGTCGGTTGGGTGGTGCTGCTGGCGCTGCTGGCCAGCCTGTTCGTGCTTGAGCCGTTGGGTATTCCGGTCAGTGCCGTGGCCGCGGCCTGCGCGGCCGTACTGTTCGCCGTCGCTGCCCGTGGTCACGTGATTTCCACACGCCGCGTACTGCGCGAAGCACCGTGGCAGATCGTGGTGTTTTCGCTGGGGATGTACCTGGTGGTCTACGGGTTGCGCAATGCCGGCCTGACCGACTCGCTGGGCAGCGTGCTGAACTGGCTGGCCGGCCATGGGGTATGGGCGGCTTCGCTCGGTACCGGGCTGATTGCCGCGCTGTTGTCGTCGGTGATGAACAACCTGCCCAGCGTGCTGATCGGTGCGCTGTCGATCCATGCCAGCGAGGCCCAAGGCGTGGTGCGCGAAGCGATGATCTACGCCAACGTCATTGGCTGTGACCTGGGGCCGAAGATCACCCCGATTGGCAGCCTGGCCACGCTGCTGTGGCTGCATGTGCTGGCGCGCAAAGGGGTCAGCATCGGTTGGGGGTATTACTTCAAGGTCGGGGTGTTGCTGACGGTGCCGGTGTTGCTGGTGACATTGGCGGCTTTGGCGGTGCGGTTGAGTATCTAGGCGCCCAGGCCTGTGGGGTTGACCTGCGATAATTTGGACAGGGTGCCTGGCCAGGGCTACGCCCTGGTTCGCGGGTGAACCCGCTCCTACAGGAGGTACGTTGTAATCCGTGCTCAGCGATTAACCCGCCATAACCCGGCCATCTGCGTCGTGAAGCCTGCGCTCATCAACTCGCGCCGCATTGCCCATTCCGCTGCCGCCGGCACCGCTGCACTGCGTAGCGTGCCCCTGCCCCAACGTGCGTTGACACCGTCAATCACACCCATTACCCGCTCCGCCTGTACCGTCTGCGACGGGGCAAACAAGTCGCCGGTGAATTGCCCCCGCTGGCACAGCTCCAGCAACAACACTTCTGCCTTGCTGTAGCGAAAGCCCTGCCGATAGATACGCCCCACCGCCTCCAGGGCCATGCGTGTGAGCAGCCGCACGTCATCTGTCGGATACGGCAACTGCACCACCACGCCGTTGGCGTACTTGGCCTCGTCCGGGTTGAACATACCGGTACGGATGCTGACGCGCATCTTGCTCGCCAGGGAGCGCTGGCTACGCAACTTCTCCGAGGCGCGCATCACGTAGGTGGCCACCGCTTCCTTGATGGGTGCCAGCTCGGTCAGGCGCTTGCCGAACATGCGGCTGCAACAGATTTCCTGGCGTGGCGGGTCGATGTCCTGCAGTTGCAGGCACGGCGTGCCCGCCAGTTCGCGCGCGGTCTTTTCCACCACCACGCTGAAGGTCTTGCGCAGCAGGCCTGGATCGGCGCGTGATAAGTCCCAGGCGGAGCGGATTCCCATGCCCTGCAGGTGCGCGGTGAGGCGTTTGCCGATGCCCCAGACCTCGGACACGTCGCACTTTTTCAGCACCCACTCACCCTGCGACCCGATGCGCAGGTCGACCACCCCACCGCTGTGAACGGCCCAGCGTTTGGCCGCGTGGTTGGCCAGCTTGGCCAGGGTCTTGGTACCCGCGATGCCGACGCCGACGGGGATGCCGGTGTGCTTGAGCACCCGCTCGCGTATGCAGCGGCCCAGGTAGTCGAGGTCTCCGGGTACGCCGGTCAGGTCGGCGAAGGCTTCGTCGATGGAATACACCTCCAGTGCCGGGACCATGCCTTCGATTACCGCCATCACCCGCTGGCTCATGTCACCGTACAACGCATAGTTGGATGAAAACGCCACCACGCCATGGCGGCGCAACAGGTCCTTCACCTGGTAATACGGCTGGCCCATCTTCACCCACTGCTTGGCCTCAGCACTGCGGGCGATGATGCACCCATCGTTGTTGCTGAGCACGACGATGGGCGTGCGCAGCAGATCGGGGCGGAACACGCGCTCGCAGCTGGCGTAGAAACTGTTGCAGTCGATCAGGGCATAAACGGGCTGTGGGTTCATTTCGAAGGCTTACATTTACTGTATATTCATACAGTAACTCATATAAGCGCGCTGTCGCCTCCCCCATTCATCCGATTTGCATCCTGCGCGCTGGCTCCTACAGTTCTGAACGTAGCAACCCCCGCGAGACGGCCAATGCGCACCACCGAAAAAACCGGCCATACGATTGCCGCCAATGGCCTGCCAAAGATCCCGCGCAGTGTTTGGGCGCTGGGCTTCGTGTCGATGTTCATGGACATTTCCTCGGAGATGATCCACGCCCTGCTGCCGCTTTACATGGTGACCGTGCTCGGCACCTCGGTGGTGGCGGTCGGCTTCATCGAAGGCATCGCCGAGGCGACCGCATCGATCACCAAGGTGTTTTCCGGCGCACTGAGCGACCGGCTGGGCAAGCGCAAGCTACTCACGGTCGTGGGCTACAGCCTGGGCGCGCTGACCAAGCCCGTGTTCCCCTTGGCCTCGGGCCTGGACTGGTTGATCGCGGCACGCTTTGTCGACCGTATCGGCAAGGGCATCCGCGGGGCGCCGCGGGATGCATTGGTGGCCGACGTAACGCCGCCCGAATTGCGCGGCGCCGCCTTCGGCCTGCGCCAGGCACTGGACACTGTCGGCGCCTTCCTTGGGCCGTTGCTGGCGATCTTGCTGATGTGGCTCACGGCCAGTCATTTCCAGACGGTGTTCTGGGTGGCGGTGATCCCTGCGCTTGTGGCGGTCGGCACGCTTGTGGCGTTCGTGCACGAGCCCGAGGCCACGGCCACGTCGCGACCGGTGCGTTCGCCACTGGCCCTGCACCAACTGAGGCGGCTTGGCGCCGGCTACTGGCGACTGATCGCATTGGCCATGGTGTTTACCTTGGCACGCTTCAGTGAGGCCTTTTTGTTGCTGCGCGCCCAGGACATGGGCCTGGCCGCGTTATGGGCACCGGCGGTTCTGGTGGTAATGGCCTTGGCCTATTCGCTGTCGGCCTACCCCGCCGGAGTGCTGTCGGACAGGCTTGGCCGCCGTGGTGTACTGATGGCAGGGCTGGGGCTGCTGCTGCTGGCTGACGTGATGCTGGCGTTGTGGCCCGGCTGGGCCGGGCTGGCGCTGGGGGTGGTGGCCTGGGGGCTGCACCTGGGTTTCACCCAAGGCGTCTTTGCCGCGCTGATCGCCGACAGCGCCCCGGCCAACCTGCGCGGTACCGCGTTCGGCCTGTTCCACCTGCTGACCGGCGTTGCGTTGCTGGTCGCCAGCGTGGTGGCCGGGCTGATGTGGGATGGGGTCGGGTTCCAGGCCACCTTTCTGCTGGGCGCAGTGTTCGCTGGGATTACCCTGACTGGGGTTGGCTTGCTGCGCTGAACGGCCGCTATTTCGGATCGTGGCTGCGCACGCTGAAGGTCACTACACCCCAGATCGTCAACTCATCGCCTTCAAGGATGTAACGTGGGGGGTAACGTGGATTCTCCGAGCGCAGCACCACCTGCCCACCCACCTTATGCAGCCGCTTGCACAGCGGTTCGCCATTGACCGCTGCGATCACGATCTGGCCATGCCGCGCTTCGAGAGAGCGGTCGACCAGCACCAGGTCGCCGTCGAAGATCCCGGCGCCCTGCATGCTGTCGCCGTCTATCCTGACCAGATACATATGCGGGGCACGCAGGTTGAACAGTTCATCGAGCGAGATGGGCTGCTCCATGTGGTCCGCCGCCGGCGACGGAAAGCCAGCCGGGATGCGGAACAGATAACGAGAAACAGCACCGCTACCGCAGGTGATGGGGCCCAAGATGGAAGTCATGGCACGGCCTTGAATTTAACTGTATATAGATACAGTATCGATCTACCGAGCATCAGGTCAATTTCGGCGTAGGACATTTCGACAAGTGGGGGTACATGCCATGTGTGGACGCTTCGCCCAGTATCAAGGCTTGGCCGATTACCTGCGTGAACTGAACGCCGAACAGGACGTGATCAGCGGCTATGACAACCTGCCGATCGGTCGCTACAACGTCGCCCCCGGCAGCCGGGTGCTGATCCTGCACCGTGTCGATGACGGGCTGCGCGTCGACCCCTGCCACTGGGGCTGGGCACCGTTCTGGGCCACCGGCAAACGCCCCGCCCCAATCAACGCCCGGGTAGAGACGGTTACCACCGGCAAGTTTTTCAAAGCCCTGTGGCCGCAGGGGCGGGCGTTGGTGATGGCGGATGGTTGGTACGAATGGGTGGCCGACCCGCATGACGCCAAACGCAAGCAGCCGTACTACATCCGCCTGAAAACCCAGGCACCGATGTTCATGGCCGCGTTGGCCGAAGTGCACACGGGGATGACGCCTAACGAAGGCGATGGCTTCGTGATCATCACCGCCGCCAGTGACGAGGGCATGGTCGACATCCATGACCGCCGGCCTCTGGTGCTTGAGCCGGCGGATGCGCGCATATGGATTGACGCTGACGTACCCGCCGAGGAAGCCGAGCGCCTGGCACGAGAGCGGTGCCTGCCGGTCGAGGCGTTCGAGTGGTTCCCGGTGAGCAAGGCTGTCGGAAATGTGCGCAACGACGGGGCCGAGTTGATCGTGATGCAGGATGCCGAGCATCAACCCTGACGCTGCGCTGTCATTACCCTCCTACCCCTCCGCTAAACCGGAACGTGCGCCGGTTGCTGCTCCATGACCGACCAGCCCCCATGCCCATCCACCTCGAGCCGATGTGTGTGGAACGCCGCCAACGTACTGCGGTGGCCAACACTCACCAACAGGGCGTGCGGCATCTCGCTGCGCAATAGCCCATACAACGTATGCTCCAGCCCTTCGTCCATGGCCGAGGTGGACTCGTCGAGAAACACTACTTGGGGCTGGTTGAACAGCACCCGGGCAAACGCCAAGCGCTGTTGCTCACCCACCGAGAGGATGTGCGACCAGTCGCAACTGACGTCCAGGCGTTCGACAAGGTGGGCCAGGTTGACCTGGCGCAGGGCTTGCTGCATGCGCACTTCATGCTCGGCTGCGCTGGCCGATGGGTAGGCGATAACGGTGCGCAGGTCGCCTAGTGGCAGGTACGGGCGCTGAGACAGGAACAGCGCCTGGTGCCCCAAGGGGCGCCTGACCTCACCCTCAGCGTAAGGCCAGAGCCCAGCCAGTGCACGCAACAAGGTGGTTTTACCACTCCCTGAAGGCCCTTTGATCAACAACGCCTGGCCAGCGCGCAGACTCAGATTGAGGTCGGCAATAAGGGGATGGCCATCGGGGCGCAGTACCTGCAAACCGGCAATGTCCAGGGCATGCGCCTGTTCCTCGGTAGTGACGCGCGGCAGCGAACTGGCCTGTTCATTGGCATCGAGAAAGCCCGTCAAACGATCGAGGGTGGCGCGGTACTGGGCGAATGCGTCGTAGGATTCGCGGAAGAACGACAACGAATCCTGCACCTGGCCAAAGGCCTGGGAGGTCTGCATTACGTCGCCAAGCTTGATAGCGCCACTGAAGAAACGCGGCGCCTGAAGGATGAAGGGGAACACCACGGCAACCTGGCTGATACCCAGGTTGAAGCCGCTGAACTTCAAGTTTCGGAAGACCAATGCCCAAGCGTTGACAATCAATGCGCCAAAGCGGCCCAACAGTGTGCCCCGCTCTACCTGTGCACCTTGATAGAAGGCGATGTTCTCAGCATTTTCACGCAGGCGCATCAGCGCGTAACGGAAGTTAGCGGTGAGTTTCTCGTTGAGGAAGTTCAGACGAATCAACGGGCGCCCAAGGCGAAAGGCAATCCAAGTGGCAACGATCACGTACAGGTACACGGCAAAGACCATCGCCCGTGGGATCTCGACCCCCGCCACTGCCAGCGGTGCCGACAAACCCCAGAGGATGCCCGTGAATGCCACCAACGACACCAGCGCACTGACTGCGCCGAGGGCAAGCGACACGGAGTTGGTGACGAAAGCATTGACGTCCAGCTCGATACGCTGGTCGGGGTTGTCTACGGGCTCGGCGAGGAACTGGCCGCGGTAGTAAGCATCGCCGTGCATCCAGTCGCGCGTCAGGCGCTTGGTGAGCCAGACGCGCCAGTGAATGCTGAAGGCCTGGGTCACGTAGAACGTGAACAGCGAGCGCAGCACGTGGATGGTGGCAAGCACCGCAAATACGCCTAGCAGGTACCAGAAGGCGCTCTGATCCAGGCCTTGCAGGGCGCTGTAGAAACCGTTGTACCAGAACGAAAACAGCACGTTCAGGCGCACCGAGAACAGCGTCATCACCAATAACAGGGCAAACACCAACAGCGGCCGCCAGCTGCGCCTGAAGCTGAAATACGACCCGGCGAGCTGCCAGAATTGGCTGCCCCAGCGTGTAAAACGCACTGCCAGTGTCGCCGCTGCAATGAAGCAGACCAGGGTGATGAACGAGGCGATTGCCAGCCAGCTCAGGCTCTCTTGCAAGGCCTGGTGCCAGTTCATTTCCATGATGGGTATCCATGCTGAGTATTTCCGCGAGGGTAGCATTACCTCTGGTTTTATCAGGCATGGATGACGCATGTTTCATCATCACGGCCAGTGTTGACGGCCGGAAAAGACAAAACCCCTACCTGCTCGCGCAGATAGGGGTTTTGCGAAATGAATCTTGACGATGACCTACTCTCACATGGGGAAACCCCACACTACCATCGGCGATGCATCGTTTCACTACTGAGTTCGGGATGGGATCAGGTGGTTCCAATGCTCTATGGTCGTCAAGAAATTCTGTAGCCAGAATGCCCAGATGGACAGCCCAGCGAATTCGGATATGCGATTTTGTGGTTACGAACTTTCGGTTGTTTCGTCTTCACCACCGCAATTCGCGCTAGCAAATTGCTTGGGTGTTATATGGTCAAGCCTCACGGGCAATTAGTATTGGTTAGCTCAACGCCTCACAGCG